>JBGSPU010000034.1:0-28296 GCA_041738415.1 Bythopirellula sp.
TGGTCTTGATGGGGAATTCGCATGCTCGAAGGGCCTCCTGGTGAGCGAAGATTTGAGTGGTAATCTGAAAACTTCCTGGTTGTTCGCACAACCGACTCAAATCTTCAACCCCTCTGAACTGTGAATTCCCCTTTTTTTCCCCAACAAACAAGTTTCCCGACAGACACTAACTAGGATTTAGATGTGACCCTCACCGTGATCGCCAATGGCTGTTATCGTTGGTTGGCAAGCAAGCTGAAAGGGTTCGAGAAAGCCAAGCCGAAACAATGATCGCGCAAATTCGTCGAAACTAGCGGCACCGTAGAAGTCTTACCGAATCGACGACTTCGAGTCCTCTTCGATCGCCGCAGCCACAACCCGATCCTCCGCGAGGCCGCGTTTGATAAGGACAGCCAAACCATCGCCTGGCTCAAACGATACCACATCGAATTTCAATACCGCTGAACTCCCAACGGCCAATAATTGAATAAATGTCAGTCGATTGTCGCCTGCGGAAATCGGCGTTTAATCGACTTTGCTTCAAGCCCCAAGGTCGCGGCGAGTCCGTATCCCAGGTTCTTGCAACAAGTTCATTACCCGAGATCGAAAGTCAAGCCCGCGTACATAACGGTGTCGACCGCCATTCACAAGCTGAACGCCTGCAATATCTTGCGGGAAGCAGCGTCCTGATTAGGAATAAGGCGCTTCCTGCGATGCTACGCATCGTCTGCCTGCGACTAGTTCGGTTGCAGCGACTTAAGCGCCGCCCTGGATCGCAATACGCTGAGGGGCACGTACCACTGACGCGGCACCGCGCCGAGCAGAATTAGCACAAGTTGCGACACGGCGAATGTCAAGAGCCACATTGCCGTGCTGCTGTCGTTGGCTCCGTAGGCGTGCAGCCCGACGCCTAACGCGTTCACACCGAACCAGGACCATGTGGTGACAATGTTGCCGCCAATGGCCAAGAGGGCGAAGCCACGGCCGGCGACCAAGCCGCCCCAGCGGGCGTGAAGTACTAGCGCGTTGTAGAGGACGATGATCAGCGCGCCGTTCTCCTTCGGGTCCCAGCCCCAGAAGCGGCCCCACGAGTCGTCGGCCCACAGTCCGCCCAGTACAGTGCCTACGAAACTGAAAAAGATCGCAAAGCAGAGCGTGCCGTAGATCATCCGCGTCAGTTGGCGGCGTTGGTCGTCTAGCATCGGCCGCACAAGGGCGAAAAGCACATAGAGAACTCCGAATCCACCGGCCAGGAATGTGGTGGCATAACCAAGCGTTATGCAAACGACGTGGGTGGCAAGCCAGAATTGGGTGTCGAGCACCGCCTGCAACACTACGAAAGTGTCGCCGTCGAGCGACAAGAAATGGGCCACCAACAGCGTCAGGAAGCCGATCACCGCAGCCACTATGTTCCCCAGCCCCAAACGGTGTATCTGCTCGAAGACAATCGCGAACAGCACGCATGCCCAGCCGATGAACACGGCGGACGAATATAGATTCGTCACCGGCGGGCGACCCGAGATGTCGATCCGGGCCACGAGGGCAAACGTGTGCAGTGCAAAGGTGAAGGCCAGCAGCCATATCGACGCCTGCCGCAACGGCTCGGCCCAACCTAACCACGATATCACGCCCAGCACAAATGCTAGGAAGTACAGCACCATCGCGTAATAGAACGGGCTGAATTGGTTGTAGAATACCTCGAAGTTGATTCTGCGCTGCGAAAGGACTTCGGCTTTTTTCACGCCGACCTTATCTAGCTGATCTGCATTGGTGACAAGCAATTGCTCGTAATCGGCAATAATGCGGCGATAATCGGCAAGTTGCCTGTTGAACGTCGTGATGTCGTTGCGGGCATAGGCTGCCAACATAGTGCTCAATGTGACAGTTGCGAGATTGACTGGCCGATTGGACGCGCGGTCTTGTAGCGATTCGAACTCCGCTTCCATCAGAGGAGTCCAGCGGCCACTGGGCTCACGAGGCGGCACGGAGTGAGGAGTCTCGACGCCGCGCAACTGTTCAATCGCTAATTGAACGAGCAAAGGGCTCTCAGTGAGTTTGTCCTGATCGATGGAAAAGTCTGCCAATCGGAACGATTGGACCAGCGCGCTGTACGAATTCAGCTTCTTCGCCAACCGAAGCACGTCGTTTTGATAAAGCGAGCGGGTGCCTTCTGGCTGCGCATCGGCCAACACAATCTGCTTCTGGAGTTCGTCCAGATTGTCGCGAAAATCGTTCAACGAATATCGGAACGAACCTTCGCGCGGTTTCAGACCGAGCGTGTCCAGCAACTCCAAATTCTCGATTCGGAAGACGTGATGGTCGTTGGCGGTGGGGGCACCAGAGATTGCATCCAGTAGCCAGCGAATCGCGGGCAACTTGGCCCTCCCCGCGCCTTGTTCCACAATGACCTCTTGCCGGCCGGAGAGGATTTGCAGAGCGTTGCGTGCCACGGTGTCGTAAGGTTTAACGCGGCCCTGGTATGCGAGCGGCAACTTGGCAAATTCGTAGATCTGCATCTCGCTGGGTTCCGATTGTGGCATCCGCGTCTTGCCGACCACATACAGGGCAGACAGGATAACCACGAGCGCCGGAAACCAATTGGTAGATGCGTTCCAAGCGATCGATTGCCCGACGCGCTGGCGGCTGATTTGTTGGTCTGCCGCGTGCAGCGCGTTTGATTGGGCGACTTCTTCGGCGCGGCGACGTGAAAAGCGCACAAGCGCTATGCCAAAATGCGCCACCATGCCGGTGGCCACAAGCATGCAGGCGACATAAGGAGCCATCCAACCGGGGTTGGTTACGACCTGCAGAACGGTAGTCTGTTCGGTCGATTGGTCGAAGTCGGCCTGATAGAAAGTGGCGCCCGCGTAGCGCAGCGGATTATTCATCCAAATGAGCACTTCGCGATCGACGTTTTGCGCTGGATCGTTCAGATGAACAAGCGACGAGTAGTTCTTCGGCTTGTTCGTACCGACGTAGCGATCGAAGCGAAAATCTTTCAGCGTGAGCGAATATGGGTAGTAAGTTCGCTGGTAACGGAGAGTAATTTCGCATGTGGGGCCACCAATTCCGATTGGCTGCACGGGCAAAGCAGCCGCCACGAGAAACGTGCCGAGCGATCGGCCAGTCTCCTTGGAAAAGAGCTCCAAGTAGGCCGCCGGCTGGTTCACCGTATCGTCGGTGCCGATGCCTGAGCCGGTGCTCGCGTCTTCGGCCACGTATTGGAGTCCGACACCGATCATGACCGCGAAATCGTGGTACCGGCATCGGTCTTGATCGACCATGTTGGCGCGATCGAACGCATCGAACATGCCGACTTGCCGCCGAAGCGGGCGTTTGCCAGGGCCGGCTTCGAAACGCGCATTGTCCATCCGTTCGCGACCAAGCAGTATCGCATGCCGGCCGATCCTGGCAACAAGACCGATGAAAACGACCTCTACGCGCAACACCGAGCGGCGGTCGCAGGCTTTGGGCTGTGCGAGCGAGAGCTTGAGGCTCCCTATCGCGACCTGCAGCTACGGGCACGACATCGCCGCAACCTCGTCGAAAAGGCAGCTTCCCTGGCCTGCCAGATTCGGGACCACTTGCATCTGGCCATGCCCGGCTATGCCGGGTTGTTCAATCGCCTGTTCGAAATCCCGACCGCCCTGGCGATTGCTACTCACTGTGACTCACCTGCCAAACTGCTTGCACTCGGACGGAATCGCTTGAGCCGATATCTGAGCCAGCGCAAGGTACGCCACCAGTTGCGGACCATCGACAAGGTTCTGGCTTGGGCCGCCCAAGCGAAGGACGATCCCATTCAAGACGGGCCGATGCACCATGCCATCTGGACCGATCTACACGAGCTGTATCAGCATTTTCACCGACAAATCGCCGTCTTGGAGCGGCAACTGGCCAGCGACGTGGTGCAAACTCCGTACATTCGCTTGCTGGCCATTCCCGGGATCAACGTCGTTTCGGCCGCCGACTTGGCGGCCGAAATGGGACCCATCGCAGGGTATGCCAATGCAAATGCCATTACCGGTCGCGCAGGCTTGTTCCCGTCCCGTTATCAAAGCGATCAAACCGACAACGACCGTGGAACAATCATCCGCCAAGCCAATCGCCGGCTGCGGTGCGTGCTCATGGGAATCGCTGACAACCTGGCCTGTCACTGCCATTATTACCGCGGCCAGGCAGAATTAGATCTAGCGCGCGGCGTGGACAAGCGAGCCAGTCGCGTCAAGATCGCCAAGCGATTCAGCCGCTTGGCGTTGGCCTGTGTCGCCGGGGACGAACCGATGCGGCACCCCTGCTTTCAAAAGCCCGACTCCATTTTGGACAAACTGCGGGGCTTTCATCAGGAGCACGAGACACCCATGGATGTCTTGTTGGCTGACCTGGAAGCCGCTGTTGGTCAACTACCCTACAACACTTGCCACCAGGAAGCGAAAATCGTCGCTGAGGTCTTGGAGCAGCACACACATCGCCGACGGGGCCCCCAGCCGATTGGTGACGTGTTACCTGCTGTTCTAGCCCGCTTGAATATCAGAATCAACAACACAGACACAAACGGGGACCGGTCCTGAACTCGTGTGAGGATCCACACTGCCTTCACGCCCTACGGCATTCCTGCCTGACATGTGCATGGCGCTCTGTCGGATCACCACCGCCTGATAAGGCAGTTTGGGGCCGTCCCTCTTATGGATTACCTGTACGGCGAAACGTGATCACCACGTGACAGAGATGATCCTCATGGACCAAAGACCGAGCCTTCCGGCTCCATTTAAAAAACCACCCTCCGGTGGTGCGCTAAACGTCTGCACTTACACAATTTTCAACCTTCCACTTGAAATCCCCATGGCAGTCACATTTGTCGTTTGGGCAGCGCCAGTCCGGCGCCGCATGCCCACGACACGGGCGCCATCAAATTGATTCCGCGACTGCCAAAGTGCCCCTCACACCAAGAGTTGGCAGATACGCAAAGCTGTTAACATTAGTCCAGCTTCCAGCGCGAAGGCCAACCGCGACCCTGTTGAGGTCGATTTCACCGACAGGCTTCTGGAGCTTGACCCACCATTGACATGAACCGCAATTGTGCGAGGATCATCGTGGACTCCCGCCGTGCGGGCAGATTTATTTAATAGTAATTTGAACTACAGGAGAGTATCGGCGATTGCAGTAGTGGCTTCGGCCGCAAAGCATTGCTCCTAATTTATTTGATCTGCCAGAAGGCGTTGGCGCCTTCTTCCACCTCAAGTGACTTATCAGTCCTGCTGGTGAAAGAAGACGCCAACGCTTTTTGTATGCGCACTCGGTAAGGGTGGCGTGGCCGGGAATCAAATTGATCAAGCTGAGTTGTCAGAGTTCTGCTGAAAACAAACAAGGCGAAAAAACCATGAATCGCGATGTGAACATAGACTTCAGCCGTTGCATGACTGGGTTATACGAACCGCTCCTCCGGCAAGGGCCGACCAAACCAAAGACAGTGAAAGCTTAAACCTCTAGCGACCATTTAGCACGCTAAAGCCTCGAAGCGAGAACTCCAGTTCACGCTGAACCAGTAGAATCAGTCGCCAACCCCAAACCCGTTCGCACGGCGACCACACCCAACGCCTCACAAGGAACACATCATGTCCATGCGAATTGCTTCACAATTCTGTCACACTATCGTGGCTCTTACGCTACTGACCGCTGTGCAATCGGCGCAGGGGGCGGCAATCACTCAGATTCGAACGAGTGGGAAGGTCTTGAATTCGGCCTTCGTCACCAATGTTCTCCCCAGTGACACCAAGGATGGAACCGCCGACCCGCTAAATCTAAACGTTGCCAATGACGAGGCAATCGCCTCCGCTATGCTTGGTGGTACGTCGGGCTCGTTGACGCTCAATTCCCACGCCTGCTCTGGTCCAGTGCCAGGCCTGCCGCCTGGTCAGGCGAATTCGAACAGCAAGGTCGTTTACTTCGAGAACTTCATCATCCAATCCGACACGCTCCCCGTCGGGACGCCCGTCGCCGTGACCTTCAAGCTCGCCTCGGCCCGCTCCTACCGGGCGATGGTCGACCAACTTTTCCCCATCTCAAATGGCGATGCCGCCACCCACGGCGAGGCAGAGGTCAACTTCAACACGGACATCTCCGGCTCCAATTCGTTCCGGGGGACGTTCGACGCCGCCCAGGTCTATTCTAATCCCAAGACTCGTTCCGCGACCGGCAGCTTCACGCCCCCAGCCTTGGTCGATCCTGATACTGCTGGCGATCCCTACGCCAACGAGTCTGTCGCGACGATTCCCGGCAAGGTCGGCGGCGCCTTCACGCTTAACATCACCGCGCTCATTGGTGCCACAACTAGCTCCGCCAATCCCGTTCTCACCGACGCTGACGGGCAGATGTCCCTTCTTTGGGGCGCTGACATCGTCGGGGGCCTCGCTTTTATCAGCACGCAGGATGGCCAGACGCTGTTCCCGCCCACCAGCAACGCGACCGGCGATCGCGCCATCGCCATTCTTCCTCCGAACCCGGATGGCGTTCCTGAGCCCGCGTCCATGTCGCTGGTTGCCGTCGGCGTCATCGCCCTGATTCTCCGTCGACGTTCGTTGAGCGACATCAAGCAACTCCCGTTGATCGCCTGCCTCACCGTTTTAGCTTCGTTGTTCGCTACTCCAGCAGCCCAGGCGGACTTTTTCACCTACAACTTTACGGGCACGGTGACCGAGGTCGCGAACCCGAGTGGTTTCTTGACTAGTTCCGCAGTGGTGGGAGCTCCGGTCAGCGGCTCCTTCACGTATACGGACACCCCCAACCGGGATCCATTCTCCCTGAATGCGAACTTTACTGGCTATACCCATCGCGCGACGCCCGCCAACACCGAACTGAATCTCAATATCGGTGGTACGGCTGCCCATTCAGCCGCATCCTCGCTCTCGAACATGATTGTGGGCGACAATAATCTGACCGATACTGCTCCGCCGTTTTTTCCCGTTGGCGATTCGTTTCGCTACGCCGATGCCCTCGACGACACTTCGGCGCTGTTCGACTTTAGCGAGGCCGATCTGTCCCAATATGCGAGTGGGCAAATTTTCCTCGCGGACTCGGCGGGCGGAGTGTTTAGCTCTCAGGCCCTGCCAGCGGGCCTGCCGCTGCCGTCGTTTGATGTGCGGTATGGCATTGTCGACATCTACGACGATGACTTCGAGGCAACTGGGCGGATTACTTTCCGGATCGATTCCGTTCAATCGGTGCCGGAGCCAGGCACAGGCTTTCTCGTGTTGGCCGGACTAGCTGCCGTGGCCTGCGGGCATCTGCGGAAGCGCGGCCGTTCGCGAGTTCGGGGAACGGGACGACAAGTTTACTTGTTCAAGTTCGGCTGTGCCGCGATGCTGCTATTGGTGGCGGTAGCGGATCGAGCGACTGCCAGCCCTTACTCCGTCGACATTCTCATCGCGCCCTACCATCCCGGCCTGGTCGATAGTTGGTTGTTCGATATTAACGAGCAGGGCCAGTCTACCGGCTACATTATTCAGAATTTGGGAGCGGGTCCCGTCCGTAGCGCGGTGAACTATCGCGATGGCAACACGGAGATAGTGCCGACGCGAAGCAGTCTCGACATCAACAACGTCGGGGACACAGTCGGCAATGATGTCGACTTTCAGCCGCAATTTGTCGGCGCCGGCGAACCTGCCGTGCCGATCGAGATCCCCGGGTACTTTGCGTCCCTGTTTTCGCGGGGATGTCTCAATGACTCTGGCAACGTGCTGATCCAAGCTTTTCCCAACGACCCCTTAGACATGCCATCCAATGCATTCTCAGGTCTCGCCATTTGGAATGCGGGAGTCACTCAGACGCTCTCAGCTCTCGACCCGCTCTACCCCTATATGAATCCGCCAGATCCCCAAGACTTTTTAAGTGGACCTTCGTCGAGCTCGTACACAACGAACATTACCCGTCTCAATAATTTGAATCAATTTGCGGCTGGCATCAATCGGGGCGATTTCGATCCGGTGGACCCTCTCAACGAAGAAGATGACATCTACAACGACGCATACACGCAGGCCTACATCTACGATGGCCAGGGAGGATACAGCAACCTTGAGGTGCTGCTGCCTGGCGATGAAATTCGTCCGATCGACATCGACGAAGCGGGCGTGGTGCTCGGCTGGGCGGGCAGCCAGTTGGCCCTGTGGGGACCGACTGGCGCGTTGCAGTCGGCGTTGCCCCTCCCCGCGGAGCTGTTGAACCAATCTGGCGCCTTTGGCTACCCCTCGGTGCAGCGAAACAACCTCGGGCAGATCGTCGGCGTGACGGTCGCTGGTGGTGTGCAGTTGTACGATCCCGTTACCAACGCTTGGAGCGACATCACGCCGTCGATCAGCGGACTGGGGACCGGTACGTTCAGCACAATCCAGGGCTTCAATGACCGGGGCCAGTTCGTCGGGCTGGTAAGGCCGCCGGCCGGGGGCGGCGTCTATGGCTACGTGGTTTCGCCTGTGCCCGAACCGGCGACGTCGGTGCTACTGATATTGGCGGCGATGGCTGGCTGGCGACTGCGACGTGGCCGAATCGCATAGAAATTCTCAACAACTAATCAACACGTGACACTAGTCAATAATCGACCGTTTGTCGGAACTCAACCCCAAACGGAATGTTACGCGCCCAGGACGAACCGTCATTGGGTATGACAAAGGTCTCGGCTTGAATCGACGGCACGCTACCTATGATGGCGACACAAGAGTTCGATCGACGCCTTAATATGAGTCGGCAGTCGAGGCCACGCTTCGATCACGCGATGGAGCGCTTCGTCAATCGGTGACATGCCCGGACAGTCGATGCCACGAGATTGCTGACCAGTTGCTGACGAAACACCGCTTCGATTACTAAGTCTTTGTACCGTCAGTGGTTGGGAAACTGATCGCACAGGTTCGATTCCCGCCGCCTCCACTATTTGAAGTCGTAAGTTGTTACTGTAAAACGACTTGTAGAATCAGAGAACACGGGTAAGGACGCCCGGGTTCTCTTTCTTGGCCAATGCTGTGACAATCGCTCTAGCTCTAGGCAGACGCAGTAAAGATATTGTGCTGCGCCCCCTGGGAGTTCTTTCATCTCAGGTCGCCGAGACTTTTGGAGTGGCCGTGGCGCTGCCGCGAGTGAGAATCAAGCGTAGCCACTAATCGTAGCAAGTCCGCGTCGCTGGGCCCCCAAAATCTGCTCGGGCCCAGCTAAATCTGCCAAGTCACCTATTGACATATCGGAATCTGTCGATATTATTGCATACAGAAGGACAAGGTGAGTCTATGGCCGTGAAACTGCGACTGACTAAATTAGATGCCCTAGGGCAAGCTGCTGAGTGTCTACGTGCGCTGGCCCATCCGCATCGGTTGCGGATGGTACAGATGTTGCTCCAAGGTGACTATACGGTCGGTGAATTGGCAGAGGCGTGTGATTTGCCGAGTCACATGGCGTCTGAGCATTTGCGGCTCATGCAGCGCTGCGGGTTTCTCACCAGCGAGAAGGAAGGACGAAAGGTGTTTTACCGGGTCGTTGAACCCCATCTGAAGAGCATCCTGAAATGCATCGAAGATCGTTTTGGAGTCGCGTCGGCTAGTAGATAACTTTTTTTACTAATTATATCGACACATTGCGATATTTCAATCAAATGCAGATTCAGGACGATTTGAGGAGAGCAAGACATGAGCATAACGACAATTTCCCCGCAGGAGTTGCATGAGATCACGCAGGCAGGAAGACGCGTCGAGTTGATCGACGTACGAACTCCCGTGGAGTTTCGCGAGATTCACATTGGCTTTGCCCGCAATGTGCCGCTTGGTCAGTTGGATGCTGCCATATTTGCGGCAGATCGGAATGGCGCTACGGAACCGTTGTATGTCGTCTGCCAGTCCGGATCTCGTGGCAAGCAGGCGTGTGAGAAACTCATTGCGGCAGGAAATACGAACGTGGTCAATGTCGAAGGAGGCACTCAGGCTTGGGTCCAGGCCGATTTGCCAGTGGTGCGAGGGAAGAAGACTATATCTCTCGAACGGCAGGTTCGCATCGCAGCAGGGCTGATGGTCGTTACTAGTGCTGTTTTGGGCTACTTCATACATCCCGCCTGGATCGCACTAGCAGCCTTTGTCGGCGCGGGGCTGACCTTCGCGGGCATCACCGACACCTGCGGCATGGGGATGCTGCTGGCCAAGATGCCGTGGAATCAAGCAAGCAGTGCGGCTGCCGAGTTAATGGAGTCGTCACACTGTAGCACCGGTGGATGTGGCTGACATTTGGCAGTCCCGTGAAATCTTACCCGCAAGTGAATCAACGTTCAACACTAATAGGAGGTACCTCTCCATGCTACTCAAATACTTTTATGACAAGTCTCTTGCCCACGCTTCCTACCTCGTCGGTTGCCAAAAGACAGGCGAAGCAATCGTCATTGATCCTGGGCGAGACGTGAGTCCCTACCTCGAAGCCGCCAAGGCCGAAGGACTGCGGATTGTTGGAGCAGCCGAAACCCACATTCACGCGGACTTTGTGTCGGGATCGCGGGAACTGGCCGATCAGGTGGGAGCAAAGCTCTATCTGTCGGATGCAGGGCCGATCGACTGGAAATATGAGTTCGCCAGCCGCTACGACTCAAGGCTTCTGCGGGATGGCGAGGAGTTCTTTGTTGGCAAAGTGAAATTCGAAGTTCTTCACACGCCCGGACACACCCCGGAGAGCATCTCGTTCGTGTTGACTGACGTTGGGGGTGGAGCGAATGTTCCGATGGGCATTTTCACTGGGGATTTCGTCTTTGTCGGATCGATCGGCAGGCCCGACCTTCTCGAAACCGCGGCCGGCGTTGTCGGGAGTGCTGAAGTTGGGGCGCGGCAACTCTACCACTCATTACGCCGCTTTCGTGAATTGCCCGATCACCTACAGGTGTGGCCGGCTCATGGTGCCGGCAGCGCTTGCGGCAAAGGCCTGGGCGCCATCCCGTCCAGCACTGTGGGATATGAAAAGCTCTTTAACCGTGCTCTACAGTTCGACAACGAGCAGGAGTTCGTCGACTACATCCTCACCGACCAGCCGGAGACGCCCTTCTATTTCGCCGTGATGAAGCGCGTCAATAAAGTGGGTCCAGAACTGACGAAAGACTTGCTAACTGTCCGGAATATCAGTCCGGCTGAACTGGGGGCCACGGCAGAGAAACGCCTTGTTATCGACACCAGCGCCGCAGTCGCGTTCGGCAAATCACATGTGCCGGGCACGATCAACGTGCCAGCGTCGAATCTCGTTCAATGGGCCGGTTTCTTTGTGGACTACAATCAACCGATCTTTCTGATTGCCGACGAAGGATCACTTCCATCCCAGTTGCGAAGTTTGCGTTCGATTGGAATCGACAATGTGGGAGGGTTTTTCGACGCCAGCGCGGTGAAAGACGCTGGACTGAGGACTCAATCTTACCGAACCGCAGCTCCCAGCGAACTGCAGTCGCCCATTGATCGTGGGGACGTAACGCTCATCGACGTTCGTGCGGCGACGGAATTTCAGGCTGGCCACATCGCCGGCGCTCATCATCAATTCCTTGGCACACTATTGCAGAATATCGAAAGCCTAAGCAATGACAAGCCTGTAGTTGCGCAGTGTTTGGCGGGAGGTCGTTCGGCAATCGCCGCGAGTCTTTTGCAGCGAGCAGGTTTCGACGTCGTCAATATGCAGGGCGGCTATCAAGCCTGGGTCGAAGCTGGGCTGCCGGTCGTCCGAGACTAGATGGCGGCAATCTCTTGAATCGAAATCGAGAACTATTACCCGTTCGCCCAGTTGATAACAAGGGACCCATTGATGCCATTTCTATCGCTGATTTTTGGTGCGATCGTCGGCCTCTCGCTGGGGTTAACTGGAGGCGGCGGGGCGATCTTTGCAGTGCCACTGCTGGTTTACGGGTTGTCGATCGACCCACGCCAAGCGGTGGGAATTTCGCTTGCCGCCGTGGGCATGACTTCGCTGGTCGGCTTTATCGGACGATGGAAAGCAGGGGAGGTGGAGATCGCGACAGGTTTGATGTTTGCCCTGGCCGGGATGATCGGAGCGCCAATCGGCTCATGGCTGTCGGCTCAGATTCCTGAGCGCCTGCTCCTAACATTATTCGCGCTGCTGATGCTTGTCGTAGCCGTTCGGATGTGGACCAAGGCGGACACACCGAGCGCCGAGGTGCGTTGTGCGATGGATGAGGCCGACGGTCCGACTTGCCGTCGAGACGCGGAAGGCAACCTCCGTCTGAATTCTCCTTGCGCAGTGCTATTGGGAATTGTCGGAGTGCTGACAGGCGTTTTGGCTGGATTGTTTGGCGTGGGGGGCGGCTTTGTAATCGTGCCGGCCCTAGTTCTCTATAGCGGCATGGCGATTCATCGCGCCATCGGAACATCGCTGTTGGTGATCACACTCGTAAGCGCATCAGGAGTCGCATCGCATCTCTTGGCAGGGCGCGATATAACTCTAGATACCACTTTGTACTTCGTTGTTGGCGGCGTGCTGGGAATGTTTGTCGGGATCTGGACTAGTCACTACTTTTCCGGTCCCTCCCTTCAGAAGGTCTTCGCCGTGGCGATCGTGACCGTGGCGATTTTCGTCATCTTCCGCAATACTCTCTACTTCCAACCTTAAGGAATGCTAAGATGGAATGGATCATGCAACCCTGGCCCTGGTGGATCTCAGGAATCCTGATTGGTTTGACGGTGCCGCTACTTTATGTCCTGGCGGGCAAGGCTTTTGGCATCTCAACGAGCCTCCAACAAGTAGGAGCAATGTGTGCTCCAAACAGCAAGTTGGAGTATCTGAGTAAACACGATCGCAAGAGCCACTTGTGGACTCTGATTTTCGCGATTGGCATCGCAATTGGTGGATTCTTAGCAAATCGATTTCTGAGTGCGGAACCGGTTCAGTTGCTTCCCGAATCGTTTTCAAGTACGTCGGGTGCTATAAAACTACTGTTCGGTGGCTTCCTGATCGGCTTCGGTACGCGTTACGCTGGAGGATGTACCTCAGGGCATTCCATCACAGGAATCGCGAATCTCAACTGGCCCAGCCTGTTAGCGACCATTTGCTTCTTCGCGGGTGGCCTTTCGGTTACCTGGGGATTAGGAAACTTACTTTTCTAGAAACAACGGAGGAAACCATGGCTGAAGAGACACGACCAACCACTAACGAGAACCAACCGCGCATGTCGCTGTTCGCTTTTGGGAGCGTCTTGATAGTGGGAATCTACCTCGGCATTCTGTTCATCAAATCAGAGGTCGCTTCTTGGGATCGCATCCACAACATGTTCCTCTTCCAGGAAGCGCACATGTACCTCATTATCAGCCTTGCTATCGGCGTGGCGATGCTTTCAATGTTTCTCATCAAGAGTTTGGAGATCAAGTCTGTTGATGGCAAGGCGATCAAATACGAGCCTAAGCCTTACCACACCGGTGTCGTGATTGGTGGGATGCTATTCGGGGCCGGATGGGCGATCACAGGCGCATGCCCCGGACCAATCTATGCTCAGATTGGCGCAGGCGCGTGGATGGCCATTTTTACGTTCGTCGGTGCGATGCTCGGGATGTTTAGCTACGCAGCGCTAAAGTCCCGGCTTCCCCACTAAGAGGTGAGTTCTACGTATTATAAAAGAAAGATAGTTTCATGACTCGCACCATCCCAACCCTCGTCATCATCATCTGCGCCTCGTTGGCGTCCCCGCACGCCTGGTCGCAAGAAAAAAGCGTCAACCCGGGAATCAATGATTCATATCGCAACCCTGACTTGCCAGAGTTTATTGGCCGATTTGAAGTCGAGAGCCGAGAGCTGTTCGCCCGTCGTCATGAAATAGTGGCGGCCTGCCAAATCAAGCCCGGTCAGACGGTCGCCGATATCGGCGCCGGGACCGGTCTCTTCACGCGATTGTTCTCTGAGGCAGTCGGAAAGAATGGTCGAGTTATTGCGGTCGACATTTCGCAGAAGTTTCTCGATCATATTATGACGACCAGCCGCGAGGCGGGCCAAAGAAATGTCGACACCCTGCTCGCGATGGCCGACTCCACGGGGTTACCGCCCGAGTCGGTCGACGTCGCGTTCATTTGCGACACCTACCATCACTTCGAGTTTCCGCTCAAGACAATGGCGTCCATCCAGCGGGCGTTAAAACCCGGCGGTCGCGTGATCCTCGTGGACTTTCGCCGCATTCCCGGAACAAGTACCGACTGGGTGCTGAACCACGTCCGCGCCGGCCAGGAAGTTTTTGAGGCCGAGATCATTGAATCCGGCTTTGAGAAGGTCAGCCAAGAGCCGAAGCTGCTCCAGGAAAACTACTTTGTGGTGTTCCAACAAAGCATGGGGGACGAACCCGTTTCGGCGCAAGGTCCGTCGAGGGAAATTGGCCGAGGTCCGGGGTTTGGTAGGGGTCGCGGTCCAGGGCCAGCGATGCGAGCAGATCAAGACGTTTTTCATTACTTGCTGGGACACCATGCGGACATTCGGCGCACCGTCACGCGGACGGTCAAGGGAGTTGAAACGGTAACAGAGTCTGACCAGCCCGAGGTTGCCAAGAAAATTCAGGAGCACGTGGCCGCAATGCACAAACGAGTCCGGGAAGGTCGTGGTCTACGGTACTGGGACGATTTATTTGCCGCCATTTTCAAGAGGCATGCGAGTATCAAGATGTCGGTGGAAAACACAGATAAGGGCGTTCGAGTCATGGAAACGTCTGACGAGCCCATCGTCGTCGCTTTAATTCAGGCCCACGCCGATGTTGTCAGCAATTTTGTGGCTCGCGGTTTTGAAGAGGCCCACCAAAATCACCCTGTGCCCGCAGCGGCTGCTGCCGCAGCGAAAGCTCTTCCCCATCCCTCACCTACATCACCAAAATAAAGGAGAAAGTATCATGTCTCGAACCGCACTGAACGCAATTGTTGATGCAGTCGCGTACGCTGGGCTCGTTGTGCTGGCCACAACCGGGTTGATGCTGCGCTGGCAAATGCCCCCTGGGAGCGGCGGATTGCACGGCATGGGGTCCGGCTCTGGCGCGGGGGCGGGCAGCCAACCTGTAACGGTCGTCTGGGGACTCAGCCGCCACGAATGGGGCAGCATTCACTATTGGATCGCGTTAGGCTTGATGGGCGTCTTGGTCGTACACCTATTTCTTCATTGGAAGTGGATCGTGTGCGTCCTCCGCGGTAGACCTCATTCCGACGTCTCAGGAGGACGTTTCGCGTTAGGAGTCGCCAGCCTTGTTTTAGTCACTTTGCTGGCAGCAGCGCCTCTCTTGACGCCAGCTCAGACGGCACCCCGCTCAGAACTTCTCAAGAGTCCGCTCGGCGATCAGCAGGCTGACATCGGTGGCCCGGAGGAGGACGGCGAGTCAGGTGAAGTCGAAACCATCCGTGGCTTCATGACACTGGGAGAAGTGGCGAGTCAGACCGGCGTGCCCGTCTCGGATATTATTGAGCGTCTCGGTCTACCAGCGGACACGGCCCCTTCAGAGCAGGTCGGTCGCTTGTTGAGAGCCCACGGAATGGACATGTCGAAATTAAGACAAGCCGTCGGACAGGATGAGTCTGGTCAATAATGGGCAACCGCACTTATGGTTACCGACAGTCCCCTTGCCTGCATCGGCGGCATCACGCTGTCAGTTAAGAGTGATAGTCGAGATCAATATATGACCGCCGCCCCCACGATCAAGCAACTGGCCTGACGAAATTGTATTGATAAACTCTCTGCCAACAAGTGATGACGAATTGAAGATCGTCGGTCAAGTCGCAGATGTCTTTGGGCGACAGACTTGGACTTGTAATTTCGCCCGCGAGCTGCCCTGTCATGTCCATTGTGCCGCAAGTCGTTGTCGTCTGAGGGGATCAAGTTTTTTGTCTCTTGCATTCGATGCCCGCCGCCTTCACTTCCCGGTTTTTTATGATGATGCCCAAAAGATTTATCAATGGAAGCGATGGGGCGCGGACTCGAAATTGTGTGAGATGCTGATCGACCGCAGCCGCAGGGCGTTGCCGATGACCGAGACGCTGCTGAGACTCATGGCGGCGGCGGCGATCATCGGGCTTAGCAGCCAGCCAAAGGCGGGGTAGAGCACACCGGCCGCGATGGGGATGCCGATGGCGTTATAGCCGAAGGCGAAGAACAGGTTTTGGCGAATGTTGCGCATGGTGGCCCGGCTGAGGGCGATTGCTCTCACAACTCCGCGTAAATCGCCGCCGATGAGCGTGACCCCGGCGGACTCGATAGCCACGTCACTGCCGGTACCCATCGCGATACCCACATCCGCCACAGCCAGTGCGGGCGCATCGTTGATTCCATCGCCAGCCATGGCAACAACGCGTCCTTCATCGCAAAGACGCTGGACATAATTGTGCTTTTCTTCTGGCGAAACGCCGGCAGTGAAATCGTCGATCCCCAGTTCGTCGGCGACCGCTTGGGCGGTAGCCTGGGCATCGCCGGTGAGCATCACGAGTTTCAAGCCCAGTTCGTGCAACCGCTTAATTGTGCCGGGAGTGGTCTCCTTGATGGGGTCGGCAACGGCGATGATGCCGAGCAGTTTGTTGTCGGTCGCCACAAATAACACGGTGCGGCCCTGGGCTTGCATTTGCTTACTCATGTCGGCAATGTCTCGTGGGATCTGCACGTCGGAATTCGCCAGAAAATCCTGTTTGCCTACCAAAACGCGGCGGCCACCAACGTCTGCTTCGATGCCGCCCCCTGTGGTGCTTTGAAATTCTGACGCTTGTTGCGTTTGCCACTCACGCTCCTGGGCAGCGTCGACGATCGCGCGGGCTAGCGGATGTTCACTCGCGCTTTCGGCTGCGGCAGCGAGGGTCAGCAATTCGTTCTCGTTCGTACCTTCCACAGTTGCGAGATCCACCACACGCGGCCGCCCCTCGGTGAGCGTGCCGGTCTTGTCGACGACTATCGTGTCGACTTTTTCCATCGTCTCGAGTACTTGGGCATCCTTGATCAACACCCCCTCGCGGGCACCCCGACCGATGCCCACCATGATGGACATGGGCGTAGCCAGTCCCAACGCACAGGGGCAGGCGATGATGAGGACCGAGACAGCAGCCAACAAGGCATGCGCGAGCCGCGGCTCGGGACCAATCATGGCCCACACTGCGAACGCGATGAACGCCGTGACGATAACCGTCGGCACAAACCAGGCCGCCACGACGTCGACTAAGCGTTGAATCGGTGCGCGACTGCGCTGAGCAGCCGCGACCATCTCGACGATGCGGCCCAGGACCGTTTCGGCTCCCACCTGCTGGGCTTCGATCAAGAGTGTGCCGGTTTGATTGAGTGTACCTGCAGAAACCTTGTCACCTGAATGCTTTTCAACCGGCAGTGGTTCTCCCGTGAGCATTGATTCGTCGGCGGAGCTATCCCCTTCCAGTACGACACCATCGACAGGCGTTTTCTCTCCGGGGCGAACTCGCAACTGATCGCCAGCCTGGATCTGGTCGAGGGGGACATCTTGCTCACCCCCGTCGGTGACGCGGTGGGCTGTTTTGGGAGCGAGTTGCAATAGTTCACGAATGGCACTACTGGTTCGCTTACGCGCCCGTAACTCAAGAAGTTGCCCCAGCAAGACCAGGGTCATGATGACAGCCGCCGCCTCGAAATAGAGCGGCGGTCGGCCAGCTTCATAGAATGCGGCAGGGATCAGCGCAGGGAATAGGACAGCAACCACACTAAATGCAAACGCCGTGAGCGTCCCAATCGCAATGAGGGTAAACATATTGGGACTGCGATGCACGACCGATTGCCAACCGCGAATCAACAGCGGCCAGCCACTCCACAAAACCACCGGAGTCGCGAGTAGCAGTTGGAGCCAACCTGCGCTAGTGGCCGACAGCCAACGATCCACGCTGAGCCCGACCATGGGCCCCATCGTCAGAACGAGCAGCGGGACGCTCAGGGTCACGCCGATCCAGAATCGCCGCGACATATCGGCATCGGTGCCATCGTCTTGCTCCTCGTCGGAAACTGTTTTTGGCTCTAGATCCATCCCACACTTGGGACAACTTCCCGGACCGACTTGCTCGACCTCGGGATGCATGGGGCAGGTGTAGAGTCGACGGTCGTCACTTTTGGTTGACACAGTCACCTGCCGTGGCGGCTTCTCGCGACAACACGCATGACCTTCAGAATGTTGGTCAGTCGCCGGAGAGTTGTCCTGCTGATTCGCAAAGCGATCGCGGCAGCCGGCACTGCAAAAATAGTAGGTCGAACCTCCCTCGCTGAGCGAAAGGGCCGTCTCGGTATCGACCTGCATCCCACAAATCGGATCGGTTACCTGGCCCATGGCTTTCTGCTCCTGAAGAAGAAATTGTCGTGTTTAGGTCTCAAGAAAAATTAGTAGCCTTTGCCGGAAGGCGATGGCTACCAGGATCTATTTTCAGATTCGCTCACCTTTCTGCTAGCGTATACGCTTCCGGGGCAGATAGAAAAGGGCCTCTGGATCAGCGATCCCCTAGATAACAACCTCTTCGTGTTCTAGTTCAGAAGGCTGCCCCATCCAGAGCGGGGTAGCAATAAACCAAACTATGGTGGCGATTAACATCCAGAGTTTTGTCTGAGCCAGATCGAGTGAATCGGTCAGAAACATGATCGAAGGCAGAATCGTGGCAATTAAGGCGATCGTGGAGACGAGTTGTAGGAGTATTCGCATAGTGTTTCTCTCTTCATCCCGGACCACGTAGTGGTCCGGCTATGGGTTAGGGGGAGCGTTGTTGGTAGATTTTGCTGAGGAAAATGTAGAGTGCTGTTGCGATGAACCAGCCAGGGAGTGCGACGAACCAGATTTGAAAAGGCTGAATGCCGTTGATCTCGATATCGGACTTCACAAGAGCGAGGCAAATGCCGAGGGTAATAAACCAGGTGAGCCCTGCGGCCCAGTTGAACGAGAGTCCGTTACGCTCCGCATAGTAAGGTTGTAACCCAAATCGAGGGAAAAGCCAGAAGTCGGCAAACACAACTGCGCCCATGGGCATGAGCAGTAATCCATACAAGGCGACAAATCCCAAGAGTTGCATGGCGATTGCCGGGAACATGCCTGCCACGGTAGCGATAGCGCCCGTGAATAAGGTCACGGCAAACCGCGATTTATTTGGAACAATGGCTTGAAACGCGAGGCCAGCACGATAGATCGTTGGATTGGCCGTCGTCCATCCCGCGATGATCACGCAAATCAGACCCGCGATACCGCAGGCTTTGTAGGCCAGCGGTCCTGGCAGCACATCCGTGCTGGCAGGATCATTGTGAAGCTGCAAGGCGTACAGCACCGAGGCAGAGAGCCATGCCATGAAGTGCCCGACATACATGCCCGCGGCGGTGGAGATTCCATACCAGGAATGCCTGGCAAAGCGGAATACCGATAGATCGCTCATGCCGATGTGCATCGCCATGTTGCAAAACCAGGCAAAGAAAGTCACGTGCCAGAAAGTAAACTTGACTTGGCCTTCCAGGGGTTCGCCCCCTTTCCAGATCGATGATTGCGCCAGGTGCCAGAGGTCGCTGAGCGAGTTGATTTGCATGTCGTTGATGGCAATGAACTCTTTAAGGCCCACAAGTCCAAACGCCAGAAATACCAACACCATCCAGGGTGCGGCAATGTTCGCGATCCGCGAGACCATCTCGTAGCCATAAGCAGCGACGATGGAAATGGCTGTCCCTACAGCCAGGACAGCCAACACCCAGCCGATGCTGTTGGGATAGACATCATTGAGCCCAGGCATAGGAAAATCAAACCATACCCCCAGGGCCGTGGCCGAAACGGTGATCATCGAACCAGCCAGGAAACAAAACATCACCCCATTGGCCAGGTTGTAGAGTGTGACAAGGTTTCGCCCGCAGATTTTTTCCAGTTGATAATACAGAGTGAGACGAGCACGCACTGCGATGGGAGCCGTGAGCAACATCCAACTCAACACTGCCAGTGCATTGCCCAGTAGCAGGCCCACCACGACGTCGTAGGCGCTCACACCCGCTGCTACAAACAATGGGCCAATCATCAACTCCGTGCCAGCGCAGTGTTCGCCAGCGTACATGCCGATGAAATTCTTAAAGCCGAGCAGGGCCCGTTGCGGCACCGGCTCGCGCTCATATTCCTCGGTTGGTTGGGACTGGTCATCGGCCATAGATGTTCCGCCTGAATTCGGGGTACTTTTCAACGCAAAGGCATGTCACCGTTTGCTGAGTACCTGTTTCTCATAGATTTCCACTTCTCTAAGCCATGCGGGCCCCACCGGTACATTTTTTGTGTGGCAGTAATAATCCCATATGGCACTGGCTGGTAAGTTCTTGACTTCTTCGAGCATCGCCAGCCGTGCCGTCAAGTTTCCATCTGCCTCATAACCTCGAAGTAATTCGGTCGGTTCCAGGAGTGCCTGCAACAATGCTCGACTTGTAGCCCGCGTTCCGATTACCCAGGCGGCAATGCGATTGATACTGGCGTCGAAGAAATCGAGTCCGATATGCACGCGTTCGAGATAGTCGCCCCGCACGATCTCTTGCATGATGGCTTGCAATTCATCGGTAAAAGTGACGACGTGATCGCTGTCCCAGCGGACGCCTCGGCTCACATGCAGGAGTAGCTCGTTGATCCAGTGAAGAACAGCGGAGATTTTATCAGAAATGACTTCGGTTGGATGAAAGTGGCCCGCGTCGAGGCAGAGTAGTTTATTGTTTCGGACTGCATAGCCAAGATAAAACTCGTGTGAGCCAACGACATAACTCTCAGAACCGATCCCAAACAGCTTGCATTCAACGGCATCTTGATTGAGTGCCGGATCGATCGACTGAGCAAAAATAGAGTCCAACGAGGCGGCTAATCGCTCACGAGGTCCTTTACGATCAATTGGAGTATCTTTCATGCCATCGGGCATCCAGAAGTTGGTAATGCAAGGGTTCTGCAGCGCTTCGCCAAACGCGGCGCCGATTTTTCGGCAGCAGATGCCATGCTCGATCCAGAACTCTCGGATGCCTTTGTCTTGGTGTGAGAGCGTGAAGCCGTCGGCCGACTTTGGATGGGAAAAAAAAGTTGGATTAAAGTCGAGTCCAATTTCCTTCTGCTTCGCCCAATCGATCCAGCTTTGAAAATGCTGGGGCTGCAATTCATTGCGCTCAACGGATGTGCTACCGGTATCGGCATAACTGGCGTGAAGGTTCAGTCGGTGCCTTCCAGGGATGAGTGCCATGGCTTGGTCCAAGTCGGCACGCAATTGATCGGGGGTGCGCGCCTTTCCTGGATAGTTACCCGTGACGGCAATGCCTCCCGTCAGTGCTCCATCGGGGTTTTCGAATCCACTGACATCGTCTCCTTGCCAGCAGTGGATAGAGATTGGAATACGAGCGAGTTGCTTGAGCACACTCTCGGTGTTCACACCAACTTCGGAGTACTGATCGCGCGCGATTTGGTATGCTTGTTCGGTGCTCGACATGGTCACGTTGCCTTACGTTTGATTGGCGATAAGTTCAGCGAACTTGCCGCGTGAATGTTCCCAGTGGTTGGCAGAATCAGGCTCCACAGGATTGCGTGGAAACGAGTTGGCAACGATCTGTCGCAATTCTGCCAGATTCGACAACTCACCGCACCCCATGGCTTGCACTAACAAGTTGCCAATCGCAGTAGCCTCGATGGGGCCCGTAATGACGGGTCTACCCACAGCCGCCGCGGCAAACTCATTGAGCAGATCGTTCTGAGTGCCGCCGCCAACAATATGCAACACCTCAATCGATTTTCCCAGCACCGATTCTAATTGCTCCAGCGTAGATTGGTAGCAGAGAGCCAGGCTTTCCAGACAACAGCGGACTAATTGCCCGACGGTTTCCGGTTCGGGTTGAGCTGTTTCTTTGGCGAATCGCCGTAACTTTTCAGCCATATTGCCGGGCGATGCGAACTCGGCATGATTGGGATTGACAATCGTCCGCCCCGGTTTAGCCCGCCGGGCCTCTTGCACCATTTCGCCAAATTCGAGCGACTGAGCTTGCTGTTGAAGCTCGCGCCGTAGTTCCTGTACCAACCACAGACCAGCAATGTTCTTGAGCAGGCGAATCGTGCCATTCACACCCCGTTCGTTGGTAAGCGGCACACTACGTGCGGCTGGGGAGTTGATCGGCTTGCCCAGTTCGGAGCCGAGTAGTGACCACGTTCCGCTCGAGAGATAAGCCCAATTCGCATCACCGCTGGCGGGGACTGCAGCTACCGCCGACCCGGTATCGTGTGCTG
Organism: Bythopirellula sp.; assembly: GCA_041738415.1. Taxonomy (GTDB): domain Bacteria; phylum Planctomycetota; class Planctomycetia; order Pirellulales; family Lacipirellulaceae; genus Bythopirellula. The sequence goes on from JBGSPU010000034.1 coordinate 22,196, forward strand.
CCGGCACGATCACTTGTAGATTAGCCGGGGCCCCCGTGCTTTGAGCGACTTCGGCTCGCAGTGTTCCCAGAACCGTGCCAGGTTCCACTATTGGGCCAAGTAAATGGGTCGGCAACCCGAGTTCATCGAGTAGACCTTTATCCCATTGGCCTGTTGCGACTTCCAGCATGCTGCTGGTTGAAGCGATCGTTCGCTCGGTCTGAAGTTCCCCTGAAAGCCAGTAGTGCAGCAGATCGGGGAGAAATACCAGACGCTCTGCGGCGTCAAACATTTTAGGCTCAGTCTGATAGCGGGCGGCAACTTGAAAGAGCGTGTTGAACGGCAACAATTGGATACCCGTCCGCTCGTAAAGTTTTTCGAACCCTCCAAGTTGCTCGATCACTCGCTGGCAGGCAACTTCGTTCTGTGGATCGCGATAGCAATGAGGCAGCCCCAGCAACTCACCACTCTTTCCTAAGAGGGTCCAATCAACGCCCCAGGTGTCCACGCCCACACTCTTGAGTTGTGCTCCATTCTCGCGGCACCATGAGGCTGCTGCTTCGAGGCCGCTGAGTAAGTGCCGCCAAATTCCGGTGAGATCCCAAACGGGACCAACAGGAGTGGGACATGGCAGATGTTCGAACCGATGGACTTCTTCGAGACGTAATTTCGCGGGACTCCCGTCCAAAATGCCCACGATAGCGCGACCAGAACTGGCACCAAGGTCAATAGCTAGGTAGGCGTGAGACATTTGATAAGAGTGACTTTTTGTCAGAGGAATACTTCGTATTATCCACCGGCGATATTATTGATCTGCCCTGTAGTTTTACTGGATTTCTGAGAAACGAAAAAGTAGCCCATTTCTCACTAGCGACCGGTTGATTCGGCGATTACTCGGCAAGAGGTGCTAGCGAACAATGGCTTAAAACGTCCAGCAAAATCGGAATAATCCTCAATCTCCTGTGACTTCCTGGCCGATCAGTAGGAGAAGGGAGTCGCGATATTCCCAATTTGCCTTTTCAATGCGCTAGAGCAAGAAATCGATGCTGGTCATCATCAGCGATTTGCACCTGACCGATGGCACGAGTGGCATGACCATCTCGGCGGGGGCATTTCGTTTGCTTGCCGATAGGCTCTTTGACCTCGCGCTCAGCGCTTCGCAGCGTCGCGACGGCCATTATCAGCCCATCGAGCGGATTGATCTGCTGCTGTTGGGTGATGTGTTGGACGTGATCCGCTCTACGCAGTGGCTAGACCGACCCGCACGACCTTGGGACGATTCGAAATCACCTCAGTTGTTCCAAATGGTCACCAAAATTACCGGCGACATCTTACGGCAAAACGCTGATTCACTGGACATCTTTCGGCGGCTTGCGGAAGAGGGCGTTCGAGTCCCTTGTTCTCTGGCCAATGGTCGGCCCGCTGCGGGAGAGTCGCAGCAGGTGCCGGTGCGCATTCACTATATGGTCGGCAACCACGATTGGCCGTTTCATCTCTCGGGAGAAAACTACAACCAACTCCGCCGTGCGATTGTTGCCCACATGGGACTGGCAACCTACGCGGATGCACCCTTTCCACACGAAATCTGGGAAAGCAACGAACTGGTGCAGGTGATGCGACGGCACAAGGTGTTCGCCCGGCATGGCGATATCTATGATCCGTTCAACTTTGAAGGAGATCGCGACTCGAGTAGCCTGGGGGATGTAATTGTACTGGAACTCTTGAATCGGTTTGGCAAGCAGGTCGAACAACAATTGGGGAACGACCTGCCGGAATCCGCGTTGCTGGGCCTGCGAGAAATTGACAATATTCGCCCGTTGTTATTGGTTCCCGTGTGGATCGACGGGCTATTGGAGCGAAGCTGTCCCCAGCCACCCTACCGCAAGGAAGTAAAACGCATTTGGGATAACTTGGCCGATGAGTTCTTGGAGCACCCTTTCGTCCGCCAGAGAGATAGTTGGAGCCCGCTAGACATTGTCGACAAACTGGAAAAGGCGTTGAAGTTTAGCCGGCGACTCTCAATGAACTGGGCCAGTTGGATCGCCCAGGTAGTCGCCGAGTTTAGTGGGTCGAACACGACCTCATACTTTCCTCACGCGCTTGCGGAGCAGGACTTCCGCAATCGCCGCGCCCGCCACATCGTCTACGGCCATACACACGCGGCGGAGGTTGTGCCGTTGGATGCAAGTTTTGCCGATGGTTACGTGCTGCACCAAACGTACTTCAACGCCGGAACCTGGCGGCGGGTGCATAGCCAAACACAATCCGCCCCACGCGAACACGAATTCATGGCCGCCGACACGATGAGCTATCTGGCATTCTTCCAGGACGATGAGCGGAGCGGTCGGCCGTACGAAACCTGGAGCGGTTCGCTGGGAATTCATCCCCAGGCGCCGAACACCCTACGCTTCGATCCAGGTCCCGAGCCCATCGCCAGCAGCGAACCAATCTCGACGCCTCGGGTGCCAATTCGCGCCCCGCATTTTGCCGTGCCACTGGCGCCGAGTCTGCAGATTCGGATGCGCGAAGCGGGCTAGCCAAATAGCCGGGAACAAGTCGTTTGCAGTTCCGGCAAGAATACAACACACGCATTGCCCCCCGCCAGAACTCGTGTTCTTACTTCCGGCATTCAACAAGCCCGCGGCTGCGGAGCCAGTTCTCCAGCAAGTGGGGCCATTCGACCACGGGCTTTTCCTTCTGACGCATGCCGAAGCCGTGGCCTCCCTCAGCGAAGACATGCAATTCGGCCGGGACTTTGTGGTCGACTAGAGCTCGGTAGAATGACAGACTGTTTTCCACCGGAACACTGCCGTCATCAGTCGCATGCACGAGAAATGTTGGTGGGGTGTCGTCGGATACTTGTAGTTCGTTTGACAGGAGTTCCACGAGTTTAGCCGAGGGATGTTCGCCCAACAGGTTTTCACGCGACCCCCCGTGAGTAAGGGCTGCATCCATCGAGATGACTGGATAGATAAGCATCAGAAAATCGGGGCGACATGATTTTCGATCAACGGGGTCCTCGGCCGATTGGTCTCCGCTGTCGAAATGAGTACCGGCCGACGAGGCAAGATGCCCACCGGCAGAGAAACCCATAATCCCGATGCGATCAGATTGGTAGCCGAATACGTTTGCACTGCTGCGCACTATCCGCATGGCTCGTTGAAGGTCTTCTAAGGGAATCGGGTGCTGGTGCGGCCCGCCACCGTGACGATATTTCAAAACAAAAGCCGTTACGCCCAGTTCAGAAAACCATTGAGCGACCTCGGTCCCTTCTTTGTCGAAGGCGAGACCACCGTAGCCTCCCCCCGGGCAGATAATAACCGCTGTCTGGGCAGTTTTCTCTGTGCGTGCAGGAAACACGGTAAGCGTAGGCTGCTTTACTTGGGTGAGCCACCTGTTGGGTACACCTGCCTCGCCCCGTTCTTCGCTCTTTTCAATATCGCTGAAATCCTCCGACCCAGGAGCAACGTCGTTCCATAACTCAATCACCTGCTGTTTTGCAATTTGCTGGCCAGATGCGAAATGTGTGGACATGGCTGTTAAGACGATGGGGCAAAGGCACAATGACTGGAGTGCTAAATGATTCATGACGATTCCTTCGGGCGAGTTATGAGGTTTATTTCCGCCAGATACCGACCACTGCAGGCGAATAAGATCGCACGAGCCAATTATTTTCCTGGCGGCTATCGGCGACGTCACCGCGCAGCAATCCAAAATCAAATGAGGTGTCGGCCTCCACAACCAGGATACTCTCTGTCGGTGCTCGGTCGAGTACCTTCTCGATTAAGTCCAACATTTCTTGCTGCCGCTCGGAATAGAACGAGTAAGGAGGGCTACAGAAGACAAGCCAAGGGAGGAGGGTTGAGGGACCGGGAGGTGAAGCCTCGGGATAGTGGAATTCCGCATTCGGCAAGTTCCTTTTGCCCCACAGAAAGGCGCTGGTGACCAGGAGTTGCGATCGTTCGGTGAGATCGAGTATGGCGATGTTCTCTTCGATCACACGAGCTGTTGGGACGTGTTTCTCGATGAAAGTTGCACTGACTGCCCCGCGGCTCAGTGCCTCGAGTCCGAGCGCACCTGTGCCCGCGAAAAGATCGATGGCGTGCTTGCCGAGTGAATCCATGCTGATGAGATTGAAAATCGCCTCGCGAACCCGATGCTTCATCGGACGGGTGATGGGGTCGCCATCTCGCTGGAGATGTTCATAGCGCAATTTGCTACCACGAAGCTTGCCGCCGATGATCCGTAGCTCGGTGCTATCAGCGGGTTCCGCTTTTTTCTTGCGTTTGTTTTTCGTCGGTTTGGCCAAAGTTGGGTCTTAGGGAGTTGCGGGTGCCAGTGGATGACAGATTTGGTATTCTGGTCGCTTCGTATTCTTACCTGCGTCATTGTGCATTGAATTGCTAGAGGTACTATCCCATGCGACGTTTATTCTGGATTTTTCTGCTGATTTTCAGTTCCAACTGTGTCATGGGCGATCTGGTTGTGGAAGCCCAGGAAGCGGGAACCCAGAATTCGCCGGACGCACTGATTACCAGCTTCGAGCAAGCTCGCAATGAATGGGTCGTCCTGTATGGAAAAATCCAAGCCAAGCAGCAAGAAAAGGCTGGCAAGTCCGGCGGACAGCTCAAACAGATTGACCAGGAGATTGCCCAATTAAAAAAGCAAGTCGCCGAGCAACTCGACAAACTGGTAGAGACCGGTTTGGCTGTCTATCAAGCGGATCCCAAGCGGTCGGCCCAAGTGAAAGATACCTTGGTGGCTATGGCAACCTTCCATGTTCTAGGAGATGCGCGCGGAAACGGCGGAGATCAATATGAACGAGCCCTGCCCCTCATTCAAGGCTTGTTGGACGCCGGTGCTGGGTCCGACGCGCCGCAGTTATGGTTGGGTGGGGCCGTGAGCGCGGTATGTCTGAACGACTTCACGCTGGCGAAAAAGTATTTCGCCGAGGCCGAAGCGGCTGGGGCATTTCGTTCCTCGCCGCAGGAACGTGATCAGGGACGGCTCTTGCAATTGGCCCAGAGCCTACGCGACGGCTTGCCCCAACTGGAAAAGAACTGGCAACTCGAACACAGGATACGCGAAGCCGAAGCACTAGCCGATGATTTGCCGCGTGTGACGTTCACTACCGAACATGGCGACGTCGTGATCGAGCTATTCGAGAACGAGGCCCCACAGGCGGTGGCAAACTTTCTTACACTCGTAAAAAAAGGCTACTATGATGGAGTCCCCTTCCATCGCGTGTTGCCGGGGTTCATGGCCCAGGGGGGGGATCCTACCGGCTCAGGGAGCGGTGGGCCAGGATACTCGATTCGATGTGAGTGCTACGGCAAAGACTACCGCAAGCACTTTCGTGGCAGTCTGAGCATGGCCCACGCGGGACGGAATACGGGGGGCTCTCAGTTCTTCCTCACCTTTGTCCCAACCAGTTATCTCGATGGCCGACACACCGTGTTCGGCCGCGTGGTGGAGGGCATGGAAGTGGCAGCCGCCATCAAACGCCGCGATCCCGACGACCCCAACGGACCGAAGCCAGACAAGATCGTGAAGGCCAAAGTGCTCCGCGACCGAGGTCACGAGTACAAGTTCGAGAAGCTGCCGGGGCGGTGACCCTTGCCAATGCTGTTGTGGAGGAGTTTCTGCATCAATTGGTGTGCTGTACCAGGGGACTTCAAATTGCTATGATGGTGTTGGATAACCTTCTTTCAAGTCCTTGACTGATCTAATAGGTGGCAGCCATGTCACAAGTCCCCCTATCTCATTCTCAAGATTCTGACTATGCCTGGGAACTGGCGACTTTGTACCCAGAGCAGGGCGAATGGTCAGAGAATGAATATCTCGATCTGACGGATGAGACCAACGGGCGTGTCGAATTTACCGACGGGCGGCTGGAGTTCTTGCAAATGCCAACCGAAATCCACGAAGCACTCGTCCAATTTCTCTTTTTCAGCTTACACGGATTCGTTAAAAGGAAAAATAGGTTCCTCACCAGAATCTGTGGGTCGCCAAGTGGCTTTTGGGCGTGTACGACAGGCGTTTTCGAGGCATTTCAGGGCAAAAAGAAGGGTTCAGGAATCTGGCCCCCAAAAAACGACCCTGACGGAACAAGCCGTCAGGGG
>JBGSPU010000044.1:0-4688 GCA_041738415.1 Bythopirellula sp.
GATGATTGAGCATTGTCCAGCGCTACCGTTCACCACGTCCGGAGGGAACCTTCTTTTTTGCCCTGCCGATGCCTGAAAAAACGCATTCCCGCCTGCCAAAACCCGATCAATCACCCACAAATTCTGGTGAGGAGCCAAAAATGAAAAAACTTGAAAAGTTATCAGGCATCTTTTCGCTCTTTGGATAGAACCGACTAGGGGTCAATTCCGACCGCAAAGGGGTTCACGATGGGCGACGGGCCCAGGCGATCAGGTCACCGGTCTGCTCGGCAAACCCATGTCGATTGGTGCCAAGCGGACTCTTGAAAAAGCTGCCAAGCATTCCCAGTGCACCGGACTCTCCCCGCTCCTGAGCCACCAAAACGAACCGTACTAGGTCGAGTACCAGAGGGGCCGCCAGGAGCGAATCGCAGCCCTGCCAGGTGAGCTGCAAAGTCATCGGAGTCTGCAAAAAACCGCGGAAATGCACGTGATCCCAGGCGGTTTTCCAATCCCCCAGGCTCTCGATGTGCTCGATCGAAATGAGGCTCTGGGGGGCGTAACCGAGGATTCGCTCAAGGAGTTGATCCTTGCTTTTCACCTTCGCGGCTTTGTTCTCTGGGTCACTCAAAACCTTTCCATCAAGGTTGCCAAATATATTGTGACCCACCCAACTCATGACCTCCAAATTCCTAGCCGCGAACATCGGAGCTAGCACACTTTTGAGCAAGGTCTCACCCGTCTTGGCGTCGCGCCCCGCATGGCAAGTTTTTTTTTGGCGGGCTAGTTCATCCATACCCAGCGGGGTGGCTCCCAAGGAGGGGGTGAAGTTTATATAGGGCATTCCAAGTTCCAAGGCCCCGATGGCGTACAGGCTGCTGGCCGGCAAAGGGCAGTCGGATTGTTCAAGCTGGAGCTCCGTTGCATTCCAAGTCTCAGGCCATAAAGTGGAGTCCACCAGGGCCTCGGTGGATGCCAGATTGACGACCACAACCCGGTCGAGTCGCTCGCGCTGCTGAAAATCCCGTAGGTCCGCCTGCACGCGGTCTACCACCTCGCGGGGCCGGTCTTCTTCAGGGACGTCCTTGGCTGCCAGTTGCCTAATTGTGGAACCAACATTCCACAACACTCCTGGGCGGATATTGGCTTCCGTCTCGGTGAGAAATTCTTGGGCCGCTTCCAAGACATTGGCCTCGATAACCCGGCTTTCTCGGTGAAGCCGCTCGGCTTCGGCGAGCAAGCTGGAGGAACGAATTTCATGCCCTCCCACGACGAACTGGCCCCAACTCGTCAGCGGTAGGTGAGCGAATTCGGCGAGACAACTGACGAGGCCTATCTCAGGGATTAGCCCGCTCCGTAACGCCGAAAGTCCCACGAGTGTCGTGACTGAAACCCCTCCGCGGGCTCCGATGATCCAGATTCCGATTCGTGGGGCGCTCATAAGTGGACTAGAGAGAGTATGGAGGGTGTCATGTTGAGGTGAATGGACGGTGGGAGAGAGCCTCCTGAGCACAACTCCACTAGGAACCTGCTCCGGCAGGGTTTATGATTGTCGCATTACCAGGTGAAGAGCGTCAACGGGCGAGACCTGGACTCAAGGACACACTCTCTCTTGCGCCAACAAAGGCGATTAACGAACTCGATGTTAGAAACTGTTGAACTAGCCCCCCGTGATGCGATCCTAGGAATAACCGTCGCCTTCAACGAGGATCCGCGATCCGAGAAGGTCAATCTGAGTGTCGGTGTCTACCAGGACGAACATGGCAATACGCCCACTCTCAAAAGCGTTATCGACGCTGAAAACATTCTGGCAATGGGACCCTCGAACAAGGCCTATCTGCCGATTTCGGGGTCGACTGGCTATGCCGAGGTCGTTCAACAATTGGTCTTCGGTCGGCCACCAGATCACATGGCAGGGGCCCATACACCCGGTGGCACGGGTGGCTTGCGGGTGGTTGCGGACTTTCTTCATGAGAATTTCCCCAAAGCGAGCGTCTGGCTAAGTGACCCCACCTGGCCCAACCATCCCAGCATTTTTGCCGCGGCAGGCGTTCCGACCAAGACTTATCCCTACTTTGACCAGTCCACCAACAGCCTCGCGTTTGAGCGTTTACTCGCCACCATCGAGACGATCCCCTCTGGCGACGTGATCCTGCTGCATGGTTGCTGCCACAATCCGACGGGTATCGATCCTACCGTGAAAGAGTGGCGGCAAGTCCTCCAAGCCATTGCCAAACGTGGGCTGCTACCCTTGCTCGATTTTGCCTACCAGGGGTTTGGCGATGGACTCGAACAGGATGCAGCAGGAGTGCGTGAGTTTGCTGAGGCAGGGGGAGACCTGATCGTTTGCAGCAGCTTCTCCAAGAACTTCGGACTGTATCGGGAGCGTGTTGGAGCCTTGTCCTTCGTGTGCTCAACTAAGGATTCCGCCGCTGCTGTACAAAGTCAGATCAATCGAGTGGTACGGGCGAATTACTCGAATCCTCCCGCCCACGGGGCGGCAATCGTCGAGACCATTCTCCGCGACCAGAGGCTACGAGAATCATGGGAAAATGAACTTGCCCACATGCGGGGCCGTATCAACGGTATGCGTCAGCAATTGGTCGATGCCTTGGAGGCTCAAGGGGTGCCGGGCGACTACTCGTTCATCACTAAGCAGCGAGGCATGTTCTCCTTTTCTGGCCTGTCCAAAGCCCAAGTTGAACAACTTCGCGAGCAATATGCTATCTATGTAGTAGGGTCAGGTCGGATTAATGTCGCTGGGCTGACCCCCGCCAACATCGACCGAGTCGCTGAGGCAATCGGTGCCGTAGTGGGAAAGTGAATCGAATCGCCAAGAAGGCGCGTACTGTCATCCAGAGGGTGCCACATTGTCCCGCAGGGAAATACCATGACCAGGGACTTGGGGGCGGTATCAACAAGGTTGGAGGACGAGTGATTGGTGAACCCAGATTCCTCAGTCGCTTGGGCTCCTTCGGAATGACAAATTGTAGTTACTATCAAGTAGGACGATATCGTGAATATCCTATTCGCCACATCTGAAGCAGCACCCTTCTCGAAGACTGGAGGGTTAGGCGATGTGTGCGGCAGCCTCCCGCGTGAGCTCTACACCCTGGGACATCGTCCGGCGGTGATATTGCCCGCGTTTCGGCAGGCCTATCAGGCGGGGCTTCCCATCGACTCCACCGGCATCAGCTTTGAGATTCCGATCGGTCAAAAGCGAGTCGGTTGCCAGATTCTGGAAAGTCATTTGCCAGACTCGGCCGTGCCCGTGTATCTCATCGAGAACGGTGACTACTACGATCGTCCTCAGCTCTATGGCGAGGATGGCGAAGAATACCGTGACAATTGTGAGCGTTTCGTGTTCTACAGCCGTGCCGTTCTGGAAACGATCCGTCAACTCGATCTGGGAACTGAACTTATCCATTGCAACGATTGGTGCGCAGGATTAATTCCCGCCTACTTGAAAACGCTCCATGCCGATGAGCCTCCCTTCGACCAAATCGCGTCACTGTTCACCATTCACAACCTGGCCTATCAGGGCAGTTTCTGGCATTGGGACATGGCCCTGACGGGGATCGACTGGAAGTACTTCAATTGGCGTTACATGGAGTTCTTTGGAAACTTGAATTTTATGAAGACGGCAATCGCCTTCGCCGACACAATCAACACCGTAAGCCCCACTTATGCCCAAGAGATTCTCCGCCCGCCGCTAAGTTGTGGTCTGGAAGGGGCCCTCGAACATCGCCGCGACGATCTGTTTGGCATCATCAATGGCGTGGATTACGAAGTTTGGAACCCGGCGATTGATCCCTACCTGGGATCCAACACTTTTGACCCAGAGAGTTTCACCGTCGGCAAAGCCGCCTGCAAAGAGGCACTGCAGCGGGAATTGAATCTCCCTGTGAACTCGGGGATTCCGCTGTTCGCTGCGGTTGGTAGGCTAGCCGACCAAAAGGGATTCGACCTGATTTCACGGGTCATGCAGCAATGGGCCCCGGAAAAGGACGTCCAATGGGTGATCCTCGGCACCGGCGATCCGAAGTATCACCAGGCTTTCGCGAAACTGGCAACTGAGCATCCCGACAAGATTGCCGTGAGGCTTGAATTCTCCAACGAATTGGCCCATCGGATCGAAGCCGGGGCCGATATGTTCCTCATGCCCAGCCAATACGAACCCTGCGGTCTCAATCAGCTCTACAGCCTCAAGTACGGCACAGTTCCCATTGTCCGCGCCACAGGTGGTCTGGCAGATACTGTCGTCGATGTAAATGCTGAGACATTATCTGATGGGACTGCCACAGGATTTAGTTTCAGCGAGTACACAGCACTCGCCCTCTCCGATACTCTGCAGCGGGCTAGCGTGCTGTTTGCCGACAAAGCCGCTTGGCAAAGACTGATGCAAACTGGCATGCGACAAGATTGGTCCTGGGGCAACAGTGCCCGCGAATACAGCAATCTCTACAAACGCACCCTCGCCCAGTCGCGGCAGGGAGTGTTGAGTTGAGGCTTGGCGTGACATAAGTGAAGCCAACATGTTCCGCGCTTATTTTCTTTGGGAGCAAGAACCTAATTGGACAGCGCCACTTTGACCTCATTGTTAGTCGTAAGTGCCTTGACATCAAGGGGTTTTGAGTTGGCTATCCGGTGTCGGGTAGACATGACTTGATCTGCTCCACGTCGATCCCCATTTCAGTGAATTGGGCAAG
>JBGSPU010000063.1:0-5549 GCA_041738415.1 Bythopirellula sp.
AGCACTGTTAAACTGTTGGAGTGTATCGAGTTGCGACGAATCCATTCATATCCATGCTCAGAGACTTGATGTTGAACACAAACCAATGCAATATAAGCACTTAATCACGCTAGCATCGCCTGAAGTGGCGCTGTCCAACTAATTCTAATAATACATCATTCTCACCTGGATTGACGACTATTCGTAGTCCAGATGAAGAACTAACGGCATATTTTTCAGGGGTGATCCTCTTACCTGTGGGTTGACCGTTCACTTCCAAGGGCTGCTGAATCTCCACGTCAGAGACCGTGACCAGGTAGACACCAGGATTGACTGAGATGGAACTACCTGCTGATAGTTGAAATCTACCTGCATTATCGATCAATCCGTTGAGTGTAGGGCCCTGTCGATTGGCGGATTGAAAAATCACCGTCCCACGAACGTTTTCACCCAACTTGAAGGGCTTGCCATCCAACGTGACTCTTCCGGATATTTCCGTCGACTGTTGGCTACACCCGCCGAAGAGGCACACCAGCAAAGCGAATCCGAGCAAAAAGCGACATGCCCCTCGAGAATGAAAAGTGTAATCTGGCACGTATCGTCTCCTGTCAGAGTAGGTTCAGAGTCCCGTGCCGACTATTTCCGCTCCGTCACGAGTGCAACTCGTGCGATAAAGTTCGTTATTGGTGTCTTCAGAAATAAATCTTACCGAGCCATCGACTAACGCAAACTGGAGCCCGCCAGGATGGCGGCTGCGGAAACCTTGCTGATCCCACCAGGCATCGAGATCCAATACAGCAGGATCAAAACCAATCAGATTGTTCGGTGGTATGTTGCAACTGCTCCAGCTACTATTTGAGTAGAACGCAGCCGAGTGACGATTGTATTCGGGTAAATCTTCACCAACCAGGAACGTATTGCTGGTGCCGTCTGAGACATCCTTAAGTTTTACAGGTCTCTGAAAAGAATGGCGAAAAAAAATGCCGCGACAACGGGTATCAGCATGGCAATCCTGGTCATCCAGTTGAAAACCCGTTACCGATACGTCACCTGGATAATTTCCGCTGGGATAGTCCGAGGCATCATTGGAATAGTTGGAGCCCCAGGTCTTGCCCAAGTAGGTGTCGCCGAGGACTCCTTTGTAGTTCGTCACCGAGACCGGCGTTTGTCTCCATTGCCACTGATCTTCGCGAATCTTGGGAGTTCCATCCGACGGGCAAGCAAGAATTTGGAGCGTTGTGAGCATTAACTCCGGGACTGAGATGCCATTCTTCGTGGAAAAGATTCCTAACCCTTCTTGTTTTCTAGTTGGGCTCAGATCGGGACGGAAACTCCCTTCATAGGCACCCCCCCCGTTGAAACCGCTCATAAAGGGGTTGTTGTTCGAGCTGTGGGAGAATCTCAACAACCCAACCTACCGCTGACTGAGATACTCCGGTAGGCGATTCGTTTGCCCACGCGCCACCATAGTTGAGAGGGAAGTGTTTTTTAATACCGTGATGATTGAGTATTGCTAAACCGATGTTCTTCAGATTGTTACTGCAGCTAATCCGTCGGGCGGCCTCACGAGCCGCCTGAACGGCAGGGAGCAGCAAGGCCACTAATACACCAATTATGGCAATGACCACCAAGAGTTCCACAAGCGTATACCCTTTGCAAACGGAGGGCACGAATTGGCGACGATTTTGCATCATAGTTGTCGTGTGCGGCTTGCAAGGGCTGAATGAGTTCAAGGTATTTTCCATATGGATTCACTCAGAATTGGATTTGGAAAAAAAGCCGCACACCGCCATAAGAGCTTGACGGCATGCGACGCTGCCCTATCAACTCGGCCTTTGGCGAGGTCTAAGTATACTATTCGCACCAGCACTCGCCAAAAGCATGAGACAAACTGTACTCGGTTCAGGAACGGAAGTGATTGATGTCATCAGTGGTGGACCGTAGTTGGCTTGCCAATCAGCCAAATCATCGGGACTAAGAGGAGACGTTGGGGAATTCCCACGTTGCCAAATTAAGAAGTCGTTGCCATCTACATCGTCGTCGCCATCGAAGTCGCCTGCCAATGAAGTTGCAATTCCTTCGAGTTGCATGACATTAAGATAACCTTGAGCGTTTTGCGTTGCTTGATCTCCAATGAATTCTACGTAGAGTATGTTCGCAGCCTGGGGGGCAACACCACTGATGGTGGCCACCATATCCCTGTTGTGTAGAAACGGATCTGAAGGGTCCTGGTGATCGAGAACCGCTGAAGCTACTAGCGTGGTATACGTATTATCTGTGTAGATGTTATAGGTAGTTGTATCGCCAGTGCTGAATTTATGCGAACCGAAGAAGGTTAAGTTATAAGTCTTGGTCGGATCCAATTGTTGAATCTCGAATCTGACAGGAACTCCAGGGTCAGTAGCAACAAAATCAAAGACTCCTTCACAAGAACCAGTCCCCGTATCAGCGTCACAAGCCCCCCCCAAGATTCCCAACGCTGCCGCATCTACGTCCGAGAATGTAACATCGCTAAGCAATGTACCTGCAGAAGTTGCTCCGGCAGGGCCGTTGAAACTATCCGTCCCAACGGGCGTGCTGAATCCAAAGTCGATAGTCGTCGCATTGTTGTTAAAGTCGATCAGATTTTGGTAAAAAAGCCCCGTTTGCAGACTGTTCCAGTTATTTCCGTTGGCATCTGGGTTAGTGATGCTAAGTCCACGGAACGAGTTGTTATTCCCGAAGTCGAATAGAACCGTTTGAGCTTGGGTGGAAACTGCGAACTCAGCCATCAACACTAACGCCGTAGTGATGCGGGCAAACAGTTTTCCACTGAATAAGGCTTTCACTTGAATCACCTCTTTCTATTAGAGAACCCGCAACAGCCCACTTAGGTCTGACTATTGCGGATTCCATGCTTACTACTGAATTTTCAAAGGAAAAATCTAACGGCGGCGGCGAATAAGAGCCATTCCCGCAGCGATCGCCATCAAGAAAAGCGAATTGGGCTCCGGTACCGCAGTGAGCTGCAACGCGTTCAAGTATCCTGAGTTGCCGGTGGAACCAGCAAATTCCACATAGAGAATATTTGCCGCTTGTGGCGAAATTCCACTGAGTGAAGCAACTGTGTCCCGGTTGTGGTCGTTATTAACGCCGACAAGTAGACTGGTTGAATCGACTACCGTACTGAAAGTGTTATCTGAATAGACGGTGTAGATGGTCGTATTGTCCGCATTAAACTTATGGGAACCAAAGAAAGTCAGGTTATAAGTCTTTGCCGGATCCAACTGCTGAATCTCGAACCGAACCGGAACTCCGGGATCACTTGCGACAAAATCGATGGCAGCTTCGTTGATGCCAAGATCGCCGAGCGCAACCGAATCAATGTCCGTGGCTGCGATTTCACCTGCTGTCACGGGGTTACTTGTAACACCAGCCGGGCCGTTGAAACTGTCAGTTCCTACCCCTGTACTAAAACCAAAGTCGATAGTCGTTGCATTGTTGCTGGTGTCGATCAAGTTCTGATAAAAAACACCGGTTTGGAGACTGTTCCAGTGATTTCCATTCACATCTGGATTGGGTACGCTGACCCCTCGGAAACTGTTAGCGTTTCCAAAGTCAAATAACACCGTTTGAGCTGTTGCGGAGCTAACACTCCCCAGCCCAATCAAACTTGCCACCACCATCAGAGCAAGCCGGTCAAGATTCACTATCACTTTCATGAGATCTACCCTCCAAAAAAAGACCTAGAATCATAGAAATCAAATCACAGTTGCTGCGGAATTCCTCAATTGAAAAGCAATTCAATTGAAGACTGTCAGGCACACACATGCCCAAAGCATTTCGCCTTTTTTTCCGTAACCAAAATAGGTGTAAGCGGAGTTTAATCAATATCTACCAACCGCTCCGCAACCGATTGGAATACTCTTAAGGCCATTAGGGAATACGAGCTTTGTTGTGCAACTCTAAGCTGAAAACTTAGCTGTGTTTAATTCAAAACGAAGTTCCCACTTCAAAGCTTCTTCTCAATTGCGATGAGGAGTATCAGTTGTTTCCGAAAAGCCCCCTCAATCCAGCGCCAAGGAATGCAAAAATTCATGTTATAGCATTATTGCACCTTGTAGCGTTCATGCTATACTAGGTTTTGGAGCTTGTCAACGAAAAAATCGTAATTTTCTAGATTGAAGTCTTTGCCGCCGAAAATAATTGTAAGTTGACCGAATAGCCTTCCTTAAGTAGCGGCCATTCGGCTGGTATCTAAAGGTCTGTCTGAGAAGTTCAGTAATGCTATTCTTCTAGCGATTGAACTATGCCGCCACCACCGAAATACACCGAAGTAATGACCGTCATCGAGCGAAGAATTCGCGAAGGTGACTATTTGCTTGACAGTATTCCGGGTGAACGCAAGATTGCTGAAGAAACTGGTGTCAGCTACATGACGGCCCGCAGGGCAGTGCTGAAGCTGATCGATGACAAAGTGCTTATCCGTGATACAGCGGGAAGTCTCGGCATCCACCCTTCTTATCTGAAGCGTGCTAAGCCAGCCGAGGTCGTGCTGCTTTATCCTGCGTACCCTTCTACTTATCTCACTCAATTGCGTGGACTCGTCTCCGACTTCGCCGAAAAGCGGGGTCTTCGGTTGCGTCCTGTGCAATTTGTCCACTGGGATGAGAAGACTCTGCTCGAAGTAGCCGAACAAGCACGCGGGACCTTCGTCATTCCACACGGTCCAGGAATGCCTACACGTCTCGTTGAAGCATTTCGAGCGAACAAGGTGGTGATTCTCGACGGCGATTTCTCCGCCAAGGGCTTGCCGTCGATTCGTTTATTCTCTGATTCATGCGTCGAAGAGGTGCTGGAGCATCTCTATCGCCTTGGCCATCGGCGGATTGATTGTATTAACACGCAGAATCGCAATCCGGAAATTGAACGTCGCATCGATATTTGGCAGCGTTGGTTGGCGAAACGCAGAATTCAAGGTCAACTCTGGGACAAACCGGCTGCTGAGTTCACCGATCCGACCATCGTTTCCTACAACTTCACTGCCCGACTCATCGACGAGCACAAGATCACATCCACAGCGATGAACTGTACAACATGCCCGGCTGCGATTGGCATGATGCGGGCTTGTTGGGAGCGAGATATACGCGTAGGAAAGGACCTGTCGATCAGCTCCGTAAATATCGAGCCACCTGCGGAATTCTTTTGTCCCTCGATCACGGGTCTTAAGTTGCCTGATTTGGCCAAAGTACTAGAAAAATGCGTCGATTGGATGCTCAATTCCAGGTCGTATCAGGGCTCGTATTTGTTGGAGCCGAGTGAGCCTGCGCTATTCGAAGGAGAATCAACCGGTAAGCCAATACGAAAGAGTTCATAGCGAGTAGTAAGGTTAAGCTAATCCCCTGGAACGAATGCACTTTTCCAACAATGGAATGTCGATTGATCTTCTGGGCTCCTCGCCAGAATTTGTGGGTGATTGATCGGGTTTTGACAGGCGGGAATGCGTTTTTTCAGGCATCGGCAGGGCAAAAAGAAGGTTCCCTCCGGACGTGGTGAACGGCAACGCTGGACCATGGTCAATCATCGAGTCG
>JBGSPU010000090.1:0-40546 GCA_041738415.1 Bythopirellula sp.
ACTCGATGATTGAGCATTGTCCAGCGCTACCGTTCACCACGTCCGGAGGGAACCTTCTTTTTTGCCCTGCCGATGCCTGAAAAAACGCATTCCCGCCTGCCAAAACCCGATCAATCACCCACAAATTCTGGTGAGGAGCCATTATTTAGGTCTACCGTGAACAAGGGAGTGATAAACTAAGTCTGCGGACTGCTGACAAAATTGATCGTTTGGACGATTGACTTAACCAGCATAGAATTTGAGCGACACAGAGCACAGCCGTTCCACGGATTATAAGGACTGCAGAATGGATGCGCCAAACAGGCGATTGACGATCCAAGTCGTTTCTCGTAGAACTCGATTGAAACCGTCAGATCACGCACACCAAGGGTAATCCTACGGATGCGGGGTTGCCTTGTTTTATCCCTTTCTTTGGCGTTGCGAAGAAGGAAAAACGCGCTCCGCTCTGCCTCGCTCCACTCGGCGGGCGCGTCGCGGCTAACGGGTGGCGAGTCACGACTAAGCCTGTGACTCAAGTTCGCGTTGGCGGGCGCGGCGGATGGAGAGGTAGGCGACACCGCCGAACGTGCCGATCACCACGAAGGGCATCGACATCATGAATAGAATGCTGTAAAAGTAGCCGGTGGCACGGGCTTGGGAAAGGGGATCGCCATCGGCTAAGCCGTCTTTACATGTGGGGCAGGCAACTGCGTCGGTTGCTAACAGCGTGATTGTCATACAAATCAGAGCGAAGGCTACCATACGGAGCCATCGCTTCCAAGGCAGTTCGTTGCTTAGCATGTTCATATCGGTTGTTTCCTCTGCTGCCATTTTAAGTTATCCCTGGGTGGGAGGCCAGAGGTGATAGAGCATCACGTAGACCACCACGCCGGTGACGGAGACATAGAGCCAAATCGGCAGGGTCCAGCGGGCCAATTGTCGATGTTTGACCAGAAATCCGGCTCGCTTCTCTGCTGGCAACTCACTGGCATTCTTAAACCCAGTGCCCAGCAGGGCATAAGAGATCGTTGCGGCGGCCAGAAAGGGAACGGTCATGGCCAGTACGACGTGCGTCATGAGGATGGAAAGATAAACGATTTTGACGAAGCCGGGATGCGTGAATTTGACGCTACCCGCAGTCCAATGGTAGGTGAGATAACTCACCAGAAACAGGCAAGAAACGAGAAACGCCGAGAGCATCACCCAGCCGTGGGCATGCCGATGGCCGCGTTTGATGAGTACGAACCCCAGCACCAAGAGCACCGTGGCCAGGGAGTTGAGGACCGCGTTGAGATGCACCAGCGGGTTGGCAGCAACGGCGAACAACAGAGAATTCATGGAGTGTGGTATCTCAATTCGTAGCCGTTGGCAGAAGACTTCGGTCGGAATTTGATGCGATCTCGTTCGGGGAAGACTTCTCGACAGGCGGATCTTCAGCCAGACATTCCAAAAGCAACTCACGAAGTTTTTTCGATTGGCTGATGCTGGTCGCGTCGTACATGCCACGAACCTTACCCGCGCGATCGATCACGACGGCGTAGTCTTTGTGGCCCCGCCAGGTGACAGGCATCTTCATGATCTGTTCGCCCACGCGCTTGATGTAGTCAAAATCACCCGTACAAAAAAGCCACCGCTCAGGGTCGGCATGATAGCGGTCAGCATACTCTTGTAGCACCTCAAGCGTGTCGTTGTCGGGATCGACCGTGATACTCACCCAAGTGACGTCTGCCAGTTCGGGCTGGTCGTGCAAATATTTGATGTTGGCATTGAGCCGGGGACATTGGCCGGGGCAACTGGCGAAGAAGAATGTGGCAACCCAAACCTTGCCGCGCATTTCGGCTGAACGAAACGGCTCACCGCTCCGCTCGGTGAGTTCAAACTCTTCAAGTGGCGGGCCATCGAAGGCAATACCCCCCGTATCGCGGTTGGCTTCAAACTGACTGACCTCGTACCACTTCCACGCGCCGTAGCTGCCAGCCAACAGCACCATGAAAGACAACCAATAGGGGAGCATGCTACTCTTCACAGTAAATCTCCTGTTGTGCGGGTCGCGGCGATGCGCCAAGACAACACCACCATCAACGAGGAAAAGGCAAGCGAAACTCCCCAACAAACCGGCAAACTGGGGAGCGTATTAACCATCGATTCATCGCCGAAGTGCAGATAATGTCGTAATCCCGCCACGCCGTAAGTGAGTGGATTGAAACGCGAAATGAATGTGATCCAGCTCTGCGGATCGTCGGGAAACAACGCCCCGGAGAGCAACCACATAGGAAACAGAAACACGCTCATGATCGCATGAAAACCTTGGGTCGAATCCATTCGCCAGGCAAGCAGGAACCCCAGTCCCGTGAGTGCGATAGCGAGTACAGCCATCAAGACTATCGACAACACGATGTCGAGCGGCGAACTCGGGAAACCAAGGGTTACGCACCCAAGTGCCAGAAACATGAGAGCTTGCAAGAGAGCGATCGCCGACCCGCCGAGGATTTTTCCCATGACCATGGCCCACCGTGGCGCAGGTGCCACGAGCACTGATTGCAAGAAACCCTCGCGACGATCTTCGATGATCGAAATCGTGGCGAAGATGGCCGTGAACAGGAGAATCATAGCGATCGTGCCGGGAAAGAAAAAAGCAAAACCCAGGTCGTTGCCGCGCAGGCCCAGGCTAAACAGTCCCCAAAACATGATCGGCTGTACGAGCGCTCCGATCACGCGGTTGCGCTGGCGAAAGAAACGCACGAGTTCCCGCTGGGCAAGCGTCAAGACCACTGGAAATGGCGGTACGTACGTTGTTAATTCACTTGCCATGGGATTTCGTTTCTTCATTCCAGAACCGATGCCCGGTGCGATCAATGAACACATCTTCAAGGGTAGGTTTGCCGAGAGTGATGGTTTCGATCTCGGTGGGGAACGCCTCCACCAAGCGGGCGATCCACTGGTGCCCCTCGGGTTGTTCGAGCCGCACACTGCCGTCGAGTACGGTCGCTTCGCAATTGAATTTTAGCCGAATATCGTCGGCGAGTTCAGTGGGGTGCGGGGTGCGAATGGTGATTGCATCCCCCCCCACCGAGGCTTGCAGGGCGGCGGGAGTGTCTAGAGCGGCTAATTTGCCGGTGTGCATGATCGCGATCCGGTCGGCGCGGTCGGCTTCTTCCAGCAAATGGGTAGTGAGGACAATGGTCACACCATCGTTGGCGCGAATCTGATGGAGATACTTCCATAAGTCACTTCGGGCACCGGGATCCAGGCCCGTGGAGGGTTCGTCCAAGAGCAAAAGTTGGGGGCGATGCAGGAGGCCTTTGGCAAGTTCTACGCGACGGCGCATCCCGCCGGAGAGTGTTTCGGTGAGATCACCGGCCCGATCAGCAATTCCTACGGCAGAAAGCATCTGTTCTATGCGGGCGCGGAGATCGCTCCCACCGAGCCCGTAGAGTTTTCCCTGGTGGTGGAGATTCTCGGCGACCGTAAGTTTCTTATCGAGGCTGGGCGCTTGAAACACGACTCCCAACTTGCTGCGAATCGCGTTGGCAGCTCGATGCAAGTCGTGGCCGAGGATACTTATTTCGCCCTCTTGCAGTGGGATCAGAGTAGAGAGCACACGAAAGAGGGTGGTCTTGCCGCTCCCATTGGGTCCTAAGAAGACAAAGATTTCACCCTGTTGGATAGCGAGTGAGAGATCGTCGACCGCGATCCGCGCACCGTAACGGTGTGTGCAAGAAGCTATTTCGATCGCAAAGTCGGCAGACATTACAAAACCAGTGCGGACGAAGGTCCGCTCGGTCAGTTGGCAGGAATTGGGTTGGACCTATGCCGCCGGTTTCTTGGCGGGGAGTTGTTCCGTGGGGGGTGCTGCCGGCTCATGGTCCTCGGCATGGTCGGATGCTAGTTTGGCAGGCAATTCCGCGGCGTGTATCATCCGCTGGTGCGAGGCATGACGCATGCGCAAACCGACGTCTGGTATCAAGGCAAGAATCAATAAGGCAGACATGATGCTGGCTGGCACCGTGAGTACCCATTTCCAATTGGCTTCCCATTTTAGATGCATAAAGAACATGATCACCAACATCGCTTTGGTGCAGGAGACAGCCATCATGAAGGCGCGGCTTACTTCCGTGGGGACATGAGTTCGCCAGAAGTCGAAATAGGTGAGAAACGACATTGTGGTCAGCACGCATAAAGCGACGAACACCGCCAGGAAGAGGCGGATATCATGTTCATGCTCGCCTTCGTGTGAATCTGCATTGAAAGCATGTTCGCTATGTGAATGGTCAGGAGTTGTCATGATAGGTAACTTTGCAATCCCCAGCGATTCGTTGAATCGCGGCTATTATACTTAAAAAAGGTAGAGTAATGGAAATAGGAAAATCCACACCAAGTCAACAAAGTGCCAATAAAGGCCCACGTTCTCAATGGTACCAAATGCGGCCCGGTCGAGTTTCATGGAGAGCAGCAAGGCGAAAGCGATCAGACCTACTACAACGTGCAAGGCGTGAAAACCGGTGAGCAAGAAATAGGTACTCGCCCACATGTTGCCGCCGGGGATCATGATCGGCAGATTCAGCCAGTGGTATTTGTCGTTGAACCCCTCCAAGTGGCCACCACTTTCGGGAGATTCCTGGCCTGCAGAATCAGACTCAGTTGCTACCAAATGAAATGGCGAACTGTGCGATGCGGCATGCTCCGTCTCAGCCTGGTGGGCACCCGGGCGGTGCTCGTGGATACTCGCCCGTGGATAGATTTCATCAGCCAGTTCAAAAATCTTGATCCGCCCTGCCGGAGAATCGGGCTCGTTACGAAGCGCCACTTCAGCGGCATCGACTCTGCGGAGCAGATCGTCGACCACGCCCAGGCGGCTGGTATCCTCTTCAGTTTTATCCGTCTTATTCTCTAATTCGGCCTTGAGTTCGTTCAGTCGTGTGCGCACCCCCTGGGCGTAATACACATCGGGTTTTTCGTAGATCTGGCTATGAGGGAGTTGAGGATAGATGCCGTGGGAATATTTGGCGTAGTATTCGTACATCTTGATGCCAAGGAACGCCACGCCCAACAGAAAGGTGAGCAGCATCCAGCCTCTGGCACCCGAGGCATTGTTCTTCTTAGCGGCTTCGAGAGCCAACACGACGGTCACGCTGGAACAGATCAGGACGAATGTGTTCGTAGCACCCCAAATCTCAGCCAGATGGACATCGTGGGTCGAAGGCCAGGCAATCGCACCAAACCGTAAAACGATGTAGGTGCCAATCAGTCCAGCAAAGAACATGATCTCGGTCGACAAGAACAGCCACATGAAGGTCTTGCCAATGGGAATCGGCAGTGCGGGCTGGTAGTCGAATTGCAGAGCGTGATGGTCGTCGGACATATTGAGATATTAGTTGTTAAACGCGAGGCGCTAGTTACTAGAGAGTTACTACGAGCAACATCACGAGCCAAGCAGGGAGAAATATTAATGAAGCTTGCAATAAAAAGCGAGCGGAACGGTGATCGCGGAAAATGGCGAATCGCATCGACAGGCCCAGCAGGATCGCTCCCAGAGTGAAGGTCCAGGTCAAGTACAACAAAGGACTCCCACTCGTGGGGACTACGGCGGGGATTAGGCTCACGGGGATCAGCGCGGCAGCACCGAGAACTGCCTGAGATCCAGCCCGCATGCCACTTGGGTCAACAACGGTCAACATGCGGTGGCCGGCTGCTGCGTAATCGTGGCGATAAATCCACGCAATGGCCATGAAATGCGGAAACTGCCAGAGAAATAAGGCACCTGACAACGACCACGCGATCAGACCGAGCGGAGTTCCTGTCGCGGTCCAACCCATGAGAATCGGAATCGCTCCCGCGACTGCGCCTACGGTGGTGTTCAGTGGGCTACGAGTTTTAAGCGGAGTGTAGATCATGACATACATGATCCAGCTTGCCAATCCTAAGGCAGCAGTGAGCATATTTACTTGCAGGACCAAGAGTGCTGTGCCTACCAAGAGTGTTAGGAATGACAACCAGACCGCCTCACCGGAACTAACTCGGCCTGCTGGGAGCGGACGCTCAGCCGTACGCGGCATGCGGGCATCGCCGGTCCGTTCCCACCATTGGTTGGCAATACTCGCGCTGGCGGCTACCAACCCGGTGCCAGCAAGTGCAAACAATAGGACGCGCATGTCGAGCGTGTGCGGCGCTGCCAGACAGGCTGCGGCACTGGCCACGATCAATTCCAGTAACACAATCCGGGGCTTCGTAAGTTCGAGATAATCGACCAGCCTTGCAGCGACCGCTCTAGTTGGATTGACAACGGTGATAATCGTGGAGGTACTCATAAGACCACCCCCAGAGGTGAAGAGGCTGATTTGACTACTTCGGAAACACCGACGCTTAATCGACGAGCGGCACGCAGAGCAATGGCTAGGGCTGTGACCAAGATGAGAGAGCCCACAGCCACATGACTCGTCACGATGATGGCTTGCAGGGCATTGTCGGCGGTGTTGGCAAAAGACATCTCACCAAACATCCGCGAAGCCCAGCGTGGCAAACCGTATTTGACAATCCAGGTCGATCCGCCGAGCACGATCTGCAATCCAATGAGCGTCGCCAGCAGAGAGCAGCGGCCAGTCGGAATGCGACAACGAATTGCCTGCCAAAGCAGTAAGGCTCCATGCACGACGATCGCGATGGCGAGCAGCACATGGAGATAGACGGCTGCTTGGAAAATGGCAGAGGCTGATTGTCCGATGAGATGGGGGCTATGCCGCACGACTGCGCCGGCAACGAGTTGCAGATAGGCAAGAATGGTTGTGAGTATTGCCAGTTGGAGGAATTTTTTTTCGAGGGGCGAATTTGCTAAGCCGGCAAGCGGCTGGGATTGTTGCCACCAGCGCGAGGTGATGACGACCATAGCCGCGCACATAGCGAAAAAGAGTGGGCCCGTGCAACCATGGACCAGGGCCAGGGTGCGTTCATCGAACACGACTCGCATGCCACCCAGGACACCTTGCAGAATGACACCGGCAAGTATCGCCAGGCTAAACATGCGAACCCAGTGACGCGACTCCTTCGCCCAAGTGATTCCCACCAACCCGATCGCCAAGAGGCCGACCGTCATTCCCAGCAGGCGATGGCCATGTTCAATGAACTTGTCTCCCGTGGAACTTAGCCAAGGATAAAACGGCATCAAGTAGCCATCCGAAGTGAGCCAATCGCGGAACGCCATTCCAGCGCCTGTGGTGGTGACCAGACCTCCCCACCAGATCAGGGGAAAAGTCGCGCATGCCAATAGCCACGCCCAGACATGGACAAACTTGCTTCGAGATGTGTGAGAGAGATTCATGTGATAGGTGTTTGAACGAATAAATGTCCAATGTCCAAGGCACAATGACCAAAAACTGATTGGTCATTGGTCATTGGTCATTGGTTTTTCCTTCGGCGGTTGAGTTTGGGGATAGTAATCCTCATCCGTTTCAGGCGAGCCATATTCGTAGGGCCCGCGATAAATAATAGGCTGGAAGTCGAAGTTGCCGTGACCGGGGGGGCTGGGGGCCTGCCATTCGAGACCGTTGGCCTTCCAGGGATTGCGTCCAGCCCGCGGGCCGAAGAACATGCTGCCGAAGAAATTGATGATAAAGATAATCTGCGAAGCCATCAGCAGGAAAGCGGCCCAACTCATGAATTGGTTCAGGGGGAGCAGATTCCGGAAGGTTTCGTAGTGGTAGGGATCAGCCAACCTTCGCGGAAAGCCTTGCATGCCGAGGATGTGCATGGGATAGAAGACACAGTTCATCAGGACGAACGTAAGCGTAAAATGGACCTTTCCCCAGGAGTCGTTCATCATGCGACCGAACATCTTGGGGAACCAATAGTAGATCCCGCCAAAGACGGCCATTGTTGTACTGCAGAAAAGTACGTAGTGGAAGTGAGCTACGATGTAGTAAGTATCGTGAATGAAGATATCGACCGGCGTGGCGGCCATAAATATCCCACTGAGTCCACCAATGATGAACATTGAAACAAACGAGATCGCGAACAACATGGGGGTCGTGAACTGAATCTTCCCGCCCCATAGCGTGCCAAGCCAATTGAACGTCTTGATCGCGCTCGGCAACGCGATCATCATCGTCGACACCATGAAGGTCATTCCCAGCATGGGATTCATGCCAGACACAAACATGTGGTGGCCCCAGACGATGAACCCCAGCCCCGCGATGCCGCAGATGGAATAGACCATCGGTTTGTAACCAAAAAGGGGCTTGCGGGCGAATGTGCTGAGGATATCGGAGAC
Organism: Bythopirellula sp.; assembly: GCA_041738415.1. Taxonomy (GTDB): domain Bacteria; phylum Planctomycetota; class Planctomycetia; order Pirellulales; family Lacipirellulaceae; genus Bythopirellula. Next base: position 8,243 of record JBGSPU010000090.1, read on the forward strand.
GATTCCCATCGCGGGAAGAGTCATAATGTAGACGGCAGGGTGACTATAGAACCAAAACAGATGCTGCCACAGCAGCGGTTGACCACCACCGGTTTCCATGGGGGAATTATTGGCCATGGCGCCTTCTGGCAAGAAGAATCCGGTGCCGAACATCCGATCAGACAACTGCATGAAACCTGCTGCGGTGAGGACTGGAAGGGCGAAGGCCTGCAAGAGGGCTGTGATAAACATGCCCCAAATGGTCATCGGCAAGCGGAACATCGTCATGCCGGGGGCACGCATCTGGATGATCGTGGTCATATAATTGATCGATCCCATCATCGACGAGATGCCGACAAAGGTAACCCCTAACAACCAAAGGGTTTGCCCCTCCAGACTGCCTGGTGCCGCCTGCTGAATGACGGACAAGGGAGGGTACGAGGTCCAACCCCCTTGGGCAGCACCTCCTTCCACAAAGAAACTACTTCCAATAAGGAAGAAAGCTGGCCACATGAACCAGTAGCTCAACATATTGAGTACCGGGACGGCCATGTCGTCTGCCCCGATCATCAGCGGGATTAAGAAATTGCCAAATGCACCAGCCAAGATCGGGATAATCACAAAAAAGATCATCACCGTTGCGTGCATGGTGACGAGCATCGTGTAATTCTCGGGGGCGATCTGCCCCCCTTCATTGGCTGCTAGTAGATTTCCCAGAAGCGGCATGGGCCGCCAAGGATAGGCCAATTGCCAACGAATACCCATCGCCAATAAGCCCCCCACCGAAAACCAGATCAGTGTGCTGAACAGGAATTGCAGCCCGATGATCTTGTGATCGAGTGAGAAGACATAGGTCTTCAAGAAGCTGCTCGTGTGGGCATGTTCGCCCTGGGCAGCGTGGGTATCAGCAGTAACGGTACTCATGGGAAACTCTCAAATAAATTGATGAATGACGAATGATGCGTGATGAGTGACATTAGTTCGTCAATCATTGCTCATCATTCATCACTTACTTTCACTCCTCTTCAGGAACCTCGACTCGCATGGTGTTTTGTTCGGCGCTGAATTCGGCCAGCTTTGCGTCGTATTCATTACGAGGCAAGAAAAACACCCGGCCTTTCATCTTGTAGTGGCCCCAGCCGCACAGTTCGGCGCAGACGATGTCGTATCCGCCGGTTTTTTTCCCCTTGAACCACATCTTTTGTGCCATGCCAGGCACCACATCTTGCTTCACGCGTAAATTGGGCAGAAAGAAACTATGCAGGACGTCCCCGCTGGTGATTTTCAGCAATATTTCTTCGTTCACTGGCAGATACAATTTGCCGTCCGTGCGGACAATATCGTCAAGGGTATAGAGTTCGTTGTCGGGTCCCGGATAACGGAAGTCCCAATTGAATTGTCGCCCCGTTACCTCACAAGTGTAGGAGATCGGGGGTGGGTCCATTTTGATGGCAGCCCATGCTTGCATTTGATAGATGGCAATAAACAACAAGGTAACTGCCGGAATAATCGTCCACACGAGCTCCAAGGCGTGACTTCCATGGGAAAACAAGACTGGCTGTTCATTCGATTTGCCATCGTACTTCCAAACGAAATAAAACAGGACGCTCTCAGTAACAATGAAAACTGCGCCTGTGAGGTACAAAATAAACATAAACAAGCTGTCGATCGTCCGGCCTTGTTCGGAGATGTCGCGGGGGAGCCAGATATTGAAATGGGGCGCAAACACAAAGGTCGCCACACCCAGGACGGGGACGAGAAAAAACAGAAAACTCCAGAAATGCTTCACAATCTTTCTCCACACAAGTGAATCAGACGAATAAACAACATCAGTTCACCAGTTCAGTATTTATCGGCAAGGCTCGCTGGGGCCGACTCGCATCCTCATAGGGTAACGACAACACGTAATCGACGATGTTCCACATCTCTTCTTCGGTCAGCGTGCCTTGGGCACCGGGGCTCGCTGGCCCACTGCCAGGCATCGGGGATCCTGCGATGCCGGCATAGATGCGCCAGAACAAGTCTATTCGGCGATTTCCCCCGCGGTAAATTCCATTTCTGAGATTCCGCGGAATGGCATTTCGAATCGGGTACAACGACGCGGCCACCTCTTCACGCTCCGTGGCAAGTTGTGGTTCGCCAGAACCATCGGCAACCGAATCCAGGAATTGTTTGTGGGCCTTGTTCCAGATATCGAAGTCATCTTGCTGACCATCACCCAAACCGGTCGGTCCGTGACACTTCATGCAATTGGCGCGGGTGCCGTAGAATAGTTCACGACCCTTGGCCGCTGAGGCTGCCAACGCCTTCAGATTCTCAACGTCCGTCGGAATCGCATCTTCTTCTGGAACGATGATCTGCTCATTAGCTTCGTTCCAGCCCTCGACGATCTCTGCGAGCATCTCGGTGATCGCGGTGCGTTGTTCTTCATCATTCTCCGGATCAAGCGGGATCAACTTCGTTACAGGTTCTCCCTCGTCGTCGAGAACGGGTTCGCCGATTTCGTCGGTTATCTCCTCTTCGCCCAGATCGTTGTAGACATAATTGGTGAGTGCGGTCTCCATCTGGCCACGAAAGCTCAGGTATTTCACGTACTCCACCAAGGACTCAATCTCAGCCGAGGCGAGCAGTGAGAAAGAAGGCATCGCGGAACCTGGGATTCCATTGATCAGAACTCGTTGCAAATCTTCATCGGTCGGCTTCGCTGGATTGTAAGTCGATTTGAACTTGTAAACCCCCTGGCGGTAATCGCGAGGATAGGGATTCAAGAAAAGTGCCGTCGGTCCCTGGCCATCACCGTCGATTCCATGGCAATGTACGCAATGCTGACGATAGAGGCCAAATGCCGCCCCCTTCTTATCCGTCCAGGCTGGGCCGGCTGACATTTTTAACTTGCGAATGTCGAGTCCAGTTTCAGGCAAAGCAAACGGCTCATCAGGGGTGCCAAACATCCCATCTAAGACATCGGCGATCTGTTCCTGATAGGGTTTCGGCGTAGGAGTGGCATCCGAAAGCATTTGCACCATGTTGAGGTGAAACTGCGGCGCATGAAAATCGCAGCCCGCGAGATTCAGCGCGACCAAGGAACTCACTAAACAGATGGTACGCAAACCGTGGTTCATCAAACGACTACCAAACTCATTGTTATTCTTAAAAGTACTCATACCAACTAAAGACCAAACGCATCGCTCGGAACCGTGAGGTTCAACTCTTTCACTTCGTCCTCGGCAAGCTTTACTTTGAACCGACCTTTACTCGACCACTTTAACTCTTTGGCTTCCGGAGTTGTCAGCACCAAAGAACTCCCTGGTCCACCGGCACTCTCATGCCAAACTTGGAATTCCAGATCTTCTCCTGCTGGCAAGTATTCGATCTCAAAACTGCCGTCCTCACTCGTCACTGCGACATAACCGTTCTCACGAGGCAAAAAGTACGCCGACATCCACGGATGGATGCTGCATCGGACACTCACCGGCACCGCCTCTTCCTTTTGCGGTTTGAACGCGATCGTCTCCCCGACAGGAATCGTTTGATTGAAGCTGTTCTTGCCATCGATGTTCGTGTTATGCCCCACTGGGTCGCTGTTCTTGATGTCCATGGTATTGCCCAGCACGAAAGGAAACACATGCGAGAGAAACACGCATTCTTTTTGATCGAATAATACCTGTTCATTCGTAGCTTGTGCCGACTCATGCACGCGCGATGCCTTGCGGACAAAAATGGCGACATTGGCGATTCCCTTGGTTGCGGAATCGACCAGCAAGGTTTCCTGCAAGGGAGCCTTGCCATGGATCGTACAGGCAGCCGTGTCCTTATTAACGTTATAGGGCGGCATTTCGGGAGGAGCCCCGTCGAAAATGAAGGTCCCTTTCAGGGTTGCCCAACCTGTACCGGTCACAACTTCGGCGCTACCTTCACCACCACTGGTATCTCCCAGTAACGCTTCCCGCGCTTTAGCTGCCGCTGAAGGGTTGGCTACTGGCCCTAGGTCGGTAACTCTCCGGCAACCCACGAGCATTAGCCCTGTGAGCAGCAGAGCGCAGGTGTATCGATTCAGCTTGTTAGTTCGCACGTGTGTCAATTGTTTAACCATCGTTAAGAGCTTATTTACCCAGTGCCTTGGCAGGGATTTTGATTTCACCCAAGTCGAGTGTCTCACCAGGTGCGATTTTCAACTTCGCACGACCTTTGCGATCTGTTTTGCCGCCGGTCATTTTCAGGTCACGCAGGTTGCCTTTGGCTTCATGCCAAAAAATGAACTCGTGCTGTCCAGCAGGGACATTCACGATTTCGAATTCACCCTTGTCATTGCTGATCGCCACATAGGGATCCTCACGAACAACGGCATGTGCCTTCATCCAAGGATGCACGTTACAAGCTACGGGTGCAGGGACTGGTTCCGCCTTTTGCAAGGTCTTGGTGATCGGTGCATCATTGGTGACCATTTCGTTAAAACCGGGATTTGCGACAAAGGATGCATTCGTATTGTGACCGATCCCCTGATCATCGTTGTGAACATCGAACGGTTGACCTGTGCGCAAGGCAATCACATGAGGCTCGAAACGACAACCCTTGTTGTCGAGTACGGCTGGCTCACTTGCGGAGGCTTCGTAATCGGGATGCACGTCGAGAGATTGCCCACGCTTGGTGTAGATATACACAACCACGTTGGCTAATCCACCATCATCACCCACCATAACCGTCTCGTCGACTAGATCATGCTTGCCGCAGTATTCGGTGTCTTTGTTAACATTGATGGCAGCAGGGTCGCCAACTGAACCCTCTACCACAAACTTGCCTTTGATAGAGCCCCATTCTGCCGCTCCTAGCTGGCTGGCCAAAACTAGAATTAACAGTGTTGCAAAGTGAGTAGTGAAAGTGTTTCTCATCTTTAAGGTCTCCTCGGTTGGGGGTAAAGCTACTTGAGTGACGATTCTTCGTCACGGGCGTCGGAAGTCTGTGGCGCATTGGCTTCAGCAGCGGCTCGCACCATGGGAGCCACTTCGGTTTGCCGTTTAGCGTAGGTATCGAAATTAAGCAGCAGGTCCACGAGTCCGCTCAACTGTTCGAGGCTAGTACCGGGGAACAAGTCTTGAGCGACTCCTCCCAAGTGCGGGGCATCGGCATTGAAGGGGATGTTGACCGGCATACCCGTATAGGGCAAGATTCGCTTAGGATTCGCGACCCAATTGCGAAGATATTCAGGGCGTAGGCGCGGATGCACGTTGGCAAGATTCGGACCAAATGTGGTCGGATCACCCTGCGGCGCAAAGTCCTCGACCGCGTGACATTTCACACAGTAGTTGCCGTTAACCACAATATTCATCGCTTCCTGGAATCGTTCGGGGTGCTCGGCTTCTTGCTCAGCGAGATAACTTCCCCGCTGACTACGATTATACTCGTACGGATATTCGACCCCAGATGAGGCTGCAAAGTAATTCACTAAAGTCGCAGCTTCGTCGCTCGACATATGGAAGTTGGGCATCCGCATCACGACTGCGGGACGAATCTCTGTAGGATCCATCAGGAAGGCATGCAACCAACCAGGCTGTACTTTCTCTCCTTCTTCCATCAACGGAGGTGGCAACCAGCCCCAGGCTTCTGAGCCTTTGACTTGAGGGTTCACCTGTTTCGCATGCTCGATGACTTTGGGATACAAGTATCGCGTCAAGTCACCGCCCCATGCTGGATAAGCGTTCCCTTCAGCGGGTCCGTAATCGGTACGGCTGGCGGGAACCATGGGATCTTGAATCCCTACATTCCAGGCTTCGCCGGCAATCAAACTGTTCCGCCAAAGTGTAAATCGATAATAGGGATCCGACTCATCGTCATCAGCTTCAAGCTCTAACCCATCGATATCAAACCGCAGAGGTTGGCCAGTCTCTTCGTTCATGACTGGCATACCGTTGAGCGTCGTATGCATCCGACCACGAGAATCGACGATAAGGGATTCAGCAATCTGCTGATCGGAGAAATGCTTCTCAAGGAACGGATAGTCCTCGACCTCAATTGGTGACTCGAATTCCCCTTCGGTGAAGGCTACCTGCCACTCTTCCATCTTCAGCGTGTGACAACCAGCACAGTTAAAGCGGTCAAGCACCTGGCGGCCAGCGATCACCGCCGCCGCGCGGGCATCAGGCTTGTAAACAAACTTCTCGGCAGGAGGCTCATTCACAAGTCCCAAGACAAATGTGATAACCGCTTCGCGCTCAGCTTCAGTCAACGGAAATTTCGGCATGCGAAGCCGCTCGTTGTAGCCCTTGTTCTTAGTCATTTTATAGTCGTAAGAGCGCGGCATGCGGAGCTTCTGCCAGATGAACCCGTCGCGTGCATGACTTACCAGAGCCTGGAGATAGTAGCTGATGCCATCTTCCACATAGTCACCCGGATTGAGGTGTCCGTGCCCTCCTGCATGTTGCGCCTCGTCTCCATGAGGCTCAACTTCGCGCGATCCACTTGGGTGCTGGTCGGCATGGGGATCGCCAGGTCCCGCGAGGAAGGCATGGATATTCTCAAACGCCAGCTTTGAGCTTTCCTTGCGTCCCCAATCTGCTAATCCTGTTCCGATCGGCTTCGCATCTTCGAAGCCGGGGATATCGTGGCAGCCGAAACAACCATACTTGCTGATCGTGCGACGGGCGACAAAGTCCTGTAACTGCTGTGTACGGTTGGAGAAGTTTTTCTTCAAGAGCAGCTTTTCATCTGCCTTGAGCTTTGGCTCCAACGAATCGGGGATGCCGTTGGCGATGAATTCCTTAGCTCGCGCGGCGGGAATGGCATCACTGGCGAGCCACTCCTGTGCCAAATCGGCCAAGGCCGTCAGATCGTCGCCAGACCAATCGCGAGTTGGTACGTCGGTAGGTTTCCAACTGGAAGGCGTTCCCAAGAGAAATGCCGCGATGTCAGCCGCGGGGTCGGTAATCTTTCCCGTCGGTTGATTCTGGGCATCTTTCTCGACGATCGGATTCAGGTAGAGCTCAGGCATTTTCGTGCGAGCGTTGTAGCGATGGGGTTGCTTCACCCAACTATAAAGCCACAGGGCCCCTTTCTCAGTGTTGAGCTTGGCACCAACCCGCGAAAGATCGGGACCCTGATCAGCAGCGATACCCTTGAAAGCTTCATGCGAGTGACACGCTAAACAGCCACGTGATTCGAACAGCCACTTACCTCGCTCGGCGGACGCACTTTCAGTGACCTCTGCCGGGGGAGTGAGATATGAGAAATCTGAGCTGTTTGCCAACAGGTACTCGCTCATGGCGTGAATTTCCACGGCTTCGAATCGTTTGGTCTTGGCGAGTTCTTCAGGATCCTCCTCGAGATGCTCCCACAGCCCGAAGAACTGAGGCATCCGAGTGGTCGGACGGAAATTGGACGGCAACTTGATCCAGCTATACACCCAATTAAAGTCCACCTTGGATTTCAGATGACGCAAGCTGGGGCCCACTTTGCGATACGTCCCGGGGACTTCGACGTCCTTCAAACCATCGGCGAGCTTGTAAACGTCGGGACCAAATCGTGCTTCGTCGCGAGTTTCTGGATTGGCCGTGAGACTCTCGTCAGCCTTGAGAGAAGCGAACAGCAAGTGCCGCGCACTGGCATCGTCAGGTCGGTTTCTTAGTGTCTCGGCCCACTCCTTTTCTTGATCGCTCAAATTGCCATTCTGGAGTAGTTGTGCCGCGACCTCGTTATAAGTGGGTTCGAGGCGAATGTCGGGCCCGATTCGCTTATCAGGTCCGTCATAGCCATTGATTTCGTGGCAGCCATAGCACCCGTATTGCTCGACCAGCGTCCAACCTTCGACCAACTTGGGCGCGGGGGGATCAGGAAACCGCTCGCTCGGCTCCAAAGATCCTTTGTCGAAGTGGCACTTCAGACAGTTGCTCTCGACAAAACGCTGAGGCTTCATCGGGAAAATCCAATGATGGTTGTCAAACCAACCGTACTTGCGGAGCCATTCGTCTTGCTGGTCAAAATCGTTAGGAGTGTGAGAGGTCCATTTGAATTCCGTACCGCTTCCTTGACCATCGTGGCACACCGTGCAACCCACTACCTTCTCGGGATGAGGACTGGAGTCCGTGAGATAAAGGTCCAAGCGAGGATGCGAGGTAAAAGGATGATCCAATCCACGACGAACGGTTAACTCCGCCGGCTCGCCCCAGGAGACTAGCGTCAACAAATAGTTCGCAACCGACTCTTGATTGTCAACGGGGATCCCGCCAACGCTTTCGATGATGTCGCCAGACTCCAAGCCTGCCTGAGCGGCCAGCGAACCTGGGAGTGCGTAATGCACGATCGCATGTTCTTCTTGACCCACAATCACATCGTTCGTCAGCACCAAGCCATAAACATCTCTGAGACTGGAACCATCCACTGGGGCTTCGTCGGGAGTGGGGACATTCAATTTTAGATTGCGCTTTGACTCAGGCAGCGTGGGGAATGCAGGATCCGTAGCGGTACCGGCGGCCGTCGTCGAAATATCTTGATGGCAAGTCTTGCAGCGGTCGAAACGGGCAGCTTGCGAAAAGTTGTAGTTGATCGTCAGATCGGGGAGCCAAATCTGATCGATTTGCACGTTGCCGCTGTAGAGGGCGTTAAGAATGGGCCAGCGGGTGATCCACTCACCGAGGCGGCTCCAGCCTGTGGGCTGAGTTTTTTGAGCTTGCTCAGAGAGTCGGTTCAACTCGGCTTCCATCGAACCACGCTCCTTGAGAAGCATCACTTTCCGATCAATAATCGAGGCGCGGACTTCTTCCAGGCTCATACGGTAGGTTTTGGCAGCAGCGAGATCCAAGGTCAATTCTGCAATCCGTTTCGAATAAGCGTCGACCTTCTGCTGGACTTCTGCTTTTTGCTTTTCGCTGGCTCCTCCAGTGACCATCAGACCCAAGGCACTCACGGCGGCGGTGCGATCGGCAGCAACAAACTTGCGTGTACCGGCAATCGTCTTTTCGCGGCGGCGGGCTTCGTTGATGTCATCGGCCATCATGCTCAGCAGCTTATCGCGAGCCACTGCGGTAGCAGCTTCGGCGGCCAGTGCTTCGCGCTCTAACTGAGCGTCTTCATTTTCGCCAGCACTCTCGACACGATTGCGTATTTCCGCGGCTTGAGTGGCAGCATCGTTGACCTTCTTTAATTGATGATCCAGGGCCGAGAAGTTCGTTTCCGGCAAGGAAAGTCGCTCGTTCTCGACCTTCACCAGAGATTTGAATTCGGCAACATCGGCAGGATCCACCGGCTCGCTCTCAGCTTGTCGCAGTTCTTTGTCAAAGTCCTCGAGCTTCGAGGAAAACTGGTCTGCGAGGGCATCGTGGCGGGCCTGAATAATCCAAGCACTTTTCTTACGATTCTCGAGTTGCACGCTTTTCCACTGTCGATTGTGATCCTTCGCCAGCATCCAGAGCGTGGCGATCGTCATCACCAGTGCCGTAGCACCAAAGATGATGTGCATGACCTTTTGGTCGTACCAGGTTTGTTCGCTTGCAGGCATATTGTAGTTGTTAGTTATTAGGCGCTAGGCGCTAGTCAGAGTAAATGGATTGATCTTTATGACTAGCGCCTAGCAACTAGCGTCTAGCGCCTCTATCAAAAATTGAAAAAAAACTCCGGAATCGAAATCAAGTATTTCAAGTTGAACACCCACCGCAGCACCATCTTGATGGGAAGCGAAGCCATAAACAGCAACAGGTTCGCCATGATCATGAAACGAATGAAACCCATTCTCTGGTAAAAACTGCGGAAGATCGTCAGGGCCATAACCGGCGGGAGGGCGATAAAATAACCCAGCACCAACAGCGTACCAGGAAGCTCGCGGCCAAACAGCAACGAAAAAAACTGCAAGAACGGGTTCAGGAACGCGGTGAGCGAATCGGGAAGTGGAACCCATGGCATGTCCGAGAAGGAAAGCGCGCCGGGCAAACTCATGTTTAGCCCCCGCTGCCACACGTATTCCGATAGATTTACGTTATTGAGCGCTTCGACTTTATGCGCATCCCAATGCTCATAAGGCCCGAAGAAGTTCCAGTTCGGTCCGCGCAGCAGGGTTCCCAGTACAATGAGTGTGATCCACATTTCCAGAAAGCCAAATTGGAACACGATATAGCTGAAAGGTCGTTCTTTGATCGTGTAGTAGCCGTTGCCCTTCTTATTGAAATCGAGATAGGGAATCGCCATCAAACCAGCCACGATCATGCTCGGGAGCACAACGCCAGCCATCCAGGGATCGTAGTAGACGAGCATCTCCTGCAAGCCGAGAAAGTACCAGGGGGCCTTGGAGGGATTAGGCGTCTTGACGCTGCTGGCAGCCTCTTCCAAAGGTGCCGGGAGGGCAATCGCCCAAAAGATCAGGAACGCCGTCAACGCGATCATGCAAATCAGTTCGGTGTAGACCAAGTCAGGCCACACGAGAATCTTCTCGTCGTCGAGCTTCTCCAAAGGAGGTTCGCCGTTGGCGATTCGCTCGTCGTTAATGACAGCCCGATAGGTCGCCAGCCAGGTGAAGAACGCCAGCAGGAATACGAGCATGACGATCGGCACATTGTCGGGCTTCGCCACGATGTCGTAGAAGTCGGGGTCGGTCATCGATAACCCGAGAAATAACCACATCAGATTCCAGATGGTCCAGGCAATCGCTGGGCGAACAAAAAATCCGCGAAAAAGATAGAGCACCACCAAGGCAATCGTCGTGCCGACGCTGTAGACGACAGGACCGGTACTCTGGTTAATCGCATCACGCAGCCATTCTGGCAAAGAGACCAGGGACGTGTTGCCACTTCCCGCGATCGCCGCCAAGATGGCAAAAACCATCGCGACCAGCAGCCAAACAACGACGTTGGTAATCGCAAGTCTCTTGCCTGCGATCGAGCCTGGCAACTTAAGCCAGGGCTTTATTTGGTCAGACCGCCAAAGATACAACGCAGCCAGACCGTTCATCAGCGCCAGCGCAATGTAATAGGGCCCCAAAAATGAGGAGACCATATCCTGAAACTGAATTTCCGACAGTCCGTGCATGTTTTAGTGGTTAGTGGTTGGTGGTTAGTGGTTGATGGAGAGCTTCAATCGGCTTTGGACAGCCACAAGCCACCCTCACCACAAGCCACTCTTTCATAGCGGTCCGCTGATGCCGCCATCTTTTCTTACTCGCCAGAAGTGAATTGCCAAGAGCAATGCCACGCCGAGCGGGATCGCAATACAGTGCAAAATATAAAATCGGTTGAGCGTTTCTTCGCCCACTTCTCGCGCACCCAAAAGCGCAAACCGCGCATCGGAAGCGTTGGTTATCATGTCCACCCCGCCTAGCGTCAACAATTGCTGCCCCGGGCCTTCATGCCCCAGGAACGGGGTTGCCCGGGCCATGTTCGAGCCGACCGTGATAGCCCAAACCGCCAGTTGATCCCAAGGGAGCAAGTAGCCGGTGAAGGACAACAACAGCGTCAGCAGCAACAAAAACACTCCTACGACCCAATTGAATTCTCGCGGCGGTTTGTAACTCCCTGTAAGGAACACCCGGTACATGTGCAACCAGACGGTAATTACCATCGCATGGGCCCCCCAGCGATGGATCTCGCGCAGGATCCCAAGTGAATGCACGTCGCGGAGCATTTGGATGTCGGTGTACGCCCATTCAACCGTGGGACGGTAATAGAACATCAATAGCACACCGGTGACCGTTTCAACCAGGAACAGAAAGAACGTGACCCCACCCATACACCACGTATAAGAGAGAGCAATCCCCTGCTTCTTGATCGAGACCGGATGCAAATGCAAGAAAAAGTTGGTCAACATCACCACGATCCGATTCCGGCGATCAACCGGCATCGGGTGACGAAAAATGCTCTTCCAAATCTGCGATTCGCGAATTATCTCGCCTAAGTCTGCCATATTCCGTGGTTAGTTGTCCGTTGTCAGTTGTTGTGAATTCCGCAATCCCGCAATCTGCATGCCTTTACACAGGGATAAAACTGCTCGGTTCTTCCCACTGTCCCATTTCTTCCTGGAAGGTGCGGCTCTTGTCAATTTCGATTTGTCCATCGTCGGCCACGCGGATGGCGTATCGCTCCAACGGTCGCGGGGCAGGCCCTTCGAAATTGATCCCGTCTTTGTAAAAACCGCTGCCATGGCAGGGGCATTTGAATTTTTGCTCGGCTTCCAACCAGTTGGGGGTACACCCGAGGTGGGTGCAAACTGACTTGAGGGCAAAAATCTCTTGCTGTCCGTTGACTTCTGTATTGACGACCCACACACCAAACTGGGCCTTGTATTTCGTCTGCACCTGCCCAGCGGGGAATGCATCGGGAAAACCGACCTTGAACTTGCTCGGCGGTTCGCGCCGCACGTTGGGGAACATGAATTTCACGGTCGCCAAGGTCCACAACGCCCCCACGCCTGCCAGGCTCCAGAAACCCAGATTCAGAAATCCACGACGTGATGCGTCAGCAGGCTCCTGAGCCTTCTTCGCAGTTGCTGCAGTGGGAGATTTTGCGTAGGCCGGTTTTGACGGCATGGGGGGGACAACGATCTGAGGCTTCGCTTTGGCAACGGGATCTCCCTTTTCTTTGGCGGCCGCTTCCGCCTTCGACATCGGCCCGGCTTGAGTCGATTTTCGTGATGCTGCCAGAATACTGGCCGTATCGCGGGGTTCGCTCGATTTGGCAGCAGGTTTAGCTTTATCCGCAGGAGCCGGCTTGGCGGCAGCAGTTGGTTGAGCGGCGGCAGGCTGGGGCGCGGGTTTTTTCTCCGCAGGCTTGGCCCCACTCCCTTCGCCGCGGGCGGCTGCCAACATTTCGGCTACACTGGGTCGCCCCCCACCGGCGGCCTTGGCAGGTGCCGGCTTGGATGCTTTCGATTCGCTGGCCGGAGGCGCAGCAGCCTCCCCTTCCGCCGGAGCGGCAGCAGCGGAATCGCCTCCGCTATCAGCCTTGCGGGCAGCGGCTAGCATCTCAGCCACAGACATTTTTTTCTTGTCGGCCATCACTCAATTCATCCACAGCGACTATTGCGATCTACCTCGCAGCACTTCTCTTCGGCATACCCTTCTGCCCAACTCATAGAAGGAGAATTGCTTCCCGAGAGAGTTTTACACCTGAAACCAACAGCTACAAGCCCTTTGTTGGCAATAACTTAGGGCCTCTAGATGGGACTCGCTATAGTTTGTGACATTTTTCACAAACTAATTTGGTTAGGCTACGATGCCGCTACTTAATTGTCAACCGCCCTTTTTAGCAGATCGTTCACTCGTTACCTAGAGATCGATTCAGGTAACAAGTTGAGTTTTTCATTGGCAGTTTGCTTTGGACCACTCGGCGAGTTACGTGGCCGGTCACTTTTGGGTAAAATCGCGACAAATGTCGTGGCGAGTTGCCTTCGGTGGTGGATCATGAAAGTGGGACAGATGCAATGAAAGTATTGGTAGTCGGTGGTGGGGGACGCGAACATGCTCTGGCTTGGAAGATTGGCCAAAGCAAGCGTGTCGAGCAGGTCTTTGTTGCACCCGGCAATGCCGGGACAGCGCTCGACGACTCGGGACCCATTGAAAATATCGAAATCGCGGCTACCGATATTCCCCGGCTTGTGGCCTTTGCTAAGAAGAACTCCATCAATCTGACAGTCGTCGGTCCCGAGGTTTCTTTGGCCGCGGGGATCGTGGATGCATTTGCTGCCGAGGGCCTGCGGATCTTTGGACCCAACAAGCAGGCCACCGAGCTTGAGTCAAGCAAGGTCTTCTGCAAAAACCTGCTCCGTCATGCCGATGTGCCGACGGCCGACTTCCACACGTTTCGCGATTTGGAAAGTGCTCGCCTATTTCTCGATGAGCGCGAGGACTCGCCGCTGGTGGTCAAGGCGGACGGACTGGCCGCCGGCAAAGGGGTCATCGTCTGTGCGAACAAAGCGGAAGCAGTCGAAGCAGTCGAGCGGATCACCGGCACTAACGAGTTTGGTGCTGCGGGCAAGCAACTGATCATCGAAGATCGACTAGTTGGCCAGGAAGCGAGTGTATTGGCGATCACCGATGGCCACTCGATTCTCACGATGCCCGCCGCGCAAGATCACAAGCCGGCCTACGATGGGGACAAAGGCCCTAATACCGGTGGCATGGGTGCCTACAGTCCGACGCCGATCGTGACCGACGAACTGATGCGCTCGATCGAAGAAAAAGTGCTCGTCCCTACAGTGCATCAACTCAAGCGGATGCGTCGGCCATTCAAAGGCATACTCTACGCCGGCTTGATGATTACCAAGCAAGGACTCAAAGTGCTGGAATATAACGTCCGCTTTGGTGACCCCGAGTGTCAGCCGCTCATGATGCGACTCCAAAGCGATCTGCTCGACGTGCTCGAAGCCGCCGCCGACGGACGACTTGATGAAGCCCCGAGCATGGTTTGGGATCCACGCCCAGCGGTCTGCGTTGTAATGGCCAGCGAAGGCTATCCGGGGGAGTACACCAAGGGTCATGCGATCCGCGGACTCGCCGAAGCGGCGGCGGTTCCGAATTCCAAGGTGTTTCATGCAGGCACGAAACTCGTGGATGGGCAGGTTGTCACCAACGGTGGCCGGGTGCTCGGGGTCACGGCCCTGGGCAACAGCATCTCTGCCGCCAAACTACAAGCCTACACCGCCGTAAAATGCATTCGCTGGAACGGGGCGTGGTGTCGCAAAGACATCTCTGATCGGGCGCTAAGTTGATGGGCCGGTGCCGTGGACGCTGCACTGCACCCCTTTGAGAGCCTATTTTCGGTTTTCCTTCCCATTTCCCAGGATTGCGTCCCGTGCTGTCGCAGCGCGACCGCACCGGCCTGCATCGGCGATGACCGTGTGGGCAACATCCAGACGTTATCCCACCGAGGCTGGTGTGTTTTTATTGACGTATTGAGACCGTGGATGGACGGGCTCTTCGACCTTCATGAAATCATGCCACAGGGGATCGGCGAGCCCCAGCATTTTGCTCAGTTGGTGAACCTCGGCGCCGAGTGATTCGTGCAGCCATTCCAGCGTGGTGCGAGGTGGGCCAGCGGGCTTCTCGGGGGCCGAGGGAAGAATCCATCGATAGATGGCCAAGCGCAACTGAGGAGGCAACAGGCGACGCAAGAGGTTCTTGTAGACTGAATTGCCGGCGACTTGTTTCCAGAATGAAGTGGCGACCGGTTTGCTCGTCGATTGATTGTAGATTCTTTCTAACCTAATGTTGTACCCGTGGCGCGAGAGGCCCAAATACTCGCCAACTTCCTGCACGACTTCTCGTCGCCGGGCTACATAATCTTCGAACCTTACGACCTTGATCCGCTCTTGGCCAATTGCGTCGAGCCAGGGCTGCAATTGGTAGGCATAGCTACTGTAATCGAGGAAGCGCGAATGCCTCCGGACATCGTCCTTCACTGCTCCGCTGACCGTTCCGTCGATGAATTCGTGATAATGTTGGCTTAGGATACGGTCTACTGGGTGACGCACCATATAGATGACTTTAAATCCTGCGGGGAGCACTTCCAGAGCACGTCGGACCACACCGTCGTAGTCGGGCCGTTTGGCGTAGTTGGTAGAGGCATCGCAAATAACCTGGCTTGAATGCGCGCCTGCATATTGCTGGGCATATTTTTGTCGCCCCTGTTGTGTAAGCACCTCGTCACTACAAAGATTTTGAGGCTCCTTGTCCTGGGCGAGGAATACTTTGGGATGGGTCGCCAAGTCCAGATAGAGACCCGTTGTGCCGGCCTTCATAGCACCGATGATTAGGACGTTGGGTAGCGCCATGAGCAATTCCTCGACTGCTGGGGAGTG
Source organism: Bythopirellula sp. (assembly GCA_041738415.1). Taxonomy (GTDB): domain Bacteria; phylum Planctomycetota; class Planctomycetia; order Pirellulales; family Lacipirellulaceae; genus Bythopirellula. The sequence goes on from JBGSPU010000090.1 coordinate 23,990, forward strand.
GCATAGTAGGTTGCCGTGAGTCGCACGACGAATTACCTCCAGCATTGCCCACAAGGATGAAGAGGTAGCCAACAAACGATGAATAGAGCGCGAAATCTTGATTAACGTCTTGTGAAGCAATCGTTAATTGAAGGTGAATCTGCTTTTGCAGAAACCAGACGACAATCTCTCGTCCTTTTGCCATAATAGATGTATGTCTCCACTGCGATACGTTTGGATGAGAACAGCCGTTTCGACAGGCGCTCTCTGGCGAGTTGCAGAGCGAGGTTGGGAAAGACTCTGATTTCAACGGATTCGCGCCGCTGCTGCTGGGGAGTTTGTCAGCAACTGAAGGGGACAGGACTACCAGCGATGCTTGGAAGCCGCCTACCGAGGCCTATTTCACTATGTGACCTTCTTGCTGCCCCGACTGGAATCTACCTTGTCCCAATCAGCCCCAAGTCGCGAAGATGGTAGTTTTTGGCAGACACTAGCTACTCTTTTTGGCTCCTCACCAGAATTTGTGGGTGATTGATCGGGTTTTGGCAGGCGGGAATGCGTTTTTTCAGGCATCGGCAGGGCAAAAAGAAGATTCCCTCCGGACGTGGTGAACGGTAGCGCTGGACAATGCTCAATCATCGAGTAGGCTGGTTTTTGCCTGGTGAAACGGAGTCGGGCTCTGCTGGCGAGCAACCCGACGAGGGATAGCCAGGCCAGGGCGGGAAGAAAGCCCCGCTTGGCCCGGACGGCTTGTTCCGTCAGGGTGTTTTTTGGGGGCCAGATTCCTGAACCATTCTTTTTGCCCTGAAATGCCTCGAAAACGCCTGTCATACACGCCCAAAAGCCACTTGGCGACCCACAGATTCTGGTGAGGAACCAAATCTTTTGACTGCTGCTCGGCTACCTCTCTAACGTCGCCAAGGCCACGGCCAGTCGGCAGCCTTGGGCAAACTCAAGCAAATCGACATGCTCCTTGATGGTATGAATCTCATATTGGCCAGCGCCAATAGTTACTGTCGGAACACCGTGCTTGTCAAGCCAGTTAGCGTCAAGTCCGCCATTGGAAATCAAGGTCACCGGCTTGAGTCCGATCAACTCCAATGCCCGCATAGCGTGCTTCACAGCGGGCTCATCGTCTTTCACCTGAAACGATGGATAGAAGGGCTAGCTGGTGAAATTCACCTCTGCAGTTTGGCCATCCGAATCGGTAACCTCAACTTCTATTACAGAACGAACCCCTTCTGCAAACCAAGCCATTCGCCATTTCCCCGAAGAATTGCAATATACACACATGGAGTCGAGGATCGAGAGTCCTGAGTCAAAGACATACCCAGTTTTGTTCATGGATTCACTGTGATAAACTCCAAGCCTGCCCTGTCTTCAGATGTTTCGATTTTCCTGACACCAATGGACACCTAAACTAGAAGGAATAATCCAATGACTCACATTGACTGGATTCCAATGCCCGCCAGACTATCGGTTAGGTGGAAGAGGTGCTCGAAGCAAACTTGGCAGTTTTTCGTGATCACTTGCTTCTCGATGATTAGCACGTGGTCCGGCGGAGAAGCTGTAGAAGCGCAATCCGTGCCACCTGCACAAGAGTTGTTCAACGGTCAAGATCTCAGTGGTTGGCATGTAGACGTTCCTGAACTCGAGAAGAATTCGGCAGCACAAACTCCGTTTATTGTCCGAGATGGAATGTTGGTCAGCCTGGGCACTCCCGGCGGCCACCTTATCACGGACACCGAGTTTGAGAACTACCGCCTCGAAGTTCAATACCGCTTCGCTGCCAAGCCAGGCAATTGCGGTGTGCTTATCCATGCTTCGCTCCCTCGCGCGCTCTACGACATGTTCCCGCAATCGATTGAGGTTCAGATGCAATCCGGCGAGGCTGGGGATTTTTGGTGCATCAAGGAAGACATCTCCGTGAAAGACATGGTCGCTCGACGCGGTCCCAAAGATCGCTGGGGAATTGATGGCGACAAGGCCCGCCGCATCAAGAACTTGACCGACGGGTCGGAAAAGCCACCGGGAGAGTGGAACACACTTATCATTGAAACACTTGGCAATGCGATCAAAGTGTGGGTCAATGGCGACCTGGTCAACTACGGCACGGACTGCACGGCCGACAAGGGGCAGATCGCCATCCAGGCCGAAGGGTCCGAAGTTGAGTTTCGCAAGATTTCACTGACGCAAATTGATCGATTCAGCGACTAGTGGTCTCAACGAATCTCGTTGGAATCATGAGTGCCGGTTGGCTCAGCTTGCAACGGAGGTGGGGGCAGAATCAATTGCCCGTCAGGGGCGGCCGTTTGGGCATTTACAGCATGACGCAAGAGTCCAAAGACAGCCTGAAATTCAGGACGGGCCGACAACTGGGCGTATTGCGGGTGGGCGGCTACGAGCTCATACCTTTGCTGAGTAGAAAGAAGTGCTTCCCGATAGGATTCGGCGTTGTTAAAAGTGGTAGCGGCTGGAATGGCAAGGTATTGTTGCCACTCAGGAATCAGCACTCCCTCGAGTCTTTGCCACGACTCGGTCAGCGGGGTAGTGGTCTGGGGATTATTCGGCACGGTATAAGACAGAGTATGCGGTTGGGTCTCACGAACCTCTTGCATCGGTACTTGTTGCATTGGTACTGATGCACCACCTGTATACTGTGCTATTTGAGCAACCAACTGACTGGCAAGAACTGGCTGCTGTCCGAGAGCAACGGCCTGCTGATAGTACTCCGCGTCAGCTCGCAAATCGTGCTTCAGCACCGACCCATCCAACGAAACACCCAAGAACGCACCTCGGCTGCGAGAGTAACTATAGATCTCCGCGTTCATCGGCAAGTCGGTCGCAGCCGAAACCTGGCGCCCCACGGGCCCAGCGGCCACGGTCGCATCGGCACCGACGGTGAGTTTTCCTTGCATCAGATTCGCCACACTCTCACGGCTGCGCAGAACGAGGATCACGTCCGTCGATTGAATGCCCGCCTGCCAACCGACACTTCCTCCTGTGAGATCGATGAACCGAGGCATCTGCCATTGGCCATTCGTATCGCGACTGATGAAGACACCTCGACCCATGCGAATGCCGATGACAAAGGCGCCTCCCTTGACTTGGGGAATAATTGCCACCCCTTGAGCATCAGTAAGCAGTTGCTTGGGAATTCCATTTCCGGGAGCCGTCATCACCTCTTGAAATACGCTACTCGCCTGTCGTAGAGTCTCGTCTTCTCGAAAAGCCGCAGCATAAGATTCGGCAGATAGCAAGGAGAGCAAGGCAAGGGCAAATGCAGAATAACGCGCGATAGAACACATGGCTTATCTCTCTGGAGGATTCGGACCTACCACAATGCGGACTACCGCAACATGGGTGCTGTAGGCGAAAGTGTACGGGAATACTGCGGGAAAGCGGGTGCGTAGCATAGGTGTCTTGGCAATCGGGGTCAAGATGAAACGCACTTCTCCTCTAGCTGGCCAAATTCAGAATTCTCAGCTCAATCAAATGTCCGCCAAGGTCGCGATTTCTGCTGTTTTTGTTTACAATGAATCGTAGAACCGGACCTCGAACGACACCACTGCAAACCATCAATCATGTTTCGTATTCGTTCCAAATGGCATTTGTTGATTTTCTGCGTGTTACTGGCTACAACTCCGTCCGTTCGGGGAGCAATCACTCTGGATGGCAATATCGATTCTGGATCGCTCAAGAGTTACTCAGTAGTTGGTGATACGGTTAATGTCGTGGGACGCGATTCGTATGCGGGTGGTGCTTTCAGGCTAGGCGACGATCATTGGCGTTGGCTTTATTTTAAAGCTAGCGGAGTGCAGAATCAGAATCTGACGTTTGCCGTGCAAGGAGAATTTGGCGGGGACGGCCCATGCTGCGACGACACCAGCATCGAAACCGACCACGAACTTTACGATCACGAAATGGTTTACTCGTATGATGGAGAGAATTGGCAATTCTTTCCCCACGCGAACAACACGCTTAGCACCGCAGACGCCAATCCGGCGAACGACCTCTACACGTTCAGCTTAAACGCTCCGTTTACCCATGACGAAGTGTATGTCGCTTACGCATTGCCGTACACGTACAACCGCAGCGTGACGCATACCCAGAACGTACTCGCCTCACCATGGGCTCAGCCGACCGCTTCGGGGAACGCCAGTGGAGTGATCGGTCAGGCACCGTCGGGGGTAGACGACATCGGAAGATTACACCCGTCTCGCGATTTATTCGCTTACCGTATCACCAATCCTGCGACCGACTCTGCGTCGCCCAAGCGAAAGGCGATGTTTGTCACGGGCCAACACGCTTCCGAAACGCTCGGGATCTATACCTACGAAGGACTCATCGATTGGCTTATCTCGGATGACCCGCGCGCGGCCGCACTCCGCGACCAGGTCGAGGTTTTCGGCTATCCGACCCTGAACGCATCGGGCCGGGCTGCGGGACTCTCTCGCTCCATGTTGCAACACCCTGATACCGACTCGAATAGCTACTGGCGTCCTGGCCCCGTGAGCGGTAACGACTGGGACAGCCCGCTACGCACCGAACAAAAGATCAACGGCGAAGCAATGCATGACGATGCCGCCGCAACCCCTGGCAACTCGCTCGACCTGTTCGTCGACTTTCATTCGTCAGTACCAGACTATGAAATCGTTGGCCCCAACGGCCAAGGCTCGGAAAGTCCGCTCCCTGGATTAGCAGGGCAATATCGGGATGACTGGGCCTACATCACAAGCGGGTTTGAAAACAATGAATGGTGGCAAGCCCTCCGCGCGCTGCAACCGAATCTCCTGCAAGTCCCCTCCGGCAGTGGACCAACCAGCCGGACAACGACCGGCTACGCTCTGAACGACGTCTACGGGTTAAACGCCGACATGTCCGTCACCCTTGAAAATCAGTTCGCCATTTCCCGGCCGATCTCTTACTACCACGATCTAGGGCGAAATGTCGGACTTGCCATGTACGAGGCATGGATACAAGTCTCGAATCCCTCGGCGGCAGATTTTGATGAGGATGGTGACGTAGATGCCGGTGATCTGGTTGCGTGGCAAGCTGGATACGGGTCCGTCGCTGCCACGCACTTACTCGGGGACGCCGATGGCGACGGGGACACCGATAGTGCAGACTTCCTTGTCTGGCAACGACAATTCACGGGAGGGCAGAATCCGTTCTCGGCTGGCAAAGTTGTGCCGGAGCCGAGCTCGATGGCTATACTACTTCTCACTGCAACTGGAATGCTCCTGTTTGCTGGTTCTGCCCGTTCATGATCGAAGGAATTCGTATCTATGCTTCGCAACTTCGTCTGTTTGATGGTACTGACATTTCTGAGTGGCGAACTCTGGTCTGTAGAGCAAACCCAACCGAATATTCTCTGGCTCTCTTGCGAAGATCTGTCTCCACGGATGGGCTGCTATGGTGATGAAACCGCACCAACGCCCAATATCGACCGTTTAGCACACAAGGGAATCCGTTACACCCACGCCTTTACAGCTACAGGGGTTTGTGCTCCCTGTCGGCACACAATCATTACGGGTCTCTATCCGATGCAGAGTGGGGCGCAATATATGCGTACCACGTCTCGGAGTTCGGCGATGGAGGAAATCAAGGACCCTTCAATCCGTGCGGAAGCTGAGACTCGAAGATTGTATGAGGCAACTCCTCCGGCTGGGGTACGTTGCTTCACAGAGTACCTTCGCATGGCGGGGTACTACTGTACGAACAACAGTAAGGAAGATTATCAGTTTGTCGCGCCGGTCACTGCCTGGGATGAATCCTCTCGGCAGGCGCACTACCGTAACCGCGCCGAGGGGCAACCTTTCTTCGCCGTGTTCAACAACACGGTAACCCATGAATCGGGCATCCACGGCGCTCGACGTAGTCCAGCCAAAACCGATCCAGCCAGCGTTTCGGTACCCAGGTTTCTGCCAGATACCGAGGTCGTCCGAAGTGACATTGCCCGCCATTACGACAACATCATTGAACTCGATGCCTGGGTCGGCGAGAAACTTGCGGAACTCGAAGCGGCAGGCCTCGCAGATTCGACGATAGTCTTTTTCTTCTCCGATCATGGTGACGGGCTTCCCCGGCACAAACGTTGGGTTTACGACTCAGGGACCCATGTCCCGATGGTGGTGCGTTTTCCCGATGGTCTCAAGGCAGGGACCGTAGACGATCGGCTGATGAGCTTCATTGATCTCGCGCCTACTGTGCTTGAATTGGCAGATATTCAGAAACCCGAATACATGCCGGGTCGTTGTTTCACTGGTCCCAATCCTTCACCTCCTCCTGAGTATGTCTTCATGCATCGAGATCGTATGGACGACACGAGCCACGATACGATCCGGGCAGTGCGGGACAAGCGGTATCAGTTCGTCCGCAACTATCGACCCGAGAGGCCGTACCTGCAACCAATAGCCTACCGCGATCGAGCAGCAACGATGGGCGAGATTTATTGCCTGATAGAGGCTAATCAGCTTAACGACGATCAATGGCAGTGGACTGCCCCGGCCAAACCGCTGGAGGAATTGTACGACATCAAGTCTGATCCCGATGAAGTCCACAATCTCGCTAGTGACCCACGCTACTTGGCTCAACTTACAAAAATGCGAACAGCACTTGAGCAATGGGAACAAGATATCGATGATCCCTTGGCAACCCCAGAGGATGAGGTATTGGACAAGCGAGTTTGGCCACCCAATGGCGAACAACCTGTTACGGCAGAGCCGGAGATCAGCTTCTCCAAGATCGCAACGGGTGCTACGGAAATGACGATTGAATGTCCCACCGAAGGGGCCAGTTTTGGCTACCGCGAATCGGACTCAGGACCGTGGACGGTTTACACGGGGCCGTTTGAAACAAAATCTAATATCTTGGAAGTCGTTGCCCACCGGATTGGGTGGAAACCGGCGAAGGTTAAGCAGACACTGAGAGGGGAAGCTGAGTAGCCCTGGCTTTGAATGTTTCTTTTGTGACTGAAAGCCTGGATTGTGTTGTTCGCATATTGCGAACATGCTATAATTACTGAGATGAATGTCATCAGCAGGCCGGCAATTATCGAGGCTCAGCGTCGCCATCCGCGTTGTCGCAAGTGGCTTGAAGAATGGTGGAGGAATGCAAGATCTGCTCAATGGACCAATTTAGAAGATGCCAGAAGAACTTATCCATCAGCTGATCAGGTAAACAAGTATTTGATTTTTGATGCTCCCAAGGCAAAGCGTTTGATCGTAGGGATCCGCTATTCCCAAGAGACACCTTATCGTGGCGGGACATTGTTTGTGAAAGAATTTCTGACGCATTCCGACTATGTTCGAGGTACTTGGAAAAAGGGTTAGATGTCATGAGTACTGCTAGTTACTCCGAATTATTATCCAAGGTAAAGCCGCAGATTATTGACGACGAGAAGTCACATCGCCGTGCGCTTTCCACCATTGACTCCTTGATGAGTTGTCCAAGGCTTAGCACAGCCGAGGAAAAGTTACTGGATTTGCTGGCGAAGCTTGTCAACGACTATGAAGAACGTATCTATCCCACGCCCAAAGTCTCGCCAGCTCGTATGTTGAGTCATTTGATTGACGCCCGAGGCGTATCGCAGGCAGAAGTAGCCCGAGAGACGGGGATTTCGAGATCAACGATCAGCGAAGCCAACAGAGGCAAGCGCAAACTCAGCGTCGAAAATGCTTTTCGACTTGCCGAGTATTTTCATGTGCAGCCGACTTTATTTTTGGATAGGTAATTACTGAGTAAGAATAAGCTCCGCGACCGGCGGTCGCGGAGCTTATGGGGGTCACGTCACCAACCCCTTGGTCACCAGCATGAACACGTCTTCGAGTGTGGGCTCCTTCTCGGCGAACGAAATCAAGCCGCAATTCGCGGCCGCGAGTTGGCGGATGAGGCGCTGGACGTCGGTGTCGGTGCCTTTCATTTCGACCGCGCAACTGCGGGTGTTGACTTCGATATTTTGCACGTGAGGATCACTGCGGATGAGGCTCACGCCCTCGTCGGGATTGCCGGTGAAACGGACCACGATATGCCGATTGCTGGTGATCTTGCGGTAGACCGTGTCGATGGGGCCATGCAGCAAAAGCTGTCCGCGCTCGATGATTCCGATGCTCGTGCAGCAATCGGCCAACTCGGTAAGAATATGGCTGGAGATCAAAATCGTCTTGCCCATCTTGCGAAGTTCTTTGAGGAGGGCTTTTACTTCCAGGCGGGCACGAGGATCGAGGCCGCTGGCCGGCTCGTCGAGGATCAGTACCGGTGGATCATGCACGAGCGTCTTGGCCAGGCAGAGCCGTTGCTTCATGCCGCGCGAGAGACTGTTCACATAGTCGTCACGTTTGTGAGTGAGATCCAACAACTCCAACACGTCGGATAGCACCTGCTTGCGGCGGGCCATAGGGACCTGGTAAGCCACGGCAAAGAAGTCGAGGAACTCCCACACCTTCATGCCGTCGTAGACGCCAAAGTTGTCGGGCATGTAGCCGATGCTGCGCCTCACAGCGATCGGATCATTCGTGACGCTGTGGCCATTGACGGTCGCCTCGCCATGGGTCGCCTTGAGCAGGGTTGCCAGAAATCGAATCGTGGTACTCTTGCCAGCGCCGTTGGGACCGATGAAGCCAAACATTTCGCCAGCGGGAATCTTCAGGCTCAGATCGGCTACCGCGACGAAGTCGCCATACTCTTTGCGAAAGTTGCGAATTTCGATCATAGCTCTTCGTCGATAGGTTGTTGGGTAACGACGTCGCCAATGCTGTTGGCATCGGGTTGAGGTGGGGGAAGCTCACCGTACTCCAGGTGGGCAACGACGACAGTGGCCCCCTGAATTTGCGAGGCAGCCGGCTCGACTTCCATGCCTGGAAGGGCGCCATCGACAACTCCTACTAAGCGGTATTCTTCGCGCTTTCTCGCCACTGGATCATCCCCCGACGGGAAGCGAAATGCAAGCTGCACCAGTGAGTCAACATTCAGCGACGTTTCGCCACGTAGTTTTGCTGCCGTAATCCGTTCTGACTCAAAAGGGAGTCGATCATTCGAGAGGTCCATGGGGAGCAGTGCCAATAAAGCAGATTCCCCGGCGCGAAGATCTCCCAGCCAAGCGCCGTCGTACCGCAGTCGATTCTTTTTGTCGAATATTCGCCGCACAAGTACGACATCCCGCAGGTTGAATTGCGATCGATTTTCAATCTGCCGTTGGCCCCGTGAGGACTCGCCAAACCGTAGCGATCCGTCTAGCTTGAGCACTTGCTCGCTATGCACCAGATGAGTCGAAGCCGAGGAGACGGCCAAACCCTTCAAGTGAGTTTCGGCCGTCCTCTCAAAGCGAACTGAGTGTTGCCAAGCGGTTTGATCCGTGTCGTTAGCCGGGAAGGGAAGTGCGAGCGCCGTAGAATCATCGGGAAAAGTAACATCGTAGGTGGTCGAAAGCGAAGAATAAAATGCCGTGAACCGCGTGAGGATGCCTTGCGGATAGTTGCCGTGCAATTCGAGCAAAGCGACCTCGGTCTGCGCGCGGACGAAACCGATGTCTAACTGGGCCTGCTTAACCACAACCCAGGTGCCAAGCAGTGCGATCAGAGGAACCGCGAACCAGGCCCACTCGACCCGCTCGATCACATGGAACACGAGCCAATTGAGCGGAACGAGAACTAACAGATAAACCCCTAGACACGTCAAGACAAATCCGGCCCCTGGAACTTGCACACCCGCAGCCAACAAGAGTAACTCGCGCGAAACCTTGGCCACTGGGGAGAAGTCGTCCCACGCGCCTATGCCACCAGGGCGATCGACTTTGAGTTGTGCGTTCTCTTGGAACTGTCCAAATTGGTCCGATGAAGTTGAAGTAGTGTGTACCGTGTTTGCCTCAACTTGTGCATCACGTGCGAAGAGCCGCAGGGGGGTCGTGAAGTGGGCGTCGAGCCGCTTCAAAGGGAATTCATTCCAAGTGACACTGGGTCCGCCGTAGGGACCTTCCGAAAAGACACGGCCAGGGCGGCGGAGTAGGCCACCATTCAAGAATCCATCGAAACCGGGCCAGTTGACCAGATCGCGGTCGACGAGTTGCAGAGCCGAGACAACGACACTGCCATTGCCGACGATTCGCTCGTAGAACAGATTCACCCCACCGGCGAGTTCGGCTGATTCCTCGTGGGGCTTAAGCTCAATGGCCGCGAGTGGCTTGACCGGAGTCAGCGCAGAAATACTTTTCCCTTGGGATCGTGCTCCCCAGTAGGCGGACCAAGGGACGAGTTGCGATGCCGTTATCTTGCGGGGACCGGCATCAACGGCTGGCAGAAAAGCATCGAGGAAACTACCGCGCAGGGTGGCCAACGAATCGGGACCGTTGACGATCAGCCTGCCTCCCCAATGCAACCAATCCACAAATGCTTGCTGCTGGTCGTCTGAGAGTCGCGTGGGATCGACCTCGTCCCAGATCAGATAGGCGATGTTGGTCCAGATGAGCGGATTCTCTGAGAGGGGAATCTCTTTGGTCGCATTTATCAGGGCGATGTGATAGTGCGGCGAAGAGTTTTCTTCGAACTCTTCTTCCCAAGGTGCGCGGACGGTATGGGTGACCTTCAAAAACGCATACTGGTCGGGTTCCTTGGCCAGGACCACGATCGTGTAATGATAGGCCGGCAGCCGAATGAGCTTGAGTTGTGTGCGATAGGTCTCGGCGTCTGAATTGACATCGATCAGTTTTGCCAAGAGAAATTCGCCGGTTGTCTGCTGAGGAATGAAGAGATCCGCTTCAATCTTTTTGGCTCGGCCCTTGGCCAGGGCAAGCGCGCGAGTCGTTTGCAATCCGAAGCGGGTATGCTCCAGGGCGACGGGGCGCTGGGAAGCGTCCAGCGTCTCGAATGAGAGATTCCCCACGAAGTCGGTATAGTTGGCCTTCATTGACTGGGCTGTCGATCCCCAATGCCCCGGCTTGACTAACAGCACCGGGCCTTCCTCGGCCAACTCGCCGACTTCTTGACCAAGACGTGGCAGCAGAGGCCCGATCTCCAACGGCGGCTTCTTGCGTTTCTCGACAACCGATTTCTTCGACTCCAGTTCGGGGGACTCTTCTTTTTCAGCTACGAAGTCATCGAGAGGTTCGAACTCTTCGGCAGCATAAGAGTCCGTCGGGAACACTGCCAAGGCAATGAGCAGAACAAGACAAAAGACCGTACAGAAACTTGCTGGTGGGATTGCTCCAACCTGACCCAACAATCTGACTCGCCGATTTCGCATTGCAAACAAGAATCACGACCTCACAGAACCTGTTCCAAACTCGCTACTATTCTAACCGATCGCTGGTCGACGCATACGGCTTGTAGGTAGGTTTCAGCCAAGTACTCGGAACGGGGTGAAAAGTTTCGGGGCTACTTGACACCGAGCCCCACGACATCCGAACTGTATGATTTCTTTCGATTCCATAAGTATTTCGTAGCAAGTTTATCAATTTGGGTGGACACGACGAAACACTTGTAGAGACTGTGATCTGCTATTGAGAATGCTATAATCGGCCCTATGGCCGACGTCACCCAAATCTTGTCGCAAATCGAGCAGGGCGATCCCTCGGCTGCTGATCAGCTCTTGCCACTGGTGTATGACGAACTGCGCAAGCTTGCCGCTGCCAAACTGTCGCAAGAGAAACCTGGTCAAACGCTGCAGGCCACGGCGTTGGTTCATGACGCATACATTCGTCTCGTCGATGGGCAACGGACCCAAGATTGGCCTAGTCGCCGATACTTCTTTTCCGCGGCCGCCGAGGCCATGAGGCGGATTCTTGTGGAAAGCGCACGGAAGAAAACGCGACAGAAGCATGGGGGCGGTGCACAGCGAGTGGAGCTCGACGACCATCATTGGATCACCACCGCTTCGCCAGAACAATTGATGTCCGTTGATGATTGCCTGAGCAAGCTTGCCGAGGAAGACCCGACTGCGGCCGAGGTGGTCAAGCTGCGGTATTTCGCCGGGATGAGTGTCGCTGAGGCAGCCGACTCGCTGGGCATCCATCGCGCAACTGCCCATCGCCATTGGACTTACGCCCGGGCGTGGATTCGGGCGGAACTGCTCTCAACGGATTCAGACATCAAATAGTACGTCTATTTCTCTATAATTTTTTTCTGGCGTGCGACATTTCGCCCAGTTTCGTCGCATAGCCATTCAGACGAGCTTTTCCTCAGAGGTCGCGCGATGAATTCCGCACCAAGCCATGCCAAGCAGATTTTTCTAGACGCCATTGAGAAATATACGCCGGACCAATGGCCCGGTTATCTCGAGGAGGCGTGCGGGGAAGATGCAGCATTGAGGCGACGCGTAGAAGTCTTGCTTGAGGCCCATCGCAGCGATGCAAGTCTGTTGGACGAGCCAGCTATCGAGATCGAAGCCACCATTGAGCATAGCCCGCTCGCTGAGAGACCGGGGGTCGACATCGGTCCCTACAAGTTGCTGGAGCAGATCGGCGAGGGGGGCTTCGGCGTGGTGTTCCTCGCCGAGCAAACTCGTCCCGTCCGTCGCGAAGTCGCGATGAAGGTCGTCAAAGCCGGCATGGATACCAAAGAGGTCATTGCCCGCTTCGAGGCCGAACGACAGGCGCTAGCGATGATGGACCATCCGAACATCGCCAAGGTGTTGGATGCTGGAACCACCGAGTCGGGTCGGCCCTATTTTGTGATGGAGCTCGTGCAAGGTATTCCTATCAACGAGTACTGCGATCAGTGCAAGCTCACCACCCGCGAGCGGTTGGAACTGTTTGTGCTGGTCTGTCAGGCAGTGCAACACGCCCATCAGAAGGGCGTCATCCACCGCGACATCAAGCCGTCGAACGTGTTGATCGCGATGCAGGATGGTACACCGACACCCAAGATCATCGACTTTGGGGTCGCGAAAGCCATCAATCAGCGACTCACCGAAAACACGCTCAAGACTCGCTTTGCCCAAATCATTGGCACTCCGCTCTACATGAGTCCCGAGCAGGCAGAGTTGAGTCCCCTGGGTGTCGATACTCGCAGCGACATCTACTCCTTGGGCGTGTTGCTCTATGAGCTTTTGACCGGCACGACGCCTTTCGAGAAGGACCGGCTGCAATCGGCCTCCTTTGACGAGCTGCGCCAAATCATTCGCGAGGAAGAACCGCCGCGACCCAGCACACGAATTAGCACGCTGTCCGCCGACTTGGCCTCAACAGTCGCTGACCGCCATCGTACTGACGTGCGGCAATTGCAGCAGACCGTCCGGGGAGATCTGGACTGGCTGGTGATGAAGGCGATGGAAAAGGATCGTAATCGGCGGTACGAATCGGCCAGCAGTCTAGCCCGAGATGTCGAGCGCTATTTGTTTGACGAACCGGTTGAGGCGTGTCCGCCATCTACTATTTACCTGCTTCGCAAGTTTGTAAGGCGGAATAAACCCGCAATCGCCACACTGGCCATTGTTACCATCGCCTTGCTTATTGGCAGTGGACTAGCGTGGTGGCAAGCCATCCGAGCTTCGGTGGAACGCAATCGCGCGGTTGCAGCTGAGGCCGCGGCCGAAGCAGAAGCGGCTCGTAGCGTTCAGGTAGCTCGGTTTCTTCAAGACATGCTTGCTGCTGCAGGACCAAGCGTTGCACGTGGCCGCGATGCAACGCTGTTGAGGGAGGTTCTTGCCCAGACCTCCGAACGCGTTGCGCAGGATCTGAAAGGACAGTCCGAGGTGCAAGGCGACTTGTGGTACACGCTGGGAATCACCTACCAAGACATTGGTGACCATCGCCTGGCGGTCGACATGCTCCAACACGCAGTCACGAGCTATCGAAAATCCCCCGGACAACCCAACACGAAGCTGGCTAGGTCGCTGGCGCGGCTAGGTTTCAGCCAAAGCTACCTCGAAAAAGTCTCGGAAGGAAAGGCTAATGCTCAACAGGGTTTAGATATGGCGCGCTCGTTTCAGGACCAGGAGGCTTTGACTGAGTGTCTCTATTATCGGGCTCGCGCCAGTGCCTACTGGGGGATGGGCGATGCGGAAGCAATTCCCTTTTTGCGGGAGTTGCTTGCGCTCTATCGAAAAAAAGTTGACGATCCAGTCGCTATGGCCACGTGCATACGAATGCTTGCCTCGAGCAGTCTCGATGTGACCGAAGCAGAAAATCTGATGCGCGAAGCACATGAGATTTTCCTCAAGCATCTCGGTGAAGATGCTCCTAAGACACTTGATGCGATCTGGGGGCTAGGCCAAGTCATTCTCGATGACGGACGTGCCACTGAAGCGGAGCCGCTCCTGAGGCAATCGCTCGAGCAATGGCCAGCAATCTTGGGCACTAGTCATCCGATCTATCCAATCGTATGTCGAATGCTGGCCGCTTCGTTGGCACTGCAAGATCGGTGGGATGAGGCTTTTGAGGTGCTCAATGCAATTCAAAAAGACAGTATTCGTGACAAAGATGAGTTTTATTTGTTCGCACGTATAATCAAGACTAACTGGTCCCAGGGCCGGAAGGACAAGGCTCTAGTGGCCCTGGAAAAAATGAAAAAGCGCCTGGATGAATACCGCTCGGAGGAGGTTCCAAACCTCAACATGATTACTCTCTATCACAGGGAACTGATTGACCTGTACGAGCTTGTGGGAGAGAAAAAAGAACATCTCGAAATGCAGCGAGAGTTTGTTAACCTTTTCTTGACGAGTACCGAAGCTGGCGAGTCCTACGATGCTGAACGCCTCAATGAGACCGCGTGGCAGATGACTACCATTCTGGACTCAGACTTGCGTGCTCCGGAGTCCGCACTGCAGCTCGCTTTGCGAGCGGTCGAGCAGGCACCGAACAAAGGTGGCTATTGGAATACTTTGGGCATCGCTCACTATCGGGCGGGAAACTACCGCGAGGCCTGCGAGGCTCTTAAGAATGCCGCTCTATTCCAATCAGAGGGACACCGGTTCGATGGCTTCTTTTTAGCCATGGCTGAGTGGAAACTTGGTCGTGCTGAAGAAGCACACCGGTGGTACGAGAAGTCCGTCAAGTGGATGGAAGAGAATCAACCCAACAACGAAGTACTGAAACGCTTCCGCACGGAAGCAGCCGAACTGCTCGGCCTTAAAGAAGACAGCACAAACTCAAACAATTGACCAACTTAAAAACTCCGGCCGGTGAGCCTGTAGCGCCAACCACACCTCACCGGCCGGTGCCGGATGCCCCGCGCACGGCCTGCGCGCACGGGCGATGGTTTTTTTATTGTACCGCAGGCCGAAGGAAAGGTGAATCTAATGAGATCGACATCAACCGCAGCGTTACTCTTCCTATCATTTGCGAGTGCAGCTCCAAGTGTTTTTGCTCAAAGCTTCATGGGCCTGGGCGATCTGCCCGGAGGAGATTTCTTCAGTTTTGCGAATGGCATTTCTGGCGACGGCCGAGCCGTCACCGGGCAAAGTCATACAGTCGGGGATGCAACAGAAGCATTTCTGTGGAAAGAAGGTACGGGCATCGTTGGCTTGGGAGTGCCGAACGGCAGTGTTTCCAGTCTCTCAGCCGCCACAAATCAAGATGGAAGTGTTGTCGTCGGGTTGCACGGCATGGATGCCCCTGGTTTTCCTACCCGCGCCTTTCAGTGGACAACCGGCGGCGGGGCGACCGATTTCAATCCCTTTCCCGTGGGATCATACAACCGATTTGCGAACGATCTATCAGCCGATGGCGGGGTGATCGTCGGAGAGTTCCAGCCCGCTCAGAACCAACTCAATTTGGCCTACCACTGGAGTGGTGGTAGCTTCACAGAGATCGAGGACCCGAATCTCGATGACGGCACAAACGCAACTGCCGTATCGGCGGATGGCAGTGTCGTGGCGGGAGCAGCGCAAATCCTCAACTTTCCCAATCCAGTCGTCCGCGAGGCCTTCGTCTGGACCGCCGCTGGGGGGATCACACGAATTGGTTTCTTGCCTGGGGCCACAAATGGCAGCAGCGCAAGTGGAATCTCCGCCGATGGCAACACTGCGGTGGGCACGAGCGAAAGTTCTAATGGAGATAATGAGGCGTTTCGTTGGACTGAGACCGGCGGCATGGTCGGCCTGGGCGATTTGCCCGGCGGCGACTTCGCGAGCTTTGCTTCTGACACCACAGCCAACGGCAGTATCGTAGTGGGACGAAGCGATGTGCTCGGCGGCCAGTTTAGTTCGTCATTCGACCCGTTCATCTGGGACGATACACACGGCATGCGGAATCTCGTCGATGTGCTGACCAACGACTTTGACCTCAGCGCTGAGCTGGTAGGCTGGGACCTGATCGAAGCCACCGCCATCTCCGACGACGGCCGAGTGATCGTCGGCAACGGCACGAATCCCGACGGCAATTTCGAAGCGTGGATCGCACGGATTCCCGAGCCGAGCACGGCATTGTTGGGAGTGCTAATGGGTCTAGGCTTGCACTTCGGCAGGGGACGTTGCCCTTTAAGCAAAACAGCATGAAAGCTGATTAGGTTCCTCGCCAGAATCTGTGGGTCGCCAAGTGGCTTTTGGGCGTGTATGACAGGCGTTTTCGAGGCATTTCAGGGCAAAAAGAATGGTTCAGGAATCTGGCCCCCAAAAAACGACCCTGACGGAACAAGCCGTCAGGGC
>JBGSPU010000092.1:0-10229 GCA_041738415.1 Bythopirellula sp.
ACTCGATGATTGAGCATGGTCCAGCGCTACCGTTCACCACGTCCGGAGGGAACCTTCTTTTTGCCCTGCCGATGCCTGAAAAAACGCATTCCCGCCTGCCAAAACCCGATCAATCACCCACAAATTCTGGTGAGGAGCCAAGTAAACAAGGTCCATCCGGGTAAAGCATGCGCGATCTTTGGGCCGCGCTGCGTTTATCGGATCGTATTGGCTCCAAAACCTGGGCGTTCTGGGCCTGCGGGGTGGTTCTTTCTGCGCTAAATCACCATGCACGATTAGGAGACGCTCTACCAAAAGGCACCCTCCCGCTTGCGGGAGGGTAATGAAAACACCCTCCCTCCGGGAGGGTGATCGATTGGAGGCGCCGCCAAGTCGATCGTGTCTCCTAATCGTGCACGATGATTTAGCAGTTTGCCCTGATTTTGCGCAAGCTTTTGGCCGCGCGATATGTTAGAATCGTTGTTGCATCTCTTGGTGCTGCGCAGTTCTTTTTTAATCCACCAAAAAACTAGCCAGCCGAGTCGCTGCAGATCGCAGCCAACTCGACCGGCTATCGGGGGGAGACCCTTGGTCTGACGTGAAAACTACTTGGATCCTTCGTCCAGCTTCTGCTGCAACTGCTGAAGTTGCTCTTCCATCTTTTTCATCCGCTGGAGCACTTCGTCCTCATGCTCCTGGATGCCGGGCAAATCACCCAGGTTGCCGGGCAGCATGTGCTTCAGTTCAGCTTGCCAATCGAGATTGCCTAGCTCTTTCTGAAGATCAAAGCCGCCTCCCTGCCCTTGGAGCATTCCTTCGACATAGTGGCGGACGTCTTTAGGAAGCTCGGCCAATGTTTCCGCGTCGTCACTCGTGAAGTTCCAAGTCTGGTCACCTTTTTTTACCGTGATCCGGGCGGGACCATCCTGATCGCGCATGATCGTGATGGACATCCCATTGGGCATCGTGTTGAGATCGATCCGATTGTTGTTGAACGCGAGCCCGGGGCCAATAATACGCCGGCCACCAATGCCTCCAGGCAATCCGCCACCTGCATTGAACTGTTGCAAGAGTCGCTGCAACGCCTGTTCGGGGCTTGCCAGAGGAGAGTTCATGTCGGCTCCATCAGAGAGCTGTTCGATATTGTCAGGCCGCACTTCGGGCGTGACCGTGACAGTCATTTCTTTCCCCAAGCGGATCAGCAACAGTTCGATCGGCTTGTCCTGGTTCTTGCTCACCTGATCCTGGAGCACCAACATCGAATCGACCGCATCGCCATTAGCTCTCAGGACAATGTCGTGCTTACGCAAGCCTGCCTTCTCAGCAGGGCTGTCGGAGACGACATCTTCAATAACGACTCCCATGTCTTCGGCAAGCTGCAATTGCGTTCGCAACACGGGGTCATCGACATTGCGCCCACGCAGGCCAATCCAATAGCTCACTTCCTGTGGGGCTTGGTCTTCTGTTGCAGCAGAAAGGTCGGTTTCGTCCACGCTACCCGGACCAATCTGCACGATGGGTCCTTCAAGCTGTTCTTCTTGCGCCTCGACGGCCTGAGCTTGCACCGTTTGAATCGATTGCAAGATGAGTCCTGCGATTGCCGTAG
The DNA here is from genome assembly GCA_041738415.1 of Bythopirellula sp. Lineage (GTDB taxonomy): Bacteria > Planctomycetota > Planctomycetia > Pirellulales > Lacipirellulaceae > Bythopirellula. Next base: position 1,586 of record JBGSPU010000092.1, read on the forward strand.
CAGCGACAATAAAAAAAGCTTCCCATATCCAATGCTTAGGTTTCATTTTGTGTTCCTCCTTCTAATCAGTGAAATTAGTAATCGCTGTCACCGAAGACAGCATCGCACGATTCAATTGGTGAGTAGGTGATCAGGTAAAATCACCCCGGCCAAAGCTTGCTCACCTACTCACCCACTCACCTACTCAATACACCGGACGACTGACTGGCACCACATAGGTATCATCCACCGGCACGACCATGGGAACCAGCCCCTTGTCCTGTTCGAAGAATAAAGGTGCGTAACGCCGCTCGCGATGGACATCGAAGCCCCGATTCTGCAAGCCCACGCGTAACTCTGCTGGCACGGCCGAAGACGCTTGGGTCCACTGATCGCCGAGTGCCGAGGCATCCATCAGAGGTAGCCGAACCCGCTGGTTGCGGCCTTGCGTATCCCGCACGACCAGCGTGACGGCATCCCGGGTATCAGAAAACTCGTCTGCCGGTAATTCCAGGTCTGGCAACTCTCGGTCAACAGATGGCACCGTGGTCGTTGCAATGTGATTCGAAATGTCACCCACCTCGCTCTGAGGATGAAGTCTCCAGCCCAACCCAAAAGCGAGCAGTGTGCTGGCGGCCAAGGCCAGCCACCTCACAGGTCGTGCAGGGAGCCGCGAGGGCATTGCAGCTTCCACCTGCACGACCGTGGGAGGGGCCTCTTGTTGAATGAATGTCTTAAATTCCTTTCGCCAAGTTTGGGCTTCCAACAGAGCCAACGCGCATTGACGCCAACCATCAGTGCGCCCATCGAGCGACGAAAGCAGTTCATGTCGCTCGTCGTCTGCCAACTCGCCATCAGCCAGGCGATCAAACAACACATTGTCGTCAAGTGGTGACATGAGTTTAAGGCCTTAACTACTGCGGAATAATCTCGGGAGCTAACTGGGCGAGCGCGCAACGCATCTTCTCGCGGGCCCTGTGCAGGCGGGCTTCGACGGCGCTGGTGCTCACACCCAGGTGTTCGGCAAGTTGGCGGTAACTCCAATCTTCGGTGTATTTCAATAACAACAATTCGGCATCGCGGGAGGACAGCTTTGTCAGCGCCTCGCGCACGATTCGCTGCTGCTCTTCGGCCAACAGCCAATCAAGAGGGTCAGGTTCTGCTGAACTCGATGACACCTCCTGCTCGGCGGCATAGCCCTCCATGAGGCGCCGCCTGCGACCCATGCGTCGCCGATACTGCATCGCACAAGTCACTGCAATGCGGTACAGCCAAGGGGCGACTTTCGCCGAATCGCGGAGCCGATCCGCCGAACGCAGTGCCTCGGCTTGAACCTCCTGCAAAACCTCTTCAACGGCACTCACCTCTACACCGCGAGCCCGCAACACGGTCGCCAACCAGCGACGATGTTCGTCGAGCATACGCGACCAATCAATCGATTCGTTCATTGAGTGCTAATCGCTTCTGGAGAGATAGTTACCTCTGGCAGGAAAATCTTGCGAGGAAATTCGAAGTTTTTTTATTCAATCGACGTAACTCGTTGCCCCGCAATGGATTCGGCGATTGAAAATAATAGCAGTCGGCGGGAGCCGATGGTCAAGGCTGGGGGAACCGTGGCCTTCCTGCAACGGCCAGGAAATCCGTGTTCTTATACGAACGAAGCCCGGTGAGGGGTCTGGCGCAGCAGAAAAACCCAGCCGATGGCCGTCGCCACCAGGAGCAAAATGCTGATATTCTGGGAAATACTGAGCCCCGTGCCGAAGACGGCCGACTCGTCGATGCGGATCATTTCCAAGAGAAACCGCGAGATCGGGTGGATCGTGAGCATTAGAGCGGTGACCTCCCCATCGCGGCGGCGAAAGGGGTAGTAGTTCCACAGAAACCAACACAACAGCGCCGCGTCAATCGAGCTATAAATCTGCGTAGGATGCACGGGCAGACTTCGCGGCGGCAGATTCGCGGGCAGGCCCGTCGCCGCATCAAGCGACGGATTCTTGCCCAAGAGCCGGCCACTCTCATACTGCTCCATATACGGCAGACTATCGCGGGGGAAGGTCACGCTCCAGGGCAAATCTGTTTCACCTCCATAGCAGCAGCCGTTTAAGAAGCAACCGATCCGGCCAAAGGCCAAGCCGATCAACAAGCTTGGCGCAATTAAATCGGCCAGCGCGAGGGTCGGAAGTTTGTGACGGCAAGTGAAAACCAGAAATGCTGCCGTGGCACCGATCAATGCGCCGTAGACAACCAGGCCCCCTTCGGTGAATTTTATAATAGCCAGAAAGGTGCTTCGCCAATCGCCGAATTGAAAGCGGGTATCCCAATACTCGATCACATAGAACAAGCGTGCCCCCAGGATGCCAAAGATGAACATGCCAAACGCTAGGGACAGAATCGTGTCGGGATGTATCCCCATCTGCTTACCGCGATGAATCGCCATCAAGAGTCCGGCCACCGAGCCGCATAGCACCATGAGTCCGTATCCACGAAGAGGCAAGCCTTCGGGGAAGAACCGCGGCAATAGCACGATGGCTAGTCCGCCGATCACCCACCCGGGCAAGAACTCTTTCCAGTTGTGTTGCCCCAATTTGCTGGCATAAAGGACCATGCCGACGATGCCCCCCACGATCCACAATGCCAGCAACACACCGATACCAAAAATCGGCACGCCGGAGATTTCGAGCGGGATGCGGAGGAGTTCAGAGCACATGGAGTTAGGGAATGGCTAATTTCCAAGGACTAAGGAATGACGAAGCCTGTATTAGGACTTCTTTGGAATTCTAGTGGTGCGGGAGCAAAGAATCGAGGTCAGTCAAGGCAATCGGCAAATTTGCTTTATTTTGTTTTGGCCGCCCGTATGCTATGATCAACCCAGTTGCCTGCTTGCCGCTTCCGCAAAAAATAGAGAAAAGGTGTCCCATGTTTCGCAAAGCACTTGTCATGGCGGCTGTGTTGATAGTTCTAGAATTCTGTGTCGCGAATTCTTCGGCGGCACGTACTATCAGCCCACGCAATCCCTATCGCAGCTTCAATATCAGCGGCATCAACTACGGTTCGATGAAATGGGAAAACTCGCGCCGCAGTCGCTCCAATTATCGGTCTCACATGAGCCGGTCTAGTTTTCGGCGATAACCGAGCGTTGTGTTCATCGATTCCACGCCAATTGGAGAATCTTCACAACGCCCCAGCGAGCTTCAACGAGGCAACGACACGCAAGTCATTGAAAAGGCATTTCGAGGCGTAGTAGGTTTGCTCTTCCTGGCCGTCGAAGCGGCGTTTGAAGTCGGCATGGCCGGCCAGATTGTAAAAGAACCGGTTGATCCACCAAGCGTCGAGCGCCCGACTCCAACTGAAGTGGATCAGTGGATTAGCGCGAAATTCTCGGTCGGTGATCCCCGCCATGGGAGACAGCCCGAGCATGACATGCTCGATTCCTTCGCGTTGAAACTGCTCAATAGCCACCTTCATGATCCCCTCTTCGGCCCGTAGAGGTGCGTTTGGAAGTCGGCGCTTGATGGCCGGTGAATAACCCACCACCTCGCCAGCACGATAGATGGGATCAAAGAAGATAAATGCCTCGGGATTGCCTGAGGGTGAGAAGAGAAAAAACTTTCGCACTTCGACTTCATCGGCATAGACGATCGGCCGATTAAAAAAATACACATCGCGAGTCGTGCGGCGCGCGGACTGCCACTTTGTAGATAGCTGGCAAATCTCGTTCTCCGAGACGTCTCGAGCGAAGGTCGCTTCACGGACCTTGTAGTTGTGCTTGGCGAGCCAATTGGTGGCATGCCGAAGGCGTTCCTTTTTCTTGCCAACAAAGTCGTAGTTGGCCAGGTCGAGCCGTGTGTCGCAACCCATCTCGTTGATCCAATAGCCCTGCTCTTGGAGTAGAGTGGCCGTCCCGCGAGAGATTTGCCAAAAGCAGTTTTTGGGAAAGTGCTTGGTGAACTCATCGAGCAGAGGTCCGTGAAGCTCCACAGCCCCGACGGGATCGGCCAGCACACAAGCGATACCCCATTTTCGGCGGAAGGCCAAATAGGCTTCGCCATGCCAAAAGTATTCCAATCCAGGCTGCACCGCCGTAGAATAGGCCTGGGTAAACGTGCCAAACTGCCGCACGAGCAGCAACCGTCGGTCTGCGAATACAGCGTTCGAGAAATCTCCAGGTTCAAGATTCAACATAGGGACCCGTAGGAGCGAGTAGTGACTCAAAGAATCGACAACTATCCCAGATTTCACGAGCTTTTTAGGGTTTTTTTGTTGGGGCCAACCGATTAGCGATTTCTTGCCATGAATCAGAGTCCCGATCACAAAGAGGCTTTATTCTAAGAGGTATAATAGGCAGTTTCCTTCTGCCAGCAGAGAGGCAGCATCTATTCACCCCAATCGTGATAAAACAGTTGACAAGTTGGCTAAGCGAGTATAACCTGGATTTCAGACGTGGTAGTTTCCCGCGGCAGATTGTTTTCCGACATTTGAGTTTGATCTGCATTGAAGACAAGTTAAACACCTCGATTATCCCAGGATAACGCTAATTTTACGAGCGACTCCCCAATTCTTCTACCATCGGCCATTTATTGGGCGATGTGTTAGAGGTATTCGGGTGTCGCTTTTTTTGTTTTTTGACAGCAGCCTTGCGACGAGCGACTCAAAGCAATCAAGCCAACTCCCAGTACCCCATAAAACTGACAACGCTAATTAGTTAAACGATCCACAAAATCTCCCCCTTTATTCACCCAGAAACTACGGGTGGTCTGTTAGGGAAGTTTTTGTGGATCGTTTTTTATGGCCCTGCGAGTCGGTACTACCAATGGCTATTTTCACACCCAACGAGCACTAACAGGTTCATTTCATCGTAGACGGAACCCTCCTTGGAGAAGACCTCATGTTACGCATTCACAAGATCCTTCTTTCGGTCGCAATTGCAATCTTCCTGGCTCCTTTGGCTCAGGGCTCCCTCATTCACCCCGATGTGATGGGGGCAACCGTAACCTTCAAGAACATTGAAGAAAGCTCGCCATCAGGTGATCCCCTGCCTCTCTATGGCCAACCGACTGCCAATGGGAATGAATTGATTTTTCCCACTACCGGCAGCTTCGCGGCCTCCTCTCTGGATGGAAGTTCCTCGGATCAGACCGACGGCAAGCTCAATCTAATGATTGTCGCCAAGCCGGGTTTCTTTCTCGATAATTTTACGATCACCGAAAGCGGCCTGGCTCTCCTTGATGCACCTTTCGATGGAGATTCTTTTGCCTCGGTTACTTCATTCGGTATTGCCAAGGTTGTTGAAATATCGGGAGCCCCCGTCAACATCCCATCCATTAACTTTTTCCTGAGCGTGTCACCCCTGGGTGGACAATACCAACTCTCCTTGATCGGTGGATCTTCCTTTGCTACCAGTTGGCAAGCCGGAGTACTCGTAGGGTTGCCACAGAACACAACCAAGGTAAACATCACATTGGATAATAATCTGTTTGCGTCGACGACGTTAGACAATGGTACTCGGGCATTCATTGATAAGAAATCCTTCGAAATCGATGTGGAGACAACTGTCCCTGAGCCTCATACTTTACTTCTTGGGATCGCAGGCATTCTGTCCGTTACCCTAGGTCGCCGCCGGACACTCGCCTGGTAAGATTTCGTGTTATTTTCATTACGTGGAGTTTTTCGCCAGGGAGTGTTGGCGCCCATTTTCTATTTCCATTCCTTTTTGCAGGTAGCAACCTGGAAAATGGGACGATCAGACTGTGGGACAAGAGGTACTTAGGACTTTTTCCGACTCCTGACCCCTGATTCCCGCCCCCTTCTTCCCCTTTCAACCAAGTTTCCCACGCTTTCCTTTTCGCACTTGCCGACCTACAATAGACTCTTGCGTCTTTTATCGCACGGGGGCGAACTGGGTTCGACCGGGTAGATGAAGCGTAAGTCGCGTGTCGTGGTTGATCAGTGGGCCACGTAAAAAGCTGATCACAATGTCAATTGCCAACGGCAATTACGCTTTGGCTGCCTAAATAAAGGCAACCCGGACTATGGGCTGAAGTCGGATTGGCCCGGACGTCCGTCACTAAATCCGAACCGCCACGAGTCACTGCCGGGTACGCTCGTAGTTAAAAAAGTTCTTGGCTAGCTGGGCGGGTAACCTGGTCGACTGGGTGACTCGCAAGTGAAATTAAACCAGTCGGCTACACACGTAGAAGCTTGCGTGGAGCTATGTCGGGACGCGGGTTCGATTCCCGCCGCCTCCACTATTTGGCAGTTTGGGTCAACTTGCGACACAGGTTGACTCACTGCGTCTAAACCCTTGCTACGGCGAGGGTTTTGGCGTTTCTGGGACTCACCATTTGCGTGTCGGTCGGTGACATCCAATGCCCCAGTTTGCCCATCCACGCCGCCTGGAGTGCAGACAATATGCAGACACTCCTCGGCAGGTGTCGTGACGCTGCTAGGTTCGGGCTTTGGCAGTGAGCGAAGCTTGTTTACCGCCCTGGCCTGATCCTCCAGCCCGATGTGCGTGTACTTCATCGTCATCCGCACGTCGCTGTGACGGGCAAGCTCTTTTGCCTCGACGAGCGAGACGCCGCTACGGAGTAGCTCGGTAATGTGCGAGTGACGGCCGGTGGCATGGAAGTCAGCTAGCCCCTCCTCTGTCTCGTAGGGAATCTTTGCTTCCTTCAAATCCCGCTGGATCATCTTGTAGGCTTTACGTGCTCCCAGCAGCGGAAAAAGCGGTGCGTCTGCGGCAAGTCCGGCAAGCCAGATCCGCAATTCCCCAACGAGGTCTGCGTGGATCGGCAGCGTGTCTTTTTTGCGGCGTTTTGAGTGCTTGGCCGCAACCGTCAGAGTTGGTCGCTCCGAATCGAGCTTGAAGTTTGCTGGCGTCAGACTTGCAATCTCGCCTTTCCGAAGTCCTGTCATATAGGAGAGCAAGTAGATTCGAGCCCGAGTCAGGCCGTCGTAGCCTTGAACGGCATAGGTGCTTTTTCTTGCCGTCTCGATGACCAGAGCAACCTCTTGGGGCGATAGTGCCCGTCGAGCGTGACGCACGTCCGTTTCGATATTTCGCCGTGGAATTCCGGCAAAATGGTTCCTTTCGATGATTCGCCGCTTGGGGTGCGAAAGCCAGTTTCCAAACGAGTCGATTGCCTGAAGATAATGGTTGTAGGTGCGGTGCCCGAGGTCTTTTTTCTCGCAGTGCTTAGTGAGAAACTCCTCCACGGCGTCTGCATCAAAGTCTGCGAGCGTCTTGAAACTGCTTCCTTTGAGGACAAGCTTCACTCGGTTTACGATCAGGCGAACGTGCTTTTCGGTGTTATTCTTTCGTTTGAGACTCGCCTCAAAGGCTGCAACTTGCCCGTCCCAAGCGTCTGATTGGGGTTTTCCGAGAAGCTCATCGAGTTCTGATTGGTCTGCAAGGCCGATCTTGATTCGCTGAACGGCCGTTTCAATTTTGGCCGCCTTGGCCTCGGTGACGCCCTTATCAGGGCAGCCTTTGGTGGTGCGTCGCTTGTCTTGGTGGTCAAGGAACTGGATGTAGTACGGGGCACCCTTTTTATTTCGGTCCCGACTGAGTTTGCGAACTGATGCCATTTGGGTTACCTCCGCAGATCATTTTCGCGCGACGCAGTACCAAGGCAAGTAATGAGACGTTAGCGAGGTCGTCGCGGCTGCCCGTTTTGATTCTCATTTGCTTGTTTTTCGATCCAGTTCTCGACGTCCACCAAGCGGTTGCACGCTCATACCCCCAACTCCTCGAAGTTCTTCTTGATCGTCGTTGCCAGCCCGGCGGCTTCCGAGTTCAGGTCCTCCAATTCGACGTGAATTTCTCGCAGGGCCTCCTCGAAATCGAAATTCTCATCCACTTCGTCGGGAGCAACACCGACGTAGCGGCCAGGAGTCAGGCTCCAGTCGTTGGCTTCAATCTCCGTCTTGTCGACTAGTTTGACGAGCCCCTGGACGTTGCGAAGTTCTCCGTCGGGGAATCGTTCTGTGAGCCAGTGGGCCTGCCGCCAGAAGTAACGGACCTGCTTGAGCTGCTCGACGGCCATGTGGCGGAGATCATCGGCGGCTTTACGGGAACGGATGATGTCCCTGCTTGCCCAGGCATCGCTTTCTTTGGCGTCGCACTCGTTCTCGCAAATCTCTATCAAGCGGGTGCCAAGCTTGTAAACCAAGTCCAACTGCTTGATGAGATCGCGACTGGACTCGGCTAGCGGCGCGAACCGCTCGACCAGCGTGTTGAGCGCCGCGTTGGTGTCCGGCGATTTCTCCCACTGCTTTGCCGCCTGGTCGACGCTGGCTTGGAATAGCTGGACATCGTCTGCGAACAGCTTTTGCTCTTTCTGAAACTCAGCTATGGTTTCGACATGAGGGCCAGACCGTTTCTGAGTCTTTAGAAATGGAGTCAGCTGATCCGAGAGAGCTTTCATGGAGTCGACAAAGTCTGGCATCGCGCCGATTGTCTCGCCGTTCTCATTCTCCCACTCGAAGCATGCCTGCCCTTCGTCGACGACTTGGCTCAGGTAGTTAGTGTCTGTCGGGAAACTACCATTTTCGCGACTTCGCACTGATTTTGGCAAGGTCGCGTTGCCTCCGAGTCGGTGATTTCGTGGCGAAGCTTTAGCGAGTAAGGCTTGCGACGGCTACTGGGGCGTTTTTTTTTCCATTT
>JBGSPU010000095.1:0-13125 GCA_041738415.1 Bythopirellula sp.
ACTCGATGATTGAGCATGGTCCAGCGCTACCGTTCACCACGTCCGGAGGGAACCTTCTTTTTGCCCTGCCGATGCCTGAAAAAACGCATTCCCGCCTGCCAAAACCCGATCAATCACCCACAAATTCTGGTGAGGAGCCAAATAGTTAGTGCCAACAAGCCCCCGGTCGCGGCCCAAGCGAGGGCGATTCTGCGGGCGGGTTGGGCCGCTAAGCGGCAAGCCGCCAGTTCGCCTGCTAACAGCAGTGTTGCCAGCAAGTAAAAATCCCCCAGCCACCGCGAGACGTCGAATGTGTTCATGGCTATTTCCCTTTTTTCTTGCCGTGAGTTTTTTCTTTGGCCTCGGCCAGCATCGCTTCGAGTTGGGCGAGTTCGTCGGCCGTGATTTTCCGCTTCCCCAGCGCGTGGACGAGATATTCATCGAGTGCCCCGTCGAATACCCGGTCGAGAAACCCGGTGGCAAGCTGGCGGAGCGTCTTTTCCCGGGCAATTGCCGGGAGGTACACATAAGCCTTCCCCTCACTGCGGTGCGTGACGAGTCCCTTTTGCTCCATCACCTGCAAGAGTGACAGCACGGTGGTATAGGCCAACTTCTCGCCACTGGCATGGAGTGCATCGCACACCTCGCGAACGGTGGCTTCCTCCCGCTCCCACAATACCTTGAGTGCTTCAAGTTCTCGCTCGGTCGGTTGCACGTCGGTCACTCCAAAACTCCCAAAAGTAGGTTATTACTGGTCATCCAGTAGATTCTTTCCGCATTCTACTGGTTGGCCAGTAGTTGTCAAGAAAAAAATTCTACGGCGTTAGTCCGTAGGCCGGACCGAGAAACACGCTTTTCCGGCGTGGCGTCAACGACTCGCTTCACCTTGCCGGAATTCGCAGGACTCGTTCCGGCCTACGAAACCGCAACACAACGCCGACTGCCAGCAGAACCCAGCCACTCGGCTCCGGAACCGCCGCGACTGGCAACCCCGCTCCACTGACTTCCCGTTGCCACACCAGAAAATCGCGGCCATCGACGTCGCCGTCCCCGTCAGCGTCTCCCGTGCTGCGAGCGGCACCACTCGCCGTGCTGTAGCCGGACTGCCAGGTGGCGAGATCCGTGCTATCCACGCTACGGCTGAAGTTGAAATCGCTCTGGGAAAAGTCGAAGATGCGGAAATCGACAACTAGCGGGAGGTGATCGAAGTTGGTCGTCGAACTACCGATCGTTACATCTGTAAGTTGCAAACCGGTAGCAGCCCGCTGAGCCGCTGTCATGCTCACCGTGTTCAGTACAAACTTGTTTGCCACGTCGAGCGCACTATCAGAGTAGATCACGTAGTCGAGAATCCCTGGTGCGAAAGAGGAACTGTCATTCCTCCAGGTATAGTGGGTCGTCCCGGTGGCGTTGTGAGTCGGGTGGGCATCGGTGAGAAAGCTTCCATCCCAATCGGGGGGCGAATCGCTGCCGTATGTTGTTTCATCAAAAATGTTGCCGTCAATGAGCGTATTGAGTGGTGCAGGTCCCCCCACGATGTTCAAATCCCCCAACACAGCAAAAGGTGTCCCGGGAGCCAGATTGACGAAGCCTCCCGGCGTACGCGTATCGCGCATCCAGTTAACGATAGCATCCGATTGCTGTTGTCTGAGTGCATCTTCAAACCCGCCCTGGTTGCCACAGCACTTGTAATGGTTGTTCATTAAGTAAAAATCAGCGGGGAATTGGTCGTCTGGCAAATCCACCAGAGCGATGGCTTGCGATCGTTCTCCAAAAGGAAACGTATTGGTCCGTGTGAGCGAGAGTGGGTACTTGCTGACGATCACATTGTCGCCCCCTTTGTGCACATACCACGATGCACCACCTGCGAGCGGGGCGAACAAATTCATGAGATCCAATACCTCACCGGCCGTCTTGGGGGGTAATGGACCAAAAGGATTGCCGATCTCTTGCAGGTTAAGCAGGTCGGGGTCGAGGGCATTTACGACTCGCGCAAACTTGGACGCCTGCGTTGCATCGCGGTCTGGAAAAATGGAATCCCACAGCACGTTGTAAGACACCACGCGGAGGTCCGTGGCTAGTTGTCGATCAACGAATGTCCCCGTATTGCCCCGGGTGGATGCGATCGGCTGCAACAAGAGAATGCAGGCCAGGGCTCCCCAGCGTGAGAATTGAATCATCGAATCTTTACACCTGCAATTAACCATCGAACCTGGCAAGAGATCCGAGTCTCTTTTGGTTACAAGCAATTCGGCCATCAACAGTGGTCTCCCGCTCAACGCATTGTACTCACCCGTGGCATTTGCGATACTAACCAGCTTGACTTTTGCCCGCCTAACTCACCAGTATTTTCCGCAATCATGCCCTTCCACGACTGCACCGCCCAACTCGAAGCCCTGCTCGACGAGCGTATTCTCATCCTCGATGGGGCCATGGGGACCCAGATTCAGGCCCTCCAGCTTGATGAGGCAGCGATTCGTGGCAAGCGATTCGCCGACCACGACCGCGACCTCAAAAACTTTGCCGACATCCTCTGCATTACCCGCCCGGCGGACATCACCGCGATTCATCGCCGTTATCTCGAGGCGGGCGCGGACATTGTCGAAACCAACACTTTTGGCGCCAGCCCCGTGGGGATGGATGAATTCAACCTGCCGCTGGACCTGGTTCGCGAGATCAACGCCGCGGCGGTGACTTGCGCCCGACAGGCCTGCGATGAGTTCGCCGAGCGCACCCCTGACCGCCCCCGCTTTGTCGCGGGCTCTATCGGCCCCACGACCAAGCAAACGGCCATCAGCACCAAGGTCGATGACCCCAGCTATCGCGCCGTGACGTTTGCTGAGATGGCCGATTCCTACTACGCCCAAATTGCGGCCCTGGTTGAGGCAGGCGTTGATATCCTGTTGCCCGAAACAGTCATCGACACACTCAACCTCAAGGCTTGTCTCTTCGCGATGGAACGTTATTTCGGTGAGATCGGCTGCCGTGTCCCGGTGATGATCTCTGCCACCTTCGACAAAGGGGGCGCGACGTTCGTCTCTGGGCAGGAAGTCGAAGCCTTTTGGAACGCCGTTTCCCACTTCCCCATGCTGTCGGTCGGCATGAACTGCGCGCTCGGTCCCGAGTTGATGCGGCCCCATTTGGAAACGCTCCAGCAGGTGGCCCCCGTGCGAATCAGTTGCCATCCGAATGCTGGACTTCCCAACGAGATGGGCTACTACGACCTGGATCCCGCCCAGATGGCCGAGCTCGTGGGCGAATTTGCCGAAGCCGGCTGGCTCAACATCGTCGGGGGGTGCTGTGGCACGACGCCCGATCACATCGCAGCCATTGCCTTGCGGATGCAAGGTGTGCGACCCCACCAACCCGTAACCGTCGAGCCGCTCCTGCGATTGAGCGGTACGCGGCCAATGACTCTGCGCGCGGAGAGCAATTTTTTGATGATCGGCGAGCGAACGAACGTCGCCGGCTCCAAGAAATTCGCACGACTGATCAAAGAGGAAAACTACGACGAGGCCATCGAAATCGCCCGCGGGCAAATCGAAGGTGGGGCCAACATCATCGACATCAACATGGACGAGGGGTTGCTCGACGGCGAAGCCGTAATGACCAAATATCTGCGGCTCATCGCGGGGGAAACCGACATCGCCGCCGTCCCCGTGATGATCGACAGCAGCAAATGGACCGTCCTCGAAGCCGGCTTGCAGGTCGTGCAGGGGAAATCGATCGTGAATTCCATCAGCCTCAAGGATGGCGAGGAGGAATTCCTGCGCCGTGCGCGACTCTGCCGCCAGTACGGGGCGGCCGTCGTCGTTATGGCCTTCGACGAAGAGGGGCAGGCCGCTGACGAAGACAACAAGGTCCGCATCTGTCTGCGGGCGTACAAGCTGCTCACGGAACAAGCCGGGTTCCCACCAGAAGACATCGTGTTCGACCCCAACATCCTTACCGTTGCTACCGGCATGGAGGAGCACAACAACTACGCGGTTGATTTCATCAACGCGACGCGGCGGATCAAGCAGTCGTGCCCGGGGGTTCATGTTTCGGGAGGTGTCTCTAACGTCTCATTCTCGTTCCGCGGCAATGACGTGGTGCGCGAGGCGATTCACTCCGCATTTTTGTATCATGCCGTGCAAGCCGGGCTCGATATGGGCATCGTCAACGCCGGCCAATTGGCTGTCTACGAAGACATCTCGCCCCAACTCAAGGAAATGGTCGAGGACGTCCTGCTCAATCGTCGTCCCGATGCTACCGAGCGGCTCGTCGATTTTGCCGAAACCGTGAAAGGAAAGTCTACTGACTCGGTCGTAGCGGATGCCGAGTGGCGCAGTGGCCCCGTCGAAGAACGGCTCAAACATGCGTTGCTCAAAGGTATCGTCAAACACATTGACGAGGATACCGAAGAGGCCCGGCAGAAATACGACACTTGCTTGCAGATCATCGAAGGACCGTTGATGGACGGCATGAGCGTAGTGGGCGATTTGTTCGGCGCGGGGAAAATGTTCTTGCCCCAGGTGGTAAAAAGTGCCCGGGTGATGAAGAAATCCGTCGCGTATCTCACCCCCTTCATGGAGGCAGAGAAAGAAGCCGCCGGGACCGTGGGACAAGCCCGGGCAAAAGTGCTGTTGGCTACGGTGAAGGGAGACGTCCACGACATCGGCAAGAACATTGTCGGGGTGGTGCTTGGCTGCAACAACTTTGAAGTGGTAGACCTGGGGGTGATGGTCGCTTGCGAAAAAATCCTGGAAGCGGCCATCGCTGAGAATGTTGATGTGATTGGACTCTCGGGACTCATCACTCCGAGTCTCGATGAGATGGTGCATGTCGCCAAAGAACTCCGCCGCACCGGGAGCGAAAGACCGCTCTTGATCGGCGGGGCGACCACCAGTGCAAAACACACCGCCGTAAAAATCGCCCCTGGCTATGACCACTGTGTGGCCCACGTACTCGACGCCTCTCGTTCGGTGGGGGTGGTTGAGAAACTGATCAGCCAGGAAAATAAACCGATCTTCGAAGCACAGAACCGCAAGCTGCAGGAACAGTTGGCTGCATCCTACCGTCAACGGCAAACCGTCCCCTTGGCGCCTTATGCCGAAGCTTGCGCCAAACGATTTAGCTGCGATTGGGCAACGATCAACATCCCCACCCCGGCCTTCACGGGGACACAAGTCCTCGAGGACTTCCCGCTCGCCGAGCTACGAGACTACATCGATTGGTCGCCATTCTTTCTCACCTGGGAACTCAAGGGCAAGTATCCGCGTATCTTCGAAGACGCCGCTTTGGGAACCGAAGCACGCCGCTTGTTTGATGAAGCTCAGGAGTTGCTGACCCGCATTTGCGACGAAAAACTGCTCCGCGCCTGCGGCGTCTATGGATTCTGGCCCGCCGCCAATGTGGGTGAAGACATCGTCATCTATGCAGACGACTCACGCACGAAAGAACGTTGCCGCTTCCACGGGCTCCGCCAGCAATGGCAGCGCAAGGGGCAGGACACGTTTTATTCCCTTGCTGATTATGTTGCTTCACCGGAAACAGGCAAACGCGATTATCTCGGGGCCTTTGCGGTCACCACGGGCATCGGCTGCGACGAACTCGCCGCGGAGTTTTTAGCGGATCACGATGATTTCAACTCGATCATGGTCAAGGCGCTTGCCGACCGTCTGGCGGAGGCGTTTGCTGAATACCTGCACGCCCGCGCCCGTAGCGATTGGGGCTACGGCAAAAGCGAGCAGCTCTCGAAGGAAGATCTCATCGCGGAGAAGTATTGCGGTATTCGCCCCGCCCCAGGCTATCCGTCACAGCCAGATCACACCGAGAAGCGCACGCTCTTCGACCTGCTGGACGCCGAGAATAATACCGGCATTAAGCTGACGGAGCACTTTGCCATGCACCCAGCGGCGAGCGTGAGTGGGCTGTACTTTGCCCATCCCGAGGCGAAGTATTTCGCCGTCGATCGCATTTCGAAAGAGCAAGTGGTCGATTACGCCGCGCGCAAGGGGATGACCGTCGCCGAGGTAGAGCGCTGGCTCGCCCCCAACCTGGGCTACGAGCCAAGCTGAGAGTAACCTCTGACCCTATCCCAGCGCTGCCATTGGCCGCAACGAAAGCATTGCACAGGAGGAATTGAGACAATAATGAATCGCAAGGAATGGATGAAAGGAACGCTAATCTTCACTAATTAACTTAAAGTGAAAGAGTTTTAACCGCAGAGGCGCGGAGGCGCGTAGACGCGGAGAAAACCGCTGCCTGAGTTGATCTGGTAACGAGAATTATCTCTGCGTCTCCGCGTCTCTGCGGTTCATTCCTTGGACTCTTTTCAGTAGGAGTCATTAGCGATGATTAGTGAAGATTAGTGTCCTTGAAAATCCTTCATTGCCTCCGTTACCTCTCTCCTGCCGTTCAACAAATTTGAACAGCCTGCGAAAACTTGGATCGTTTGTAGCACAGAGAATTGCGGCCTGGTGTTGCGTTGGTTTAAGGCGTCTCAGCGGGTGCTTTCTTCTTCGCCGGCTCGAACTCCAGTGCTGCTGAGTTCATACAGTACCTCAGCCCTGTCGGCTGCGGACCGTCGTCGAAGACGTGTCCTAAGTGGGCATCGCACCGAGCACACCGGATCTCAGTGCGAACCGAAAAAAACGACCGGTCTGTATGCTCCGTGACGTTCTTGGCATCCACTGGTTCGTAAAAGCTCGGCCAGCCTGTGCCTGACTCATACTTGGTTTCCGAGCTATACAACGGTAAACCACAGCGGACACACTTATACAAACCCGCCTTCTTGTTTTTCCAGTACTTGTTCCTGAACGGACGCTCCGTCCCTGCCTCGGTAGTGACGTGATACTGTTCCGGCGTGAGCTTCGCTTTCCAATCGACCTTGCTCCAATCGATCTCTGACTGGGAATCAACCGAATCCTTTGCTGCGGTATCCTTGTGCGCGGATTTCAGTTTGTCGGCAAATACTTTGCGAAATTTTTCCAGCTTCGGTTGAATCACGTAGCTGCAGTAGGGCTGCGCACCATTCAAGGCAAAATAGTCCTGGTGGTAATCCTCGGCGGGATAAAACGCGTCGAACTTGGTGATCTCGGTGACAATCGGTTGGGAAAACGCACCGGAATTGTCGAGCTTCTGCTTGTACTCTTCAGCCAGACGCCGCTGCTCGTCATTGTGATAAAACACTGCCGACCGATATTGCGTGCCGAAATCAGGGCCTTGCTGATTCAAAGTCGTGGGATCATGCGTTTTCCAAAAAACCTCAAGTAACTCATCAAAGCTAATCTGCTCTGGGTCGTACTCAATTTGAACCGCCTCGGCATGTCCAGTCATTCCCGTTGAGACTTCTTTGTAGGTGGGGTTCCTTGACTTTCCCCCGCTGTAACCGGAGACAACGCTGTGGACTCCCTGCAATTCACGAAACACCGCTTCGGTACACCAAAAGCAACCGTTTCCAAACGTGGCCGTCGCGAGCTTGCCGGAGGGGATCACACTGTCTGAGCTTTCATTCTTTTGCATGTCAGGAGTCTCCGCGAAAATGTTCGGTGAGGGTTGCAATAGCAGCATAGCCCCACCAAGGACCCCGGCAGTCGCCAGGGAAATTAACAAGATCCGAGCGTTTTGCTTTGTCATCTTTAATTCTCCGCATTCGAGAATGAGCGATTGAAAGTGATCGATCAACAACCCCTTTGACGCGACCAACCGCCACTGCTTACGCATTTTATCCCCAGAATTGGAAAATGTCACCTAACAGCTCGGTGCCCTGATTGATAATCCAGAGGGTTCACAGCCTTTAGCCGGGGTTGAGCGCAGCGACGCCCCCGGTTATCGTCGCGCTAGTAAAATTCACCCCGGAGGGGGGCAGAATTTATTCCGAGCGAAGCAAAATCGAGCGTTCACCCTTGTTGGCTCGGGCCGGTGCTGAGACCTCCAGAGGGGCCGGCAACTGCTCCGGAGCATTTTGCACAGCGTCGTCGGAGTCTGAGCTACCCGGATTCGTTGTCTCGAACGAGGCAGTCGTCTCAGTAGGGCTACCAAGCTTCGGGCCGAACGTGCGATTGGCCAACTCTGCCAGGATTCCCCGAGTCTGCACAAAACTCGAAAGGCTCGAAATTTGAGAAAATTTCGGGTTGGCGGCCACACGATTAAAGCGATCCAGCGATACTTCCAAGGCTTCAGGATCCACCGATTGTTCGTCGACAACGTCTGCCGGCAAACCAAGGAAACCTTGCCAACTTTCTGCTGAACTAAACCGGTTGAGGTCGTTTTGCAAAGCACCATCGACATTCGCCAGCGCAGATTGCAGTCCATCCCTGTCCAACGCGGCCAAGTCAGAAAGTGAGTACCTGGGGATTGCAGGAGTTTGCTCCGCTGTGACCTGCTTCAAACGGGACGCCGATCGTCGGGAGGAAAGATTTTCCGCTGGCGTCACAGGTTTTTTCTGATTCGGTGATGCAGGTGTTGGTTCAGAATCCTCTTGGGCCACGAGATCCTGCTGAGCCTGCAGCCGCCGGGCCAGCAGCCCGCGCAAGCGCGGAAGTGGAGCGGCCGGGGCTAGGGGATCCGCTGAGGGGTCTTGGACTGCGGCACGGCGTTCGCGAAGCCGACGAATGATCTGTCCTTCTACCTGGGAGACCAGCAGGAATTGCGTTATGAGCAATACGAGAATACAAGCGATATGGCGAGACATGGGGGGAATCCTTTCACAATAAGGATGAATGACATGAGTAGTCGGCAGGTCGAGTTTCGGTGGGCTGTCATTATACCGATCTCCGCTTCGAAAGGGCAGAGGTCTGTTTCCCCTGAAAAAGCCGCTAATTCCTCCGTCAATTCTTGCTGAGTCAAAATCCGCGACCGTCGGTAAATCCGCGGTTATTGAATGTAGGACGTCCTTTTTCGAGCCGTTGATGCTGCCGAGTGGGGCCTCGCCGTTTCACGCCGCGGTAGGCCGCATTCTCGAGTGCCTGCCCCGCGATATCTAACAGGACACGCATCAGGACGTAGGAAAAATCGCCTTGATAACTGCGGTCCTTCTTCAGGGGCGGTTCTTCGTACCAAGGGGGGGCAAATTCCTGTACGGAGCGAATCGCCGACCAGAGTTGGTCCCGGTCCATCTGGCCCCGCACGAATTCTTCCAAATAAGTTTCGATCGGAAAATTGCCAGGGAACAACGAGCGGCTCGAGTCGAAGTTCCCGCGATGGAATTCCTGCAAGACGCTTTGCAGATCGCTCGACCGCTCTCGCCAGACTTGTTGCTCTTTGGTCAGTTGCGATGCTTCTTGTTTGTTGTCGTTGAGTTCCTTGCCCTGCCGCACGATCTCGGCAACAATCTCGTCGTCCTCAGGCTCAGGGGTCGAGCGTGAGGCATTTTCTAATCGCCAGTCTTCAAGATTCGAGAGAAACACTTTCATGCGACTCACGGCTTCCTGGTAATACTCGTTTTGCGAACTTTCCAAAATGCCAAGTTCTTGTCGGTGTTTGTCGGTGAGCGACTGTTGATTGGCAATCGCGGCAACTATCCGATCTCGTCGATTGCCAATTTCCTGTCCTTCACGCATCACTGCCGTCAGTCCCACCTCATCCGCATAACGATCTTCGATCGTCTCGACTTGCTCCATCAGCCCGTTGAACTGGTCACGCCGACGCGTCACTTCCTGGGTTACCAACTCGGGAGTCACGCGGAGAAAATCGTAACTGCGTCGCGCCCGTGGGTAATCAATCATTTTGGCAACCCAGCGATCAAGCTTTTCCGTCATGCCGGTTTTCTTGTATTCGGCAGTACCGTACGCTCGTTCATGCAGATACTTGAACAGGCGATTTTTCTCGTAGGACGGTAATTTTTCGGCAGCTTCCGCCTTGATTTCCGTCGCACGCTGTTCATTGCGATTGAGTTCCTGCTCGGCTATGAGCGCCTCCTTGGATAACCGCTGGAACTCAACGTCTCCTTCCAATCGCTGGACGACGATTTTCTCCAATTCTTCCCGGCGGGCAACCTTCTCATTCAACCGCACGGTAATCTCGTCGAGTTCCTTTTCAAGCCGCAATTCCTCTGCAACGTCGGCTTGCAGGGTGCGCTCGATTTCGCGCTCATGTCGTTGTTTGCGGTTGAGTATTTCCACAAGCTGATTGCGGACATCAGCAAAGGTTCCCGCGATGGTTTGTGAATCGATGTTCGGCAGATAGTGCTCCGCTAATCGCAACAGTGATTGCCCCCGTTGCTCGACCAGCTCACTCATTGCGCGATCGAACCGACTCATCGCAGCCTGGCACTCTTCGAGGTGGTTGTTCACACCAGCGACGGCCTGTTGAATAGCGTGACCCACCGATCTACCCGATCGCGCGTTCCCGTTCATGTTGCCCTCTGCCTCGGGTGAGTCTCAGCATGAGAAACCGCGACTTGTCGCTTAGCGTCAGAGCCCGGCGGCAACATAACCGCGATCAGCAGCGTCCAAAACAACGCTACGACGGCAGCAATCCCGATAGCCCACTTGATGATCGTGACGCGCCGCACGTAGATATGTGCCAGCAGCACCGAGAAGCTCCACCGCGGTTCTTCGAACGTGTGCAGCTTATCGTAATAATTCTCGATGGCCGTATCGATCTGCTCCGCCGTGACCGGTTCGCCAGTGACCTGGGCTGCCTCCAGAAGCCGTTCCCGCAAGCGGACTTTGATTTGGTCCAGGTTCAACTGCTCTTCGACCACATCCTGCTCTTTGCGCAAAGTCGTGGCCACGTCCATGATCCGAAGCAACTCTTCCAAGCTGAGCTGCCGTGCATCGCTAGTCCCAGCCACTTCGGGCCGGATTTCTGCTGGTGGTTGTGCGATCTGAATCTGGGGCATAATGGAACTACCATCAAGGGAAACGCTATTTCAAATCCAAGGAACTTGCTATGCTGGACCAATGCCAGCCCGGCATTGGACCACTCAATCTATCACCATTGAAAGCAGTCTCACAACTCCCCAAAAACTCGTTGCCGAGAGAAACCAACATGGCCGCTCAAGCTGTTCAAGCACAATCCACTGCGAAGAAGTCCGAAACGAAGTCCGAGCCGGGTATGCAGAAGTATCTCGACAAGGCTGTCGATGTCCTTGAAAAGTTCGGCCTGACCAAGGGTGAAGAAGTACCCGCCGAATTGATCAAATTGCTTGAAGAAGTCCGCCACGTCGATGAGGCCCGGGCGCTGGCCATCGCCCGCACGGTGCAGCACATGAGTGCGTTCAATCGCCTGGTGCGCGAAAACGTCGAGAATATCAACGTGGGGAATCGCTACCTGGAAATCAGCCAGATGTTCGATTCGATCCGCGAAGATTCCAAGAAAATGATCGGCCAGCTCGACGATGGTAAAATCGGTGTTACCGAAAAAATATCCAATCTCTGGATGCGGCTGCAGCGCGGCACTCCCCATGCGCGATTTGAAAAGATCGTCGACGTCTATCGCGATGTCTGCACGGACACCAAAGACCAGCTCATCCGCGAGCAAACGATCATGGATGGGTACATCGATTTCCGCTTTGCCCTCAAGGAAGCCGAGATCCTGGCCCGAGAACTTTTGGAAAAGCAATTACCCCATCTGGAGAAAGCCAAGGATGCCCTCGCCGTCTCACAGCAGGCGATTGACGAGCACCAAGGAGATGAGAGCAGCCTGGGTCGCCTGGAGCTTGCCCGCGATGAAGCTCGTAATGAATTCCAGAAGCAGGATCGCATTTATCAACTGGTAAAAGACATCTCCGAGAATCTCTCGATTGGCTACGACGTCGGCGAAACCCTGATCACGAAGCTCAAGCAGACCCACGATGTGAAAGACCAGGTTTATCGCCGGGCGGTGACGTTCTTCACCACCAACGAGCATGTCTTCACGATCCTCGGCACCGTCTACACCTCGCAGCAAGGTTTGCACGAAGCGGTCGAATCAACCGAGGCCCTCAAACGGGGTGTGAACAAGAGTCTCGAAGACGTCGCCGATCTGGGCCGCGAGTTGGAACGCGCCGCTCTCAAGGCGGGTTACGGTTCGACAGTGAACGCCGAGTCCCTGGAGAAGCTCGTGAAGGCGATCTCCGACTACCAAGTGGACTCGCTGCAGATGATCGCCGAGCTGCGTAGAGAGAGCGAGGAAAACGCCCGCGAAATCCGCCGCGTCGTCGAAGCCGGCAAGAAACGCTACCAGGACACCCTGGCCAAGTTCGCGCGAGGAGATGAGATCTAATGGTTAACCAGGATGGTTCCGAAACCGAGTTGCACTAGAGCAAGTTTCCAGTGACAATGGAAATATCTATCCCCATGCTGCGGCAGTGAACTATGGCCTCCGTTATTTCATGCGACGTATTTTCACCGGTAAATGTCGCCGAACTTGTAGCTCACGTCGGCGGGATCACCGGTACGCGGATTCGCCTCAAACCCACCCCTGGCGCCGCCACAGAACAGGACTTGATTGATATCTGTGAACATGAGGGACCGTTGTGCGAACTACTGGATGGCGTTTTAGTGGAGAAAGCTGTGGGTGGTTTTGAATCTTATTTGGCTATCACATTGGCAGAAATTTTAATCCGATATGCGCGGAAACACGATTTAGGCATCGTTTTGGGAGAAGCTGGCATGCTCCGCTTTTCGCCCAAAAAAGTTTATTTGCCAGAGATTTCGTTTATCTCCTGGTCGCAAAATCCCATGGTGGAACTTCGCAAGCAACCGATTGCCGACCTGCATCCCGATCTGGCAGTAGAGGTGCTCAGCCAGAGCAACACGCCGCAGGAAATGGCCAATAAACGCCGCGACTATTTCGCATGGGGCACCCAACTGGTGTGGGAACTTGATCCCGAATCCCAGACCATGCGAGTTTATACCTCGCCCGAACAGTTCAACACGATCGATATCACTGGCACGCTAGACGGTGGGACCGTGCTTCACGGATTCCAACTGCCCCTCGCGCAGATTTTTAGTGATGCCGACCGGGGAGCCGAGTAACCGGCTGACGGATTCGCCTTTCTCTCTCCCGCCGGTAGTCCCGAGGCGCATGATTTTGGGCTCCTCACCAGAATCTGTGGGTGATTGATCGGGTTTTGGCAGGCGGGAATGCGTTTTTTCAGGCATCGGCAGGGCAAAAAGAAGGTTCCCTCCGGACGTGGTGAACGGTAGCGCTGGACAATGCTCAATCATCGAGTAG
>JBGSPU010000099.1:0-3199 GCA_041738415.1 Bythopirellula sp.
GTTACTCCCCGAATGCTCATCTCTTCGTCTTCCAGGCAAAAAGACAAGCCTTCCACCCGACTGCCAAGCAGACTTTCCTCACAAACGAACCCTGCTCGGCGCAGTCATCTTGATTATGAGACCTTAACCTAGTGCCATTCGATGCATCAACTTCTTGAATTCAGCATCGAGTCAAGGCGCAGAGGTCGTTTTCCCCGCCTGCAATTTGAGGCAACAACTCGCGCAATCAATCTGAGGACATCTAGCGACCGGCAAGGGGCTGAGTTAGTGACCAAAGTCGAAAGGACCTTGCTCGCCGTAGTTGCTTTTTGAAATGCACTAGTTGACGGCGACAGTGGGGTGCTTCTCGGGCTCTTCCCTAATTCCTTGTTTGCGCTGTCTGGTAACAGAACGCAGCTTCTGGCCAGCAAAGGCTTTCTCATTACTACCTCACGCAGCTGCTCACGGATCTGCTTGAAGTTGCCACCGGGCTTGCGCCCTTTCTGTGAATGGCAACATTCAAGCCGAGCCGATTTTCGACTCGTAACGTTTAGTTACATGGAGAACTTATGACCCAAGAACTCATCGCTCACATCTTTTCCCTAGCCAAGGAGTACAGCCGTCTTTGTGGTGATATCGCAAAGCAAGTTCCCTTTGAGGACTACAACCACATCCGGGAGTACGAGGTTAAACTCAATGCCTTTGGGAATCTGCTGTCGGTCAGTGACACCACGAAGTTTTTGCAAGCTGAAATCGAGGAGGCAAAATCCTACTTGGCCGACTTTCGCCTTCGACTGGGGGTCCCCTTACTGCGATCAGGAGGAGACCAAATGAGCATTCCACGCCACTTGAGAAAACTTGACGCGGGGTTTCCCCGTGTCGTATCATTAAAGATAGGAGCACCCACTATGAGCATTCATGTTGAAATCCCCGAACCGCTGGCTGGCCAAGTCGCCCAGGCCGCCAAGACTCAAGGTAAAACACCCGAGGACGTGGTTCTAGAAACCATTCAGACGCGCTTCAACGCGTTTGCCCGCCTGGATGAGCTGATGGCTCCCGTCAGGCAACGCATCGCCGAATTGGGCGAGACCGAAGAGGATGTCGTTGAATTCTTTGA
Source organism: Bythopirellula sp. (assembly GCA_041738415.1). Lineage (GTDB taxonomy): Bacteria > Planctomycetota > Planctomycetia > Pirellulales > Lacipirellulaceae > Bythopirellula. The sequence continues at coordinate 1,097 of JBGSPU010000099.1, forward strand.
AAAAGTCAAACATGAGATGCGGCAAGAACGGCGAATGGCTGGTAAGTGAACGTTATTGACCACATCGTTTTCGACTGCAATGTCTATTTTCAGGCGGCCATCAGCCCCAGTGGGCCAGCCCGTCGTCTCTTACAAGTAGTTCTTGACGGACCCACGGTTCTCTTTGCCTCGGAGTACATCCTCGCAGAACTGGCCTCCCTCACGTCCGATGCTCGCATCCAAACGAAGTACCACCTCACCACCGAGGAAGTTGATGAATTCTTCTCACTCATTCGCCGGCATGCCACGTTTGTCGAGGACGTTCCCCATGTGTTTGAGTTTCCCCGTGACCCGGATGACGCCCATTACGTCGACTTGGCGGTAAGCGTCAACGCCAAGCTCATCGTCTCAAGGGACAAAGACCTGCTTTCTTTGCGTGATGACACGACTCCCGAAGGACAGGATTTTATCCGACGGTTTCCCCAACTGGCGATTCTCACCCCTCCCGAAGCCCTCGCGCTTCTCGATGCCCACGAGTAGACATTTTAACCCTTGCTGATTCCATAAAACGCACCCTCATAACCAAGTAAACCCCGTCGACAGGATGGGGTTGAGATGGCTCCCCAACGTTGCTTTGTCAGCGAAGCCCACGACACCTCGGGTGATTGACTTTCGTCACTTTTTGTGAGCAAGATATCCAACAGAGTGAATCCTTCCATGAGGCTTCTACTATAAACGCAGACTCCCATTTGCGGTTTGGTCGAAGGGGCTTAACTCCCCTTCGACGGTTTTTTTCTCTGCTGACGCTGCGATTCGAATGCCACCTATCCTTGTATCTCTTTATTATCTTTTGAAGGCCGAATGAATTTTGTGAGCAAGCTCCTCGGCTGACCAAGGGGGGGAAGCGTTGGTTTTGTTCCAGTCCGACAGCACTAAAAGTGCTTCCTCTTCTGAAAAACCCGCATCCCGAAGTTTGCACGCAGCCCTGAATGTGGCGTTGTGACCACCCTCGCCAGCGACCGCTTGAATGCGAGAAATGTAGGCCACGGCCTTTCGCACTTTGACTGTTGAGGCCGTGAGTGGCAAGCCTTGCTCTTGATGCTCTGGCGTCAGCCACCCTGCATCGAACCTTGGTAAGCTGCATTGAATATCTGCTGACTGCCAGACATAATTCGAGCCGTTTGGGTGAAGCGAAGGCGGTGCCGTGACGTAACCCCCTTCTCCCCGAATATCAATTTTTCTTCCAAAGAGGCGTGCTCGATTCCTGACTTCGGTTTCTTTAGGCATCGCATAGTAAATATGAACTCCCCCGCCCCCCGTTTCGGCCACCAGCGAAGAGAGTCCATGCTCACCGGTCCAGTACTCGGCGTCCTCAAGCGAGTCGCAATCTACTACGACTAGGCCGGAGACTCTTCCGGTAACCACACCAATTCCAGTCGGTAAATTATTGCCATCAAACCAAGTGGTCAGCTCCTCCAAGCCTGGCAACCTCGATTGATATTCTTTCCAGGAAACAGTGGGTAGTTTTCCGATGAGCGGAATCACCGGCCAGCCACGAGCGAGATAGTCGCGGGCAGCAGCGAGGAGCGATGCTTGATGAAGCGAATGGCCTTCACCGTTCTCAGTCTTTTGATTCTGTGGAATGTGTTCTTGCATGTTCGTACTTTTGAAATGAAAAGCCCCAGCGATGCACGTTGTATCGGGGGCAAAACTCTCGTGAGTCGAGTTTTCAAACATCGGATTTCTTCTTAGAAGTTCTCCTGACTCTCTTTGCGAGAAACATACTCTGCTTCGAGTCGAGACTGCACAAAGGCATCTGCTGACTCCAGCAGCTGGGCTGCTCTCAAACAATCACTACCGCTCAAGTACTCGCTGGTTTCCCAGGGAGAATTCTCATCGCGGCGAAACGTTCGGGTAAGTTTTACGGAAAAATTCGGCGAACCGTTTTCCGTGGGAAACTCAAAAACTGCGATTTGCAGCGGGAATCCCTTCTTCGTCCACGCGGGACGTTGTTTGGGGCCGCTGTCGTTTTTTTGAGTTCCATTACCATTCACTCGACTCTGGGTTTGGGTAGCCATGGTAGGCTCCTTTCCACTAATAACCGCACGCAAAAACCTGTTACAA
>JBGSPU010000151.1:0-15984 GCA_041738415.1 Bythopirellula sp.
ATTGCGCGTTCGATTCTTGCCCCACCGATCGTCACGTCGTCGGCTGGGGTGGCTCTTGCACTCCCCTTCAGCATATCCGATCCAAACTTCATGTCAAATGATGCGCGCAGCGTGCGCGCATGTTACAAGGTAAGACTCTAACGCTCGGCTAAGCTGCCGGGGCCATCCTGGGGGACATGGACCGGCCAGAACCGGAATGGCGGCCCCGGTCAGCTTCAGCGTTTGGTTTGGCCGATTACGTTCGCCTTGGTGGGCAGTGAAAACCAGAACATCGAGCTGACACCTTCCTTGCTTTCGACGTTCAACGTCCCGCCATGAGCCTCCGTAAACGTTTTCACGATAGCCAGTCCAAGGCCCGCTCCACCCGCGTTGTCCAGATCCGTTTCTCCCTTGTCGAAGACTTTTTCGAGAAGCTCTTCGGGGATTCCCGCACCGTTATCGCTGACCCAGCACTCAACGGCACCATCCGCAACAAGTTCTTTGGCCCCGATGAGAATCTCTCCGCGCGGCGTGTACTTGATCACGTTGCCGATTAAGTTCTGAAAGACCCGCATCAACAAGGTGGCGTCTGTATAGACGACCATGTCGTCGGGCACCTTGTTGATCAATTGGGTACTGGCGGTTCCGGCCACTGGACAAAGATCGTGGATAAGGGCCTCAACGAGCGGCCACAAATCGACCTCTCGCCGCTCCAATTTAATCCCGATTTCCGTTTGGAGATTCTTGTTTTCCTCGAGTACCTTTGCGACCAGCCCTTCGAGATGCTGCACATTGCGACGCAAGGCGTCAAGTATCTGCGCTGTTTCAGCGTCTGGCTCCGGGACGATGATTTCCAGAACTCTTCCAGCCAAGGAAATGGCATTCAGTGGAGTTCGGAGATCGTGTGCCACGAAGGCGAGATACTCTTCCCTGCGGCGCTGCACCTCCATCGCACGCTGAGTGGCATAGGTCTGCAAGGCCAAGCCGATGACATGGTCGAGGACTCGATTAATGAGGTGGAAAGGCTTTCCTTGCAGGCTCAAATCGTTGGCGTCGGCAAGGTCGTGGATACAGGCACGCAGGGTGTTGTACTCCGCAACCACTTCTTCGATATCAAATGCCTCTTGGAGGCGCTGCAGACCATGAGCCGGAGGACTGCTTTCGCTGAGCGCCTCGGGAATCGTCTGGTCAGACTTTGATTGGAGGGCCGCGGCCAATTCGTCAAGCAGTCTAGGAATGTGATCGTTGAGAGTTGGTACGTCGAGCTGCCGCGCTGAAGAGAGTTGCCGCACCTGTTGCCGCCACCGCGTAAGTAAAGATTGGCTTTGCTACAGCCGGGGCGGCGCCCCAGGGGCGATTTTTCTCGCCATGATTTAACTTGTTCGCTCGCATGTTCCGCCTCCTCGGGGGGACAGCACTGCGACATCAGCCGGGCCGACTAAGTTTTCCCTCTTACGGTGAAATAAATTTTCACGCTAGCGCCCAGTCTCTGGTTCTCATACCTTCCGCAGCCGACAAACCGTGCCGCTTTGTTGCGCCCAGTGTGCCATTCCGCTCGTGTTGCACACATTCTCAACGCGTTTGTCGCGAAATGGCAAGCTCATAAACGCCATGCTGTGATAAACTGCAAATCACATGCCTGAAATAGGGTTTGTACACCAAGCATTCATCTCAGGAGCCAGATGCTAGCCAGTTTAGACGCTGATTGATTCCAACTTAGTACAGTTCGAGTTGATCCAAGCTGAATGAGGTCAAATATCAATCACCGCACATTAGCGGCGGCGTCGAATTCCCATTAAGGCGATCGTGAAGAGGGCTAACGCAGCCCCACCCGGTTCGGGTACGGTGGTCGTGGCAGCGCTGACGGGAGTACCGTAGTTGGCCTGCCAGTCAGATAGCAAACCGACGCTAGGATCACGTTGCCACAGCAGGAAGTCCTTACCGTCGACGAACCCGTTACGATCAAAATCGCCGGCAACAGGGTCGGTCGCCAGGAGCGAGACGGCGTCGACATGCACCGCACCGCCGCCGAACCCTGGCTGACTGAACACGAAGCTGATCCGGGCCTCCACCGCATCATCCGGGACAACATCGGTGATCTGATGGAAAGTCCAGACGTCCTCCGCGGTAGTCCCGTCAGCGATCACCAGCGGGACTTCGCCGAGGAACTCCGGACCGCCAAAGGCCGCGCCTAAGCTACTATAGTACTCAAGCTTCATGAGAACCTCATTGTCGGTGCCGAAGATCGAGTCCTGGCTGCGAACTAAGGCACTGGCTTCGGCCACGATGTCCTGTCCCGGGAGGACGCTGATGCCCTGGGCGGCACCGGAGAAGTTATTCGACCCGTTGAACTGCCCGTAAAGCTTTAGGGAGTGAGTCCCGTCGAGCGCGGCCTCGGTCTGAGCCGAGACGTTGCCGATCTCATCGCCAAACACGGTCCAGCCATTAAGCCCCCATCCCGATCGGTCGAAGTCGGGGTTGATCAGCTCGGTCTCGTCGCGGGTCCAGTACCGGGCGTACTCGATGTCGAACGTTTGAGGGAAGATCGTCGAGCTGTCCGGCGACCCCGGCCAGTTCCCACCAACGGCGAGATTGATGATCAGGCTCATAGGCTTTTGGTCCGGCTGGATCGGATTGTCAACCGTGTGGTACAGGTTGTCGTCCACGTAGAATCGGATCTGGTTCGGCTCCCACTCCAGGGCATAATCGTGCAAGCCCGCAGCGAAGTCCTCCCCAGTGATGTAATCTTGGTTGCTGGTGATGGGAGAGCCTGGAGTCCAGTTGTAGTGATAGGAGCCCTTTACGAAGAACGTGTTGTTCCCGACGTTTTCCATGATGTCGATCTCACCACCGGTGGGCCAGCCGGATCCGAGGTCGCGGGGAAGCAGCCAGATGGCCGGCCACATACCCTGGCCCCACGGCAGGTCGGCGCGGACCTCCCACCGCCCGTGGCGGTGCTCCTGCCACGTGCGGATCAGGCCGGAGCGGTAGGGCTTGCTGGCCAGCGGCTGGTCGGTCGTCGCAATGTGCAACTGCCCGCCACTGACCGTGACCTGCTCGGGCCGGTAATACTGTAGTTCGTTGTTGGGACTGAACTCGCGGTCGGCGACTTCCCAGCGGCTGTAATCAATCGACGAGCCGTTGAATTCATCGCTCCAGACTCTGTCCCAACCGGAGAGGTCGGCGGACTGAGCAAATGACGGCCAGACAAGCAACACCCACACCGCCCACCCCAGAAGCGGCGTCTCTACGATCCGAGTTGCGGGTTGCTTTGCCTTCATCTTATTGGCCTTTCCAGCTCGTGCTGCCGCGACATTGTTCTCAGGCCGATCGCCCAATTCGTTACTTCAGCATTAAAGGTGAAGTTGGGATAATTTGAAAGAAAATTTAACCGTGAGTGTGCCCGGATGAGTCGAAACTCTATTTAGTGAGGTCTGCTTAAATATCGACTGAACCCACAAATAAACCGCACGCACATGACATTGCAATTCCGAATAACGACTGAGCAATTCGCGAGCAAGTTCAGAACCAGTCATAAAATAGTCTTGCCTTATCGTCTGAAATCGGCTGGATTTATATCCTATGGCCATTGTAATTGAGTCTACATGCCCCGTCAACAAATTCGAAGTGTTAAGCATCGGCAGTGAAACTGACTTCGCTCACTTTGGCGACGCACGAACTCACTGAGGTTGAATCCCCCGACTTCTCGAAGGATTCGGCCATGGACTCAGAGGTGAGGCCCACCTCAGCAGAAAATAGCACACTGCGAACCTGCCTCGGTAAGCAACCGAGAGTCTGAACGATCACAGCAGTTCTGCGACTGTTTAGCACCTAGCCGAAGGTCACGTTGGCTTGGAGGGCCAGTGGTGTCTAAATCGCATTGGGGCAGCGATTGCCAAAGTTGTTTATTCTACTTTTGAGGCCATGGTACCCACTGACAACTGACTACTCATCAAAACTGCCGCATGCTTACGCAACCGGTTCGCCGTCAATCAACCCTCCACTCGCAACACCCCACTTCTCCAGATGGTGCTGCAAGAACTGGATAATCGCCTCTTGTTCTACGGTGCCACGTCCGGTTACCTGGATTGATGGGCCAAAGGCAAATCGCACCTTGCGTGCCGGGTCGATGCGACCAAAGTCGGCGAACGGCTTACCTTGCCCCCAGGCATCGGTCATCAAGGCAACCGGAACTATCGGCACGCCCGCTCGACCTGCAAGCTTGACACCGATGGAGTTGAATCGTTTGGAATTAAACAGATGGGACCGTACTCCTTCTGGGAACACGATCAGAGAGATGCCGCGTCGCAGGCGGTCCAGGCCACCTTCAAGCATGGTTTTTAAGTCCTGGCGGGGATCAGTCTGAGTGACGGCTATGGGATCCCGCGAGCACATCACGTGTCGAAAAACAGGATAAGTGAGGAGGCTCTGCTTGACAACGAAGGTAACTTTTTTGATGGGCTGTACCAGACAGGGGAGAACCATCGTCTCCAGCGAACTCATGTGATTCCCGATGACTAGCACGGGCCCTTCGGCTTCGCGTAAGTAGTCGATACCACTAATCTCGAATTGAACGCCAACGGATTCGAGGGCGCGCAGGACTGCCAGGCTGCTATCGCTCCATGCCTCGTCGTCATATTTGCCGCGCATTGCCTGCCAACTGGCGCGGAAAACAATCCATACAAATCGGACATGGAACGCCAACGAGGGGAACCTCCGCGCAAACCACGAAATCTTTCGGGTCGGTGTGCAATAAGCGCCGTCGGTAAACTCCAAGGATTGCATCCGCACAGGATAGCTGGTTCCTCCCCGCGACGGGAGAGAAGTTTGCGTAGGGCCAAATGCCCGGGTGCGTGACATGGTTTGCGGAGTTTGATTGAGGTCGGCCAGAAATGGGATTGGATTTACAATCCGTCAGCTGCCAATCGGTGGTGATTGGGTAGGAATTTACAAGAAACTCATGGGAGAATGAGCATGGACGCGACCATTGAACGACCCTCGGTGGAGGAGCTTTCTGACGCGATCCTCGAAAAACTGACCCAGACGGGCCAACTTGCAAAGCTGGCACAAGCCAATCTGGAGACTCTTGAGAAGGAAGTGCTGGAGAATAGGGACCAGCTCACGGGGCAGGTGATCTCGAAATTGCTGGGAAAACAGGCCGAATTGACCCCAGCCCCGACGGCTTGCCCCCAGTGCCACGGAGTACAATTATGCCTGTCCTTTTTCCATGGCTTGCCAGCCGTAACAGAATGGCCGGATCGCCAAACAGCTGTCCCGCCGCTGGAGTCAGCGAAGCCCGTTCAAGAAAGGGTAACACGGCCACGGTTCGCAACAAAAGGGAATCGTCGATCCCTTGGCGCTGCCGCGATGTCGGCAAATCATCGAGGGCCGAAAAGACCCCCAAGAAGTCGTGGAGGCCGATCAGGTCGTCCAAGGGACCCGATTTCATGGTGGTGGCCATGTCGGGTCGTGCTCCATTCTTCAAGGCCGCCACCACGGCCTCCTGATTCCTCTGGTACCATTGTAGTTTCATGGCAAGAACCTCCTACCGATATTCTTACCAACCACCAACTCACCGGCTACGATAGCAGCGCATTATCTTCAAATCTCTGGACATCATGCCAGTTTCCAACGCTGCGCGAATGTTGGCGCTCGTCGAGGTGACTGTCGGACTTTTCTACCTTGCCATCCTCGTTTCGCGGCTAGTAGGAGCCTATTCAGGGAAATCAGAAGAGGGGCAGTAGGTTGGGTGCCTTCGATGGATGAGTTGGGAATAGCCAATCTACATGTATATTGGACGAATGGTCTTCCAGGCATGGGATAGGCAGCAAAAAACCAATGGCAGTCATCACCGCTCTCGATCGTAAGGCACTCCGCGATCTCTGGCACATGAAGGGCCAGGCGGTGGCGATTGCGCTGGTGATCGGCTGTGGTGTGGCGCTCTTCACCCTCTCACGGAGCATGCTGCACTCACTGGAACTGACGCAGATAACCTACTACCAACGATTCCATTTCGCCGAAGTCTTTGCTTCGCTTAAGCGAGCCCCCGATGCCCTGAGAGAGCGCATCGCCGAGATCCCCGGCGTCGCGCGCGTGGAAACACGCATTGTCGTGGGAGTGAACCTCTCGGTCCCCGGGCTGCCCGAACCAGCTACGGGCCGGATTATTTCGGTACCCGACACGCGTGCGTCATTGCTCAACCAGCTCTACTTACGCAGAGGCAGCATGCTCACTCCTGGGCGCGATGACCAGATCCTGGCGAGCGAGGCCTTTGCCGACGCCAATCATCTGGAAGTGGGCAACTCGCTTTCCGCTGTTATCAACGGCCGACTGAAAAAACTTCGCATCGTCGGCATCGTGCTCTCTCCAGAGTACATCTACGAGATCAAGCCGGGCGACATCTTGCCCGACAATAAACATTTTGGCGTGTTGTGGATGAATCACGAAGCGCTCTCCACAGCCTACAACCTTGAAGGAGCATTCAACGATGTGACGATCTCGCTCATGCACGGGGCTGCGCTAGCCGAGGTGCTATTTCGACTCGATGAGTTGATCAAGCCTTACGGTGGGCTCGGGTCCTACGGCCGACGAGATCAGCCTTCGCACATGTTTCTCGATAATGAGATCGAGCAAAACCGTCAGATGGGTTTAATCATGCCCACGGTGTTTCTGGGGGTTGCGGCGTTTCTGTTGAATGTGGTACTTACTCGCACAATTAATCTTCAGCGAGAGCAAATCGCCGCCCTCAAAGCCTTTGGCTACAACAATCTCGAAGTCGGCTGGCACTACATGAAGCTGGTGCTATTGATCGTCGGGGGCGGGCTCTTGTTCGGAATTCCTTGTGGCGCATGGTTTGGCCAGGTGGTGACCGGCATGTATGCCAAGTTGTTCCACTTCCCGGAGTTTACTTACCACTTGACTTATCAAGTTACTCTTACCGCAGCAGTGGTCAGTATCGTGGCTTCGGTCCTGGGTGCCTGGAGTTCTATTCGCAGGGCGGTGTCCCTACCTCCTGCGGAAGCGATGCGGCCCGAACCCCCGACGAGTTTCAAGCCAACCATTCTCGAACGATTAAATTTGGGGCATTTTTTGCCGCCGGTGATCCGTATGATCCTCCGCCAGTTGGAACGCCACGCGGTGAAGACGGGGCTATCCGTATTTGCCATTTCCTTGGCGGTGGCGATTATCGTGTTGGGAAACTTCATGGAGGACTCGGTCGACTATGTCATGGATGCCCAATTCAATCGGGTGCAACGCTACGACATGTCGGTTGTCACTATTGAGCCCGTCTCTAGCCGTGCGCTCTATGAGATTGCCAGCATGCCGGGAGTCATTCACAGCGAAGCCACGCGCGGCGCCTCGACCCGCTTTCGCGCCGGCCCGAGAAGCCGCCGAGTGAGCATCCAGGGGCTGCCGGAGGACGGTACGCTGTTCGGTCTAATTGACATCGACGGCAACCAAATTTCACTTCCTTCCGATGGCCTCGTAATTTCCAGAAAGCTCGGCGATATTCTCGACATCAAGGTCGGCGATAGGGTCCAGGTAAAAGTGCTCGAAGGAAAACGACCTGTCAAAGAAATACCCGTGGTCGGTTCGCTCCAAGACTTCTCGGGGGTTTCGGCCTACATGAACATCGAGGCATTGCATCGGCTACTGCGTGAAGGTCCCGTTATCACCGGGGCCAATATGACCGTCGATTCCAAGTACGAGGAACAGTTGTTCCGCGAGTTAAAAGAAGTACCAGCATTAGCCGGGGTGACGATCAAAGAACATGCAATCGAGAGTTTTCAAAAAACGGTCGCTGAAAATCTGATGACGATGAAGGCGATCAATCTGTTTTTCGCCTGTGTGATTGCCATCGGTGTAGTTTACAATAGTGCCCGTATCTCGCTCTCCGAGCGGAGTCGCGAATTGGCCACCTTGCGGGTCATCGGCTTCACACGAGGCGAGATTTCTGGCATCCTCTTAGGCGAGCTGGCGATCATCACTTTACTGGCGGTGCCACTCGGTTTGTGGATCGGTACCAAGATCGCTGGTGGAGTGGTCGCGCTGTTGGACTTGGAATTATTCCGTTTCCCCCTGGTAATCGAACGGTCAACTTACGGCCTTGCTGCGGGCGTGGTGATACTCGCCTCGGTGATTTCAGGCCTCTTGGTTCGCCGCCGACTCGATGAGTTGGATTTGATCGCTGTACTGAAATCACGAGAGTAGCGAAACACAGTTTCTTATGAGATCAAAATTTCGAAAGTTCCTGCTCTACGCATTCGGTTTGGCCGTGCTGGCTGCGATTGCATTTGGCTTGATTCCTGAGCCTGTAGAGGTCGATCTTGCTGAAGTAGAGCGCGGTGAAATTCGCGTGACTGTGGATCAGGACGGTAAGACGCGCATCCGCGAAAAATATATTGTCTCAGCACCGCTGGTTGGGCGGGTGTTGCGAATTGACATGGACCCCGGTGACGAAGTCTTGGCCGGGGATACCTTGCTGGCCAACATTGAACCTCGCGACCCCGAACTTTTGGATGCCCGCACCATTGCCCAGGCCGAGGCGCGGGTGAAGGCCGCCGAAGCGACGCTCCAAAAAATGGAACCGCTGCTAGAAGAAGTCACCGCCAATCAACAGTTTGCCGAGAGCGAATTAGCACGCGTTCGCGAGGCCCAATCTCGCAGTCCCTCGGCGGTGACGGAGAGCGAGTTGGAAAGTCGCTTGCTCGCCGCACGTACCCAGTCCGCCCTCTTGCGAACGGCATTGCAAAACAAAGAGATCGCCCGCTTCGAACTTGATCAGGCGAATGCTGCCTTGATCCGATCTCGTCCACCTTCGGAGAATCCCCCCTCGCCGGAGGATAATGGTTGGAATTTTCCCATCCGCTCGCCGATTGATGGTCGTGTCCTGCGGGTGTTCCAACAAAGTAGCGCCGTTGTGAATGCGGGGACACCCCTGCTGGAAGTTGGCGATCCCACCGACTTGGAAGTCGAAATTGATGTGCTCTCGCGCGATGCGGTAAGAATAGAGCCTGGTGCCCTGGTGTTCCTGGAGCATTGGGGGGGCGATCGGGTGTTGCAGGGCCGCGTAAAAATCGTCGAACCCTCGGCGTTCACCAAGATCAGTACCCTCGGCGTCGAAGAGCAGCGGGTCAATGTGATTGTCAGTCTGGTCGATCCCCCTCAGGATCGCATGGAGTTGGGTGACGGGTTTCGGGTCGAGGCCCGCATCGTGGTGGCTGAGGCAGCGGATGTATTGAAAGTACCCACCAGCGCGCTTTTCCGTGTCGGTGACAAGTGGGCAGTGTACCGCGCGGTCGACGGAGTTGCCCATGAACAAATCGTGGAAATCGGCCTGGAAAACGGCTTGGAAGCGGAAATCCGCTCAGGCCTCTCCCCAGGCGATTCGGTAATTATGCACCCCGGCGACGAAGTAACCAACGGAATCACAATCCGCGAACGCGAGTGAGTTTGCGGACTTGTCGCTTCAGCGACCAGTTCCCCCCTCTCCACGTTGACAAGCCCCACCGCCCCGTCGAAGATAAATCAGAGCCCAGCACAGTACCAAAAGAGGCAAAACACCGATGCCCGAATCCCCCTCGCCCCTGGTGGGCGTCATCATGGGAAGTCGCAGTGATTGGGAAACGATGCGCGCCGCCGACGAGGTGCTCACCGATTTCAGCGTACCGCATGAATGCGAAATCGTCTCCGCTCACCGGACCCCCGAGTGGATGATGGAGTATGCCAAGACTGCCGAAGAACGTGGCCTGGAAGTGATCATCGCGGGTGCCGGCGGGGCGGCCCATTTGCCGGGGATGGTTGCCGGGCTCACCGTGTTGCCCGTGCTGGGTGTGCCGGTCGAAAGCCGGGCACTTCAGGGGCTGGATTCGCTGTTGTCGATTGTGCAAATGCCGGGGGGTGTACCGGTGGGAACATTGGCCATTGGCACGGCGGGTGCCAAAAATGCTGGCCTCTTGGCTGTCAGAATTCTCGCTCTTAGTCGCCCCGAATTGCGCCAAGAATTGCACAAATTTCACCACGGACTTACCGATCACGTCAGACAGGACAAGCTTCCGTGATTGAAGGGGGCTCGTTATCCTATTTGTCATGACGGCTACCACTCCGCACAAGCACGACAGCGCCCCCGTTCTGCCCGGTTCTCCACTGGGAGTCCTGGGGAGTGGGCAGTTGGGACGGATGTTTGCCATCGCCGCCGCCGAGCTCGGATATCATGTGCATGTTTTTTCTCCCCGGGCTGACAGTCCCACGGGTCAGGTTGCCCATCGCGAGACCGTCGCCGAGTACGACGACATCGCGGCTCTCGAGGCTTTTGCTCAATCGGTCTCTGTGGTCACACTGGAATTCGAAAATATCCCCACAGTGGCTGTCGAGACCGTTCGAAAGTTTGTCCCCGTCCGTCCCTCGTTGAATGTGTTGCACATCACCCAACATCGTCTCCGTGAAAAAGCGTTTCTAACCGAAGCCGGCATCGCGTGTGCTCCATTTGCGGAGGTGAATACCCCTGAGCAACTAGAGGCAGCGATCAAGACGATTGGACTCCCAGCCATCTTGAAGACAGTCCATGCCGGTTACGATGGCAAAGGACAGTTCCCTATCCGTTCGGCGGACCAGTCAACTGAAGCATGGGACGCCATCGGCCAAGAATCGGCCGTGCTAGAAGGCTGGGTCGATTATCAGCAAGAACTGTCGGTGCTGGTTGCTCGGTCGGTAACGGGTGAAATCACCACCTGTGGCCCGATCGCCAACGACCACGTAAACCATATCTTGGATCTCTCCTACTTCCCCGCGCCGGCACTCGCGCAAGTCACCGATACGGCAGAATCGATTGCCAGAAAAATCGCCGAGCGACTGGACCTGATTGGCATCGCCTGTGTAGAGCTGTTTCTTACCCGCGCAGGGCAACTTCTGGTAAATGAAGTCGCTCCCCGCCCTCATAATTCTGGGCATCTGACCATCGAAGCCTGTGAGACTTCCCAATTTGAGCAGCAAGTGCGTGCCGTCTGTGGCCTGCCGCTAGGCTCGATGCAAGCACGATGCCCGGCTGCCATGGCCAATTTATTGGGCGATCTTTGGTTCACTGGGGAGCCAAACTGGCAGTCGGTGCTCGATACTCCGCAAGCTCATTTGCACCTCTATGGCAAGGCTGAAGCCAAGCGAGGCCGCAAAATGGGGCATTTGACGGTGCTGGCAGATTCGGCTCCAAATGCCGTAAGATCAGTTCTTGGACTACGAAGAAAATTGAATCAATGTTGATAACTGGCTCGTTCCGTTAAGTTTAACTCCTGAATTCGGTCAGAATTCCAGAGGAGCGTGAACTGCCTCACTTTCTTTGGCTGACCGCGACTGTTAGAATGAGGGGACTCGTTCAGTCGTGAACCGGCTTCCTGTTAACTGTTCACTCGTCCACTATCAAACGGAGAATTAGAGTATGAGTAAAATCTTGGCAATGTTGTGCTTCGGCTTCCTAGCCGCGATCGTACTATCCGATCGCATGGATCTGAATTTGATCGACTCGGATAGTTTCGCCCACTGCGGCAAATGCGGTGACGGGGACGCCGAAGACGACCACGAGCATGAAGGGGACGACGAAGAATCATCTTTCGTCCACTGTGGTAAGTGCGGTGACGGCGATGCCGAGGATGACCATGAGCACGAAGGGGACGACGAAGAAGAATCATCTTTCGTCCACTGTGGTAAGTGCGGTGACGGCGATGCCGAGGATGACCACGAGCACGAAGGGGAAGACGAAGAATCGTTCGTCTAATTTTTTGCTGCAAACTCACAATAAATTGTTCAGCCCGCAAGTTAAGCCTTGTGGGCTGTTTTTATTTCTCCCGCAGCTTTAAGGCCAATTAAGTTAACCTGACCGGCTTGTCTCCCAGCGGAGCTATTCTATACTGGACTTCCCCGTGCGAGTTTACGTGACTCGCCAAGCTTGAATTCGTCAGTTACATGCCCAGGAGGAAGTGCTCGCGTGGTAGATTCGCCTCCCTCGTTTTTGGCACGCCACGAGTTTTTGATCCGCCGATTGCATTCGCTTTCGGGGCTCATTCCTGTGGGTGCTTTCATGTGCGTCCACTTGCTAGTCAACGCCAGTGTTCTGGAGAGTCCCGCTGCGTTTCAGAAAAACGTCTACCAGATTCACAGTCTTGGTTCGCTACTTCCTCTGGTGGAATGGACGTTCATTTTTCTTCCCATCTTGTTTCATGCGATTATCGGCGTTGTGATCGTCATGGGAGGCATTCCCAACACGGGCAACTACCCCTATGCCGCCAACAGGCGCTATACCTTGCAGCGCGTGACGGGGATGTTCGCGTTTGTATTCATCGCGATCCATGTGTTTCATATGCACGGTTGGTTCCACGCGGATGTGTGGCTCGATAAGGTGGTGCGACCCTTTGGTGGCGGGCAATTTCGCCCGTTTAGTGCGGCCTCCTCAGCGGGGTTGGCTCTGCAGAGCTACGTGATGGTAGCGATTTATCTGATCGGGATTCTAGCTACTGTGTTTCACCTGGCCAACGGTATCTGGACTATGGGAATTACCTGGGGAGTCTGGATCAGCCCCAAAGCACAAAAGCGTGCTTCGCACGTTTGCACCGTCTTCGGCGTCCTGCTGGCCATTGTCGGCGTGAGTGCCTTATTCGGCATGCGAGCAGAAGGATCTGGCGAGAATCTGATCGAAGCCCGCCAGGTGGAAGATAAAATGTACGAACACAAGCTGGAATCGGGTGAACTGGAGCCGAACGAACATAAACGCGGCAGCACGCAAGCGAAGAGTGAAGAAACCGCTCAAGCGGCGGTTGAATAACAGGTAAGTTTCACGAGAGAGACGCAGTCTTATTTAAGGTATCGGGATGGCAAAGCAACGAGTCGTCGTCGTCGGGGGTGGTCTGTCAGGCTTGGCAGCCACCATGAAATTGGCCGAGTTGGGCATCGCCGTGGACTGCATGAGTCTCACCCCGGTCAAGCGCTCGCACAGCGTCTGCGCCCAGGGAGGCATAAATAGCGTCAACGAACTCACGCGGCAGCAGGGGGACAGCGAATGGCTCCACCTCGACGACACAGTCTACGGCGGCGATTTTCTCCAGCATCAGCCCCCCGTAAAAGAAATGGCCTACTGGGCACCGCATATTATCGATCTGATGGATCGGCTCGGTGTCCCCTTCAATCGCACACCTGAAGGCTTCCGTGACCAACGTCGCTTTGGCGGCACGCTCTTTAAGCGGACATCGTTCGCCGGTGCGACTACGGGACAACAGTTGCTCTATGCCCTCGATGAGCAGGTCCGCCGCTGGCATCACGAGGGATCCGTCGCGATGTACGAAGGTTGGGATTTCTTGAGTCCCGTAATCGATGAGGAAGGCCGCTGCCGAGGAGTGATTGCGCAAAATCTTGTCACGATGGAAATTCGCTCCTTCCCGGCTGACGCCGTCATCTTGGCCACCGGTGGGTGTGGTCTGATTTATGGCCGCAGCACGATGTCGATGGCTTGCACCGGCAGCGCTGTGAGCCGTGCCGCCCAGGCCGGGGCGAAGTATGCCAACGCGGAATTCATCCAGGTCCATCCCACGGCCATCCCCGGTGCCGACAAACTGCGACTGATGAGCGAATCGGCCCGCGGCGAAGGTGGCCGCGTATGGGTCCCCCGCAAACCGCATGACCCTCGCGACCCCAAGCAGATCCCCGAGGCCGAGCGATATTATTTCCTCGAAGATCGCTACCCCAAATACGGCAATCTCGTGCCCCGCGATATCGCCACCCGCGAGATTTTTGACGTGTGCGTGAATGATGGGCTCAGTGTCGAGGCCGACCGGCAGTGCGTGTACTTGGATCTGACGCACATCTCTCGGGAAGAGTTGGATCGCAAACTCGGTGGCATCCTGCACATCTACGAGAAATTCCAGGGAGTCGATCCGCGTGAATACCCCATGAAGATCTTCCCGGCAGTGCATTACTCGATGGGAGGTCTGTGGGCTGACTACGAACGCGCTCCTGAAGGGGGCCTGCAACCAGGTTCGCCTCGCAATCACCAAACGCACATCCCTGGTCTCTATGCCATTGGCGAATGTGACTACCACTACCATGGGGCGAATCGCTTGGGCGCCAACTCGCTCTTGTCCTGCATCTTCACCGGGCTGTTCATTGCACCAGGCATTGGGAACATGCTCAAGTCGCTCAAGGAGTCCGCCTGCGACGAGAAATTCACTGGTTTACTCCGCGGCCAACGTGCGGTTAAGCAGTTGGAACACGACAACCTACTCAAGCGCGAAGGGGGACGCGAAAATCCCTACGTCATCCATCAGGAACTGGGCGACGTGATGACCAAGGCCGCCACCGTGGTGCGGAAAAACGAACAACTCACCGCTGCCATTGAAAAGGTGAATGAATTGGCTGAGCGGGTCGAGAACTGTTCGCTCTCTGACACAGGCAACTGGACCAATCAAAACGTGATCTTTACCAAGGCGGTGCGCGACATGTTCCCCATCGCCAAAGCGATTCTCAAAGGCGCACTGGCTCGTGATGAATGCCGAGGTGCCCATTACAAACCGGCCTTCGACATGCCTGGCATCGACGCGACCGACCCCGCCGAGAAGCACCGTCAGGCTGAAGCCTGGTGCGATGCCTTTGAAGAAAAGAACCGCAAGTGGCTCAAGACCACCCTTGCCAGCATCGATAAGTCCGGCGAACCAACGCTCAGTTATGAGGATGTCGACACGTCGCTAATCCCCCCGCGCCCCCGGCTCTACGGCTTGGTCGGAGCCGAAGTGATCGAGCAAGTTTGGAGAGAACGTCAGACCCAGAAGTCGCCCCAGCCGAATGGCACCGCAGCGAAGACGGCGGTTGGGGCGGCAAGTTAAATTTGAACATGAGGAAACGGAGTCAACAGAGTAGTCAAAAAAACTTAAACTACGCTTTTGTCAGGCATTGAGTTCAAACATTCCACCATTTCATACAGCGGTATGCGATGTTACTCTGTTATCTCTGTTCCTCATGTTCAAATAAAAGGGTACCTGTTGAAATAGCTTAATTCATTGGTATCGCAACTCACAAAAACCCCTCACTACATCAACCAACCATGATAGCAGACGCCATACCTGCCTCCAAAAAGCCTTCTTCCTTCGAAGTCCGCATTCTGCGACAGGATGCCCCGGGGGAGTCTGGCTATTGGGAGCGGCATCAAATCACCTACGAACCGAATCTCAACGTAATCAGCGTCTTGCAGAAAATTGCGGCGCTGGCTACCACTGCCGACGGCAAGACCACCACCCCCGTGGCGTGGGATTGCAACTGTCTTGAGGAAGTCTGCGGGGCCTGTACGATGCTCGTCAATGGCCGCACCCGGCAGGCCTGCTCGGCACTCGTGGATCGACTCTTGAAAGATAATCCAGCGGGGATCGAGTTACGTCCGATGAGCAAATTTCCTGTGTTACGAGATTTGGTCGTCGATCGCAGTCGGATGTTCAGGACCCTGGAGCGGATCAAAGCCTGGATTCCAGTCGATGGCTACGGCGACCGTGGCCCCGGCCCGAAGGAATCGCAGGAAAGCCAAGAGGTCCGCTACCCTCTTTCCGAGTGCATGACCTGTGGTTGTTGTGTAGAAGCTTGTCCCCAATATGCCAAGGTGGAACTGTTTCAGTATCCCGACGAAAGTGACGCGGAGTTCGCCGAGCGAAAGAACCGGGCTTACGATCAAGCATTCATCGGTGCCGCTGCGATCAGTCAGGCGATGCTCTTCAACGACCATCCCACCGGCCACATGAAGGCCAACGAACGGCTCGAAGCCCTGTCAGCACCTGGTGGACTGCAAGTTTGCGGGAATGCCCAAAACTGCGTAGCGGTCTGCCCCAAGAACATCCCGCTCACCACATCGATTGCCCGCGCCGGCCGGCAACTCACGGGGTTCATGTTTCGCAAGTTTTTTGATCGTTGAGTTTGTCGCCTTTCGCACCGCGAAAGTATCGCTACTTTAGCGGTGCGAAAGGCGACGATTTTACACCGCTT
>JBGSPU010000139.1:0-4539 GCA_041738415.1 Bythopirellula sp.
AACTAGAGCATGAACAAGCAATTCACCATCAGCCAACTCGCCAAGGCAGCCGATGTTCCCACGACGACCGTGCGGTATTACGAGCGCATCGGTCTTGTGCAACCGGATGATCGCAGCCAGGGCAACTATCGGCTCTACCGCGACGACTCTCTGCGGAAGGTGAAGTTCATCCGGGCCGCTCAAGCGATCGGCTTCACCCTCGACGATGTGAAAGCCCTGCTGGCCGTGCCCGATAGTAGCGCCGCAACCTGCCAAACGATCCAACCGCTGATCGAAGAGCGGTTGGCCGAGGTGGCCAAGCGATTGAAGGACTTGCGCCATGTCCAGAAGGTATTGACGATGGCGCTGCACAAATGCCGGGAATCGGAACGTACCGGCTGCTGCTTCGTCATCGAGACGTTGCGCGAAACGTCGGGTGCCAAGTGACAGCTCTCGAACGCCAACAAGTACCGATCTATTCTGCCACGATTCTTCTCGGATCGGCAGCGAGGCTACTGCTTCCCAACTCGGCAGCCGCGCTCGAAGCGGTCATCTGGCCGGTGGTCGTACTGGTCATCGCCGCCTCGCAAATTCGGCAAGTGCTGGACGCTGCCGGCGACTTGTTGCTCGTGACGCTGATCTTCTTCGTCTATGTGGCGCTGGCTGCCTTCATTTGTCGGTTTACTGTTTGGCTCTACTCCCTCCCGCCGCGACAAGGCCGTGGTGTTATTTTTAGTACAGGAACCCGCAATTCGTTCGTGGTGCTTCCGCTGGCCTTGGCGCTGCCTGCTGAATGGCAATTGGCCGTAACGGTGATCGTGATTCAGGGGTTCGTGGAGTTACTAGGAATGATTGTCTTCATCCATTTGGTACCAGGCTGGCTCCTGCGGGAGACACCTTCGAATTGCAAAAACGAGAAGGTTCAGAATTGTCCTGCATGAGGCACTGAGATGAACCATCCAACGGAAACCGCCACGAGAGAGGTTGACGCACAGCAGGCGGCTGCGGAATCTGCACGTGTGACACACTGGTGGAATCGCACTGTGATCGGTGCCGGCGTGACAAGCGCGTTGGGCGATTTTTGCTACGAAACGACAACCGTCATCTTGCCGGGCTTTCTTGCTGTCCTTGGCATTCCTGCCGCCGTGTTGGGGATTATTGAGGGCATCGCTGACGCCGTGGCGAGTTTTACCAAGATCGTCGCCGGCTTCATCGCCGATAAGCTGGGACATCGCAAGGTGTTAGTCCTGGTCGGATATGGCTTGACGCCCGTTGGGCAAATTCTCATCGCCCTGGCCATGGGCTGGCCCCTGCTGCTGATGGGGCGAGTTGTTTCGTGGTTCGGCAAGGGCCTCCGTGGTCCCTTGCGCGACGCCATCGTTATTCAGTCGATCGATCCTGTAACCCGAGGCCGGGCCTTCGGTTTTCATCGGGCAATGGACACGGTCGGTGCCGTCCTCGGACCCCTCCTCGGAGTGGCGCTGCTCGGCTGGGCGCAAGGGCTGTCCTGGCAAGACCCGTCCGGTCCCTTTCGCCTCGTGCTGTGGGTGAGTATCGTTCCCGGTAGCCTCGCGGTTCTCGCGTTCCTGACGCTTGTGAAAGATCCCGCGCATTCGCCGAATCCTACGCTTAAGTTCATAGCGTCCCTACGTGGATTGCCGACCCGATTCAAACAATACCTGAGAGCGGTCGGGCTCTTCGGCATCGGTGACTTCTCGCATAGTTTGCTGATCCTCGCGGCCACACAGTTGCTGACGCCCTCGTTCGGAGTTGTGCGGTCTGCTCAAATTGCCGGGCTGCTTTATGTCGGCCGCAACGTGGTCCAGGTCGTGGCATCGTACCCGGTTGGTGCTCTCGCCGACCGCGTTGGACCGCTTCGCGTGCTTGTCGTGGGATACTTGCTGGGCGTGATCACTGCAATCTTCACCGCACTAGCCTTCTACTTCGAGATCAAGAGCGTACCCTCACTCGCATGCATCTTCGCGATCGCCGGGCTTTATATGGCAGTTCAAGAATCACTGGAATCAACGGTCACTGCCGGGCTGGTGACTGAAGAGACGCTCGGTACCGGACTGGGCGCGCTCGGAACCGTCAACGGTACGGCAAAATTCGTCTCAAGCACGGCCGTCGGAGTGCTATGGACTGTCGTCTCGCCGGTTTTCAGCTTCGGATTAGCGGCTTGCTGGATGACATTCGGAACACTCCTGCTTGCACATTTGCAACCAGATCACCAAAAGTAAGGAGACAGAACTGATTAAACTCAATTATTTCAGTCTTGACAAAATCCTTGGTACACATGGCATAGCGTCTGAAGTGCGTTTTAGACTCTGTTGCGTGGATCTGATATTTCAACAAGTCGCTTCCAGTTGATGTTTAACTGCAAAACCAAATTTGGTCGTTCATTTCAAAAGCCAGGGTGGCAGAACGCCTATTGAACTTTTTGTTGACGGCATCCGGACTTGGCCCCCTAAAGCTGATTTCGTCTGGCAAAGCGTTGCGACCGTTCGGTGTCACTGTTCCCTCATTACCTGCCGAAGTTCGGCTTCGAGTTCGGCAATTCTCGACTGCAACATTTCGATTACCGGGGCGATCTGTCGTTGCGAAAACCGCTTGTGGATGTGCTGGGGGCAGTTCACGTCCCACGCTTGAATCGTGAATAGGATGGCTCGTTCGACCTTGCCCGGATAAGAGGAATCGCGAAGCTGATCGAGAAGTGCCGGGTCATCTTCGACCACACGAAGCGTGCCCCAGAGCTTGATGCGTCGGCTGTGGGCGTAGTCCATAAGGAAGACGAACGCCTTTTGGTTTTCGGTGAGATTGCCCAAGGTGATGTACTGGCGATTGCCGCCGAAGTCGGCAAAACCTAGCGTCTTCTCATCCACGACTTTAAGGAATCCCGGTGGTCCACCCCGGTACTGAATGTAGGGTTGGCCTTCGGCGTTTGCCGTCCCTAGATAGAACATGTCCAGGTCTGCAAGAAACGATTCGAGTTCCGGGGTCACCTTCGTCTGCCAACCTCTGCCCGCTTCCAGCTTGGAATAGGCAGATCGAGAACCGTATTTCGTCTGGATTGCTTTCACGGTGGGAGTAAAGGCGATGTCGCTGGAATAATGACGCATAATTCATTCTTCTTGCTGGATTGGTCAAAAACATCTTGCCGTTCACCGAACGGACGGAATGCCGCTATCGTCGGCGGGCCGGGGACCGGGAGCAGGCCAATGAAACTTCCGGTCTTCTTGGGAGATCGAGACATCGTTGATGCTTGCTTCTCTACGCCGCATTAAGCCATCGTCGGCAAACTCCCACTGTTCATTGCCGTAGGCTCGAAACCACTGGCCGTCAGCGTCGTGGTACTCATACTGAAAGCGAACGGCGATGCGATTATCAGTGAAGCTCCAGAGCGACTTGGTAAGGCGGTAATCGAGTTCCTTGATCCATTTGCGAGTAAGGAACTCCCGAATCTGGTCTCGCCCCTGAAGAAACTGTTCCCGATTTCGCCATTCGGAGTTCTCGGAGTAGGCCAGAGCCACACGTTGCGGGTCACGGCTATTCCACGCATCTTCAGCGGCACGCACCTTGGCGATGGCGGTTTCCAGGGTAAAGGGGGGTCTGATGACAGTCATGGCTTTTCCCTCTTGAGCTAGCGGTGATCGAAAATAGGCCGGGTGCTTGGCAGAAACCAAGCACCCCGCGGACATCCCAACGGCTTATTGCACGGAGCAAGCTTCGGCCTCACAGGTCGATGTCGTGCAGGTTTCGACCGGATCGACTTGCGGTATGTCAAGTTCGGTGTCGGCCACATTGTTGAGAAAGTTGGTGAAGCACCCCAGCACCACACTGGCGACGATCTCCACGATCGCACCGTCACCAAAGCCAGCTTCCCGCACGGCGGCGAGTTGTTGATTTGTGACTTTTCCCCGACTCTCCAGCACATCTTTGGCAAACGTCAGTGCCGCTTCAGCGCGTTCGTCTTCGGATTTGCCGATGCGACCGGCCAGAATGTCGTCAGCCGACAGTCCCGCCGAGGGAGCAATGGCACTCAGAATTGACGTGCAATAGTCGCATGAATTCGTTTCGCTAGTGTGGAGCTTCAATTGATTGTGGAGCTTCTCACCTATCTGCACATTACCCATCGCCTTACTGAAGGCGAGGAAGCTGTCGAGTACCGCAGGCGAGTTAGCCATCACCTTGGCGGTGTTGGGGACCATCCCGAAGGTTTGCTGTACGGTATCGAGCAGCTCCTTGGCACGACCTTGGGCGACTTGCGGGTTGACGGAATAAACTCGTTGCATAGTTAAATCTCCTTGTTACTCTCTTACTTTGCTGCAGCCTGACTCACCAAAGGGGCTCGTCTAAGAGACTGCGACAAACCACATTCCACACAATACAGACAGGTCTGTATATTTCATACCTAAAAAAAGGGTTCCTCGCCAGAATCTGTGGGTCGCCAAGTGGCTTTTGGGCGTGTATGACAGGCGTTTTCGAGGCATTTCAGGGCAAAAAGAATGGTTCAGGAATCTGGCCCCCAAAAAACGACCCTGACGGAACAAGCCGTCAGGG
>JBGSPU010000140.1:0-15330 GCA_041738415.1 Bythopirellula sp.
AACTAGAGCATGAACAAGCAATTCACCATCAGCCAACTCGCCAAGGCAGCCGATGTTCCCACGACGACCGTGCGGTATTACGAGCGCATCGGTCTTGTGCAACCGGATGATCGCAGCCAGGGCAACTATCGGCTCTACCGCAACGACTCTCTGCGGAAGGTGAAGTTCATCCGGGCCGCTCAAGCGATCGGCTTCTCACGCGGCGTCAGTTGATTATCTTCCGGCTGGCGTGCTGTTGCGGACTGCGGGTCTCAGAACTCACCCGCCTTACGCTCGCAAACGTCCGTCTCGGTGCCCGTCCGTCTATCCGAGTGCCGAAGGCAATCGGCAAGGGCGGCAAGGCACGCACCATGCCGCTCCATTGGGACCGTGGCACGCTTGAGGACCTCAAGGAATGGAAGTCGTATCGTGAGTCTCAGGGAGCAACCAGCAACGATCTATTCATTTGCACTAAGTCCGGCAAACCGATTGACCGCAAGGATGCTCGGATGGCTTTCCAGTCAGCATGTAAACCGCTGGGTCGTCATGTAACTATCCATGATGGAAGGCACTCGTTTGTGAGCCATGCACTTCACGCTGGCAGGAACATCGTTGAAGTGCGGGACGCTGCTGGACACAGCAACATCTCAACAACGAGTCTGTACGCCCATCTAGTGGCCGATAATGGCGAGATTGGCGACCTCTTCGGCTGAGCAACCCTGGATGCCCTGGAGTCGATGGAGTCCAGGGTTGCGACTTGAACCAGTCGAACCCGTGAACCAAACGATCCAAGGCAACCGCCCGCACACGGAACGGGGGCGGTTGCCTTGGATCGTTTGGTTGCTCGGTTGCCTACACACCTACAAACCTGAACATCCTTCGTCAGGTCGGGGGCGGAAGGGAGGGGTGGGTTCTGCTATGCTGGTGATGAGGAGGCTACCGGGTGTGCCGTTGTCATGCCCCTCAGAGGCAAATCGAGTTCATCTGCGATGGGTTCGATGTTCACGAGTTCCTGGTTGCACAACCACGGATTCCGGGATTCCAGGGCTGTGAGGGACCCGGTGGGTAAATCGTACTCGGCTCGCCTTGGTTCCATCCAGTTCGGCAGACTCTATCAGCAGTTACGATCTTGCTGCCGTCGAGCGAAACGGTTCATTACGATCATTCTGAGTTCTTGAACTCGTTATAGCGGTCTCGCAAAGCGTCCAATGACGGTCGGCGGTCGGCTGCACAGTCGAGCAACTTGTCCTCCAGCGTAGCATAGTGGGCATCGTTCCTAATTGTGGGGTGGAGAGTAACAACCAATTGCTCCGGCTTGATAGCAAGCAAGTTTAGATCGAAAAGAGTGTGGATGTCCGCTCGCAGAAGTAAACCGTTTTCTACATGGTTGTCATCATCACCGCGATATGGCCTAATGTGTGCGGCTTCAAGGACATCAAGCAACTGGCATCCAGTCACTAAACATCTATTTGCGTATCGCTTCCGCAGTGCGTCTCGGAACGCCCTCTGACCACGCCGCTCACGTATTTGCCTGTGAATGACGGCTCGTCGGTCTCCCTTTTTCGGCACATACCCTGGAGGGTCGCTTGGCGTGGTCGGCTCAGCCTCTTCGGGCGACAGTGTTACAGCGACGGGTAGTTCCGCAAGATTCCTCACACCTTGATGGTGCCAAAGAGCATCCGCAACTTCTTTGCCCCCTCTATCATCCTGAAGGTAGATTGTTGGGCTACTTCCGTTCATCGCGTGATTCTTTCTTCTACGGCCCAATTTGCCAGCGTCAATTAGACGCTTGCTGATGTCGCGTTGATTGCTCCAAATGTGGACCACCTCATCAACTGGAATCAGGGCGGCATATTTGATGTCGTTGTCGTCTCGTTGAACCAACAACAAATGTGTCACTCCGCGTGATTTCTCCCGATCAATTTTGGCTTGAATGCTCTTGACCCATTCGTTGTTCTTGACCTTCGCAAGCAATTGAGCCGCTGAATATGTACGCATCCGCTCCGAATCCCGGCTGCCGGTTTCACGTCGCCAGCACAAGCGGACTCGCATAGTTAGGCGTTCGCCGCCAGGCGATACAGCGACTATCGTTTGGCCATTACGCTCGTGGCTGTCACTCTCCACTGAGAAGCCCCGGTCTTTCAGAAAGGTCGGAAGCATGCCGCGAGTTATCTCTTCCGCCTCATAACTCTCAGGTCGTCTAAATGGTCTTGTGCTCATGGTAATCAAATGGGTTCATCCCGCTTCGTTCGCATTGGTTCTATCGGGACTCATAGAACGGGCACCTTTGCCGAAATTACAATCCTCGCACGATGTTACCAGATTGTCAGGATCGTCTGAGCCGCCATCGCGAACGGATGTCTTATGGTCAACGTGCAAGACCGCTCCCTGTTCCCTTGATTTTCCACAATACACGCAAGTGAACTTGTCACGACTCAAAACCTGAAAGCGAATCTTTGGAGGTAGTCCGGTTCGCTTCGGTTTCTTGACATTGCTTTGAATGAACTCAAGACACTCTGAGAAGTGTTTGTGGTCAATGTATTCCATGCCGTGCCCCTTTACCCACGAGAAAGACGCGACGGCTTCACTAGGCACGATGCCCGGCACATATCCGCTATTGAACAGCGGCACTTCAGGACAAAGATTCTCCACCCAGTAGTAGTCTTCGCCCTTGGCAATTGTCGGTGCCTCAACGGCAAGCTGGACCTTTTTTTCGTCGTAGTCGGGTGGCAAATCACCTGCCTTACTCAATACGTCCCCGATGTCGTTGGTTGGATTAGGCAAATCCATGTAATTGTAAAAGTAGATCGTCCATGCCCAGCGTTGGCAGTAACCCACAAGTGGACACCTTTGTGGCAGTCGTAGCTTCCGGCTTCGTTCTTGGTATTTGGACTTGTCCATAGAGTTCCCCTTGACATCGTCTGCTGTATTCGCATATCATCTTAGCGATATGCGAATACCACTGCAAGGGTCCAAACCGTGGCGAAAATCGGCATCTACGTACCGGATGAACGCATGGCCGATATTGACCGATGGCGGGAGCGGCTTAACTTCTCTCGGCTGTTTATGGACGCTTTTGACCGTGCCATCATTGCCGAGTCAACTTTATCGAATGTCAAGGGTAAAGAAATGAAGGAACTCGTAGCTCGGCTAAAGAAGCAATCCGAAGGTGACATCGAACATGCGTGGAAGCGTGGAGCGATAGAGGGGCGAGAGTGGGCAGTGAAGTATGCCTATTTCTCGCATCTACGGAACATCGCAGAAGAGAAGGTCACGTTCGATGCAGAACGTGATGTCGTTCGATTTCTAGATCACCATTATGAGCATTGCGGCTACGTGAAAACACCAGAGGACGAATACGACGAATACTTGACCGACAAGCACGAAGACGGCGAAACACAGAAGCAGGGATTCAATCGGGGTTTTGTCGATGCCGTCAAGAAAGTCTGGGAAGACATACAGCCTGCGTTTGAGTAACCCTTTTGCGAACGATTTGAGAGTATACCAATTCGCTATTGCGTTTCGCGTCCTTCCACTCAGCTAGAAAGACAACGATGCAGAAATACGATTACCGCAACTGCCAATCGCTGTTTGGTTACGGGCGTGCCGTGCATGTTCGGTCCAAATTCGTTTGTCAATTGTGCGGATGCGATGCAAGTAGTCCACCAAACTATGACCTGTTCCGTCAGCTAACTGTGGAACATCTTATCGGGGAATCACAAGGTGGGTATCTGCCCGCAATCCGACTGGCAGTTGCCGAGCGTTTTTCGCAACTAGCCACATGTGAACAAGAGGCACTAGCAAGGACCATTCACGATGCAAATTGCGTGACGGCCTGCCATTTCTGCAACTCCATGACGAGCCGTAAACAACACAATCAGAGCATCCCGGAGTTGCTTGCGGCGGATGGTACGCCGGACGAAATCCTTGCCTCTGTTGTCGCAGCGTTGACTGGCATCCTTGCCCACAAAAAATCTGAGATTGCAGTGAAGAATCAGTCAGTTCGTGACGCTTTTGACGCCGAGATTTTGCCGGCGATGGATGCCAAGGACACGCCGTAGGCAGTCTCCAGCGTGGCAAGGCTTCGTTCGGAGCGTGGGAGCGGAGGTTGGCAATGTAATTGTGACATTTAAGCTATCACAGGGTCGAGCGGTCTTCCCTGTACGATGCTCGTTGCAACAACTTTGTAGTGACCATTCGCGAAGCGATACCATGAGCGGAAGAACTTGTAGGAACGCCAGCCGCAAAATCCAATGAAACCCCCGAACATCACGCCTACGATTCCCATATACAACAGATTGTTTCCAGGGATTCGTGCTGACTGCATTGATGGGGAGTAGAGATACGAAAGCATTGAGCCAACCGGCACCGGATCGTCGATTGAGATTCTCACGGTGCCGTGATTGCCTTCAACAATCGCGTAGTAGTCGATTCTTGTACTTCCACGACGACCACTACGCATCTGTTGCTCGATAGATTGCACGACGCCGGTGTCTGATTCAGCATCCCGCATGAATCGAGAATGATCGACAACGGTATAGACAGCGGCACCACCAAACAAGACGGCAAGACCTAACGTAGCAAGCAAGAAAAAGATGCCGTTATTCAGGTCTGAGCGTATCTGTTCAGAAGTTGGTGCATACGGGATTTCAATTGGTTCCATTGGACCGCTTCCAAGTTTGGGGTGATTCAGCAATCCGCCTGCGAACGATTTGCGAACGGGCCGATTCGGTTCTGGCCTTCGCTTCCTGCCGATCCTTCAGCAACTTATTGAGCACTACTTCCGATTCCCCGGCCAGTTCTCGTAACCACTCTTCGTTGCGTAGTCCGTAGGCGATTTGGCCCGGCTGCTTGGTTTTCTTGGCATCCAAGAAATTGCGATACGACCCGCTGTAGATGTTGAGCCGTTGCATTTCTTCCCACTCGGCTTTCTTCGTTTTGGCTGCGAACCGAGCGAAGTAGTCGTCTACCAAAGGATCAACGAGTTCGCGTAGTCGTTCGTAGGCTTTGTGCTCGGCATCTTGGGCTTCCCTGTACGGAGTCTCACTGCTCCGCAGTACAAGGGATTGGTGCTCAAGACGCCATTCCGCAGCACACGACGTGCAATCGAGTTCAATCGAGATGTCTGCTGAACTCCAAGGGTTGTCTTGAGTGGTGACGTGCTTCACGACACTACCCTTGCCGCAAGGGCACTCGCAAACCGTCTGGGTATAGGTCTCTGACGTGCTCATATCTCTACCGTGCGACTTGTTCGCGAAGTCCGTCCGCAATGGCTTGCATGAAATCCTTCATCAGGCATTGCTGAGCGATTCGGGCACGTTCGCTGCTCGCACTCATTAAGCGGTCTACAGCATTCCAGAACTTTGCGAATCCTTCCTTTTGCGTTTCAAGAGTCAGATTTGCTCTAGCGTCGTTCATGTCTTTAAGTGCGTCAGCGATAATCTTGGCATGTTCGTGCATCAGGCCAGTCTCCGGGATTTATGGGTCATCAAAACTGTAACCTATAATTGGACATGGGCTTCGCACAATTCAAACGCTGGGTCGAAAAGAAACGCACTGAGCTGGTGTCGGTCTACGACCATGATCCGGGTGGTGAGTATAGTACGTATCGTGCGGGCAAAATTGCCGCTGAAGTTAGCCGCCGTGCTGCCGCACTTCAATTACCCGAACTGATGAGAGTCTGGGGTGAAGACGTGGAAATCCCGGAGGTGGACCAGTATCTGGTGGAGTGCTTGCGAGCCATTCCCAGCGATTGTTCTGTTGCCGAAGTCGCGAAGCAATTAGGTGTGAGTAAGGAAACGATCTATGCGGCGTGTCGAGACGGACGATTGCCACACACTCGCATTGGCAGACGTATCGTCATCACACCGGAACAACTTCAGAAGTACCGACAGTCGGCAGAAATCAAACTGCCACACCTTGTCTAGCCATCTCGGCAGCATTGGCTAGATAGTCGTGGTCTTTCGCCAAGTGCTGGTAGTTCCTGATGAGTGTAGATGGGTCCTGGTGCCCCATCAATATGCTGGCCGTGGTTGTGTCCATGCCGTTCTTCAGCGAATTGGTCGCCAATGAATGCCGGAGAGTCGTAGCATACAATTCCGGCATGTTCATCTTCCGCTTGAGAGTACGGAACCGGCAGCGAACGATATTCGCCGTCCACGGCTTGCCATTGCTATTCCTGAAGAGTGGTCCTGACTTGTTGAGCCGATCAAGAATTTCTTTGGCCGCATGGTTCAAGTAGATAACTCGATTGTACTTCTCGCCTTTGCTGCTCTGTCTCTCAAGGACGATCATATTGCAGTCGCGATGCTTCCGTTCAATTAGTCGGATTTCTTGAGGACGGCAACCAGTCTCCCACATAAAGCAAAGGTAGTCACGAAACTCTTGGTCTTTGACGTGGCCTAGTAGTTCGTGGAATTGCTTCTCGGTGAGGACGGCTTCCCTCGGTTTCCGAGACGGCTTTTCCATCCCTATGATCGGATTACGGTCGATCCGTCCGTTCTTCATGCCCCAGTTGAAGGCACGTTGGAGGGCACGGATTGCGTCGTTCTTGGTCGTACTGGAAACGTCTCGATATTCGCGGCTGAGCCAATCCTGAACGTGGTACGGCTTCACGTCCGAAACCTTCAAGCCAACGCCAGTGTGACGGACGAACGATTTGCAGAATCGCCGATACCATTCGTAGGTAGTCTCGGCACGGTTGGACTGGCACCAGTCCAGGAAAGAGTTCAGCAGGACGCCAATCGTGAGCCGTCCAGGTGGCTCATACGGCTGGCTGACGATCTTGGCGTACTCTTGGAATGCCTGCTCGTAGGTGCAGTCACAATCAGCAACCTTGACCAGTTTGCGGCCAATGGTGGTGTACCAATGCCCGTCCTGTTTTCGTTGCCACGGTCCCCGTCGTTTTCTTGGCATCGCAGTAAATCTCCCAAAAACCATAGGTCATGGTTTCGGGATTTACTGCATGATTTACTGCATTTTGGGGAAACGATTTGTCGTAAGTCTAAGTCGGGCCGACAAGATTTGAACTTGCGACCTTTTGACCCCCAGTCAAACGCGCTACCAGACTGCGCCACGGCCCGAACTTTTAAGAACTCATCTTTCCGTTCACAGATCCTAGCCGGTGAACGATGACTAACTCCTATCCACAAGCCACCAGTATTTCAGATAAATGATGCGTATGCAACGCTTAATTCAACGTTGCGATCACTTCTCTCGGGAGGCATTGAGAATCAAGTGCGAAAAAGTCTATGATGCTCCAGAGAAGAGATTTGCGTAGAATCCCAAGAAAGGTGCTTGTTTTGGCTCATTTCGGAGATCAGTTGGCTGCCGCCGTCCGGCGTTGTAGAAACCCCGTGGTCGTGGGCCTTGATCCCCGCTGGGAAAACCTGCCCGCTGGAATCAAGCAAGATTATGCGGATAACTATCCAGCGCGAGCAGAGGCTTATGAAAAGTTCTGCCGAGCCGTGATCGATGTAGTAGCGACCCTGGTTCCGGCAGTGAAACCCCAGGCGGCGTTCTTCGAAGAGTGCGGACCAGTCGGTATGGTGGCTTTGGCGAATATCATTACTTATGCTCAACAACAAGGGCTCATCGTGATTCTCGATGGCAAACGGAACGACATCGGGTCCACCGCCGAGGCTTACGCCCGTGGCTATCTTGGTCGCGGTGGCACGAGTGCCTGGGGAGCCGATGCGCTTACGATCAGTCCCTATTTAGGGGCCGATAGTTTGCAGCCGTTTGTCGAAATAGCCCAAGAGCGGGGGGCCGGAATCTTTGTCTTGGTGAAGACCTCCAATCCAGGCGGAGGCATGTTGCAGGATCAATTGATCGATGGCCAGCCCTTGTATCGAACCGTTGCCCAATACGTTGCTGATCAATCTGCTGGTGCAACTGGACAGTGTGGGTACGGCAGCGTGGGCGCCGTGGTGGGGGCAACCTATCCAGATCAGCTTGCCGAACTCCGCGAAGCGATGCCCGACTCCTGGTTCTTGGTCCCCGGTTACGGCAGCCAGGGAGGAACAGCCAAAGACACCGCCGCGGCTTTCGATTCTTCAGGCTTGGGTGCCGTGATCAACAATTCGCGCGGAATCATCTTTGCCCACGAACGCCCCGAGTACAAAGATCGCTTCGGCGAAACGCGCTGGCAGGAAGCGGTGGCGGCTGCGACTGAGGATATGATAGATCAACTGAAAGCCGAGACTTCGGTCGGCAAACTATAAAACGCCAGTCTGTGCTAAACCCAACCGCTGCTGGGTGATCTCGATCGCTTTCAGCAAGCCTTGCGCCTTGTTCAGCGTTTCCTGGTACTCGGTTTCCGGTACGCTATCGGCAACAATTCCTGCTCCAGCTTGTATGTAGGCTTTGCCATTGTGAATCACGACGGTCCGCAGGGCGATACAGGTATCCATGTTGCCGGCAAAATCAATGTATCCTACGGCTCCAGCGTACGGTCCGCGGCGGGTGGGTTCGATTTCATCGATGATTTCCATCGCCCGAACTTTGGGAGCACCCGAGACCGTACCCGCCGGCAAACAAGCAGCTAACGCGTCGAAAGCATCACAGTCCTCCCGCAACTGTCCAGTCACGTTCGACGTGATGTGCATCACATGGCTGTAACGTTCGATTACCATGACGTCGGAGATTTCGACCGAACCGTATTGGGCAACTCGTCCAACATCGTTGCGACCCAAATCGACCAGCATCACATGCTCGGCACACTCTTTTGGATCTGCTAGCAATTCCTCGGCGAGACGCTGATCTTCTTCGTCGTTGCTTCCGCGTTTCCTTGTACCGGCCAATGGTCTGACAGTTACCTTTCCATCTACGACACGAACCATGATTTCAGGAGAACTTCCTACGAGTGTGACATCAGGGGTGCGCAGATAGAACATGAAAGGGCTTGGATTTACCACGCGCAACGTTCGATACAACTCAAATGGAGGTGCTTCAAAAGCAGTTTCCATTCGCTGGCTGATCACTACCTGAAAAATGTCTCCAGCGCGAATGTACTCAACGCACTTTCGCACGGACTCTTCGTACTCGCGTTGCGTGAGATTCGAGGAGCATTCGAGCAAACATCCCCCTTCCAAGCGAATGTCCGCGAGTTGTAACGATTCCTGATGCGTTGTTAAGCGAACGACGATATCATCTACCCGCTGACACGAAGTGTCGTAAGCCTCCCGCAGGCCCGCCGGATCTTTGTTCGTCACATCCGCTAGTGCGAGGACGATCACCGTTTTTTGCACGTGATCGAACACAACCAGGCTATCGAAGAGTGCAAACCACAGGTCGGGCAACTGGCGATCGTCATGAGGAGCATTGGGAAGGTTCTCGACATAACGTACCGTGTCGTAACCAGCGTACCCAATGGCACCTCCAATGAATGGCGGTAACTCCTCTGGGTGGGCAACTCGCATCGCGTCGACGTGTTCGCGAAGGGCCTGAAAAGGATTTTCGGAAAAAGAGGTTTCTAAATCCCATTGCGGACTATTTGCAGAATAGTCATGCCGGTTGTTGCACCGGGAAGCAATGGTAACTTGGTTGCCATAGGCTTTGATCCACCTAAAAGGATCGCTTGCCAAGAAGGAGTAACGGCCCACTTTTTCGCCACCAATAACGCTTTCAAAGAGACAAGCGGCGTCAGACGAATCGAGCCGTTGGAAGGCCTGGACGGGAGTTAAGGCATCACTGAGAAGTCTGCGAAATACGGGAACATAGTCAGCATTCGCCGCGAGTTGACAAAATCGGTCAAAACCAAGTGCATATTCCATCGAACAATATGTCTCCAGGGACCTTCCAAAGTTCAAAACAAAAAAGCCAGCTTATCAGTTGCTCCTACCGCTCACAACATCCGTCTGGCGCAGGGATGAATAGCTGTATCTATTGAATAGGTAAGTACTTAGGTATTCTTGAGTTCTCTTGACACGACCAATACCCCGGCTAGAATCCTCATACATCCCTTCAAGTGTCAGATGAAATTGGAGTTCGTTGGTGGAAGTGTTTTGGTTTGCAGCCACTTAGACTATCAAAAATTCCTGCAGGTTCGGCCTTGTCCTGCTTGCACAATCTGAAAAGTCTCTCGAAGAGAGTATAATTCAAGATGACAGCCGGACCCGATCTACGAATAATCCATGACAAGCCAATTCGCGAGTTGAACTATGCTCAAGTGCCAGAAATGTGATCGTCAAGCTACCTTCCATATAACGGATTTAATCGACGGCAAGCCGAAAGAACTCCATCTGTGTGAAGATTGTGCGCAAAATTTCCTGACCCCTAGTGAAGAGGATGCGTCCGATGTTATGCCGGCGATGGCTGGCCTGTTGGCCCAACATCTGGCTGTTGGAGAAACTGCTGATCAATTGGCACGCCTCGATCAGATGCGTTGCCCGGTTTGTTCGATAACGTTTCTCGAGTTCCGCAAGCAGGGACGGCTTGGTTGTCCGCATGACTACGAATTCTTTTCCGATGAACTCGAACCCCTCTTGATGAACATCCACGACCAAACGCATCATATTGGCAAGGTTCCCAAGCGTTGCCCCCAGGGTGCCGATCAACAAACTCAGCTCATTCGGCTGCGGCGTGAAATGAAGGAGGCCATTTCGTCCGAGAATTACGAAAGAGCATCACAGATCCGAGATGAGATTCGGGTTATCGAAACCCAGGCTCGAACGGCGGAAAATGGCGCGGATAACGTGGAAACTGCTTAGTGTCGGACTTCGCGATGCCGCATAATGTCCCCCACAAGGATGGCCCCTCACAAACACTCAGTTGTTGGATACAATGCGGGTAGCCAGCACGAGCCAAATACGAACTTTATTTGGTATGGCCTGACGGAGCGGTCCTCAATAAGAAACCAACTAACATGGAATTGAACGAACTGACCAATGCGAGCGGAGAATGGCTACGAGGGGCTGGCCCGGAGTCGGATATTGTCATCAGCAGTCGAATTCGTTTAGCGCGTAATCTGGCCGATTTTCCTTTTTTGTCTCGAGCTACCGAAGCAGACCGAACAGCCATCGAACAGAGCTTGCAAGAAACAGTTGCTGGCTTGATCAAAAATGAGAAACTCGATCCCAACACGCTGTACATCAAGGTTGGTGAGATTGACCAACTAGACCGCATGTTCCTCGTCGAGAGGCAACTGATCAGCCGAGAACTGGCTGATGCGACTGGTGCCCGCTCCGTTGTGATCGATCCCCAGGAACGATATAGCGTCATGATCAACGAGGAAGATCATGTTCGCTTGCAAGTGATGCAGAGTGGCTTGAATCTCCAGGCTGCCTGGGAACAAGTCAACCACTTGGACGATCTTATTGAAGAGCATGTGGTGTATGCCTTTAGCGATCGACTGGGATACCTGACCGCTTGCCCCACGAATGTCGGGACAGGAATTCGAGTGAGTGTCATGCTGCACTTACCAGCTCTGGTCATCACAAGACAGATTGAGAAGGTGTTTAAGAGCCTGCAAAAAATCAGTCTGGCGGTGCGGGGACTCTACGGGGAAGGCTCCCAGGCAATGGGCGACTTCTATCAAATCAGCAATCAAATCACCTTAGGTTTGACCGAGGAGGAACTTATTACCAAAGTTGCGGACATTGTTCCGGTACTCATTGATTACGAACGCCAGGCCCGTGATTTTCTGATTCGCGAGAGCCATGAAACACTCCATGATCGCGTGAGTCGGGCATTTGGCATCCTGCGGACAGCCCAGACAATTAGCTCAGAAGAAACTATGCACTTGCTTTCGAGTGTGCGGATGGGCTTGAACCTGGGACTCATCGGCGACTTGCAGATTCCCACGATCAATAAGCTCTTCGTACACACGCAACCAGCGCACTTGCAAAAACT
Organism: Bythopirellula sp.; assembly: GCA_041738415.1. GTDB lineage: Bacteria > Planctomycetota > Planctomycetia > Pirellulales > Lacipirellulaceae > Bythopirellula. The sequence goes on from JBGSPU010000140.1 coordinate 11,830, forward strand.
CACGGGCAACGATCTCGATTCTGCCGCCCGCAATATCGAGCGGGCTACTTACTTGCGTAAGCATCTCGATGGCAACAAGCCCAACGGGCCGACCCAGAATTAGGCGTCGAAGGAAAACTACTCAACGACGATCCCATCCAAGCCAGGATCGCTAGCGGGTGTCTGAGGGTTGAGTTGTTCTAGCGTCTTACGCAGAATGCCACTGACAACCATGTTGCGGTACCACTTGCGGTCTGAGGGAATAATATGCCACGGGGCATGCTCAGTATTGCAGAGCGTCAATGCATCTTCATAGGCACGTTGATAGGCTTCCCAAAGCTTGCGTTCTGCCAGATCTCCCATACTAAACTTCCACCGCTTCTTAGGGTCATCCAAGCGGGCCTGCAATCGTTCTCGCTGTTCTTCCTTGCTTATATGCAGAAAACACTTGACGATTGTCACCTTACCTTCGACGAGCAACTGCTCGAATTCATTGATCCGGTCGTAACGAGCCTTCCATTCTTCTTTGGGAACTAAATTATGGACTCGGACAACAAGTACATCTTCATAGTGCGAACGGTTGAATATCCCGATGTCGCCACGACGCGGCACGGCCTTGTGAATTCGCCAAAGGAAGTCGTGATCAAGTTCGAGATGGCTGGGCTGTTTGAAGGAAGTTATCTGGCAACTCTGTGGATTCAGACCTGTCAGAACGGTTCGTATCGTGCCATCTTTTCCCGACGTATCCATGCCTTGAAGTATCAGCAGCACTGCGCGACGGTTCTCGGCGTACAATTGGTATGCCAGCTCGCTACTAATCGCCGTATTCTTCTCAATCTGCTTGGCTGCGGATTTCTTATTCCAGTCTCCCGCAACGAAACGCGCATCGAATTTTGCAAGGTGAATTTTCGTGCCAGGTGGTACCGTCATTGACTGAGACATAGATACAGTGCTCGCATGCTGCTAGTTCATTGAAGTTATCGGGGGCCAACAATCTTTATTCTAATTCACTCGATACGCTTATGTGGCCATCTGGCTCAATTTCAATGCGAATCAGGTTCGGATGGCAGCAGACGGGGCAATCCTCGATATACTCTTGACTGTTTCCTTGCGAAGTGTCGAGTGGGATTACGATCTCTTCGCCGCAACTGCCGCAGATATAGCTAAGTTCGTCATCCATTCAATGAATTTCAAGGATTCTAGGGACGATTGATTATGCTAGAATTGAGGATTACGTGGGTTTGACTCCAGAAACTGGTACCCCAGATTGGGTAGCTTTGTGATCGACCATTCTATCAATTCAAATACCATCTCTGGCAAGCGAAAAGCGCTGGCCGGAATCATTACTTTCTTGGCAACCGCAGCGCTATGTGTCTCAGCATATCTGACTTGGGTCACCTGGCACCAGTCTCCAATAGCAGGCTGCTCGGGTAGCTCTCTGGCGGATTGTGATGAAGTGCTTGCCAGTAGCTGGTCGAAGTGGCTTGGTATTCCTGTCAGTCTTTTTGGCTCTCTCGTGTATATGGGAATCCTCGCACTCTGCTGGCCCGGTGTTTTACGCCCGAGGAGCTGGACGGGAACGGGGCTTATGGCGTTGGCCCTCCTGGCTGCTGGATCGGGAGTCTGGTTTTTCGGTGTGCAAGTCTTCCTGCTGGGACACTTTTGTTTCTATTGTCTCTCCGTGCATGTCTGCGGATTAATAATTTCGATAGTCACCTATTTCGCTTTGCAAGCATCGGCTGGGGAACAAAACTACGACCAGATGCGTGCCATGTTGGGTGTGAATACCGAAGCTTCAGAGTCAAGCGGTCCGGCGGAGCTCGCAGGCTATCAAGCTTTAGTCGCTGCAGGAGTAGCGACAGCAGGACTACTGCTTCTCATGGGTGGGCAATTGTTCTTCGCACCGGCCGGCATGGAATTCATCGCCAACGCAAACAATCCAGACACGATTGCTGAGCAACAGGCAAACGTCGAAGAGCAGGTGAAAGACGCACCAGCTTTTACAGTCGAAATGGCTTCCGATTCTGCAGCGACCGAACCAACATCTTCTGAAGCAACGGCTGGCGACTCCGAAGCGCAACCACTAAGCAAGTCCGAGCCACGTTACCTCACTTTGCAATCCTTGGGGAAACGAGTGGAAGTCACCAATGAGCCGACGCTCGGCGATCCCCACGCGGAGCAAGTGCTTGTCGAATTGATCGACTACACGTGCCCCCACTGCAGGAAACTGCACCCGTTTGTTCATCAAGCCGCCGAACGCTATGGGGAGGATGTTTGTTTTGTGATTTATCACGTTCCTTTGAGTCGGCACTGTAACCCGTATGTGAAGATGGATCAGAGCTTGCACCGTACGGCATGTGATTATGCCAAGCTGGCCATCAGCGTCTGGAAATTGAACCCCGAAAAGTTCCCGGAATTTCACAATTGGCTGATGGCAGGTGAAAAGGCGCCCGCTGTCTATAAAGCGCGGCAAAAGGCGATGGAACTCGTGGGGAATGATGTATTGCTTGACAAATCACTTGGCGTGGAAGCCAATCGCCGGGTCAAAACACATGTCGAAGAAATGAAGAAACTTAATTCGGGATTGCCGATTCTCGTCTCGGAGAAGGGGATTATTCGGGGGGTGCCAGAGAGTGAGAAAGAGTGGTTCGGGTTTTTCGAGAAAACACTGGGGCTTCAACCGAATAGTGGTGAGGCCAATTGAGGGGGACATTAGCGATTTTCTCATTTTTTGCGAACCTTGGCACCGGTGCAGGACTCTCTGGAGATGGCTGCGAGGCAAAAACTCCGCTGAGTCGGCAATCGCTCTTGCTTGACATGGCGGATTGCTGATTATAATGCAGTTATGGGTCGTGGAATCGCACCACGACGGGCCCGATCTGGCCGCCGGATGTGCTCTGGCAGGACATTTGGCCGCCGCAAACTTATGAGAAAGGAGGTGGTTCTTTGAACGATTATCATATACGCCAGTGGGGTGGTGCAAACCGTTGACCGCCGGCGGGTTGTCTAACGGAGACAGCCACCACCTGCTTAGGAGTGCCCGCCTTACTCCCATTGGGACCCAAGGCCTGTTCTCTAAGCAACTTCTATGAACCCGGTCACCCAAGCGGTGGCCGGGTTTTTTTCGTTTGTGCAATGGTCTGAATAGTGGTGTTTTCAGACGTCAGGTCACTCGAGGCACTAGATGCAGTGGTAGTCAAAGTAGAATCGTTGTTTTTTGTGAGGAGTTGAGATTAGGGTTAGAGTCTTTCCTCGTAACATGCGCGCACGGCGCATACGTAAATTTCAAGCTGCTTTTGACAGACCATGATAGTGCAGTTGAACAATCGCGCCGAGCAGTTGTTGGCCGAGTTGGGTGACCCGCCAGCGGCGGGTGTGCTGAATCCGTGCGATCAGTCCCCGGACATGCAGTCTTTTCAAGAGCCGACCTACCCTGGCAGCGAAGCGTTTGAGCAACGAGGGTTGTCGGTCGTCCAGGCCCAAGAGCCGGCGAATATCGCGGTTGTAAAACCCACGCAGCAG
>JBGSPU010000010.1:0-28763 GCA_041738415.1 Bythopirellula sp.
GGCTCTGTAGAAAACATCGCGATCCCTTGCCGGAGTGAAAAGTCAAGCCTCTCTAAATCCTGTGATTCGTGGAGATTAGATAAAGTGGCGAGAGCATTTGTTCACTAAAAATTGAACCTTTTCTACAGAGCCGGCCTTCATCCTTTTTGGTGAGGGCCTGTTTCTTTCTTGATGCGGCTCCGGTGGGCTACGCCCAGGAGATGCAACCCCTGGGCATTGCCAGTTCCGTTAGCCGCCTGCTTCGAGCCCAGGAGGGGCATTTTTTGCCAAAAATCTCATTTTGAGGACTTTTTCTGCTACGCAGTTTTTGCCAATTAGCCTGCCGCGAATTACAATGGGAGCTGGATACCCGGGCACCGCTGGATGTCGGCCGTTTCTCTCAGGGGCGAGAAACGGTGCGCTCCCACGGCTATTTTTGGCTCGGCGATCCAAATTTCAGGCAATCGGGCCTGACTAACATCTTGTTTGAGGAACACCTGAATGGCACTAGGAAGAAAACGCCGGGATCGTGCTGCGCGAGCCCGTGCCCAGAAGTCTGGAAGTTTCGCGCGACCTCTGTGGATTGAGCAGCTCGAAGATCGGCGGATGTTGGCTACGTTTACCGTCAACAATCTTGGTGACCTGCGAATCAACAACATGAATGAGTTGGAAGTGGTTCCCAACTCACTGCGCTCGGCGATCCTGGCCGCCAACGAGACGATGGAAGCCGATACGATTCTCTTCAATGAAAATCTATCGGGCACGATCTTCTTGCAAAGCTCCATGAATGACTTCGGGGCCCTGACGATCGAAGATTCGATGTCCATCATTGGGCTCGGTGCCAGAAAGATTGGCATTCAGGCGGCAGGAGGAAGACGAGTTTTTGAGATCGACCCAATGGGGGAGAATCCGATTAGTGTCTCGATCCAAGGTCTCACCATCTCGGGTGGTACAGCTATCGGTATGGATGCTGACGGCCAGGGGGGGGCAATCCTCAATAGTCAAAACCTTACCCTCACGGAAGTCGTGATTAGTAACAGCACGGCTAATGAAGGGGGTGGCATCTACAACACGGGCAATCTCACCGTCAATCGTAGCCTGATTCTGAACAACACGGCCTTTACCAATGGCGGTGGCATCCAAAACGGTGCCGATACCGAAGCGGGGGGTGCAACAGAAGGTCCGCCAGCCAGGACCACGATCAACAGTTCAACGATTTCGGGCAACACGACAAATACTGGAACTGGGTACGGCGGCGGATTGTTCAATCGCGATGGGACAATGATTGTGAATAATTCCACCATCATCGGCAATGAGGCCTATTTGGGGTCTGGCATTGCCAGCTTTGGAAATCCGTTGCCCGAGAGCGAGGAAGACGATCCACCTCCTCCCACAATTTTCACGACCATTACTGGATCGATCCTATTTGAAAATCAAAACTTTGTGGAAGGTGCTCCGGTCAAGATCGATATCGATGTGGTCGGCAAGGGAGAAGAAGACGACGAAGGGATGTCGCCTCCGCTGATGCCCTCAATCAACATCAACGCGGCGGGAGTACCTGGGACGGTAGGTGGTTTCAACGCCATCTTTGGGCCGGGTGCCCAAGTCGTTGCGAGCATGGGCGATCTTGCTGCAGGCACGGATCCTCGCATCATAAGTGAGGAAATTGAGGATCCCTTGCTCGGTTTGATCAGGATTCCTATTCTTGGAAACTACGGCGGTTCGACGGACACTTATCATCCCGAGCTAACTGGGAGCCCCGTCGTCAATAAGATCAGTGGCGGAAGTGGCTTCGATCAGCGCGGCCGTCATTTCACCCGCGTCTTCGAAGCTGGGGCCATGGGACCACCTCGCCAAGATATTGGCGCCGTGGAAGTCCAAAACGGCACGTTTGTCGTGGACGTGTTCGACGATGAATTCAATGATGGACAGTATTCGAGCAACCAGGGTGTTACTACGATCGGTGACTTTTCGATCCGTGAGGCGCTGGATTTTTCTCGTTTGAATCCTTTGGTTGACACGATCAATTTTAATGTCGTGCGCGACGGACAAGTCGACCCTACTCCCAGTGCCGCACCGACGATTCTGCTCAACAACGGAGTCCTTACAGTCGATCACTCGGTCAATATTGTCGGCCCTGATAGCTTTGTGATGGAGATCGATGGCAAAGACCCCAGTCCTTTGTTCGGCAATGGCAATCGAATCTTCGTAACCAGCAATGGGGATGTACTGATTCGAAACCTGACGCTGCTCGGAGGTGATATTGCCGGTTCGGGAGGAGCTATTTTCAATCAGGCGAATCTTACGCTCGAACGTAGCACCATCAAAGGGAGCAGGGCCACGTTAGACGGAGGAGCCATATTCCATGATTCAGGCAATCTGACTTTGATAGGCAGCACCATCTCTGGCAATAACTCCTCTGATGATGGAACCATTTATATCGACGTCGATAGCGGCGATGTCCTGATCTCGAACACGACGATCTCAGGCAACTCGGCCGGCGACCGCGGGGCGGGTATCTTCAATCGTGGCTTTAATACGAAGATCGAGTTTTCCACGATTACCAATAACACGCCCGGCTCGACTCGCGGCGGTGGATTATTGAATTTTACGGGAGGGCATGTTGAGGTTCTTTCCAGCATTATCTCCGGCAATGTGTTTAACAACGACGTCGATGCATTCATGGGCGGCACGGGACAGATTGTCTCGCTTGGCCATAATTTGATTGGTACCGGCAACGCTTCGTCGGCGTTTACCGCTGCTATGTTTGACCAGTTTACTATCAATCCACTCTTGGGCCCGTTAGCCTTCGGCGGCGGACTCACGCAGACTCATGTCCTACTCGCAGGGAGCAAGGCCATCGACGGGGGCGATCCCACCGCAGTGGCCGGTATGAACGGTGTTCCCTTGAATGATCAGCGGGGGAATCCATTCAAACGCGTCGATCCTGATAGCGGAATCATCGATATCGGAGCCTATGAACTCCAGGGAGTCGTATTCCTGGTTGACAACCCGGGGGATACGGATAATGGCAATTTCTCTCCAGGTAATCTTACACTCCGCGAGGCGATCAATCTTGCTAATCTAAGCCCCAAGAAGGATTTCATTAATTTCGACCAAATGGCGCTGTTTGGTAGCAACATCAATGCTGGCAACCTCACGATTACCGACTCGGTCGACATCATCGGTTTGGGGTCCCCGTTTCTTAGTCTCACCGGTTCCGGTACGGTGTTCAATATCAACAATGGGAACTCAGGCACTCTGATCGACGTCGATATCAGTGGTTTGTCTTTCCTGGGACGCAACATTGTGAGTTCCGAGAATCTCATCCTTACCGACGTTGATTTCCGAGGCAATGTGGCCTCGGCAATTACCCATCAACTGGGTGCGCTTGCTATTGTGGACAGCACGATCACAGGCAACACCTCGAGCAGTTCCGGAGGCGGCATCAACGCCCAGAACGCAAATGTCGCCATCTTCAGTACTACGCTTTCAGGAAATTCAACCAGCGCTACTGGCAGCCATGGTGGAGGAATTTTCCTGAAGAATTCCTCCTTGTATGGTTACGACGTCATCCTCACAAACAATCTTACTTTTGCAGGGGCTGCTGACGGGGCGGGTCTCTATGCCGACAATAGCACTGTTGACCTCGTATTCTCTGTTGTCAGCGGCAACGTCACTAGCGGTGCTAATTCCGACGGGGCTGGCATCTTTGGCAAAAACTCGGATATATCTCTCCGTTATTATTCGGCCCTGGCTCTCAACACCACTTTTGGAACTAGCTCGAAGGGTGGTGCCGTGTATATCAACGGGGGTAGTTTCACTGTATCTGACAATACGAGCGTGATTCTTAACAGGACATTGGGGCAGTTTTCTTCGGGCGGCGTGATCGCCAGCATTGGTGGCGACGTGACGATCCTGGACACAAACGTCTCGCAGAACTCGACCGGAGGGGCCGATGCCCATGGTGGGGCTATTTATGTCCAAGATGGTAACCTACATGTCGAAAATAGCGCTATCTTCGATAATAGCACCACAGGGCTACGCTCTGATGGTGGCGGCATTTATAGCAATACCAACCTCATTGATAAGCAAACGACGATTCTCAACTCGACAATTTCTGGGAATATCACTCAAGATAAAGGCGGTGGAATCTACAATGCCGATGGACTCACTTCGATTCGTCATAGCACGATTTCTAACAACTCAGCTCCCTACTTTGGTTTTGGGGCGGGCGTAGGGAGTTTTGGTAATTCAGCCACAACGCGCACCGACGTTCGTTCTTCGATTATCGCGGGAAATCTCTCACCTCTGGGAGGTGGCTTGTCCAGCGACGTGGATCGCATCAATGGCAATTTCAGCGATTCCCTCCATTCGCTGGGTTACAATCTTATCGGGACGGGTATCACCGGGGCCTTCTCGGCTGTCAGCAATGATTTGTTCGGAATCGCCGACCCAGGTTTGGAGCCACTCGCGCTCAATGGAGGAGTGACCCAAAACCACGCGTTGATGAGTACAAGCCTGGCGATCAACGGCGGCAATCCTGCTGATGTCGCAGGTGTGAATGGGGTGCCTGAGTTCGATCAAATAGGCCAAGCAAGAGTTCAAAATGGACGCATCGATATCGGCGCCTATGAATCGGCTCTCTCGCCCACTCTGGCCGGCGATTTCGATGGAGATGGCGTCGTCAGCGGTCGCGATTTTCTGGCATGGCAACGAGGCAACTCTCCAAACCCGCTCAGTTCGACGGATCTCGCCAATTGGCAAGCCAACTTCGGAAGCTCTTCTCCAATCGTCGCCGCCTTGCAGGTTGAGGAACAAGAGCCTCTGGCTACTTTCGTGAGTGCTGCCATTAGTAGCGAGCCAGTGGCTTTGACACCAGTCGCTACGACTATTGCCGATGATTCTCAGTCTGGTTTTACTTCTAGCCGTTCGATTCAACTCGGTTTGGGCGTGCCCGCCTTGTTTGCTGCTGAGCCCGTCACCGAGTCACCCGCCACAAGAGAAACTGCAGTCCTGGATGCAGCCCTTTCCGATGCCGTTCATTCGAGCGACTTAGCTCGATACGGATCAGTTAGCGAACCCGATTTCGGTGACATCGTTGTCAGCCGTGGCGAGGATGCTGATTCTGAGGAGTTTGCGGCTACAGATGAGGTCTTTGACCTGATCGGTAGCGGTGCTTTCTGATGCCCAGTAGGCCGAGGTGACAGAATGTCCGCAGAAGGAATTAGTTTCCCGAAGAAAATGACACAGCCAGGCACCACGAGTTTTGCCCCATTGTGGTACCAGGGCCGTTGGGTGCTATAATAGGGATAGTTCAGGAATAATTGACTTTGTTGCGAACCCAATCACTAACAGGAGACTCTGCATTTGAGTGACACCCTTTCAACTTTCCGCTTCGGCTATGCCAGGAGTAATAATTAGCCGGTGAGTTCTATCGACCGCAAACCAGGGATCGACAGCGAATCCGCCATACTGGTGGGGGTCTACTTATCCAGCGACCGTGCCGCTCATGGTGCCAACTCTAGCGAACCCTTGGACGAACTGGCGGGGTTGGTCGAGTCGGCTGGGGCCGAGGTCGTTGGTCGGATCACGCAAAATCGACCAATGCCGGATCCCGCCACCTACATCGGGCAGGGAAAAGTCGAGAGCCTCAAGCAGTTGGTCGAGGCAGCCGATGCGGATGTCGTCGTATTTGATAACGACCTCTCTCCCGCGCAGATCCGTAATCTCGAAGAAACCCTCGGTGCCAAAGTGCTCGACCGCACCGAGATCATTCTCGATATATTTTCTGCGCGTGCCCAAACTCACGAAGCCCGTTTGGCGGTGGAACTGGCCCAGCTTGAGTATTCACTCCCTCGGCTGAAACGGATGTGGACCCACTTGTCGCGGATGAAGATGGGTGTCGGCATGCGTGGCCCGGGTGAAAAGCAGTTGGAAACGGATCGTCGTCTGGTCGAAAAACGCATCAACGACCTCCGCACGGAACTCAAGCAAATCGAAAAGCGTAAAGAGCGGGCCGTCGCAGGACGCAGCGATCGCATGACCGTTTCGTTGGTGGGCTACACCAACGCCGGTAAGAGCACGTTGATGAACAAGCTCACCGACGCCAATGTGCTGGCCGAGGATAAACTTTTCGCTACGCTCGACACCCGCACTCGCCGCTGGCAGTTGCCCGGTTGGGGGCCGGTGTTGTTGAGCGATACGGTCGGTTTTATCCGCGATCTGCCCCATCACTTGATCGCCAGCTTTAAAGCGACCCTCGAAGAAACCCGTCAGGCAGACCTCCTGATTCACGTTGCCGATGCCAGCAACCCAGCCGCGCTTGATCAGATTGCCGCTGTCTACGAAGTATTGCAGGAACTTGACATCGACGAGAAAGACACGTTGCTGGCGCTGAACAAAGTCGACTGCGTGACCGATCCGCTCACGCTTGAATCGCTGCGCAGGCGGTATCCTCATGCCGTTTTCATCAGCGCTTCCACAGGGGACGGCCTCCCTCGCCTGGCGAGTGCCGTGGGGAATGCGCTTAGCAAGGATTTTCTCGACCTCGAGATCCATTTCTCTGCCAGCAATGGCAAGACGCTTGCATTCTTGGCGCAGTATGGCGAGGTGCTGAGCCGCACCTATGTCGAGGATCGCACGGTCGTGCATTGCCGGCTGCCGCAGAAATACCTGGGGCCTTTGCGTGGGCAAGAGGATGTGCAGATTCATCCCTACAAGAATGGCGATCTGACGACCATCGTTTCTTCAAACGGCCATGCGGACGTGACTGTCTCAACCAGTGTCGACGAAGTGGCATAGCGAGTTTCATGGCTCGACGCGTGCTCGAAAACCGGCGGATTTTGCTCACCGGCGCGTCGCGTGGCATTGGACGCCAGTTGGCCCTGGAGTTGGCCCGCCACCATTCGCAGTTGCTGGTCGTCGCCCGCAGCGAAAGTCCGCTCGAGGAATTCGTCGAGGAACTTAAACAACAGGGTGCTGCTGCCGAAGCACTCTCGGGCGATGTGACCGATCCTGCCTTTCGCCAGGCCATTGTCGATCACATGGGCCGCCTATGGGGTTCGCTCGATGTATTGATCAACAATGCAGGGGTCAGCGCCCACGGTCGTTTTTCTCAGCATGATGAGCAAGTTCTGCGGCAGATCATGGAGGTGAACTTTTACGCCCCGACGGAACTCACGCGGTTGGCTCTGCCTCTGTTGGCTGAAGGCCAGGACCCACTGATTGTGAACCTTGGCTCCATCTTGGGGCATCGCGGCATGCCCTACAACAGCGAGTATTCGGCCAGTAAATTCGCACTGCGCGGTTGGAGCGAGGCCCTGCGGGCGGAACTATCTAACCGTGGCATCGAGGTCCTGCTGGTGAGCCCCGGCACGACGGACACCGAATTCTTCGACCACTTGCTCGCCCAAACCGATTCACTACCCTGGGGCAAACAGAAAGGAATTTCTCCAGAGGCCGTCGCCCGACAAGTTGTGCGGGCAATGCAGCAAAGGCGCAATGAAATCTACCCCAACTGGCGCGGGCGGATATTGGTGGCTGTGAATCGCTGGGTTCCCAAACTAATAGATCGCGTGATGAATCGTTTTGGATAGCCCAGATAATTTCGGTTCTTGACCAGAATCTGTCGGTGAAATCTGGTTCGGGTAGGGCTCCGAGGTTGTGGTATGAGGCCATTTCTATGGCTTCGTAGGTGCGAAAGCTGTAGGACGGACCGAGCCACGCGAGTTCCGGCATTGCAAAGGAAGTCGGGAGCCAGAAGTTACGCGCTGTGCTTGTGCCTTGTAAAACTCGGGAGTCGCGTCGCGGCTAACACGTAGTTGGCGCGGGGATGCGGCAGAAAACTAAAAGCAGGCTCGAATCGGGGGTCCGTCAAGCTCCATTCTTGTGATAAATGCTTACGAGATAATAGGTTCACACTTGGCGATTTACTGTGAGTAAAAAAGGAGTAAAAAAGTGCATGTCCTTTTCCCACACAGCCGCCATCCTGGAATTATCACAGTTGTGCCCTGATCTTTCGCGCATTTCCTGCGATATTTTCCACATCAGGCCCCGACGTTAGCCAGCCGCTCGATCCGCGAAGCGATCCGTTGCACGAGATTACGGTAAGTAAATTGTTTCCCGAGTTTCTGCTTCCTCCTGCGCAAGGGTTGGTCCCTAAGCTTCTGGTCTCCGAAATCGTGTTTCCGTTGCAGGCAGCGATGTCGCCTTGCGATTGATCCACCAGCTTCTGCCGGGCCGTTGTGAAAGCGTTCCTTTCGGTATAACCGAATCAATCGCGCGCCGACCGCATCAAACAGTGGGAATTCGATGGGGAGTGGACGAGGATACAACCTACGTTTGCATTGGGAATCCGCACTTTAGCGGCTCTCCAAGGCAGCCGCTTTGCAAGTCCCAATGTCCATGATTATCCCACCGCCACCACTGAGATAAGGTATTCGAGTGATGGAATGTCGACTCTCCTCTATTATTGGCAGCCGAAACCTGCTGTGGACCGCCGTCGGCATGCTCTGGATCGGAGGCTCTTGTGGTGGGTTGGTAATGCTCACCATGTACGCCAATTCGCCGGGGCCAACCCCGCAGGCGCCTCCCCAATGGCCAACCGATACCAGCATCCGCCTCAGCGAGCATGGCTCCACGGTGATCCTCTTTGCTCACCCGAAATGCCCTTGCACCCGGGCCAGCATCGGGGAGTTGGAGAAAATCGTGGCCCGATTTCCACACTCCATTTCGCCATGGGTAGTCTTCTTCAAGCCAACCGGGGCTGACGAAAGCTGGGACCAGACGGACCTGCGCACAACGGCACTTGCAATTCCCGGCGTTCAAGTAATCACCGATCTCGATGGCGTGGAAACCCACCGTTTCAACGCCACCACGTCCGGCGAGACCGTGCTTTACAACAATCGCGGGGAGCTGCAGTTCAACGGCGGAATCACGCTGGCCCGCGGCCACGCGGGTGACAATACGGGCCGCTCGGCGATTGAGGCTTCTTTGGCAGACACGCTCCCCGCCTGTCATCAGACGCAGGTTTTCGGTTGTCCAATTGCTGTTTCACTCGATCAGAAATAGGCTCGCTCGCAATGTCATCTACTCCGCAGGAATTTGAACTTCGCATGGCCGCCGCTAAGCGGGCCGACGAATTGTTTCGCGAACACCAACAGGGAATTTTCGTTCGCACGGATCGAATGTTTGCGGTGCTGCTGGTTTTCCAATGGGTCGCCGGCATCGCGACGGCGATCTGGATTTCACCGAGGGCATGGAACATCTCCGAGAGTTACGTCCATCCTCATATCTGGGTGGCGGTCCTGTTAGGTGGAATCATCAATAGCCTGCCAATCGCCCTGGCGGTCTTTTACCCCGGCAGGGCATTCACGCGTCACACCATCGCCGTTGCTCAGATGCTGGTATCGACGGTCCTGATTCATCTCTCGGGCGGGCGAATTGAAACACATTTCCACATATTCGGCTCCTTGGCGTTTTTGGCGTTTTACCGCGATTGGCGTGTCCTCGTCACCGCGACCGTCGTTGTCACCGCCGATCATTTCTTGCGGGGCGTCTACTGGCCGCAATCGATCTTTGGCGTGTTGACGGCGAGTTGGTGGCGTTGGTTGGAGCATGCCGGCTGGGTGGTATTCGAGGACGTGATTCTAATCCGCTCCTGCCTGAAAGGCACTAACGAATTACGCGAGATCGCCATTCGGACCGCCCAATTGGAATCGACCAACGCGGCGATCGAGCAAACGGTTATCGAACGGACCGCAAAACTTTGTGAAAGTGAAGCGGAACTGCAGCGAGCAAAGGAGATCGCCGAATCGGCAAACCGTGCGAAGTCCACCTTTCTCGCAAACATGTCGCACGAAATACGCACACCCATGACGGCCATCATGGGCTATACGGAAATGCTCCTGGAGCCCGATCACACAGAATCGGAACGCCGGGAGTCCCTGCAGATCATCCGCCGCAGCGCGGGGCATCTCCTGGAACTCATCAACGACGTGCTGGATATCAGCAAGATCGAGGCCGAGAAGATGACCGTTGAACGGATCGCGACGGACGTCCTGCAAATTGCCGCCGACGTGGTCTCCCTGATGCGCCCGTCCGCCATGGCGAAAGGGATGGGTTTTCAATTGACCTTCGGCGAATCGGTCGCGCGTACGATTCACACCGATCCCATCCGTGTCAAACAAGTCCTCATGAACCTCGTGGGCAACGCCCTCAAATTCACCGAACGGGGCGCCATACGCATGCATGTTTCAAGCTTCATCAAGGACAACACGAGCGTCGCCGTTTTCGAGGTGACTGACAGTGGTATCGGCATGTCGGACGAGCAACTTCGCCGCATTTTCCAGCCGTTCAGCCAAGCAGACGATTCGACGACGCGACGCTTCGGTGGCACCGGACTGGGACTGACCATTAGCAGGCGACTGGCCGAACTGCTGGGTGGCGAACTCACCGTCGATTCGCTCCCCGGTGTGGGAAGTAAATTTCGTTTCACGATCGATGGTGGTTCCGCGGAGAACGTCGAAATGCTGCACGGGTTTACTGAATCGCTTATTCCTGTTTCGCACCAACCGGCCAGCCACAAACCGGCAACTTTGCGGGGCCGCATTCTCCTTGCCGAAGACGGCCTCGACAATCAACGGCTGATCTCCATGCATTTGCTCAAGGCTGGCGCAGAGGTGGTGGTCGCCGACAATGGACGCATCGCCGTAGAACTCGCTTGCAAGGAACCTTTCGACCTGATCTTGATGGACATGCAAATGCCTGAATTGGACGGCTACGCGGCCACGCGAGAACTTCGCAGCCATGGTTATGATCTCCCTATTGTTGCACTCACTGCCCATGCCATGGCCGAAGACTGTGGCAAATGCCTCGCCGCCGGCTGCAGCGGCTACCTGACCAAACCGATCGAAAAGAACACGCTGCTGGCGGCGCTGGCGGATTATCTCACCGCCGGCGAAGAGAACTGCTCCCAGCAGGATCACTCGCCTGCACCGAAGGGGCAATCGACGCTCGACGGCGTCCTGAAAAGCTCCTTCGCCGACGATCCCGACATGCAGGAGGCGATCGAGGAATTCGTCGGCGCGCTGCCGGAACGAATGGCCGGACTGCAGCAGTTGCTGAGCGAGCAGAATCTGTCGGAATTGCGGCGGGTAGTCCATCAACTCAAAGGCGCTGGCGGCGGATATGGCTACGACTTCATAACCCAGCGCGCTGCCCAGGTGGAGTGCATCCTGGAGCAGGAGGATCCGCTTGAGGCGATTCAACTCGAAGTCAATGAACTAATAGCACTCGTCCGCTCGGTCGAGGGCTATCGCCACGAATGTGAGGCAACCCATGTCAAATAAAATTCTCGTCATCGATGATTCCCCAGACGTTCATACACTTGTGAAGGTCCGGCTTGGTAAAGAGCAGGTCGTCATTCACGGCGCCTGCGACGGCGCATCGGGCCTGGAAGCAGCGCGGGAGTTGCGACCCGATCTGATTCTGCTGGACGTCGACATGCCGGTGCGTGATGGATTCGAGGTCTGCTCGGACCTGAAGGCCGACTCTATGACACGCGATATTCCCATCATCTTCCTGTCCGGCGCCGTGTCCACCAAAGACAAGATTCGCGGTCTCGAGCTCGGGGCAACCGACTACATTACCAAGCCGTTTGAACCCGCCGAGCTCGTAGCCCGAGTACGGGCTTCGCTGCGCACTAAGGAACTCGTCGACTTGCTTTCCAAGAAGGCCATGATTGACGGTCTTACTGGACTTTGGAACCGCAACTACCTGGACGCCCACGTCACCATTGAGTTGTCCTCCGCACGTCGTACCAACCAACCGCTCTCCTGCATCATGGCAGATACAGATTGTTTCAAATTGATCAACGACACGTATGGTCATAGTTTCGGCGACGACGTGCTGCGGGCAATTGCCTCGATTTTCAGTGAGCATTGCCGAGCCGAGGATATCATCTGTCGTTACGGGGGAGAGGAGTTCACGATCCTCCTCCCCAACACGTCGCTCGCGCGGGCCACGGAGTTGGCCGAACGAGTGCGACGCGCGATTGAAGCTCATCCGTTTGTATATAGGGCCGAACGGGTGAGGATCACCTGTAGTTTTGGCGTGGCTTTTCTGCCGGCATCGATTCCTCCCTTGATCCTCGAACTTGCTGACCGGGCACTTTATAATGCCAAGCATTCGGGACGCAACCGAGTGGAGTTTTGCCAAGAGTCCTGCGTGGAGAGTGAACTCAGCTCGCCGGCACTTTGACTTTCGGCAAACGCCATCGGCGGCAAGGTAGGCTGATTCCCATTCGATTGGGGACATCCACTTTCATTCTGCCTTGCTTTACTGAACTCGCAAAGCTAGCCGTACGTTTCCTCGCCGGAAAACTGAGTGTCCCCCTTGAAAGCCTATAGAAATATTTGGCTACTGGATTTTTTTGGGGGAAACCACGAAGAACGCGAATGGCACGAAAATCAATGGCCCCTCTGGGCATGGGCACTCCTTTGTGCTGCGGCGGCCGCTGCATATAGCAGCAATTGCCCCAGTTCGGCCAGCAGCACCAGCATGCAGGAGGTCATGGCGAAGTACCCGCTCGCATCGACCCTGGTGTAGATGTCGCCAAAAAGTGGCGGTATCGACAGCGAGACGAACACAATCGGCAGGAAGAGGTTCACGGCGCATAGCACCAATCCCGCCTTGACGGCCCACTCTTTTTGCCGCATCGTTTGCCATCTGATAAAGACCAGTGGCAGATGAACCAGCCCATTTAAGGCTAAAAGTTGGTTCATCCGACTGAAGCGAAGTTTCCGTAAGTCGTCACGATTACTTGGTTTGCTGATCTCGGCGAGAAACGCGATCTGATTGGTGTCGTGCATAGGTGCCTTTTCAGAACAAAGGGAAGGTACCTACGTGCAAGCTTGCTTGGAGGGCATGATCTCGATTCTACGCGATGGGTACTGCGAACCCTTGATTTCCAGGGAAAAACCGTCAAAATGCCTTTCCATCGGGCCCTGCTGGCGAGAGGGCCCGATTGAACGAAGGGAAGGGTCATGTATTCCAAAGCGAATCGCGACCCTTTTGCCATTTCAATTCCCTTTGTTCTCAAAAACGCACTCCTCAGCCCGACTATCTGCTCGCCAACTACGCTAAATCCGGATGAACCAAGAAAAAGATAAGTAGAATGTCCCTTTTTCCTTTCCGGAGAATCGCAAATGATAAAAGTGTATCTTGGCGCGTCCAGCGGTACAAAGACCTCTGCGCGCAGAGCGTGAAGGCTTTTAGATCAGTTCCGTGATCTGATGTGCGCGGGTCACTACCACTGCTCTACCGAACAGGCGTTTGTGCAAGGGTTCGTCGGCCCATCTCTTTCCTCACTAGCGACATCTCTGTGGAAGTGGAGCGCCAGTTAGTTCGAGCGCTTCTTGAAGTGGCTAGCCACAGCGAGGACCAAAGTACTCTCGGCTGCGAGTACAAGATGACAACTTCCAGCGTGTCTGGATCGCGTCCACACTGCCCCGTGGCAGGAAGGTCACCTGCGCCCAGGCAGTGGCAATCGTTCCGAGTATGCCAATTATTCGATTTCTGCAGCTTGGAGGGTTCGCATTGAGCACATGCTATCAGCCCTGCCGATAAAGCCTGTGCGCCCACTTCTTCAGCTTGAGCCGATGGGACCGTGCTGCGCCCGTAGTGAACATCCAGCTCTAGCGTAGTCAGGGGAAAGACAGCAACTTGCATTACTAAACCTGATTGGGCGGACGTGATTGCCAGGAAAGTAGCTCGCCCAATGAGATGCCCCACTCTTGCCGGTTGCCTGATCCGTGTCGCCTGGGGGCTGGCGGCATGTTTACCGGTTCTCCACGCCTGGGCAGCGAATGACTTCTGTCTGCTCGACGATGACCAGCTTGCCCTCGCTGTGCGGGCTGAGTTGATTCGGTCGGCCCAATGCGAAATCAGCGTTGCCTACTATGCGATAGATTCGGGGGAGGTTCCGCTCGGCCTGTTGGCTCTGTTGCGCGAGGCAGCGAAGCGAGGCGTGCTCGTACGTGTGGTGGTGGACGGGCTTCAGTCGCGACTCCCCTCGGAATTCGAAACCATGTTGACACAAGAGGGTGTTCACTTTCGCAAGTACCACCCGCCGCACAAGGGACGACCCGGATGGCTCAATCGTCGCATGCATACCAAGTTACTGGTCGTCGATCGGCAAGCGATGATCATTGGCAGTCGTAATCTGCAAGACCACCATTTTGGACAGGACTGCATCAACTACATCGATAGCGACGCGTACCTGACGGGAGATATCTGCGCGCACGCCGCCGCATACTTCGACGGGCTGTGGCAGGCAAACGGCGTCTTTCCCGCGGCACGTTCGAACCCCTTTGGGTTTGATCTGGTCGACAATTTGAAGATGGACATTATCCCCGTGCCACTGCTCCATACCCAGCGAGAATTCAAGTATCATCAGGCTCTCGCTTGCGGATTGGATTACGTTAACAAGATCGTTGGTCAGTCGGGTGAGGGAAAGTCAGTTGATTCGCCGTGTGTTTCCGATGTGAACGCTTGGCTGTTGCACGATGGTTTTGAGCCCAAGTCGCAGCGACGATTGCAGATGGATGTCGTCAAACTCCTTGATAGCGCCCGGGAATCGATTCACTTGGAAACCGCCTATCCGGTGTTTAGTCGCCCAATCTTCGACGCCCTCCGCCGCGCCTCATGTCGCGGTGTCTGCATTAGCATGCTTACCAACTCGCTCGAAAGCACCGACAATGTTTCGACGTATTCGGCGTACCAAAACCAGAAGGCCACGCTACTACGGATGGGCGTAAACCTTTACGAACTTTGTGGCCGCGACCATCTGCACATGAAAACCATGACCATCGACCGGCAGCTCACCATGCTGGGGAGTTACAACTTCGACGTTCGCTCGGATCGACTCAATCTGGAACTGAGTGTGGTCGTGCGGAATCCGCGTGTCGCGGAAGTCGTAATGCAAGCGAGCCAAGAGCGCATCTGCCGCTCGCAAAGGATTTCACCCCAAGCTTGCTGCCCGGAGGTGGCTGGGGATCCCCCACCGCGAAAGCAGGCGCGGATGAGGGTGGGCCAGGTCGTGGTGCCCCTCTACCGCCGGTCACTCTGACAATGCTGCGGAGGTCGAGCAATTCACACTGCGCCAGAAATAGTGGTCCAACTCGACCAGTCGGCTATTGAATTCACCGCGCTCCATCTCACAGAAAGCTCGCTTGGGCGTCCATCCCAGGTAGCGGTATCGATACAGTGCGGCAATCAGCCCTGCCCGATCGCGGCCAAGCGAGCAATGGACATAGATAACCCCGCACCGTCGCTCAACCATTCGCTCAATGGTGTTTTCCAGATTGCTGTCTGGAAAACGGGGCCTCGTATCGATTGGCAAAGAGCGGTAGGCAAGTCCGCGTTCGCGTGCCCAGCGGGCTTCACGGTTCGATGCCAACCGGTGCATGGTGCGGTTGTCGATGATCTCACGCACGCCCATGCGTTTCAAGAGTGCGATGTCGGCTGCCGACTTAGGGGCAGGACCTACATAGACGCCCGCATCAAGTACCTGAGGACAAAACGCACGGTGTCCTGCAGCCTCACACAGGGGATTTGCTGTGAGCACGGTCAAAACAAGGAGTGACGATATCCACCGTACTGAAAGCATACATCAGGTTCCTCTGGGTAGGGCACTCAATAGTTCGGCAGCACATCGCGCAGCTCTGACAGGTTCGCTTGTCACCGTTGACGTTGGATCACATGTCGCGAGAAAGGTTATTCATACAGAAATAAGATACATTGTCCCGCCTGCTCAAGCGATGCCGACTCAATCTGGCACCTCACTTTTCACCGCGAGGGTCCCGAAAGAGAAGAGTACCGGCAAAAAAGCGATTGCAAACTGCCGAGCAGAATCGCGACCGCGAGCATCTCCGGCTCAACTTCGGACCACTCCCTTACACATTGCGGGTGACGGATTCCATGATCTTGCCTACAATTGCAGAACTTAGAAGGATTTGCGGTCCCTTTTCGGAAATCAGTGCTGGCAGGCAATATGAAGTTAATAATCATTGCGGTTTTCTCGATCGGCGTCTTCGTATGGATCTGTGAACAGGTACGGGCTGAACCTGCTGAGCAAGATTTGCAAAACCCATCGGCTTTCGACGGCCAACGGGCCTACGATTATCTCCGCCAGCTTTGTGCGCTGGGCAATCGTATGAGTGGCAGCCCCGGGATGCAGAAGCAACAGGCGTTGCTTGAGAAACACTTCAAAGAACTCGGTGGGCAGGTCACTTGGCAACGATTCTCCGCTAAACACCCGCGTACTGGCCAAGCTGTGCCGCTGGCCAATCTCGTTGTCCACTGGAATCCGGAGAGCAAGGAGCGTATTTTGCTTTGCGCTCATTACGACACCAGGCCACTCCCCTCGCAGGATTTTGATCCACGTCAGCGTCGGGAAGGGGTATTTTTGGGGGCTAATGACGGCGCGAGTGGTACGGCCGTGTTGATGGAACTGGCTCATCATGTGCAAAGTCTCCCGGATCGCTATGGGCTCGACTTTGCCCTGTTTGATGCCGAAGAGTTGGTCTACTCGGATCGTACGGACCCCTATTTCCTCGGCAGCGAACATTTTGCTCGAGAATACCGCAAGCACCAACGAGACTACGAGTACATCGCTGGGGTGTTGCTCGACATGGTCGGTGATACCAAGCTGAGTATTTACCAGGAGCACCATAGTGTGGCTTGGGAAGATACGCGACCTATCGTCCAAGGAATCTGGGCCACTGCTGCCCGGTTAGGAGTTGAGGAATTCATCCCGCGCGTGGGCTATGAAGTCCGCGATGATCATATCCCCCTGCATCAGATCGGTGGGATTCCCGTCTGCGATGTGATTGACTTCGAATATCCCGACCGCTCAAACCGTTTTTGGCATACGACTGCCGACACCCCCGGACGATGTTCCGCGGATTCGCTTGGCAAAGTCGGGATGGTGATGCTGGAGTGGCTTCGTTCGGCCCAATAGTGAAATGCGGCAGGGGGACGCTGCCGGCTCACGGGGACTATTCCTACTTGCCTGGCAAAGATAGCATGAGGGGATGCTGCCCGACCCTTTGCGATTGACCATAGCCCTGCTGCCAGTGGCATCCTACTGCTTGATGCTGGGGATTTTGAACGCGCGGCGCAAGCCGTTTATCACCACTGGCGGGGCAGACCTGGCGACCTTGGGAGTCGCGCTTTCGGGACTGGTCTTTATTGGTCCCATCGAGTTATTCCGTCCCGAAGCTGCTTCTGTGGAGTTCGGCGGGTACGTGTGGCTGTTTCTGTTGGTGCTTTATTGGCTAGGCATTTGGCTCGCCATGCTCCTAGCGCGGCCAAGGCTCGTGATCTACAACATCAGCAGCGAAGAGCTTCGACCCGTGTTGTCAGAAGCAGCACGCAGTCTCGACCCTCAAGCCCGCTGGGCGGGAGACAGCTTGTCACTCCCCACAGTCGGAATACAACTTCATCTGGAGACCTTCGAGATCATGCGCAATGTCTCGTTGGTCGCCAGCGGTGCAAAACAAAATCTTGCAAGTTGGCGGCAACTGGCTGGACTGCTTGGGTCGAGGCTAGACACACTCTCGGTGGATTCCAATCCGCGGTGGTTAGGGATCGTGCTCTTTGCGATCCTACTGCTAGCCACAAGCATGATTCACATGCTCAATCACCCACAGCAAATCGCCCAAGCAATGCAGGAGATTTTTTCGTATTGAGGAACGGGAGGCAGGAATCGAATTGTTTCCAACCACTTACCAGCGACCACTAGCCAATTTAGCTAAAAACCGGTCGCTTACGGGATGCGGCTGACTTAGCACTGCTGACCTCTCAGTCACTTCGTCGACGGTGATTCCTGCAAGTGGAACACGACTCGATACGCCTGATAGCCAGCCGCTATTTTATCGGCATACAAAGCATCGAGTTCCGCCCGGAGTGCCAGGGCAGTCGGAAACCCATCGGGCACCGCGTCGGCGTCCGTCAACTGGTCGATCTTTACCTTCTGGACACTGTCGATCGTGATGTAGCCAGCGCCGGGGATGTAACTCCGCTGGCCGTCGCGCATCATACGATGTTTCCACAACCGAATCGTTTGTGTCTTTTCTCCGCTGCGAATGGCGGGCAGGAACTTCTTCTTGAACAGCAGCATAGCCTCATCGTATCCGCAGATTGTACCGCTTGGCTAGGAGTCATGGAATCCCCGGGTATTTTAGCTCTCCTGCTTGGGCAAATCCCCTTGCGTAAGGATGCTCCTGGCCTATAATTCGGGAATCGTTCTTGCGATACCTCGGTGTCATGCTGGGAGACCGCCTGAGCGATCTGCGGGTGTAGCTCAGTTGGTAGAGCACAACGTTGCCAACGTTGTTGTCGTCGGTTCGAACCCGATCACCCGCTCTGATACTTGGTCTTTACGAACTCGCCGGTGTAATACCGGGAAATTCGTAGGCCGCCCGATAGAGTTCGCTTCGAATTGGAGCCCGCCCCCGATTATTGGCCTTCCGCGAGGGGAGACGTAATTGCCGGATGCGGGCCTTTGGTTTTTATAGAACTGGTTTTTATAGAACAAAGGTTTCTTGGCTCGGAGATCCCGAGTCAGTGTTTTTGCAGAGAGAATAAGTTCATGGCAGACGAAGAACTGGACAAAGTACAAGCCGACACACTGACCGCTGAGCCGGAAGCCGAGGATCAACCACTCAATCTTCAGGTCGAAGTTGCCAGTCCCAGCGATTGCGAGCGTCATGTGACCGTGACTGTCTCACGTGAAGACATCGACCGCTACATGAACGATGCCTACAGCGAACTTATGCCGAGCGCCAACGTGCCCGGTTTTCGCATTGGTCGGGCGCCACGCAAGTTAGTGGAAAGCAAATTCAAAAAGCAAATGGGCGAGCAGATCAAAGGTTCCTTGCTGTTGGATAGCTTGAGCCAGATCAGCGAGGAGCAATCTTTTACAGCGATCAGCGAGCCTGACCTGAATCTCGACGCGGTCGAGGTTCCCGAGGAGGGGCCGATGACGTTTGAGTTTGATATCGAAGTTCGCCCCGAATTCGATATGCCGAAATGGAAGGGAGCAAAAATTGAGCGTCCTATCCATGAATTTACCCCGGCCGATGTCGATCAGCACCTTGAGAAAATGCTCTCTCGCTATGGTCAGCTAGTTCCTCATGAGGGTACAGCAGCCGTAGGGGATTACCTTACGGTGAACATCACCACGTCCCACGACGGAAAGCAAATCGAGAGAGAGGAAGAACACGTTCTGCGGATTCGCGAGAAGCTTAGCTTCCGCGACGGCGAGATTTCCGACTTTGCGAAACTGATGGAAGGGGTCAAGGCGGGTGATCGCCGGAAGATTGAGATTGAACTTACTCAGGACGCTCCCAACGAGTCCTTGCGTGGCAAGAAGATCACCGTGGAATTTGAGGTCCTCGAAGTCAAAAAACTGAAACTCCCTGAGTTGAACGAAGAATTCCTCGCCGAAATGGGGAATTTCAAGACCGAGGGAGACCTCCGTGATACGATCAGCGACAGTCTCAAACGCCAACTGGAATATGAGCAGCAGCAAATGATCCGGGCACAGATCTCTGCACTGCTAACCAAGAGTGCCGATTGGCAATTGCCTCCTGGTCTGCTCAAGCGTCAGAGCGCCCGCGAGCTAGAACGCACGGTAATGGAACTGCGTAGAGCTGGCTTTAACGAAGCCGAGATTCGTGCCCGCGAAAACATCCTGCGTCAAAACAGCGCGGCTTCAACGGCCCGTAGCTTGAAAGAACACTTTATTTTGGAGCGAATCGCCGAAGAAGAAAACATCGAAGCCCAAGAAGGAGATTTCGAAAAGGAAATCCTTCTGATCGCAATGCAAAGCGGCGAGTCGCCTCGTCGGGTTCGTGCCCAGATCGAGAAGCGTGGCTTGATGGACGTATTGCAGAATCAGATCGTCGAGCGAAAAGTGCTGGAGCTGGTCCAAGTACATGCTAAGTTCGTCGACAAGCCCTATGAGCCGGAGAAACTTGACGTCGAGGCGGTGAATCTCGCTGCCGGTGGCGGAGAAGGACCGACTTCCATCAGCGAAGCCAATGCTGAACCTGCCAAGGCAAAGGAAGACTGAACAATCACTCAATGAGGCTGAGTTGTCTCAAAGTCAGTACAGTGCGAGAATAGTAATGTTGTCGAATTCCGGCACCGGTTGACTAACAGGAGTGAGTTTCCATAAAGGGAGTTGTTATGAATTACGAAACCTCGGCGGAGAATGCCGTCAATCCTCGGCTCGCCGCGGCGATGCGTGACTACCAGCGTCAACGTCAGATGACGCTGGGCGATCTTTTGCTGGAAAACCGCGTCATCTTTCTGCAAGGAGAAATCTACGACGGCAATGCCAACGAATTGGTGATGAAGCTGCTCTACCTTCAGAGCGAGAACCGTCGCAAGGACATCCATTTCTATATCAATTCGCCGGGCGGCAGCGTGACCTCCACCCTGGCGATTTACGACACGATGCAGATGATTTCCCCTCCGGTGGCAACCTACTGCGTGGGGCTGGCTGCCAGTGGTGGAGCCGTATTGCTGGCTGGCGGAGAAAAAGGAAAGCGATTTGCGCTCAAACATGCCAAAGTCATGATCCACCAGCCTCATGGCGGGGTGGGAGGGCAGGTCTCGGATATCGAAATCCAGGCCAACGAAATTATCCGCACTCGTGAAATCCTCAACCGCATCATGGCCGAGCACACCGGCAAGAGTATCGAAGATATCCAAAAGGCGTGTGATCGCGATTACTACATGACCGCCGCCGAGTCCAAGGAATACGGTATCGTCGATGACATTCTTATTAAACAACCCGCAATTGGTGGAGAATCGGAAGACGAGGACGACCAGTAAGTTCGGCTCCTAAGCCCGCAACGCTCAGTTCTCAACCCTCGATTCAAATTCACCCCCCTAACTAATGGATTGCCCGTCATGTCGCTAGTACCTTTTGTCATCGAAAAATCAGGCCGCGAAGAGCGAGCCATGGACATCTACAGCCGTTTGCTCAAGGACCGTATCGTCTTGATGGGTTCGGCAGTGAACGACGATGTCGCTAACAGCATCGTGGCCCAGTTGCTGTTTCTCCAATCCGATGATCCCAAGGCGGATATTCACTACTACATCAATTCTCCGGGAGGCAGCGTCACCGCGGGCATGGCAATTTACGACACCATGCAGTTCGTCACTTGCGATGTTGCCACCTACTGCCTGGGACAGGCAGCATCGATGGGCGCCTTGCTCTTGGCCGCCGGCGCTGCCGGTAAACGCCACGCCCTGCCTAATTCTCGCATCATGATTCATCAACCATCTGCCGGCATGGAGGGCACGGCCGAGGACATCATGATTCACGCTACCGAATACCGCAAAACGAAAGATAAGCTTAACCGTATTCTGATCGAGCACACCGGCCAGACGCTCGATCAAATCGAACGCGACACCGATCGCGACCACTTCATGTCCGCCGCCGAAGCATGTGAGTATCGAATCATCGATAAAGTCGTGGAGAAGATGGAGATATAGCCCCTCTGCGATTGATTCTTTGAGCTATTATGCTATTCGTGGGCCACTGCCGGGCGCTGCTAGCACCGCTGATCTCGCTTGACGGTGCTCACCGGTTTTCCTATTTCTTACCCCCCAGTTGACTTCGGCGGGTGCGTGCGCAACGAGTCTACCGTTTGCCGATGGTCTTTTTCCAGGGTCCCGGTCGAGCTGAGTGATGCCAACAGCAAACGATACGACACGTTTCAACTCCAACTGGCGAACTGTGCATGCCGTGCTGGTGGGCGCTGCAATTCTGTCGTTGTTTATGACTGCGGGCTGCCGTTCGACACGTGACAATCAAATCGACATTTTGGAGCGAGAATTACGTGCCCAGGAAGATTACATCTACGAGCTAGAAGACTACGTCGTCGAATATTCAGACAAGCTGCGCCAATGCCGTTGTTCCCAGCCACATGTGGCTGCCGCGACCAAACCGAGTCCCGCGCCGAAAGAAACAACCCGATCCAGCACGAAGAGATCCACCGCTGATAAAAAGCCTCCTATGCGGACCCTGCAGGAACCCCGTGAGGAATCGATCCCGGATTCTGTCGAACCTAGGGCCGAACCAGAAACGCCCATCGAAGAACTTGAAATCCCAATATTGGAATTGGAAATTGGTGAGCCAGTTGGATTAGACGAGGAACTGGAAGCCACACACCTGGCAAATTCGACGGGTGAAGAGTTTCAAACAAGCGATGAAACAATCCTCATCCCCGACCCGGCAGCCTACCAGACAGCCACTTACGATGAATTGGAAGAATCTGCCGATGAATCGGAAGAATTCGCCGATGAATCGGAGGCTTCTGCTGACCAATCCATGGAACTCGTTGAAATCCCTTTCGAAGAAGCAGGATCCATCGAAGCGATTGATGAGAGCGAAACGCTAGTCGACGAGGACTTGCCTAAACCGTCAGGACGCAAAGCGGAGCGACTTGTTATAGCGCATGTCTTCCGAGATTCCACGGACTCGCATGATCCTAGCAGCCTGCTTTCCGTCATTGAGGCACGTGACTCCAGAAACGAACCGGCCGACTTCGATGGCAAAGTCTCGCTGATGGTGATGCAGGGAGACCCCGCGTCCCCAGAGCGAATCAAACGTTGGGACTTCACCGAGGAAGAGACGGACGCTGCGTGGCAGACTTCGCATTTTGGCGATGGACTTCATCTGGAACTACCTTTGGAAGTTGCTCAGCTACCCACGGGTCCGTTTGAGCTATGGGTCCGCTTGGAGACCGCAGATGGTCGCAAGCTGTTGGCTCAGGTACCCATGGAAGCGGGAGCACTCGCTCGTATGGAAGATGCCAAGGGTGAGCATTTGGCAGACGATACCCAGAAATCAGAAGTTGAAGAAGTAGAAATTGCCACGATGAATCCCTTGCGTTCGAGCAAACCATCGCGAGCAGGTGGCATAACGAAGGTCCGCACCACCCCGTTGGCGTCAGCAGACTCTGCGTCGAAAGCCGAGCCACAATGGCGAGCCGCCACCCATTTCAGCTCGGGTGCTAACTCCGGTTTCGCCACGACAGCCACCGGCCAGGCGTGGAAAACCGGCACGACTTCCAATCAAAGCTCGCGCGATTCCCAACCAGCCTCCACAACCGCCAGCAAACAACGCTGGACTTCACGCAAATAGCCTTTTGGTTATTTAAGCCTGCATTCTGAGATTCATTTTCGCCCAATGCTGGTTGAATTGAGCGGAGAGTACTTGGAATTGCTATCTCTGACTGGTATCATCGCCGGTTCACTTTTTCTCATTCTTTCTTAGCATCCGTCCATGCCCAATGAAGGTAAACCGATGATACGTAACTGTTCTGTTTCGCTTTTTCTATTGATTGCTCTTTGTTTGAACAATCCTGTCCAGAGTGGTGAGTTCGACCACTTGCTTGAGAAAGTTCCAAAGTCGGCCAATACGTTGGTTCTGATCAACGTCCAACAAACTTTGCAGAGCCCACTGGCCCAGAAGGAGGGCTGGGGCAAGCAACTGGAACTCGCCTACGTCGAGCGTCCTATTTTTCTGCCCCCTGAAGCCAACAAACTGGTGCTCGCAGCCACCTTGCAACCGAGCGACAACTTTTCTCGACTCTGGGAGTTGGGAGTGATGGAGTTGAGTGAGCCGATCTCCATGCGGTCCATTGCCCGTAGTGAGGGAGGATACCTAGATACGATTGACGGGAGCGAAGCTGCCTGGACTCCGAGTGATGCTTATTTCGTGCGTTTAGATGACCAAGAACTCGGAGTCATGTTTCCTGCCGAACGACAGTTCGTTTCACGCTGGTTGGATTTTGCGAACAGTAATCGGGAAGTTGCCCTATCAGACTATCTCAAGCAAGCAACGCGTTTGACTAACGAGAAGGTCCAAATTCTCATGGCCATCGACCTGGCGAATGTCGTGCAACCCCACAACGTTCTCCAGAAAATTGAGGCATCCCCTTTGTTCAAAAAAACTGGGCTCTCTGCTCAGGAACTTGTCCCCGTCCTGACTAGCCTCAAAGGAGCCACTTTGCGTGTCGCTGTCGGCAAAGACGCGCAAGCGCAATTGCGAATCGACTTTGGTAGCGACATCTCGCCGCTCAAGCCGATCGCTAAGGAGTTGGTGCTCTCTGTATTGGATGACATGGGTGCCAACGTCTCCGACATGGAGTCTTGGAAATTCGACATCAAACAGCAAGCTATCCACATGGAAGGTCCCTTGTCTCAAGACGGTCAGCGAAGAGTCTTCAGTGTCATTGAGCTCCCGTCAACCAAATTCAGCCAACTCAAAGACACCACCGGCGAAAGTCAAACTCCAGAGGAGACACCCGAAAGCCAGATTCGCGAGGCATCGCTTACTTACTTTCGCTCGACCGATGTGCTGGTTAAGGATCTCCGTCGCGATCTGCGGGGCAACAAGGCAAGTGCGGCAGTAATGGAACGCTACGCTCGCAAAATTGATCGCATGCCTATCTTGAACGTCGATCCAGATCTACTGGAGTTCGGGGCTCAACTCGCAACGACCTTGCGTTCGATGGCTCTCTCGAAGCGCCAGGGTGGCATCGAATACGGCACCGCGACCGCCGGTATGGGTGGTGGCGGATACAGCAACTACGCAATCGACTACGGCTACTTTGGTAATCTTATTGGTGATGCCTATTCAGGTGCCCGGGCAAGCGCGGCTGACCGCTCCGCGATGAGGGCCCAATCCATGGCTGCCTCCAACAATGCCCGTGTCGAAGGCTTCAAGCTTATCGACGATGCCACCGCAGCCATCCGCCGCCAGATGACCCAAAAATACCAGGTAGAGTTTTGACGCTACTTGCGTGCAAAGCGAATTGACAGACCAAAAATAAAGCCTCGTCCCAAGTGCGGCACGAGGCTTTATTTTATTGGAATGCTTGGTCGCTTACCACTTGCCGATCTTGGCGATCAGGTCGGCGGTACGGCAACTGTAGCCCCATTCGTTGTCGTACCAACTCACGATCTTGGCCATGTTGCCTTCGATCACTTGCGTGAAATCGGCAGCGAAGATCGAGCTGTGGGAATCACCGATGATATCGGTCGACACGATCGGGTCCTCCGTGTAGCACAAGATCCCTTTGAGCGGTCCCTCGGCGGCGGCTTTGATGGCAGAGTTGATATCTGCCTCGGTGGCATTCTTGCCAAGTATCACTGTCAGATCGACTACACTGCCAGTCGGCACGGGAACACGCAGGGCAATGCCGGTCAACTTACCCTTCAATTCAGGAATGACCAGACCGACCGCCTTCGCGGCACCTGTGCTGGTGGGGATAATGTTTTGGGCAGCCGCACGGGCACGATAGGGATCCTGATGAGGCTGATCCTGCGTGGGTTGATCGTTGGTATAGGCATGCACGGTGGTCATCAAGCCTTTTTCGATCCCGAAAGTCTCGTGCAACACCTTGGCGACCGGGGCCAGGCAGTTGGTGGTGCAACTCGCGTTGGAAATGCACTTCATGTCGGGAGTGAGCTTGTCGTCGTTCACTCCAAGAACACACGTCAGGTCAGCACCATCTTTGGCCGGAGCACTGAGCACCACTCGCTTGGCACCGGCTTTGAGATGCGTGTCATAGCCTGGCTTGCTGTCCGTGGCGCGGGCCGTGAAGATGCCGGTGCTCTCAACCACCACATCAACTCCCAAATCACTCCAGGGCAATTCCGCTGGATTTCGAACCGCCAGTGCTTTGATTTTCTTGCCATCGACGATCAGGTGTTCAGCGTCGAACGAAACCTTGCCAGGAAAACGGCGGTGGATGCTATCGTATTTGAGCAAAGTCGCCAGCATCTCGTTGTCGGTCAGGTCATTGATCGCCACTACCTCGAACTCGCTGGAACGGGCGTGCAGATTGCGGAACGTCAGTCGGCCAATGCGGCCAAATCCATTGATTGCTACTCGAATCGACATTTTTTCTCCTTTGTGAGTTGGAATCCGACCGGTCACCCTAACCGGCGGACAGTGTGAACCGATGGTTCGCACACGATGTACGGAAACGGCCACAAGGCAGGGGCACAGGCCCTCTCTTGGCCGTGCTAGGTGGAAGCTGAACCGCTGATTATACCGATCAGGCGCGGGTCCAACAACTGGCTGGCAATGGGGCAAAAGAGGGCGAAAATTACGCCCTCACACCATCTTCATTTTTTGTAACCCGGGCTTCCAGGTACCCCAGCACCTTCTCCGCGACGTCGATACCGGTCACCTCTGCCAAGGCTCGCCAGCCGGGCACCGCATTCACTTCAATGGCGAACAGGCGGCCATCGCGCGTTGGCAGCAAATCGACGCCCGCCAAGGGGGCACCGATCGCAGCCGCCGCTCGGTGGGCCAGTTCGGCCAGTTCGCTGGTGACGTCCAATCGCTCGCCAGTCGCCCCCCGGCTGATGTTCGTCCGCCAATCCAGTTTATTGCGCCGTTTCATCCCCAGGACTTCCTCGCCCAACACCAATAGTCGCAGATCGCACCCTTCATGTTCCAGAAACTCTTGCAGGTAGAACACTGAATCGATCGCGGCAAGTGCCTTGAACGTTCGCAGGGCAATCGCCTCCTCACTGAGCCGTACGATGCCCCGTCCTTCGGAACCGAACAACGGCTTCAGGACCACGTCCCCTCCCAACGATCCGAAGGCCAGCAGTGCTTGCTCAACGGTTTGGCAAGCCATTGTCCGCGGCACCAAGAGTCCATCTGCAGCCAGCCGGGTCGTGGCCAGGTATTTGTCGACCGCCACTTCGATGGATCGCGGCGGGTTGACCACGGTGACACCAGCCAGCTCCAGGTTAGCCAGAGCGTCCATACGAAAGATGATTTGTTCGAGCGACCCCGGCGGCATGGAACGCACCAGCACGGCATCGAGTTGATTGAGGTTTACTTCTGCTGTGTGAACCGTTCTTTCTCCGCCGACCGTGGAAGCAAGTTCCTTGAAGTCCAGGGGAAGTATCTCATGCCGCCCACGCGCAGCGCGAACCAGATCGTTCGTGTACCAGCTACCAGAATTACCGAGAACGGCGAGTTGCATGGGGAGAGCGTAGCTGGTGGTTAGTGGTTAGTGAATGATTGTGTCAACACTTCTTCATTGACCTCACCGAATCGAAAGTGATTTCCCGAGTCGAGATTCAGCAATTCGATCACAGCCGGGCTGAATAGCAGCGGGTCGACCTTGTAAAAATCATTGTCATACTGGGCGAGAATTTCGGCGAAGGGACGACCATAGTCAGTAGAAGCAGAACTGGGCACGCGTGGGCCGATCTCTGCGAGCGAAGCATCGTCGCCATGCACTTCGAGCGTGACCTCTCCACCGTAGAGAATCGCATCGTTCGTACGCCCAATCGCAGCAAAGTCGTCACTCACAAGTGGGGGGAGCGGGGCCAAGCCGTGACCCGATTCAATGCGAGACAAATCAAACTTCAGCTCGTGCAACTTATGCAGAGCGGTTTCCACACTGCGAGCGACGATCTGGAACGTGCCACACAGCGAACTGGTGGGTGCCACCAACAGCGTCAATTCCTGCGGCGCGACACCACACTTCTCAGCGATCTCGATACAAACCTGGGCCGGCGGAAACTTTGCCGTTTCCAAGACGCCCACAACTTCACTTGGGTTTTCGCGGCAACCAATCTCATCAAACAGCGCCTCACGCCCCGCCGCGGCCCGCATCGGCCCCGACCCCATGGCGAAGAACTTTTCGCCCTGAATCTCCCATCCCGCGTACTGCGAAGCCAGGCAAGCGGCCACTGGCTCACGCGTCGACACGTTCACTCTCGGCCACCGATTTCCCGTCACTGGCTCGTCGAGCATCACCTTACCAATATCTGCCAGACAAACTCGCGCGAGCAGCAACGCCGCCTCCTGGCTTCCCTGCAATTCAATCCCCAGATCGATCAGCGTCGTACCACAGTCGAGTGTGCCAACGGCAACATTGAGCGACTGGGCCCGAGCGATGATCTCCTGACAGAGTTGCCCAACACGGCGGTTTAGTTGGAATTCGGTGTGGTCGATCATGGATGTGACGATAGCCGATAGTGCGGGTTTTCGCCAGCGACCAGTAGTACGCTACTACCGGAAGCGAACTTCTTATTCGATAATTCGATAGCGACGAAAGACCTTTCTGTCGAAACCTTCAAAAAGTACTGCCGCAGCGGAGCCTTCAAACAACCTGGTCATGTTGGTCAACTTGGCCATGTTGGCCGCGCGTTGTTACGTTTGGCCCTGGTGGCCCACCTCTCTTTCGTACCCATTCGGGCCCGTCAAAACGATCCCTCGCAATCGAAATGGCTCAAAGCTGATGGCTGACCGCTTCACTCTACTACGAGCACCATTATCCCGATTCAGGTGGCCATTTTCCACCACGATTCTTGTACCACCGTAGGTCGTTTCTGCCGGAAGCGAACTGCTTAGTAGTGACGCAATGGAGAACGTACTGGCAGCTTCCGAGTCGCAGCCGTCGTCCAGTTCCCGCTTGGCGAGCAGGACCTACTTGACGAAGACTCTGGTCACTAACGTTCAAGAACTCGCCAGTGGATTTCTCCCAGCCCCCAGTCCCCAACTCCCAGCCCACTTTTTGGTTAAAGGGATATCCGGTTCACTCATGCTCCGTTTTGCCGTAGAATCCAGTAGTTTTCTGTGACCCGGCAATTGGTGGTGAAATGCGACGTGGTGACGAGTATCCGGCGAATCTGGTGGAGTTTATCGATTGGTTTCCCTCGAA
>JBGSPU010000084.1:0-29148 GCA_041738415.1 Bythopirellula sp.
GTCACCGGGCAAGTAAGCAAAATGCAGCCTAAATCCGCCTCCAAAACTTCCTGCCAAGCCGTTACCGACCACAAATGGTGTGGGTACGTCGTCGGTTATTAAGTCTGGAGTGTTGTCAGTTGGGTCTATAATTCCGTCCAATGGGTTAAGGTCCCCATTGTCGTCATTCATCCAATCGCCATCGAGCAGATTGCCAGCCATATCTTTGACCGCTCCGTCGCTGATGTGTAGCGCATACTTATCGATGATCAAGTCAGCAAACGTCAAGGTGACAATGGTTCCCGTCGCATCGAGTGAAGGGGTAGACGTGGTAATCTCCCGTTCATTGTGGCCCTTGAGTTTGAAGCCAGTCGCATCCTCGATGGTGATCTGCTCAGAGAAATGCACCTCGATGGTGTTGGCCCCGATGGTCGAGATCGAATGGAACTGCTTGCCGCTCTCGATCCGGTCTTTCATCGAGACCACGGCACTTTCATCCCACGGAGTGCTTGTGCCGTGGATGGTTCCTTGGATGACGACGTCGGTGATTGTGGGGGGGAGATCGGGAATAGCATTAGCAAGAATGTCTAATGGAACCCCTTCCGCAAATACTGTGTTGGTAACAAATGTATCGCTGGCACCTGGTGCCAGCGTGTATACGGTTCGAAGCGCACCGGTTACATCATAGGTTCCGAGGTCGATCAACTCATCAGGATCAGCGCTGTCGTTGTGAACTAAATCATTGAGAGTACCACTTCCTGTTGTCGTGAGTGTGGTGATCAACCCAGAGAATGGGCTTACCTGAAAACGATTAGTAGCCGGTTCATTGCCACCTTCCGTAGCTATCGCAACAAAAATATCTGATTCAGTAAGGTCCGAGACCTGATCACTCTGTGTTGTTACCAGGAATTCCGTTCCACCAAGTACGATTCTACCACCACCATCGTTCTCGCCTGTATCAAACTCCACATCTGCATCTATGTACCGATATAGATCAAAAATCATCGCATTACTTGTAGGATTAGTCAAAGTGTATGTTTGCTTCAAGACCGCCCCAACTTGAGTAGCACCTTGTGTGAGTGGACTTAGCTCTTGGACTAGGTCTCCTTCTAATCCGTCAAGAGAAAAGAAGCCATTGAAATGAGACAGTACGAAAGAACTGGTCGCGGTCGTGCTGTCCGAACTGACGACGACATTGACAGAGTCTAAATTCCCTCCCAATCCAATAATTCCATCTGACAAGGGATGAACTTCTGAAGTATTGGCCCGAATAACGGTTGCCGATTGCCAGATTAGTCCAATTTGTCCGTCGGGACCTATCCGGTCTATCCTCGCATCACCCATGGCTGTACCATCAGGTATTTCTCTTCCGAAGGAACCGTAACCGTCAACGTCCACTTGAACCGAACTATCTCCAGAGCCAACTGACAAAACGGCTAACATCCGACGATTTTCCAATTGCTCAAACCGCAAGTGGTGGCGCTCTTGCATCCGGCCGCTTCTAGCTGGATTTCGATTTCGAAAGCGTGAAAGAATCGCACCGAGTCTAACCATAGTGTCATCAAAAAACCTCATGCAAGGGACTTCCCTTCTTGCCTACAGTGTTGCCATAAGTGAACGAATGACCATGCTTTCGTCTACTCAAGATGGATATACTCATAATACTTGCGATTAACAGTTGAATGCTAATCGGTTCAGGGATTTCTCTAATAAAATCATCAATGATGAGTCGATGACCCTCGCTGGTCAGATTGTGGACACGAATTTTCGCGATCGAAAGAATTTCGCTTTGCCACCCTGCAAAAATGCTATCTCGGCCTAAATCCCCAAGTGGAATAGTACCGACGATGTTGTCCGCAATGTCGTAGAAATTAATAGATGCTTGCCAAGGTGCTTGCGAACCAACGTAAAACCCAGCACGTAGCGAGGGTGTGCCCAATGTAATCTGAATGAATTCCACATTACTGGAAATCGATACTCTGTGCCCAATAGCAACTCCTGATCTACCAATCGCAGGCCCCAATTTGCTGCTGAAATCAAGTCCGTCATCATTGGCGGTGTATGTATCTCCTGCAATCACAAAAGGATTCGGCAGAAAACCACTGCCAGTTCCTAAGCTCTCAAAGTCCTGAACCACGGCACCGGGAGAGAAATCAGATATTTGAATCTGTCCCGAGTGGGCGACTGCCGCGAAACAAGCAATGGAAATAAATGTCGAGAGAAATAGATCCCCAGGTTGGAATCGATTCCACCCTGGCAACCATCGATCAAGAGCCATGCCGCACCTCACTTTCCAAAGGTTGTCATAAGTGTATTCTACGGGGGGGGGGGATTGTCAAGCAAATTCCGCCAAGATTTTCATTGTAGCACGGGAAGCCAGAAAAGGGCTGGGAGTTGGGGACTGGAGAAGAGTTACGAGAGAGGCGCGAGAGAGGCGCTAGGCGCTAGATACTAGGCGCTAGTCAGAGTAAACCGGTACTGTCTGACTAGCATCCAGCGCCTAGTAACTAGCTCCTTCCACAAACTGGCCCAAAAATCGTGGTAGAAATTCCTTCCCCGATCTTGATAATGGAGCATGCCACCCACTAGGCAAGTTCTTTGATAATTGAGAAAAAGTCGAGAGCTAAGAGTCGAGAGACTAGAGCCAGAAACCTGCGTGCCCGGCGGGCATTAGCAGCGACACGGCTAGGGATCCGTCGGTTGCCGTCGGGCTGTCGATGGCTCGAAGCATTGGGAGTCTGGTCCTGGGGAGTCGAGAATTTGTTTTACAAAACTATTTGAAAATCATTGTAAAACTGCTGAAAAACATGAGAAAGACGCCGAGTTTTGTATTTTGTTTTTTCGTTTCCGACAAAATTGGGCCAGACTAAACTTCCCCCACGATGCGCGGAAGCGAGCCACAGGCTGCGTTGTATCGATGGCTAACTGTGCAAGAAGATTTTGTCAGGTGAAGGAAACGCGTGAGCCGCTGATCTGCCCTTTCGCCGGATGAAACTAGGAACAAGTTCCCCACATGGTACCCTATTTGTGTAATGAATAGTGAGTGGATATTCGATGGGTAGTCCACGCGCATTGCGAGATGAAATTCCCCTCTCGGAGCGAGCGGACTCAGTTTTTTAGCCGCAATAGAGCTGTTCTGCTTTTGGGCACTAGTTTGCTATTATACTGGCTCGCGATTGCGGTGTTTGTGGGTATTTTGGCTCAGCCGACCGTGTCCTTTGGAGAGTGCTTTGATGCGACATTCATGGAATTCGAATTCTTTTAGTCCCTCATCTGGGAAACTTTCATGTGTCGGTGCTCTCGTTCTTGCCTGGTTGCCTGCTGCCTGTGGTATGCTTCATGGCGAGACGGTCACCGATACTACTACCTCGTTTGGGAAACCTAGTCCCCTACCCTTGCCCGGCTCGTTGAACATTTCCGACTACGAACGGCAACTCTTCGAGTTTCTTAATAAGCGGCAGTACAAAGCCCTCGGTTGGTCGAGTGACAAACGAGTGCGGGATACCGGTCCGTTTCTCAATGGCAAGTATTACGGCACGCATCCGGCGGTTTCTATCTACTATTCTCCGGAAATCATTCACTGGCTAGTGACGGAAAAAGAAGACGCGATCCCTGATGGGGCGATGATCATAAAGGAGCAATACGAACCTCCCGCGGCCCGCTACGAAAGCTTGGACGACGATGAATTGTTTGCGCACTTATCGAGTTGGACCGTCATGGTGAAAGACTCCAAGAGTTCGCACGACGGCTGGTTCTGGAGCAACCCGGCCAAGGATCAACAGGTAGTCGACAATCATCAGTATCCGTTTGATCATCCGATCTCTGGGTTCGGTATCTATTGCGTTCGCTGCCATGCCTCGACACAAACCAAAGGGGCAACGAATGAGTTTACTTTCGCTGCATTGCGAAATGTCAAAGGATTCCCTGGCGAACCACTCTTATTTCGCGTCGACGATTCCTGGCGCAGTGTGACCGATCATGAAGAGCCGGTGGGGGCCGAAACACCGGAGGATGAAAGCAATACAGGTCTGCTGGTTGCCGTGGAGAAGTTGGTCGCCGATACATCGCACCCCAGGTGCAGCAATTCGCCGCATCCCGAACTTTGTCAGCCCGCGTTGAATCATGAGTTTTTGAAACTCTTTCCATCCATAGACACTCGTCCGCGGAATGAGGTATTGCATTTTCCCCCGGAGACGCATGATTGGGTCGTTCGCCGACCGGCACCGGCCCAGCATTCACA
Organism: Bythopirellula sp.; assembly: GCA_041738415.1. Lineage (GTDB taxonomy): Bacteria > Planctomycetota > Planctomycetia > Pirellulales > Lacipirellulaceae > Bythopirellula. The sequence goes on from JBGSPU010000084.1 coordinate 4,220, forward strand.
GCCCTTCGTGACCTCCAATCAATGCATGAGTTGTCATGCCGGTCTCATGGAGCCGTTTGGGCCGACAATGTTTGTCCCCACGGGCGAGAGCGGTGAATATGGCTCGCCAGGGGTGCATCTCTCGCCGTATGGGGAATGGCGTTGGACGCCGATGGGGTTGGCCGGCCGCGATCCAATCTTTCATGCCCAACTCGAAAGTGAGATCGAATTGATGCGGAGCGATTTCGCTGAAGATCCCCAAGCAGCCGAGGAGCACATAGACAACTTGGTGGAAGCCTGTTTGACTTGCCACGGGGCAATGGGCAAGCACCAGTTCACTCTCGACTACGGCAACGCTGCTGGGCATTTTGGCGTGGAGCACGTCATGCGCGCGTCGAATGATCCCAAGGCTACGAAGGAAATGGATTGGCGTTACGGCTCGCTGGCCCGCGACGGCATCAGTTGCACAATCTGCCATCAAATGCAGCCTCGTGAACAGCCAGCCGACGACCATCGACATTACTTGGAATTCTTCCTGGAAACCTCGATCACTGGCAATATCCACGTGGGAAACGCCAACGAACTGCATGGTCCGTTCGAGGACAAAGACATCTCTCCCTATTCTATGGAACACGCTCTGGGTTTCAAACCAAAATTCAATCCGTACATCAAGGAGTCCCAGATGTGCGGTACGTGTCATGTGGTGAATTTGCCAATTGTCGACAAACCGCTGGCGAAGGGTGAGAAGCCCAATGAACTAATCGCTGCCGAGCAGAATCCGCTGTTTAAGCAATATCACCATCATGTGGAGCAGGCAACCTATCTAGAATGGCTTAACAGTGAATTTGAGAACGAATTCAACCCTGAGAATCCCCAGGCCAAGACATGCCAGGACTGCCACATGGCCCGCGACTATCACAACGATGATCTCGATCTGCATCTGGAACGAATTGAGACTCGCATCGCAGCGATACAGGACGATACCTTTCCGGATGCGGAGAATCTGGTCGAGCAAAAAGAACTGAAGATTCGCCATCGCAAGGAAGGTTATTCGCGCCATAACTTCCGGGGGTTGAACGTCTTTCTATTGGAAATGTTCAATCAATTCGACGACGTGCTCGGGGTACGGAAGTACGACTTCATGACGGGCTCGACCGAGGATATCCCACATGCAATTGACGACTTTGTCCATCAGGCTCGCAATGATGTGGCGTCACTTACCGTCGACGCAAAACTTGAAGGCGAAGAACTGATCGCTACCGTCGATGTGCAAAACAAGGTGGGACATCGTTTCCCCAGCGGTGTTGGTTTCCGCCGGGCATTTATCGAACTCTTGGTGTTCGAGAAACCAACCAAAGGTGAGCAACGGGTCGTGTGGTCGTCGGGCCGTACGAATGAATTGGGGGTGTTGGTCGATGCGGAGGGCAAACCGTTGCCGTCAGAGTTTTTCGCGGAAGACCCTGCCGCCAAGCAGCAGATTTGTCAACATCATCACGAGGTCATCACCTCTCCGGAGCAAGTGCAGATTTATGAAACTCTGTTGCACAGCGGTAAGCACCGCTATACGACAAGTTTCATTCATGGCTCGGACGTCATCAAAGACAACCGCTTGCTCCCGCGTGGTTGGAAATCCGAAGGGCCGGGGCCTGCACTGCGGGGCGAGTTCCTTAAGGCGACTCATCCTGGACCGATAGCGAAAAGAGATCCTCGCTATACCGATGGCAGTGGTTCGGACGAGGTGGTTTACCGCATTGAGTTGCCCGCTGATATCAATCGAAAGGGGCTCGAAGTGCGAGCCACGTTGTACTATCAGGCAATTCCACCCTACTTCTTACAAAGCCTGTTCGAGACGGCACCCAACGGCCCGGCAACACAGCGGTTGCATTATATATGCAGCAATATCGATCTGAGTGGCACTCCTATCGAGAATTGGAAACTCGAGGTGACGAGGGCGACAGCGAAAATTGAGTAGCGACACTTTGTCACTGCACATCTCATCTTGAACCCGATAAGATAGTGTGTCTCGTGGTTAACATCGTCTCACCAGCAGCGGTTTGTTTGACTATGCACAACTCGCCTACCTCCCTACTTGATCTTGAGCCCACGACTAAGCAGTTTCTTGACGATGTGCTTGTTGGCATGCGGGCGACACCCAAACGGCTACCCTGCAAATACTTTTACGATGAGCGGGGTTCGCAACTATTCGATCAGATTTGCTTGCTTGAGGAATACTATCTGACACGCTCTGAGGATCAGATCATCAAGGAGTATGCCCAAGAGATGGCCGACCAGATTGGCCCGGGGGTGATGCTGGTGGAATACGGTAGCGGGAGCAGCACCAAAACACGCGCTTTGCTCGATACGCTCGACGATGCCGTGGCCTATGTGCCGGTGGATATTTCGCGCGAGCATCTCGCTTCAACAGCCGCGCGACTCTCACGGTCCTATCCTCAGATCGAAATCTTGCCCGTTTGTGCAGACTTCACTGAGGACTTTGCCTTGCCAGAATCGCGTCGAGAACCCACCCATAGCGCCGTCTTTTTTCCGGGTTCGACGATCGGCAACTTTGAACCCCACGCGGCGCTTGCCATACTGGGACAGATTGCCGATCTTTGTGGTCGTGGAGGTGGCTTACTGATTGGGATCGATTTGCAAAAAGACGTTTCTACAATCGAGGCGGCGTACAACGATGCAAGTGGTGTGACAGCCGACTTTAATATCAATCTGCTCGAACGGATCAACCGAGAATTGGCAGGTGAGTTCGATCTCGAACTCTTTGCCCACCAGGCGATCTACGATGATCTTGAAGATCGTATCGAAATCTCTTTGGTCAGTCGGAATCGGCAGAGCGTCTCGATTGGCGACCATTCATTTCAATTTGCCGAGGGAGAGGCGATCATTACAGAGTATTCGCACAAGTACACGATTGATGGGTTCGCAAAACTGGCTGCCCAGGTAGGCTTGACCCTGCGGCGATCCTGGACCGACCCAGAGCAGCGTTTCGCCGTATTGCACCTTGCGCTGCTTGATTGAAGAGACTTGAAGAAATAGAACTCGCGAGAAATCAACGCGTCACTAAGCTGTGCTGGGTTTCATGCGTGTCGATCTGTGGCTAAAATCTCAGACGAATCTTGCGTTCCATTTTTTCTTGCGGCCCCTGTCTTCCCTCTCTAACGACTGACTATAAAAGGACCCGACATGATCCATTTGCGACGCGTCACAAAACGCTTTGGCTCGCATTTGGCCGTGGACAAGATGGATCTGGACTGTCCAGAGGGGAAGACGCAGGTTTTAATTGGAACCAGCGGCTGCGGGAAGTCGACATTATTGCGGATGATCATCGGATTGGTGAAACCTGATGCTGGCTCGGTGCTTATTGACGAGGAACCGCTCCAAGAAAACAACCTCGCGGCGACTCGACTGAGGATTGGGTACATGATTCAGGAGGGAGGGCTGTTTCCGCATCTCTCAGCTCGCGACAATGCGGCGATCATGCCCCACTATCTTGGCTGGGATTCGGCGCGAACCGAAGCACGGCTGCAGCAACTTCTCGAGTTAACGCAACTTCCCGCAGGACTCTTGGACCGCTATCCCCGCCAACTTTCGGGGGGGCAGCGTCAGCGGGTGAGTTTGATGCGGGCCCTTATGCTCGACCCCGACATCTTGCTGCTCGATGAACCATTGGGAGATCTCGATCCCATGATCCGCTCCGAGTTACAGAAAGACCTGCGTTTGATTTTCCGTGAGCTTGGCAAGACCGTTGTTCTGGTGACGCACGACCTGGGTGAAGCAGGCTATTTGGGCGATACCATTACACTGCTGCAAGCGGGTAGAATCGTGCAGCAGGGTCCCTTCAACGAGCTACTTGAGGAGCCTGTGGATGAATTTGCCTCGAAGTTTGTCCAAGCCCAACGCCCGGTTTTTTCATGAAACGCATTGTCATCATTTGTCTCGTCTTAATCCTGCTGGCAGTGATTCCGCGGGGGTCGAAGCTTGCTGGGGTGAGGGTGGGATCAAAAAAGTTTACAGAGTCAGTCATTCTAGGGGAGATTCTTACTCAACTCATCCGCTCGACAGGGCAGCGTGCCAATCACTTGTCTGAATTGGGAGGAACGACGCTTGTTTTCGATGCGCTGCGCCGGGGGGAGATTGACTTGTACCCTGAGTACACCGGCACTCTTGTCGAAGAGATCTTTGCCGGCTCTGATGCAAAGAACTTCGAGAATCTTTCGATCCATCTTGAGCAGCAAGGGGTGCGTATCAGCCAGCCATTGGGCTTCAACAACAGCTATGCGCTGGCTGTGCGTCGCGATATAGCAGACCGTCTCAAGTTGGTCACCATTGCCGACCTGGCAGCGCATCAGGATTTGCGGATGGGGTTCAGCAACGAGTTCTTGGATCGCGACGATGGCTGGAAGAATCTTCGCAAACGGTATGGCCTGCCGCAGGAAGAGGTCTCGGGCTTAGACCATGACTTAGCCTATCGACAATTGGAAGCGGGAACGATCGACGTGATGGACGTCTACACGACTGATGCGAGATTGGTGGGGCTTGATCTGGTGCTCTTAAAAGATAATCGCAATTATTTTCCGCGTTATGATGCGGTGGTGTTGTATCGCTCAGACCTGGCCGAGCGTTTTCCGGAAGTTCCTGCATTGATCGCCCGACTCGAATCACAGATTACGGTGAAAGAGATTCTCGATCTCAATGCGCAGGTTGAAACGGGCACGGTCCGCGAGCCACAGGTTGCCGCCGACTTTTTGCGGGACAAATTTTCACTGGATGTGGAAGTCGCCGACCATTCGGTAGCGAACCAGATTTGGCAGCGTACGCTCGAACACTGCGATCTGGTGCGGCGGTCACTGATTCCGGCGATATTTGCTGCTGTACCACTCGGTATCCTGGCGGCTAAGAAACCACGCTTGGGGCAGGTGATTCTCGGGGTGGTGGGTATCGTGCAGACTATTCCTGCCTTGGCGCTCTTGGTGCTTTTGATTGCCCCGGTGGCTTATTTGGGGCTTGGAACGTTGGGGGCGGGTTCCGCGACGGCCGTGGTCGCATTGTTTCTGTATAGTTTACTTCCTATCGTTCGTAACACTGCCACTGGTTTGACGTCGATCTCGCCAGAATACGCCGAATCGGCGACAGCCCTGGGACTTTCGCCCTGGTATCGTTTGTTGCATATCGAACTGCCGCTCGCTTCTCCCTCGATTCTGGCCGGCATCAAGACTGCTGCAATACTCAATGTGGGGTTTGCAACGCTCGGTGCCCTCGTGGGTGCTCGCGGGTATGGTCAGCCGATCCTCACCGGCATCCGGCTGAACGACATGGGACTCATCATGCAGGGGGCCATTCCGGCGGCCTGCATGGCAATCCTTTTGCAAATTCTATTTGAAGTGGGCGAACGTTGGTTTGTCCCTGCAGGCCTGCGACCACTCTCCGCGAGCAATGACCATGGTGAATCCAATTGAAACCCTTGCAACTCCAACCGACCTCGCTGAGCGTTTCACCGCTGTACGCGATTTCACAGAGACACTTTGCGAAACGCTGGAGCCTGAAGATTGCTGTATCCAATCGATGCCCGCTGCCAGCCCGGTGCGGTGGCATCTGGCGCATACGACTTGGTTCTTCGAGACGTTTCTGCTTAAGACCGATCCGAATTATCGATCGCACGACGAGCACTACGAAGTCTTATTCAACTCGTATTACAACGCGGTCGGCGAGCAGTTTCCCCGTGCCCTGCGGGGAATGTTGTCCCGACCGACGGTTGCCGAAGTTTACGACTATCGGCACGAAGTAGACCGACTGGTCGCAGAGTGGTTTGCCGACGGGCGGATCGAGGCTGAGCCACAACTTGCGAAGGTCGTCGAGCTGGGGCTGCATCACGAGCAGCAGCATCAGGAACTGATTCTCACGGACATAAAGCATCTGTTTTCTTTGAATCCCTTAAGGCCGACATTTCGCATTGGCACGAAACCAACGGCAAGCGATTCTTCGACGGAAAAAGAATGGATCAATTTTGAGGAAGGGCTATATAGGATAGGACACGTCGGCGAGGGTTTTGCCTACGACAACGAAGGGCCACAACACCGGATGTTTCTCACACGTTTTGCGATTGCCAATCGTCCAGTGTCGGGTGACGAATTCTTAGATTTCATCGCAGATGGGGGATATCGTCGACCCGAGCTGTGGCTCTCGGAGGGTTGGCAGCGAGTCCAGGATTGCGAGTGGAGACATCCGATGTATTGGTTTCAGCAGGATGGCGATTGGCAGGAATTCACGTTGGCTGGCACCCGCCCGCTCGATCTGGAGGCCCCCGTATCACACGTCAGCTATTTCGAAGCAGATGCCTTTGCCCGCTGGGCCGGCGCACGCCTCCCGACTGAGGCTGAGTGGGAAGTGGCCGCTGAGAATAATCTTATCGAGGGAAACTTTGCTGACACACTTTTGGCTTCCGGACGGGCGATTCATCCGAATAGCCATGCCGCTAGTCTGTGTCCGCTCTCACACATGTTTGGTGATGTGTGGGAGTGGACGGCGAGTCCCTACACAGCCTATCCAGGGTATCAACCGGCACCTGGGGCCCTGGGTGAATACAACGGAAAATTCATGTGCAATCAGTTCGTGTTACGGGGCGGATCGTGTGCGACCTCATCGACTCACATCCGCCGTACCTATCGCAACTTTTTTTCGTCTGAGGCACGTTGGCAATTTTCTGGGTTTAGGCTGGCGCAGTAGGCATCGCGCTTGACTGCGCTGTCGCTTCGCCTCGTGGCTAACGGTACTTTGTTAGCCGCGCCGCGCGGCGGAACGCTATTTCACGCTTCCCTCCCGCCTCTTTTCTGATAAGTCTCCATGATTCTTGACGGATGGGCGGCGATGATGCCTTCCTTGCGGAGCTTGTCCACGACGTCGGCACCTAGGATTCCTTGGACCTTCATGTGCAATTGGGGTGAGTTTGAGAACAACACCCGCAACTTCTCCACAGGCCAGGCGAGATACTCGGTGGGAATGCTTGTGACGACGCGCGCGCTGGCAAGTTGCTCGGTAAGAAAACCCATCTCGCCCACGAATTGATGAGAAACGACCTCAGCCACAGACCTCCCATCAACCTCCACGCGGCCACGACCATTAGCGATGAGCATCAACTCGGCCACGGGGTTGTCCTGTTGCATCAAAACCTCTCCTTCCTTCGCTTTCTTCCATTCGGCTATCGAGAGAAGCTTAGTGAACTCGCGCGGCTTGAGGGAACGGAAGATCGTTCGATAAAGCCGCATTTCTTCTTCACCTAGGAACACAGGGCGCCGTTCTAGGATCAACAGGGCGATCTGAAACAGGTTCACGGCGATGAACACCGACTGCCAGGCGATCGGTTCGTATAGTGGGGTCGCACTGCAGCAGAAATAGTACGGCAACAAGCAGAACATGGCCGCCACCATCAGTATCCGCAGCCAGAGGACATCGCGGACGGAATAGGCGACTAGATACAAGACGTTCCCCAAATGCAGCAGATTGGTCATGGTCATTCCCTTGCGAATCGAAAACTCGAACTCGGTCTATTTTTACCTGCGCGAAGGGAGAATTCCCAGAGGAGGACATCTAATTCGTACAAATCGACGAAATAACCACCGCCAGAAGGCCATAGTTGCACTGGGTTCAACCATCGCCTTCCGACGAGGGTTCTTAAAGAAGCAAAGTATTCACACAGCAAAGAAAGCAAGGGCTGTCCAGCCTAGGACGGCCAGGAAGGCGGCTTGCATGGCGACGGGGATTTGGGTGGTGACGTGATCCATCAAGTCGGCTCCTGTACACATGGAGCTCAGAATCGTGGTATCGGAGATGGGGGAACATTGATCGCCGAAGACTCCGCCGTTGAGGCAGGCGGCAAAACAGATCGCCATGAACAACTCCGGGTGGGCGAGATTTTGGTTTATCCCGACAGCGTGTGCCAAGGGGAGCACCAAGGGCAGTGTTACAGCAAACGTCGCCCAACTAGTGCCAGTAGAAAAAGCAATCACCACGGCGATCGCAAAGGCCGTGGCGGGCAACAACCAATGCCACTGAAGACCTCCCAAGAGGGAAACCAGATAGCGTCCGCCGCCAACATCTTGCGAGAGTTGGCCAATCGTTATCGCTAGCAGCAAGATGACACTGCCCAGGATCACTCCTTTCTGTCCATCCAAAATAGCCGTTATTATTTGGCGGAGATTCATGCCTTTGAGCCAAGCCATCACAGCCGCCAGGAGGAGTGCTACGCCAAAGGCCCAGAGAACTTTAGGCGAACCATAAAGGTAGTAGGTTCCCACCGCAACGCCGAGTAAAGTCACCAGAGGTAAAACGAAGTCAAAGATATTGGGGGAGTAACCAGGCGGGACAAATCTGTATCCGGGATCGTCGCCCGCCAGCGGCTCCGCCGTGGGGGCATTTAGCTCACCCGTCTCTCTGGCCCTTTGGCGGGCGGCTTTGAGTTTTTTTGGCATGAAAGGATGTTTATCGAGCGCGATCAACAATGTGAACAAAACCGAGAAAATGGCATAGAAGCTCAAGGGAATCGCACGGAAGAAAAAGGCAACGCGATCGGTCTCCGTTGCCAGATAGGACACGCCCACGACTCCCATGAACGCCTGCACATAGATCGGCCAGGCATTGAAGGCCAAGAGAATCGCGATTGGCGACGAAGTGGCATCGACGATGAGTGAGAGTTCTTCGTGCGAAACTTTTTCTTCATCGGCCAGCGGGCGGACTGTGGTGCCAACAAGTACGGCACTGATGGTTCCTCCCTGGAAGAAGATGACTCCCAACATCCAGGCCACGAACTTGGCAGAGCGCGGCCCGCGAACGAAATTGGCTGCCATGTAGTCGGCAAAGGCTTCCGAAGCGCCCGTCTTGGCCCAGACACCCATCAGTCCCCCCAGAAGCCAGAGATACAGCACAAGAATCGTGGCTGCTGTGGGAGTACCAATCGAAGGGATAAGGACCGAGTCCAATACGTTGAACTCGCCGATCAGCATCGCTCCGACGACGATTCCTGCCAAGAGCGATGAAATCGGTTCTTTGGTCATCCAACAGAGGATGATCGCCGTGAGTGCGGGCAAGAAAGACCAGAACCCCCAATGCCGATAGGCGAATTGCTGAAAGTATCGTTTCTCTTGATTGCCACCTGCTTGAGGCGTTTCGTAGACGAATTGCTCGAGCGTTTTCGGTCTCTCTGCCACGTTTTGGAGTGCCGCCAATTGTTCGACCTTCAGAGGCGACTGGTCCAATGGAATAGCCGTCTCGACCGAGACCAATTCGCCGTTTAGCACGACAAACTTGCGACCCACTTTATTTGTTTCAACTTCCAGCGGGGTCTGTTCAACCGTCCAAGTCGGTGGTGTGCGGATCCCAATGAGGATGGCAGCGACAAAAGCCGTCAGGAAAACCCACAATGCTGGGCTCTTGAATTGATTTGCTCCCCACGACATAGCAGACGGTTCTCGGGATTGCTGATTCAAGTGACTACTCACTGGTCACTATCATAGTGCTTATCGTTTGACCTGGAAGTGCAGTCTCGGGTGACCCCAAGGAAGATTTCAATACGGTAGGTACACTCCGGATACCGCTACCGCTTCGATAAACTCATCGTGTATTCTTGCGGCAACAAAGGCACCCAGCACAGCTAATGGCCGCAGCCAACACTTTGAACATCAGAAAACTGAGGTAACAGAAATGGAGTTAATTGGGGTAACGGATGAGGTTTTAACGGAAAACGGAAAAACTGAACGCAGATGAACGCTGATTGGGGCGGATTTGCACGGATCGGAACGATTGCTTCTGAATCCGTGTCGATCTGCCAAATCAGCGTTTGTTCGAGTCAAATCTTCCCTTTACTGCAATTATTTTGCTCAGCTTGCCAGATTTCAATCGTTAGAAGCACCAGTAGCAGTCAGACTCTTCGAGGCTAGTCAGGTAGGCTAAGAAAGTATGTAACTTCTTTTCTATTGTGGAGTTGCGGAGTGTCGGTTGTTCGGTTTGGGGGGTATTTGCGGAGACTCGATCTGGAAAAATTGACTAAATCTATGTCTTAAACTGGTGTGTTTCCAGAAGCGTTCTTAAAATAAAGCCAGGGATCGACTGGGGAGAATGACGCCTGATTGGTGGCCTCCCCCCCAGAAAATCGATAAGGATCCATTCCTTCCAAACTATCAGGACACCAGGTTGATGACGCACGTCCGCAATGAAGAAGACAATCGCATCCCCGAAATTGCCATCACTGGGGATCTTACCGAACATGAATCCGATCTCACCGATCGTTTGCTGGATATCGAGCCCGGCGGGCAATGTACTTTTTACTTCGACTCTCCCGGCGGAAGCCCTTATTGTGCCGTCTCGTTGATGACGATCATCCGTTTGCGCGGTTTGCGGGCAACGGGGGTCGTGACGGGGGAATGTTCTTCGGCTGCCTTGTGGCCTTTTGCCGCTTGTGAACGGCGATTTGTTTCGCCCTATAGTGTCTTGCTGTTTCATCCCATGAAATGGCAAAGCGAAGAAAATGTAGGTCTCGCGGAGGCCGCCGAGTGGGCACGTCATTTCGGGCATCTCGAGAAAGACATGGATGCGCTGTTGGCAGATCTGTTTGGTGTGTCACGCGACATGATGCACAGTTGGATCAATCCGGGAAAGTATGTCTCGGGAAGCGAGCTGGCTGGTGCAGGACTGGCTGAATTGATAACGGCTGCCGATTTAGTCAATCCTTCAGGGATCTTTCAATTGCTCCATCCCGACGAACCGCATCAAACAGAAATACGTGAGGTCAGTAAGCCCAAGCTCCGAAAGGCTCCGTAGCCAGTGGATTTCATGAGCCGCATCGCACAAGCGACCGGTGACTTGGCACGGCGTTCTCCAGAAACTATGGGCTAGCGGCTAACGGATACTAGGCACCGAACTTGTTTAGGCGGCCGGCGTTGGATAGCGCTAGCGGCATGAGATACTTCGCCTCAAATTGTCCCAGCCCGCCGCGGAGGCACTCCGCCTCGCCGAATTTCTCGCAAGGATCGGTCCGGCAATGCTCAGCCACTAAGAGCGTCGGCACGGGGTGCCAACTGTGGCTGGCCAACATACTCGGTGTGCTGTGGTCCCCCGTGCAGATAAACACGTCAGGCTTGAGAGCCATGATCCGCGGGACACATGCGTCCACTTCCTCAGTGCGCTTTACTTTGGCATCGAAGTTGCCATCTTCGCCGGTGCTGTCGGTGTATTTGAAGTGAATAAAAAAGAAGTCGTACTTCGACCAGTTCTCTTCGAGCACATCCATCTGCTCATCGAGGGTTTGGGCCTGGCCGACGATGTCCATTCCCACCAGGCGCGCCAAGCCTTTGTACATGGGATAAACGGCAATCGCCGCCGCCCGCAGGCCATAGACCTCTTCGTAGCTGGGAAGGTGGGGCTTGGCCGAGAATCCCCGGAGCGTGCAGCAGTTGGCCTTCGGCTGTCCAGCGAGAATCTCTTTCGCTTGCTTGATAAACTCGGTGGCGACTTGTACCGTCTTTTCACTGTCGGGATGGGTGGCTCGAGGAGCGAGCGGCGGCACACCGGTTGCCTGGGGGTCGGTGTCTGCCACGTTGCCACCGAGACCCGCAGCGCGCAGTACAACGACAAAGCGATGTTCCTTCACCGGTTCGACAAACACTTCGACGCCGGGGATCGAAACCTCCCGGAGCTTGATTGCCAGAGGAGCACTTTCCTCGCTAGGGATGCGGCCTGCGCGACGATCAGTGATGTTGCCAGCAGAATCGATGGTGCAGAAATTCGCACGGATGGCGACGTCGTTTTCTTGGAGCTCAAAACCAATGCCTGTTGCCTCCAATGCCCCACGACCAATGAGGTATTCGAGTGGATCGTAGCCGAACAAACCCAAATGGCCGGGTCCGCTACCGGGACTTATGCCAGGCTTGACCGGGATGCTGCCGCCGCAGACTCCTAGTTTGGCCAAAGCATCAAGATGAGGAGTATGGGCAGTCTCCAGTTCGGTCAACCCCCCCGGCTGCTGAGGGAGCCCGCCCAGGCCATCGGCGACGAGCATCACGATCTTCGAATCATTTTTGACTTGGAGCTGGCGTGTAAGTTGGTGCATATCCATGGGAAGTGATTGGTGGTTAGTGGTTGGTGGCGAGCCGGATGCGAAAGCTTCCGGAATAATGGGGGGGTGGCGATCTGAGCCAGCCTGACCCGACCCTTATTCTCTCGCAAAGAAGTGCTTGCGCGAAGGATCATTTTTCCGCTAATTTGTTTGCGGCGTAGCATCTGTGATTAGAGGTTGGACCGTGCCAATGCTGTTTCGTAGTACGCATGTGTGCTGATATTAATAAGTGAAGCCAGTTGTGGGTCAGCCGCACGGAAGCTTTTCAGCGGAACGCGGCTAGAGGTAACTTGCTCCAGAAGTACGTGCCATGAGCGGCGACCGGAGGCGAGTTGGCGGTTTGTTTCGGCAAGCCTCCCAAGGTGCTTCAGTAAGTACCTACACCGGATTGTCGAGCAGGAACTCGACTGACTCGACGCGGCTAAACGGGACAACTGGGGTATCTGTTCTTAGTGCTGGGTCTTGACTAGGATGGGAACCATGACCATTCGTATCGCCCTCAATCATCGGACCAGATATCGGTATAGCCGGCTGGTAAATCTCTCTCCGCAGATCATTCGGTTGCGGCCGGCACCCCATGCCAGGACGCCAGTGCCGAGCTATTCGTTGAAGGTTCGACCGGCAGAGCATTTTGAGAATTGGCAGCAGGATCCACATGGGAATTTCCTCAATCGCTGTGTGTTTCCTGAGAAGGTTGGCGAACTAAGCATCGAAGTCGATCTGATTGCGGACATGACGGTGATTAATCCATTCGACTTTTTTGTAGAGCCGAGTGCCGATGAGTGGCCGTTTGAATATGACCCTTGGCTGGCGAAGGACTTACGGCCGTTTCTGGAATGCGAGATACCTGGGCCCAAATTGACCGCTTGGCTGGCGAGTGTGGATCGGACGAAGCGGAACACGGTGAACTTTGCCGTTGAGTTGAATCAGCGGCTTCAACAGGACATTACTTATATGATCCGGTTGGAACCGGGGGTTCAAACTTGCGAGGAAACTCTTGCGAACCAATCAGGGTCTTGCCGAGATAGTGCGTGGCTGCTGGTGCAGATCTTGCGAAACTTGGGAATCGCGGCGCGGTTTGCCTCAGGGTACTTGATTCAACTGGTGGCGGATGTGAAGTCTCTCGACGGTCCTTCGGGAACCGACAAGGATTTTACGGACCTCCATGCCTGGACGGAGGCCTATCTACCCGGCGCGGGTTGGATCGGGCTTGATCCAACTTCGGGGTTGTTGACCGGCGAAGGTCATATTCCACTCGCTTGCACGCCTTATCCAACGAGTGCAGCGCCGATCACGGGGGGGGTGGATACTTGTGAGATGGAGTTTGACTATGCGATGTCGGTGACGCGGATTCATGAAGATCCGCGTGTGACCAAACCTTACACGGATGAAGAGTGGCAACACATCGAAGCGGTCGGGCGAGACGTGGACCAGCGACTTGAAGCGGGAGACGTGCGGCTCACGATGGGAGGCGAACCGACATTTGTTTCGATCGATGACATGGACGGAGCAGAATGGACCACGGCGGCTGTGGGACCCACGAAGCGGCGGCGGGCGGCGGAGTTGTTCTTGCGAATGCAGCGGAGATTTGCCCCCAACAGTTTGCTGCATTTTGGCCAGGGGAAATGGTATCCGGGCGAGTCGCTTCCGCGGTGGGCGTTTAGTTGTTATTGGCGGAGTGACGGAGAACCGATTTGGAATGAGTCGAAGCTGGTGGCAGAGGAAGGGAAAAGCTATGGACACACCGCTGCGGATGCGGAGCGATTTGTGAAGACGTTCGTCGAGAAGCTGGAGATTGATCCGCACTTTGTCATACCGGCTTACGAGGACGTCTGCCAATACATCGCTCAGGAGCGCCGGTTGCCGGTGAATGTGAATCCACGTGACAACAAGCTCAAGGATCCCGAGGAGCGTGCGCGGTTGGCCCGCATTGCCGAGCAGGGGTTGGGTGAGGTGGTGGGGTATGTATTGCCGATCCGTCGGCAGTGGTGGCAGGCTCAGGCGAAGTGGACGAGTAGTGCCTGGCCAATTCGCTCTGATGCGCTCTTTTTGCTGCCGGGTGATTCGCCAGTTGGATTACGCTTGCCGCTCGATTCACTGCCCTGGATTCCAGAGGAGGAAGAGGATGAATTCCATGAAGTGGACCCGTCGGCTCCGCGAGACCCCTTGCCCCGACATCCTGGTCAGCGAGTTCAGCGTGAAATTACTCCAGCCAAAGCAGTGGATGAACCCCATGTAGCGCGTCAGACCGAACAGCACCTCAACAAGAAAAGTAGATTGATCAAGACGGCGATGTGTGTCGAGCCGCGGAATGGGACTTTGCATGTCTTCATGCCCCCCACCGAGCGGCTGGAGGATTACTTGGACCTCGTGACAGCGGTCGAGGAAACAGCGAAAACGATCGATTTGCCGATCGTGCTCGAGGGTTATGTGCCGCCAAAGGATCACCGGTTGCACAGCATGAAGGTGACGCCCGACCCGGGGGTCATTGAAGTGAATACGCACCCAGCCAGTTCGTGGGACGAGCTTGTTGAAGCGACCACGGCTTTATATGAAGAGGCGTTTTACAGTCGGCTGGCGACGGAGAAGTTTGACCTGGATGGACGCCATACTGGAACGGGTGGTGGAAATCATGTGGTGCTGGGTGGCCCAACGCCGCAAGACAGCCCATTCTTGCGACGGCCTGATTTACTAAAAAGTTTAATTACTTTTTGGAACAACCACCCGTCGTTGTCTTATCTTTTTTCGAGCAGCTTCATCGGGCCAACGAGCCAGGCGCCGCGAGTGGATGAAGGGCGGCGCGATGCACTCTATGAATTGGAGATCGCTTGCGAGCAGGTGCCTGATGGGCTTGCTGGGAACAAGTCCGTCGCTCCTTGGGAGGTGGATCGTATTTTTCGCAATCTGTTGGTCGACCTGACCGGCAATACGCACCGGGCGGAGTTTTGTATCGATAAGCTCTACTCGCCGGACACAAGTACGGGGCGATTGGGGCTAGTGGAGTTTCGCGGGTTTGAAATGCCCCCTCACGCGAGGATGAGTCTGACGCAGCAATTATTGTTACGTTCGCTGGTGGCTCGCTTTTGGGAGCAGCCCTACCGTGAGAAACTTGTCCATTGGGGGACGACTCTCCACGATAAGTTTCTTTTGCCGCACTTCGTCTGGAGTGATTTGAGGGAAGTGATCGACGAGTGCCGCGATTTTGGTATTCCGCTGGAGGTGGATTGGTTTGCATCTCACTTCGAGTTTCGATTTCCTCGCATTGGCACGATCAATCAATTAGGCATCGAGATGGAGCTGAGGCAGGGGGTCGAATTGTGGTATGTGCTGGGAGAAGAGCCTGGTGGCGGGGGAACGACGCGGTATGTCGATTCTTCGGTGGAGCGGCTACAAGTGAAAGTGACCGGGATGACTGACCTGCGACACCTTGTCACCTGCAATGGCCGCCGTGTGCCACTCTGTGCGACGGGAACGGCGGGTGAGTTTGTGGCGGCCGTTCGCTATCGTGCCTGGCAGCCACCCAGTTGTTTGCACCCGTTGATTGAAGTGCATACGCCATTGGTTTTTGATCTGTTCGACTCTTGGAATGGTCGCAGCATTGGGGGCTGTACCTACCATGTTTCCCACCCGGCCGGGCGTAACTATGATACTTTCCCGGTGAATGCCTACGAGGCGGAAGCCCGCCGGGCGGCCCGTTTTTTCGCTGCGGGTCATACACCCGGCCCGATGCCCTCCCCTGCCGCCGAGTCGAACCCGCTTTTTCCGTTGACGCTGGACTTAAGGCGAGTTAAACCGGATTCATGAGCGGAGTCGAGGTCAATCAGTCGGCTGGGGAGAGCCTCTTTGCAGAGTATGCTCCCGATGGCTCATTCTATGATGAGATCTTCCGTAGACCCGGCGATGTGCGACCCGGATGGAGTGATTTTCTCTCAACCGTTGCCCGCATCGGGCGGACGGAGCTAATGAGCCGATGGCTTCAGGCTCAGGAAGAGATCCACGAGACCGGTATTGCCTACAATATCTTCGATCATTCCGTCGGGACTGTGCGTCCTTGGGAACTCGATCTGTTACCGCAGTTGATTGCTTCGGAGGAATGGTCGCGGTTGTCCGTCGGACTGGTGCAACGTGCGAGTTTGCTAAATCGACTGCTCGCGGACTTATATGGATCGCAGGAATCGCTCACGCGAGGCTTGCTCCCCGCGGAGTGGCTTTTTGCACATCCTGGATTCCGCCGGGTGTTTCACGGTCAAACGCCACCTGGCGGAACCTTTTTGCACTTCTACACGGCAGACCTGGCGCGGGCACCCGATGGTCGGTGGTGGGTAGTGGGAGATCGCACCGACGCGCCGTTGGGATTGGGTTACGCGCTGGAAAATCGCATCGTCACTTCGCGGATGCTTTCCCACGCGATTCGAAGTTTTCATATTGAACGGCTCGCGCCTTTCTTTATGACATTGCAGGAAACACTGCGAGCATCGGCACCGAATCATCGCGATAACCCGCGAATCGTGTTGTTAAGCCAGGGGCCGAGCGGTCCGAATTACTTCGAGGATGCCTATCTGGCGCGTTATCTCGGCTACACGTTGGTCGAAGGGGGGGATCTAGCCGTTCGCGACGACTATGTCTTTCTGAAAACACTCGGGGGACTGCTGAGCGTCGACGTGATTCTTCGGCGTTTGAGCGATGAGTTTTGCGATCCACTGGAGTTAAGAAGCACAGCGGGACTCGGCGTGCCTGGACTGTTGCAGGCGGCTCGGCTGGGCCATGTAACAATCGCCAACGCACTGGGCAGTTCGCTGGTGGAGTCCCCTTCGTTAATGCCCTTTTTGCCGAGGATCGCGCGGGAGTGGCTCGGCGAGGAATTGGTGTTGCCATCTGTCGCTACCTGGTGGTGTGGCCAAGAATCAGCCCGTGAGCATGTGTTGTCGCAAATCAAAAAAGGACATCCACTCTCGATCCGCTCAGCTTTTCGATTGGGGCGGAGAGATGCGATAGAGGGAGATCGTTTTCGGAACACAGATTCTCGCGAGATCGCAATGTTATTGGAACGAGAGCCGTGCAATTTCATCGCCCAAGAGGCAGTCCAACGTTCGACCTCGCCGGTGTGGTGCGACGATTCGCCGACCTCATGGCATCTCGCACTGCGTGTCTTTCTCGTCGCCAGCAAGAATTCGTACCACTTGATGCCAGGAGGTTTGGTAAGGCTGGATCGCGATTCGGCCCCGCTTGATCTATCGGTTCTGGGGGGGCACTTGAGCAAAGATGCCTGGGTGCAAGCGACCGGACCAGTTCAGGAGGTGACCCTGCTCGCAACGGCGAAGCAACCGGTCTTACTGCGCCGCAGTGGGGCAGAGCTTCCGAGTCGTGTG
The DNA here is from genome assembly GCA_041738415.1 of Bythopirellula sp. GTDB lineage: Bacteria > Planctomycetota > Planctomycetia > Pirellulales > Lacipirellulaceae > Bythopirellula. The sequence goes on from JBGSPU010000084.1 coordinate 21,686, forward strand.
GCCGACAACTTTTTTTGGTTCGGCCGGCGCATCGAGCGAGCTCAAGATACTTGTCGATTGCTACGGCCAGTCGTTACGAGGCTGACCGGTGAAGGTGATTTTGAAAGTTCTGAGGAGCTTGCTTATTTGATTCATTGTCTGGCGGAACAGGGCCATATCGAGCCGGGATTTGCGGTCGAAGGGATGAAGGATCGCTTGCCGACGATCGCCAACGTATTGCCGTCGTCCGTCTTGGACGCGGAATTGCTCGGCAGTTTGCGGTACTCTGTCGCTGAGGCTCACAGAAACGCTTCACTCGTTCGTGACAGATTGTCGCTCGACAGTTGGCGGATCGTGCATCACATCGAACGACTCTTGATGAGAGCGTCCCAATTGGAACAGTTTTCGGAATTTTCCTCAAAGAAAGGTTCGCCGAGTGATTCGCAGAAAGGATTGCTCACTCCGGACGAAGTGGGGGCATTCAAGAGGCAGCCGTTTGGGCTGGTTGAACTTGACGAGTTGCTGGGTGAGTTAGTTGTCAATCTGTCGGCACTCGATGGCTTGATTGGTGAAAGCATGACGCGGACTTCGGCTTGGCGATTCCTGGAGTTAGGCAGACGTCTAGAAAGGTCGTTGCATGTGGTGTCGCTTGTGCAATCTATTCCCAGCACTTCGATCAAAGAAGAGGGGCGTGTCTTGGAGGCAATATTGGAGGTTGCCGACAGCATCATGACCTACCGTAGCCGCTACCTAGCTGCCGTGAGTCGTACAGCGGCGCTCGACTTATTGCTGACAGACGAGACAAATCCTCGCTCGTTGGCCTTTCAATTGGCTACGATCGCCGATCATGTGGCCCACCTGCCGCGAGATGAATCCAAACCACTTGGATCGTCTGAGGAGCGGATTGCGCTCTCGTTGTTGCATAATCTACGCATGCTTGAAGTAGACGACCTGAACCCAACAAGTGGGGGCAAGCGTACGAAGCTGGAACGTTTTTTGCATCAGGTGGTCGATCAGTTGCCAAAACTGTCGGACCTGATTAGCCACCGGTACTTGATTCACGCTGGAGTGGCTCGGCAGATGTCGGAAAACAAGGGAAATTAAATCGGGACAGGTCTAACATGGAAATAGGTTAGAACTCTCCTATTTGGCTGACCATGAAATACAAAATCACCCATACGACGAAATACACCTACGACGCACCGGTGCCGGTGTGCCACAATGTAGTGTATCTCACTCCGCGGAATACCGAAACCCAATCCTGTTCGCGGCATCGGTTGACGGTGAATCCTAGTCCTACCACCCATTCGAAACGGAACGACTATTTTGGCAATGCCGTCTCTGCGTTTTCTATCGCCACCAGCCATAAGTTGCTGCAAATAACGGCAAGCAGTTCGGTGATGGTGGAACCGCGGGAATTGCCCGCCGAAGTTAACACGACGGCATGGGAAATCATTCGCGACTCGCTGGCGCCGGATCATTCTGCGCAGGGGTTGGCTACCTATCAATTTGCGTTTCCCTCGCATCACGTACCGCTCCACTGCGAGTTAGCGGACTATGCGCGTGAGAGCTTTACATCGGGAAGGCCGATCTTGGAGGCCGTGCGATCCCTGAACGAGCGATTGCACGCAGACATAAAATACGATCCGAAGGCAACCACGGTAAGCACGCCGATCTTCGAGGTTTTTGAACATCGACGCGGCGTTTGCCAGGATCAGGCGCATTTGATGCTCGGTTGTTTGCGGGCCCTTGGGCTTGCCGCACGCTACATTAGCGGATACGTGCGAACGCTACCCTCCGAAGATAAACCGCGACTGATCGGAGGAGATGCCTCGCACGCTTGGATTGCTGTTTTCTGTGGTGAGGACGGTTGGATCGACGTTGATCCAACCAACGCCTCGTTTCCACAGGTCGAGCACATCACAGTTGCCTGGGGGCGTGACTTCAGTGATGTCTGTCCCGTGGCGGGGATGTTCATTGGTGGGGGAAATCACCAACTAGATGTCTCGGTGGATGTGGCGGTGGTGGACTAGCAAACCCCTCGGCGCGATCGTCTTTCCCACGCAGGTGGGAATCTAAAGTGTAACGTCTACAACCTAGGTTCCCGCCTACCCGGGAATGACGGCAGTGCTGCGGACTTGTCAAAACATTCTTAAGATGCGAACATAGCTTTTCAGGCGGTCGTTAAGTCTCCCGACGGAAACTGGGGACGCTGGACTCTCCAGGCTTTTACCGATGAATCAATCACAGCCGAACGCCACGCAGTTACATTTCCGCGGATACGACACCAAAGGCTTTTTCGACGAGTTGATCGACGAACACGATAAGCCTCGGCCAGGCGCCGAACTCTTGCTGCAGCGGATCGAAGAACTCCCCGACGATGAACTGCTCCAGCGGCAGCAGATGGCCGAGCGGTCGCTATTTCATATGGGGATCACATTCAATGTTTACGAGGATAACCAAGGCGTTGAAAAAATCTTCCCCTTTGATCTTGTCCCTCGGATCGTGGCGGCTGAGGAATGGAATCGCCTGGAGCGTGGCCTCAAACAGCGAATTCGCGCACTGAATCGGTTTATTGACGATATTTATCACGATCAGCAGATCGTGAAAGACAATGTTGTCCCGGAAGCAATCCTCAAAAGCGCAACGAGCTTTCGTTCGCAATGCATCGGGTTAAATCCGCCGAATGGAATTTGGTGCCACATCACGGGAACCGATCTGGTGCGTGACAAGGACGGCACGATCTATGTGCTGGAAGATAATTTGCGTTGCCCTTCAGGGGTGTCATATGTCTTGCAAAATCGCTTTGTGATGAAGCGCAGCTTTCCTTGGCTGTTCGATGCGTCGCACGTGCGGCCGGTTCTCGACTACCCGGGTCGTCTGTTCCAGTTGCTCGAGTATTTGGCTCCGGAAGGGATCGAGTCTCCCACGGTGGCCGTTTTGACTCCCGGAGTTTTTAACTCGGCCTACTACGAACATTCTTTTCTGGCTCAGCAGATGGGAGTCGAACTGGTCGAAGGGCGTGACTTGGTGATTCACGACGGCTTTGTCTGCATGCGGACGACGAAAGGCTTTCAACGCGTCGATGTGCTCTATCGCCGCATTGATGACGACTTTATCGACCCCAAAGCGTTTCGTGCCGACTCGATGCTTGGTGTGCCGGGATTGATGGAGGCTTATCGAAATGGCCGTGTCGCGCTGGCCAATGCACCTGGAACGGGCATCGCCGACGACAAGGTGATTTACGCCTACGTCGAAAAGATGATCAAGTACTATTTGAATGAAGACGCCATCATTCCTAACGTGCCGACCTATGTCTGTTATGACGACGAGCAACGTGCTTATGTGCTGGCGAATCTCGATAAGCTCGTGGTGAAAGCAGCGAACGAAGCGGGGGGCTATGGAATGCTCATCGGTCCGCATGCTACTGATGACGAACGCCGCAAGTTTGCCGGGCTGATTGAAGAGAATCCACGAAACTACATTGCCCAGCCGACGCTCTCGCTTTCGAGGATTCCCACCATTGTTAAGGATAAGTTTGAGGGTCGGCACGTCGACTTGAGACCTTATATCCTCTATGGCAAAGACATTTTTGTGTTGCCGGGTGGTTTGACTCGTGTGGCACTCAAAAAAGGGTCCTTGGTGGTTAATTCTTCGCAGGGGGGCGGCAGCAAAGATACGTGGGTGATTGGTTCCTCGCTGCAGCAAACTCAGACTCAAGAACATTCCCAATAATACCATGCTTAGCCGCGTAGCCGATTCGATCTATTGGATGAGCCGTTATGTCGAGCGGGCCGAGAACCTGGCTCGTTTTGTTGATGTGACGCACAACATGTCGCTCGATTTGCCGCCGGGGTCCGATCAGCAATGGGGCGCGTTGGTTTACGCTTCGGGAGATCAGGAATACTTCGAGGAGCATTACGGCGAGCCGACGCGTGAGAATGTGACCCAGTTTCTCACCTTCGACCGAGAATACTCTGGTTCGATTCTCTCGTGTGTGCAGGCCGCCCGCGAGAATGCGCGGAGTGTGCGGGAGTCTATTTCTTCTCAGATGTGGGAGCAACTCAATCAGTTTTATATTTCGGTCAACGATGCGGCTAAGGCAGGGATATCTGAATCTCCGAATGATTTTTTCCAGTATATTAAGAACTCGAGCCATCTGTTTGTGGGGATCACGGTCACGACTTTTTCACAAGGAGAAGCGTGGCATTTTTCGCGGTTAGGTAGAGTCTTGGAGCGTGCCGATAAGACCTCACGGATTCTGGACGTGAAATACTTCACGTTGCTGCCGAGTGTCGCTGACGTGGGAACTCCGATTGACGATTTGCAGTGGTCGGCCGTGCTGCGGAGCGTCAGCGGATTCGAGATGTATCGCAAAAAGCATCACGGTATCACACCAAAGCGAGTGGTTGGATTCTTGGTGATCGACCGCCAGTTTCCCCGGGCGATCATGCACTGTGTCGACACCGCGTATCGCTCGCTGCATGCCATCTCGGGATCTCCTCAAGGTACTTTTTGGAACGTCGCTGAAAAAAGGCTCGGTCAACTTCGAAGCGAGTTGGCTTATTCCACCGTGGACGAGATTATCGCCGTCGGCTTGCACGAGTTTTTGGACTCGTTGCAGACGAAGCTCAATGGGGTTGGAGAGGGGATCTATCGCACCTTCATTGCGATGGATCCGGACGACGCAAATGCGAACCTTTGACTGCTGCTGCGGGAATTCACTGTTTTTTCAAAGCATCTTTTGCGTGAGCTGCAATCGAGATACGGGCATGTGTCCGGTCTGTGACCGCGTGGTGCCTTTGAGCGAAGAAGTCGATGATATCTTTCGTTGCGGTAATCCTGATTGCGGGGTCAGAGTCACACGTTGCTTTAATGGTAGGAGAAATGATTTCTGTAGCCGACTTGTGCAGAGCGCTGGCGGCGAGCAAGGAATTCTTTGCGACTATTGCCAGCTAACCACCGTCATTCCCGATTTGTCCGTCGCGGGCAACTATGAGATGTGGCAGCGATTGGAACAAGCCAAGCAACGTGTGTTGTATATGCTCGACCAGATCGGCCTCGAATTCCGATCTACGGATAAGACAAGCGAGCCTAAACTCTCGTTTGAATTCAAGGGGGACGGCGAGAAACACGTTTCGACCGGGCATAACAATGGTTGCATCACGATCAATATCCGAGAAGCGGATAGCGTCGAGCGGGAACGCTCTCGGGTTGAGTTGCGTGAACCCCAGCGCTCCCTCGTGGGCCACTTTCGGCACGAGTTGGGGCATTTTTTTTGGGATCGCCTGGTGAAAAGGGTTCGTGAAGAAGCATTTCGGAGGCTCTTTGGAGATGAACGCGCGCCGACCTATCAGGAGGCGAGTACGAATTATTACCAAAACGGTCCAGCTATGAATTGGGCCGATAGTTTCATATCGGCCTATGCGACCATGCATCCCTGGGAAGATTTTGCGGAAACTTTCTCGGCCTATCTGGATATGGTCAGTGTTGTAGACACGGCCAATCATTTTGGAGTTACCAGTGGCGATCTCGAAGATTTTAACGCGATGCTCAAGAGCTATAGCCGGGTGGGTTTGATTGCCAACGAGTTCAATCGAGATATGGGGCTCTTGGATCTCGTGCCGCAGATCTTTGTGGCACCGGTGGTGGAAAAACTGCGGTTTGTGCATCAGCTTCGCAAGGAAGTCTAGAAAGACAGAGGCGCTTTGCGATTTCGCTCGTGGCTTGCATTGTTGTTGCTCCTCAACAATCACTTCGCAGTCAGCGTAGAGCCCGCACCATGGACATCTTCACCACGATCGTGAAGATGTCAAAGAAGCTCGGCCTGAGCGGATTTGCCTCTCTCCGTGACCGCCTCCCAGGCACGTTCGAGCTACCATTGCTCGCTCAATCAATTCTTCATGCTGCTGCTAGCAGTTGAGAAGATACCTCAAATTGCTGTAAAAGGAACCGATGAGTTATCTGGCTAAGCGCCCACCCCTCCCAAAGGAGTGTGAATCAAAAACCCTCGGCATGCATCACAATGGGGATCGCCAAGCCGCGCGTCGGTGACTGGCTCCGCTTTGTCGAGCAGGACAATACGGCGAGTCGCCGCTCACGGAGTGTTCGTCTTACGACTGCACTGTTTGGTGTGTTTCTACTTCCGGTTTTTCCACTTCCGGTGAGGGATTGGTTTGCATAATCACCGTATCCGTTTCCGACTGAGCAGTTTCGGGTTCGTCGAGTACACTGAAGGACTCCACGGCATCGAAGAGCTCACCTCGCAGAATGCGAATATTCTGGGGGGCACACACAGCCAAAGTTACCCGATTTCCAGCTACTCGGCGGACCTCAACGAAGACCTCATCGCCGATGTGAATACGTTCTCCAATTTTGCGGCTTAAAACAAGCATCCTTACTTCCCTCCGGTATAAGAACTGATGTGATATCGGCGTGGCTCTATTGCAAGAGCTGCCATCGCGTGTTGCGATGCCTATAGATACGAGCAAGAGGCGTGCCGTGGATGAAAAAGAATGCGAGTGACAGTTGAAGGTACTTCGTAAGATGTTTTGAGAAAAGGGGTTGCGCGCATGCCAGCTTCTTTGGAAATCGCCTGGGGATGGGCCAAAAAGCATCGCGGAGAGGGCGTTTTGATCCCGAATTGAGACGTTTGTCTGAAAACGAGATTTTCTCGGATTGATTGAGTAGCGGTGGCTTCCCCCCGCCGTAAACTAGGGGCGGTGGCTCGATGCCGCCGCTAGGATTAGTGTCAACCCAACATGCTGCGGCGGGCCAACGATGCCAATCGAGCGATGTACATGCTGGCCCGGGAAATCGTACGACCTGGTGTGAACGAGTTGGAGGTCTACAATGCGCTGCACGCGGTGGCCGTGCGGGAGCTTGGCAAGGCGTTGGCTTACTTTGGCCAGGATTTCCGCAGCAATGCTCGCGGACGATTGCCGTGGGAGGCGAGCCGAGTGCCGAGCAAATGCTAGCATGGGAGCGCGTGTGCGAAGTGTTTTCCCTAGTGGAGGCGACAGTGCGACCGGGTGCGGGTTGCCGGCAACTCTTTCTGGACGTGCAGGCATTCTTAGATCGTAGCAAGCCGTGGGTATTCAATCATCACTTGGGGCATGGCGTGGGGCTTGCGCCGCATGAAGGGCCACATTTAAATCCTAATTGGGATGACACGTTTACGGTGAGAGAATTTTTCACGGCGGAGCCGGGGCTTTATCACGAAGATCTGTGGGCGGGGGTGCGGCTGGAGGAGAACTATGTGGTGACTACAGTAGGGTGCGAGAAAGTGACGGATTACCCGCTTGGACTTTGAATCTCGTGGTGGAGGCTTCCAGCTTGTAATGCAGGAGAACTGCAAAGTCAGGAATTGAGTAGCTCAAGGCCTCTGGCGGGATTCCAGGCGATGTAGTCGGCGGAAGCTCTCACAGGGATCTCGGGATCGGAGCGTAGTCTGTGAATCGAGAGTGCGGCGTTGTTTAACGTCG
>JBGSPU010000007.1:0-133898 GCA_041738415.1 Bythopirellula sp.
TGCTTAGCCTGAGTGCCACCCACCACCGTTACGTCCAATCCATCGGAACCTACTAACCGGAGAGCCGTGTGCGGGAGAACCGCACGCACGGTTTGGAGGGAGGGGGACCCGCTCTCAATCGGGTCTCCCTACCCCTATCGATGCCGGAACGGCGCACGACTCGTTCCGGCCTACAAGAAATTGAACAGGAGGGAACGGAGGGAAGGCGAGAAACCGTTGAGAGGAACACTAATCCTCGCTAATCTTCACTTAGTGAATTAGCGCTGATTAGTGGAGATTCGTGTTCCCAGCTATTTCTTAATTCTTCAAAGTGATAAGAAGATTAACCACGGAGACACAGAGGCACGGAGAAAACTGCTGCCTGAGTCGATTGGATGAAGAAAAACCTTCATTGGGCATTGACGAGAATTTTCGCCGCGTCTCCGAGACTCTGCGGTTAATTCCTTTGACTGTTTTCAGTAGGAGCAACTTATTTGGCTTCAGCGTATACTTAATTCATGCCTCTCATTGCTACTAACCATATCGAATCCAACCCCCAAGTATGGGGAGGCCGAACCTGCATTGTTGGAACTCGCATCCGAGTGCAGGATATCTACGTCTGGCATGAGTTACAGGGGCAATCTCCCGAAGAGATCGTAACGAATTTTAGCCAGCTCACCTTGGCAGACGGTCATGCCTCGCTTGTCTACTACGACCACCGCGGTGACATAGAAACTGAAGTCCTGCAAGAGCGAATCGAGGCCGAGCAGATGAATCTCAGCCATCCTTCAAGATTTCTTAAAAAGTTTACAGGGCGTTACACAGATTCGATTTCATCTTGATGAGCATGTATCTCCCGCCGTTGCGGAAGGTTTGCGGCAATGAGGAGTCGATGACACGATAACTCAGGATGTTAGATTGAGTGGAGCAGACTCTCATTGAATCTCATTCTCACTCGGCGAAGGTCGTGTTATCATTACGCACTACAATGACTTTCCTCGATGGCATTCCGAAGGTCTGCATCACGCGGGGATTCCCTACTGTTACCAACAGAAATACTCCATCGGCGAACTTGTCGGAGTGCTACTATTTTTGCGAGATTGCCTGTCCGCTGTGCAGATGGCCGGAACTGTGCCGTAGCTATAAAGCAGAACGCAAATGCTGCCAGCGTCTGCTGCATCAAGTCATGTCCAAACGTCTAGTGGCTTCCTCTTCCGCCATAATCGAACGAGATCTCCGGTATCTCAACTTCGCCAATCTTCGCACCGGGATAAGAAATGCGAAATCCCTTTTGATCTGGCGAAACCTTGTAAGAAACCTTGTTTCCAGAAGTGCATTGCGGTAGCTCACCACCAAAATCGCCCGCGATCTCGGACAAATCCTTAGCAAAGAGCTCGCCTTGTTTATTGGCAGAGAGTGCTAGAATCACGCTGGCTAGTTTTTGCTCAGCCTCATGCGAAGCGTAGTAAGCCAAAATCTGACCTGGATGGAGAGTGTCTGGGTCACCCAGCCGTAGAAGTTGAGGCGCAAATTCTTTGTAGATTTGTTGACCTGCGTCAATTGCTTTTTCTGTCGGGAGAGCAAGGGCGTCGAGCATAGCCTCGTAATACTGGGAGTTTACAGAGCGAAGGTTTTCAATGAAGTTGTCAAAGGAACTCTTGCTGGCAAATACTGACTCGGGAACGCCGCGTTTTATGGCCTCTGCTCGAACGAACTTCTCTACCGAGGCTTGGTCCAGTTGATCTGGTTGGCCCTCAGTCACAACGAGCATCATCTCAACCCAGTTACCATCGGGATAGGCGTCTTCCAATTGAGTGAGACGTAGATCGACCAGGGCTGCTTCGTATCCAATCGCGGTCGCAGGGGAAAGAGGATTCGGAGCAATCGCACTTAGCAAGGACCGCACCTGTTTAATCAGTTTTGGATCGGGGCAATGCACTGCCCAAGAAGCGAGGGAGTGAAAACCCGTTTCCAAAATACGTACACCTTCAACCGATTCTGCGAGCGTAAGTTGCTCTCCCATGTGCTGACCCATGCGAATCACATCGAGATACAATTGAGCCGACTTCTCCCAATCCCCCTCGGCTTGTTTCTGCATGCCATACAGTGCAACCAATTTTGCCAGATGTTGCATCGGTCCGATATGAGGGAGGAGAGTTCCCGCAGAATAAGCACTCAGATCGGCACCGAAGTCCGCATTGGCCTGAGATGCTCCGATGAGAGCAGATCGGATCGCGTGGCGCGAGGCGACCAGCAGGGCGTCAATCTCATTTAATTCCTCCTCGGTTGTCTTAGGTGTGACAATCTCCCAGATTGGTCTTTCGAGTAATTTGCGTTTCTCAACATCGACATCCGCCAGGAAGAGAATAGCGCGTTGATAGTGGAGCGCCGCATTGCTCGAAGCACTGGGAAGTCGTTGCTCTATTTCTGTGGCTGGAGCCCGTGGGTTTGACAGGGCAACGCAGACCGCAACACATAGCAGATAGAGGCCAAATCGCTGCGGATTTTTCCCCAACGAATGAATCAGAGAAAGGGTTAGCTGGAAAGATATCATGATACGGCTTTCAAACGAAATCTGAGCTTTCAAGACAAAGCGGGTCACTAAAATACACGAACTGGCGACATGCCCCGAAGTATCTCATAGCGCGCTGCATCTTCGGAGGTGACCAGCGGTCGTATGGACCGTTCGTAGGCAGGCGACGAAAATGGCTTCTGAACTTGTGGAGAGGGAGTAAACACATTGCGATTTCCACTTGAAGCATTTAGAAATGTGCCAGCAGGCAACCCGGAGGAGACTGATGCTCTGCTCGCATGGGGATTCTGAAAGCCACCCACCTGCTGAGCTGGAAGCCGGCTCGATACGACCTGGCGTCGAAATTGGCGATCGCGCTCATTCTGCTGTATGTTCCTGGCACGCTCTTCTTGAAACCCAATCAACCAAATTTTAAGTTGCTCTGGGCTCATCGCTTTAAGATCGGCCATATACTTATCAGCCTGCGCTGGCGATATCTTTGCTGAACGTTCAAAAGTAGTTTCCAGGTGAGCTCGAGCTTCGAGCATCTCTTTGCTGTTCCAGATCTTGTCATGTTCGGTGGCATCGCTAGTCGCCGGGGCAGATTGACCTGGAGATTGCTCTAATTCACCTGGAGATTGTGCTAGAGAGAAATCGAAGCTCAGCCCAATAACATAGATTGCCGTGGAGGACAGCAACGCTCTGAGTATGAGCTGTGAGCCAACTGGTTTCATAACTGGAACTCCGAGCAAACGACAAACACGGGATTCTTCATTCAAAAGTACGTTCAACCCGTGGTTCAAGCGAAGACATCGCATTGCATGTTATGCGTACACAATAGACTAGACTAACCTGAAGAGAGAATCAAGACTCTGCCAGTTTGTCTTGACTCTAAATGCCTGCAATCGAGCTATCGATTTTTGAATTTATACCTTGAGGCGAGGGCATAAGAATCACTGAAATTCCGCAGCAAAGGCCTTAGCATTCAAGTGCTCACCTGTGGCGTGCTTTGTCAGCTTGTTCCACGGCAGCATAGCCCCGGGATCAAAAATCTTTCCCTGCATGAACTTACCAACCCGTGGGTCACGGGTGTAGATAGCGGTCGCGGGTTCGCCGGGGATGTCCAAATCGCGGCAGATGGCTGCGTGAACCTGGCAGGCAAACAGTTCGCCCATCATGTAGTTGTGGTAGTAACAAGGAGCGCTGACGATGTGGATCTTGCTGGCGAAATCGGGCGATTTGCGTCCCTCAGGTCGTTTGACCAGTTGGTACTTCTCGACAAGTTCCCACCAAAGCTGGTTGAGGTCTTGGTCGGGATCGTCGTACATCGCCATTTCAAATCGGAACATCACTTGACACCATCGCGAGAAGATCAAAAGCTTGTCTCGCCGCATACGTTGACTGGCCACCGTATAGGTCTCCGGATCGTCGACTTTCACACCGTACGCCTTCAGCCATTCAGCATTCGTGGCAAACCGTTCGAACATCATCGCCACTCCCTCAGTCGTAAGAATGTGCGAATTCACTCGCAACAAATACGGCAATGACCGAGGAATATACTTGCTGGAATAGACGGCGTGGCCCAATTCGTGGAGCATTGTGCTCATCCAATACTCATTCGGCACAATGTTGGCCAACACGCGGACGTCCCCGGCACGATCGATATCGGTGCAAAAGGCATGCGGGCTTTTCTTCGGTTTCTCGTAGAGATCGCTATGCTCTAACACATCTTCGATGGGGAGTTCGATCCCCGCGTAGAACTCGCGACAGACCTGCAAAATGTCGGTCTTGGTAAACGGGCCGCCAAGATCGACTTCATACACGGCCGGTGGCTCTTGAAAGAAAGGATCCTGATAGTGCCAAGGTTGGAGGTCGGAGATCAATAGGCCGTACTGATCGGCGAGCGCTGTGTCGATTTGCTGTTTGGCCCGAGCATAGGGCTCGCTGGTGAGTTGATCGAGTTCGTCGAACAGGGCGAGCACCTCGGCCTGGTCTTGCTCGTTGATGGCGAGTTGCATCGCGTGATAGTTCTTGAAGCCGAGTTTCCTCGCCACCTCGTTTCTCATGCGAACCAGTTCCCGTAGGTCGTTCGCAACTTGGCCACCAACCTCTTTATTCGCCTTCCAGATTTGCTCTCTTTCGGCGGAATCTTTCGAAGTGAGCAACACGTCGCGGACCTGACTGTCCGTAAATGACTTTTCCTCGACAGTAGCCCGAAACTGGTTGAATTTCTTCTCAATCTCATTGGCCTTGGCCGACATGCGGTTTAGCAGCGTCAGATCCCCTTGCCGATTGAGATAGATCAGGTACAAAATCTCGATCTGACGAGCAAGTTGTGGATCACTAATCGTGCCCGCCTTGATCCGTTTCAACTTTTCAAAATCCTCCTGAGAAGAAAGCAATTCGTTCATCTGCTTATCGAGTGCTTCTTTGTTAGCAAAAGCCTCATCGCTACCGGTAGTGTTCGCATCCCACCAGGCCCGATTGAAAGAGATTTCCAGCGGCACGACTGAAGTTTCATAGTGCCGCACAAAATCTCGCGCGGCCGTGGTCGTGTCGTCCTGGCCGCAGGCAGGTTGTGAGATGCCAACGACCCAGAAGACTCCCAAGATGTAAATCAGTGTGAAGCTTGCAGGAATATTTGTCATGGTAAATTCATTTCTGGTAAAAGTTCAAATATCGGTTCAACCATGTAAGCGAGTCACGTTCAGTGGGAAGGTGCTAATTCCGATTCGGACTCGAGTGTAATTGTTACTCCCTTAAACGCTGGGGTCTTGCTGGCAGGATCGAGGTGCCGACTCACGAGGACATTGCATTCCGGATAGTACATCGCCGTGTTGCCTGGGCGGATTTCTGGAAAGGGATGCAACCTTACCCCAGAGAGCGAACCGGCGGGACCGTGAACCGTCACGGGCATGGTAACGTCAAATCCCCGTGCAGCGATATCCTCGGGGTGAATCAAAATCACTCGGCGATCTTTCACACCACGATAGAGGTCGTAGTCCTCATAGACAACCGTGTTAAATTGCCCTTCGCTACGGATAGTCATTAAGCGCAGTTGCCCCGTTTCTTCGCCAAGCAACGCGGGCAGTTGATGTGTGTGCAGATTCGCCCGACCATTGGCAGTGGAAAAACTCGGCTCATGAAACGTGCGACCGCCAATTTGGAATTCTTCCTTCGTCTCACCGATGTTCTTGAGTTTGTCAAATCCTGGGACTATCACTGAGATGGCCTCGCGGATGCGGCCTGTGTTGCGCATGCGAAGCCATTCGATGGACTCTAACGCACTGTTCTTCTCGGGAATTGAGCTCCCCTGGGAAACTTCATGAGCAATAGTGGCAATGACTTCCACTTCGCTTTTAGGACCGACGTGTCTCCACTGCCCGCCGTCGCTGAGTCGCACAAGATTGAACATCGATTCCTGAGTCGTGGGTTGAGGTTCTTCATCCCGCGCGAGCACGGGGAGGATAATCGTCTCGCGCGACAGTCCATGGGCATGGCCCGTGTTGAGGGTCGTGCTGAGGTAAACTATCATGTCCAGGTTTTCCAGAGACTGCTGGGCAAAGGTTGAGTCCGGGTTCGAGCCATAGAGATTTCCTCCCAGACACAGTCCAAACTTAAGCTTGTTAGCCTCGGCTGCTTCCATGCAGCCCATCGTGTCGAGCCCAACGGTGGTGGGAAGCGCAACCCCGAAGTGTGTTTGCAAACGCTCGAATACGATGTCTTTGAGTTTGGGTGTAACGCCGACCGAGCCGATCCCCTGCACGTTCGAATGTCCACGAATAGGTAACAATCCCGCACCAGGTCGGCCTACCATCCCTCGCATCAAAGCGAGATTGGCAATGGCCTGCACATTTTGCACCCCATGAGCATGGTGAGTAATTCCCATTGTCCAACTGAACACGGCATTCTTGGCCTTGGCGTAGCGCTGGGCAATATCGTCAACTAGCTCGTAAGAGACACCTGATTTCGTCGTGATCTCCTCCCAGGTGGTATCGGATAAAACGCGTAATAGTTTGTCCCAATTATTACTGTGGGATTCCAGAAATTTGACATCGTGGGCAGCAATTTCGAATACTCGCTTAGCGATACCCGTCAACAATGCCAGATCGCCACCAATGTGCGGTTGCACATAGCAGCTGGCGATCTTAGTGCCAAACAAGAGGGAACGCACGTCGCTAGGTACACGAAAATTCACGAGTCCCGTTTCTACTAGGGGATTGATGACGATCACTTCGCCACCACGACGTCGCACTTGCATTAGGGTTCGCATCAGCCGTGGATGGTTGCTCGCCGGATTGCCGCCGATGACGAATACCAAGTCGGCGTTATCCAAGTCTTCAAGCACAATAGTGGCCGTGCCGCTGCCAATCGAACTGGACAGTCCGACGCCGCTGGCCTGATGGCAATAGTAGCTGCAGTTGTTGACGTTGTTCGTGCCATAAAGCCGAGCGAACAACTGCAAGAGAAAGCCGGCCTCGTTACTGCTACGGCCACTAAAATACCAAAAAGTCTTGTCGGCAGAAAGTTCGCGAAGTTTGCTGGAGATGCGCCGGAAGGCGTCCTCCCAGGGAATCGGCTGATAGCGGCGGAGCTCGGGTGTGTAAAGTAGCGGTTGAGTGAGCCTGCCGCAATGTTCCAATTCGCGTGGTGAGAATTGCCGTAAATCCTCGATTGCGTATTGCTGCCAGAATTCGGGAGCTATCGCACCCTGCATGTCGGCGACCATCGCTTGCAGCGATTTCTTGCAGACTTCCGGGAAATGGCCCTGCTCGTTGACCATGCCGCCCCGTTGCCCTCCCATGCCAAGAGCACAAGTCTTGCAAGCGTTCTTGGACCGCATCGCCTTCCATAGCTTCCAAACACCGCCCGCCTCACGACCTTTCCGTATGGTGTACCAGATTGCAGGCCAGCCACCGCCTGAAGTTACCTTTTTCATATTCGATTTGCTTCCAAATATCGTGATGTCATTACCGAATGATTGGACACAGATAGCGGATAAGACTTCCCTCCTGATATTCTAGTCATTAACATACCTTGTGCCTTTCGATTTACCAATTGGTTTTGTATCCCCAGCCCTAACCACTTCTTGGTTATTCCCTATGCCTGATGAGATTGAGATTCAAACCGTGCAGGGTCCGGTACTTGGAGAAATTCGCCCGCCCGGCTCGAAAAGCATCACGAATCGAGCACTCATCTGTGCTGCCTTAGCCGAAGGCGAATCAGAACTAGTCGGGACTCTTGATAGCGATGATACGCGGGTCATGATCGATGGTCTCCGGGCGTTGGGGATCTCAATATCTGTCGATGAGATTGGGGAAACAATTGGTGTCACTGGATGTGGGGGCTCGCTACCCGCTCAGAAGGCAAATCTGTTCGTTGGAAATAGCGGAACCACGATCCGATTTCTAACTGCTGCGGTCACTTTAGGTCATGGTGAGTATCGGCTTGATGGGATCCAGCGAATGCGTGAACGCCCCATTGGTGACTTGGCTGACGCATTAAATCAACTCGGTGCCAAGGTTATCTGTGAAGGAGTTGGAGATTGCCCTCCAGTGCGTGTCAAGGCTCATGGACTTCAGGGGGGAGTGGCCACTGTCAGGGGCAATATTTCCAGCCAATTCCTCAGCGGGCTCTTGATGGCTGCGCCTTGTGCAGAGCAAGAGGTCACCTTGCGCGTGGAAGGCACCTTAGTATCAGTCCCCTATGTGGCAATGACGCTCCGAGTCATGGAATCCTTTGGGGTCTCGGGGCAGGCTAGCTCGGACTATTCCAAGATTCAGATTCCGAGTCCATGTCACTATCAATCTTGCCGATACGCCATCGAACCGGATGCTTCCGCGGCCAGCTACTTCTGGGCCGTGGCCGCGATTACCGGCGGCAAGGTGACAGTGCGCGGATTGAATTCAGAAAGTTTGCAAGGTGATATCGGCTTTGTCGACTGCCTTCGACAGATGGGATGTCAGGTACAATATCAAGCAGATTCAATTACGGTATTGGGCGGTCCGCTCGTCGGCATCGACGTTGACATGAACGCCATTAGCGATACCGTCCAAACCTTGGCGGTCGTGGCCCTCTTTGCAGAAGGCCCGACAAGGATCCGAAACGTTGCCCATGTCCGCCACAAAGAAACCGACCGCATTACGGCCTTGGCTACAGAGCTGAGAAAGTTGGGGGCAGAGGTACAGGAATCTGCTGATGGCCTTGAGATCACCCCAGGAAAGATGCCGCCAGCCACGGTTGACACGTACAACGACCACCGCATGGCTATGAGTTTCGCCATTGCCGGAATCAAATCCCCGGGAATCGTGATTCGAGATCCAGGCTGCACAGCCAAGACTTACCCTGAGTTCTTTTCAGCCTTAGCAACGCTAACGAACTCTACGTGACAAGAGAGCAAATACTCAGGCGACTGAACCAATCTTCACAGATTCAATTAACTCCTCAGCACGTGCCAACAAGCTAAGCGACGAATCACTGGCTCCTGGCACATCAACTGGTCCATCGACCGTGTCGAACTCCGCAGAACAATGTCTGCATGACACACGCTTGCCAAAATACTCAACCCGGATTTCCAACGACCTGCCACAAGTTGGACAACTGCGAATGAAATATGCACCACTCGGCATGGTTAACCTCCTGTTTGGCGAGTAAAAGTAGAATCGGTTCCAAATTCCTCTTTCACCAACATAATCATTCCAGGTCGGTCTGCAATAGTAGCCCACCCATTAGGGGTAGAGCAACGACGTAATTGCTCTTCAGAATATTCCTAAGTTGTTTCTGTGAAACAAGTTACATTTTTTTCTTTAAGGTTATCTTCTTAAGGTAGGATTTCCATGGGAACTCACCCCCTTAGACCTCCAGGGGTGGATGTCAGGTTGGACCTCCCACTTTTCGCATTCAAATCTTTGCATTTCTTATGGTGTGCTGTGATAAAGCTCGGATTCCACTTAACTCTCTTGTTTTCCGTGTTTTTCATAGCGAAAATCGCCATTGCCGAGCAAGATTCAAGTAGCCAGCAGCAAAAGGTAGTTTCAGAGACAGCAAGACTGTATCTGGAATCCAACAATGGATATCAGCCGGGCGACCTGATTACAGAGTCCCAAATCGAAGAACTGCAGCATTATTTGCGAAAAAGTCTCGGCAAATCTCCGGCCACTCACCGAGGACTATTGAATCGAACCCTGAAAGATACAGCACCCCTTTCCCGCTTTTTTTATCGTGAGCAAGGAAATCAAGTGCTGAGATCGGCTGCCGAAAAGCTAGGGGGATACGTCAAGCTCGAGGCACTGTCACTCGAGCAAAAGGGGCGACAGGCACTCCAGAGAGCCATTTCCACGGGGTCGGAGGCTGAGATCGTTACAATGGTTGAAGCATCTCGGCAGAATTCTAGCGAAAAACCAACCAGTGAACAGAAGAAAACTTCTCCGTATCATTTGAGGGTCATTTATACGCTCGAGGATTTTCTTGAAGCAGCGTTCGCGAAAAGTAGCGAGAAAATTGCCCTTTAGCCAGGAATCTCGAACTAAATGCCTGTCTAAAAGTACTAGCTACACTTGCAAGAAATCTGGATTCGAGGCTGGAAGATCGAACAATCAGTCGCTTTTTTTCGACTTCTTGGCTAAGATAGGTGAGAACCCTACGTTGGGACAACCGGATTTAGCTTTGTAAGTTCGAATGCGTCTTAGTGTAGTTTCGGTGTTTTATATCCTAGACCAGGGAGCGAACCCATGGCGAATCGTATGTTCGTCCTAGCAGTGGTCACTTTGTGGCTGTGCAGCATGGCATGGCTCGTGGCCGAGCGGGTCTTGCCTGGCATGGGGGAGAGTCAACCTCCTGCCATAGAGAATTTCGAAACGAATCAGCCAATAGCCTGGGAAGTGGAATGGGCAGGCAAGCCAGTTGGCAGAGCTGCCAGCATTCGAGTGGCCGGAGTAGGCGGGACTGTCGAACTTCACAATCGTATTTCGCTCGAGGAAATGCCAATCTCTGACTTGGCTCCTACTTGGATGAGGATGGCGGTCCCCAGTTTGGGCAAGATGTCGATTGATGTCATCTCCCGGATTGAAGTCGATTCCTTGGGGAATTTTTCGTCTTTTCTCAGTAAGGTATCCCTCAACGAGATGCCTTCCGTTCTGAAGATTTCAGGGAGGGTAAAGGATTCCTATCTCAAACTGAATGTCAGCACGGGGAGTTTGCCTCACGAGGTGCCGGTCTACTTGCCAGATTCCAAGTCGCTCAATGAGGCCTTGTTTCCTGGTTCAGAGCTTCCCTACATGTATATGGGACGACATTGGCAAGAAGAAGTCTACAGTCCTTTTCGGGCATCAGGTGATCCTATAGAACTAGTGAAGGTCGAAGTGGTTGCAGAGGAAATTCTTTTCTTTGCAGGGGAACCCAGACGTGTATTTCGCGTGGAATATCAGGGGATACTTGGTTCTGGCATTTCCGACAAAGCACGCTTACAGGCAATTTCCTGGGTCGAACCAGGCGGGACGATCCTCAGGCGAGACGTGTTCATGGGTAGCTCACGACTTCGATTTACCCGGCTCTCGCAAGAAGAAGCAGAGGCAGTTGGTCATGAGTTCTTTGAGGATTTGATCGATTGGCGAGAACGCGGACCAGAATCCAAGCCTGGATTGGATCGATCATAGAGTGTTTTTCTGCTATCTTCTAGTTGACGAGGGTTGTCAATTAGTACATTTGCGAAGTGTTTAGTCTTCCCGATAGCTGCCAGTGTGCATGCATGATCACGATCTATGATACATTTTGAAGATGCCACGCGCACATTTGGCAATCGAACAGCCGTAGAGAAGCTTAATCTGTCTGTTGGCAAAGGGGAGCTCGTCGCACTGCTGGGCCATAATGGCGCGGGCAAAACAACCTCGATCAAAATGTTGGTAGGCCTGCTTCAGCCCAGTTCAGGACAAGTGAAGGTCGGCCCTTTTGTGGTGAGCGAGAACCTGCGCGAGGCAAGCCGTCTGGTGGGCTATGTTCCCGATCAGCCCTTCCTCTACGAAAAGTTATCCGCACGCGAATTCTTGGAATTTGTTGCCGAACTCTACGGTTTGACCGCAACCGAAGCGAGGAGTGCCGTGCAAAGGGAAGTCGAACGATTTCAGTTGGGCGCGTTTCAAGATCGACTAACCGAAAGTTATTCCCACGGCATGAGGCAACGAACCGTTTTTGCCGCGGCCTTGATTCATCAACCAGAGGTGTTGGTAGTCGACGAACCGATGGTTGGCCTCGACCCCCAGTGCATTCGCCTTGTCAAAGATTTTCTGCGAGCTTATGCCGATAGTGGAAAAACCGTCTTGATGTCCACCCACACTTTGGGGATGGCCGAAGAGATAGCTGACAGGGTTGCCGTCATGAACGCCAGCAAACTTGTCTTCGAAGGCACCGTCGCCCAATTACGCGAGAAAGTACCAGGAGTCCTTGGTACGCTGGAGTCGCTCTACTTGGCGCTAACGAACGAGTCGGTTACAGAGGGCAATGTCAATGGAGATATTATCAAGATTTCATCAAGCCAAGCGATCGAGCACTGATCGTTGTGTTGGATGGTACTGCTATGTCTGCTAACTTAGAATCCGAGTCGTCTGCTTCTGATTATCTTGATCAGATTGAACGATTGCCTACGCACGAGCGGGAAGGACAATTGTTCTGGAAACTCCGCCTGCGAGAAAGTCGCAGCCAATTGCGCCACCTGTTCGCTAATGCACGGATGCGGACCAGTTTGGTCATCTCTCTGAGCATTTTTTTCTGGGTTGGCCTCTTTGTGTTGTTCTATCTTGGCTTCGACTTTGTCGTTGGCCAGGTGGGACTCCCTGGAGCAACGTATCATGCACAAACAGTGCATTTCGTTTTCACATTGTTCTTTATGTCGCTTCAGATCATGCTTATTTTCTCGTCGGGCATCATCCTCTACGGAGGGCTGTACGCTTCGCAAGAAACGGATCACTTGCTGACCATGCCCGTCAGAGATTCGCGTCTCGTGTTGTATCGCTTCCAAGAAGCACTTTTTTTTAGCAGTTGGGGGTTTTTCCTGTTGGCTAGCCCCATGATGATTGCCTATGGCGTCGTGGTCACTGCCCCCTGGTATTATTATGTCTATTTGCCTTGGTTGATGATCTCCTTCGCCTACATACCTTGCGTGTTAGGAGCAATTACTTGCCTGCTCTTGATAAGTCGCGTGCCCCATCTGCGCAGAATCGTTGTGGGGATCATTGCCTTATTGGTCGTTGCTGTCGCCTATAGCTCCATTTGGCAGACCCTCGACATCAATGATGCGGATTTGCTGGGAGCCGCCTGGTTCAAGCAGACATTCCGTCGCTTTGAGTTTACCCGGGGAGAGTGGTTGCCGAGTACCTGGTTGAGCAATGGGCTGTTGGAAGCTGCCCGGGAACAGACAGGAGACCCAGGAGATCTCCCTTGGTTTCAAAGCGGCAAGTATCTCATAGTTCTCCTGTCGAACGCCCTCTTTCTTCATGTCGTCCTGCTCTGGGTCGGTGGAACGGTTTATCGACCGAGTTACTATGGATTGAATACCCGTCAAGCAAGAGAAACGCATGTCCACATGGCTTGGATCGACCGACTGGCGGAAAAGCTGCTCTGGTTCTTGCCGCGAGAGACCCAACTGCTCATTGTCAAAGACATCCGGCTGTTTCGACGTGATCCGGTCCAATGGTCGCAGTTCATCATCTTTTTCGGTTTGTTGATGTTGTACTTCGCCAATATCGACCGTTTTCGCCAGCATCGGCAGGATATCAGTGTGTTGGCATGGGTCAATATCGTCAGCTTTCTCAATCTGGCCGTCGTAGGCCTCATACTTTCGACGTTTACCACCAGGTTTATCTACCCGCTGATCAGCCTCGAAGGTCGACGTTTCTGGATTTTGGGACGACTCCCTATTGAAAGAGACTCCATTCTCTGGGGAAAGTTCCTCTTTGCGGCGTGTGGTTCCTGGTTGCCTTGTGCAGGATTGGTACTAGCCAGTGACGTCATGCTCAGGGTCTCGATACAAGTCATTGCCATCCACCAATTCATCTGTCTCCTGCTCTGTATTGGACTCTCAGGAATGGCCGTTGGTTTGGGAGCGACGATGCCCGATTTCCGGGAGCAGTCACCCTCAAAAATTGCTGCCGGCTTTGGGGGTACGCTGAACCTCGTTCTGAGCGCAATTTTTATTTTGCTCACGGTCCTGCTAACCGCGCTGCCCTGTCATTTCTACTTCATGGCAAGCGAAAGCAGATTGCAGACGCAAATGGTTCCTCCTGCTAACTTACAACTCTGGCTCACCCTGGGTTTAGTCGGAGTCGTAATGCTGGCCGCCGTAGTGACGATCGTGCCTCTGAGTTATGGCCTCCGGGCATTTCGCAAGCTTGAGGTTTGAAGACATTTCTGCCTTAGACCATCGCGATTTTCTCATTCCCCTCCTCAAGCCCCTTTCGCCTAGAGTACTCGGCCCCCAGCCCCATTTGCCCACCCCAAACCACCAACGACTTACGACTATTACCACTTATTTCAGAATTTGCTTGCCATCCGTTTCCGCAGCGGATAAGTTACATCAAATGGCTGATCAGTTGTTTGGCTGATCAGTTGTTTGGCTGATCGGTCGCGCAGCGATATCTCTTATAAGCCAAGCTCGGCAGGAGTGTGACCGATGGTGCAGTCTTTCTTATTTGTTGCAGTTTCTTTTCGCAACACGTCCATCGAGCGTCATCGCCATCAAGCTCAAATATCTCTATCTGGTATGCTTCTTCACGACGTCATTTAACGGAGGTTATTGTCATGTCTCGAAAAACTTTCTTTTTTGCTATAGTTGTTGGAATGTCAATGATAAACTCGCCATATGCCAGTGCCGGCGGGCCGTCGTGTGAAGTTGGTCCGCTTAATGGGTGTAATACTGGAAGTGGTTGCCCGGCGGGAAAACATTGCAGTTGGAAATCGTTTATATCGCCCTTAACCGGAGAGACTATTAAAATATGCAAGTGTTAGCCACTTGAACTGTGAGCCAAGACACTTCCACTTAAAAGATTGTATCTGAAAACTAGCCCATGTTTGACATGTGCCGGTCAAATCTTGTCGATTTGTCGTCGTAAGTCCTTAGGTACCAACGCGCGGGTGGTCTGATTCTCAAAAATGCGTAGTGCTAATAATTGCCAGAAAGATTTAGTTTTCTGTCAAGTATCAACGGTTTTGCAGTTGTGTTGGTGAATTGTGATGGTAATGCTAACCATCATGTTCATTCGCGCGATCAAGATTCCGTCGTCCAATGGCACCGTGCATGAATACATCCGCATCGTTAGTTCGGTGCGTGAGCAGGGCAAGGTGAAACAAAAGGTGGTCGCCAACTTGGGGCGGCGCGATACCTTGGAAGCGGTGTTGCCGATGCTCAATCGGTTTCTTCAAGGAGAGGGCGATGTTGCCTCACTCCTCACGGAGCAGGGAGTCATCGAGCCGCTGGATGCGAGCACCTGGGGACCCTCGTTAGTCGTCCGCCATTTTTTTGAGCAACTGGGTCTTTGGAAACTTTTGGATGCCGGACGACGGTGGCCCCGCTTGCGTCCGGAAGAAGACCCGGCTGACGATTGGGTGAGTCGGGTGCTGGTGCTGATCACCAATCGGCTCACCCGTCCTGCGAGTGAACATGCCTTGGCGCATTGGCTGGAGACGGACTATGCCTGTGATCGGGCCGGTCGTCGCTATGTGGCGCATTGGAAACAGCAGCAGCGGGTGCAAGTCGACCTGGCTCAATTGCAGCGGTGGTATCGCACGCTCGACCATCTGCTGGTGAACAAAGAGGCCATCGAAGTGGCCCTGTTCGAGCGTCTGCGAACCTTGTTCGATTTCCAAGCCGAACTGGTTTTCTATGACATCACGAGTACTTACTTTGAAGGTCGTGGACCTACACTGGCCAAGCACGGCTATAGCCGTGATGGCAAACCGCGTAACGTACAGATCGTAGTGGGAGTGGTGATGATCGCTGGTTGGCCGATCGCGCACCACATCTGGGCAGGCAACACGCGTGACTCAACCACCGTCCCAGAAGTCATCGCCGATTTGAAAAAACGTTTTGGGCTGGTGCGTATTGTTTTCGTCGGAGATCGGGGCATGGTTACCAAGGAGAATCTCCAATTATTTTCTGCGGAGGAAAGTGCTGGTTTTTTATTGGGCATGACGCGACGCCAGAACCCCGAAGCAGAAACGCTCATCGATCGCCTTGACGAGTCCAAGTGGATCGAGTGCGTGGTAGGGATCACCGCGCGAGAGAAGAAAGAGCCACCCCGGACCCGCGTCCAAGAAGTACAATGCGACCGTGAGGGGGTCCGGGTATTCGTCGTCGATAGTGACGAACGACGGGCCTACGAAGAACGCCAACGCACCAAGACGATGAATCGCGCGCGTGAAGCACTGCAAAGAGTTCAGACCCGCGTCGAGAAGGGACAATTGAAACAACCCGCCAAGATTGGCGCTGCCGTCGAGCGGGCCTTACAAAAACATCATGGCTATCGCTACTATGCCTGGGAACTCACCGACGGCAAATTAGAGATCAGCGAGCACCCCGTCAATTTACCTCGCGAGAAAAAATACGAAGGCAAGTATCTGATCCAAACCGATCAGGTGGACCTGACGCCACAAGACGCTGTCGCCCACTACAAAGAGTTGAGTGAAGTGGAGCGTGGCTTCCATTCCCTCAAGGACCCACTGGGAATGCGTCCCATTTGGCATCATGCGGATCGACGTGTGCAAGCACACATCTTTGTTGCCGCCTTAACGTTCTTGATGGAGCGGATGTTGGAACGAACTCTCAAAGACTCCCAGGTGAATCTCTCCGCTCAATCCGCCATCGAGGCGCTCCAGACCGTTCGCTACGTCCAGTTTCAAGTGGACGGCGAACCACGTTCCGGCGTCACGCCAGGCAACGCCCGGGCCCGCCAGGTCCTCAAGGCGCTCCACTTGACGGACTTGCGTCCACCTACCCCGCCGCCGGGCCAAGAAACCAGAATGTAGTGACTAATCCAAATTCAGACCCTTACAGGGTAAGGACTTACGACGACAGTTGTTAAACATGGGCTAGCATCCATTTGGCATGGTTGGTTCTTTTCTCTTCGCGTCTGCGGTAGCTGTCTTCCTGCTTCATTCAGTTGGTGTATAAAGACTTGTGTATTTCACGCTTATTTTCTGAAGGTGCTTGGAAAATAAAGCAGTTATAGATCGATAAACAATCCTTGGTCTGAAAGCTTTCGAACCAATGTCGTAATTGGAATATTGCGTTGATTGAAATGTTTCACCGGCAATGCTTATGGCTTGCCTTTCTAAATGTGTTAGTTAATCTCAGCGAAGCTGATGAAGCTACGTTGGATCGATTTCGTACTGAAGCACCGCAAGCTTGGAATGTGATGCGCCAATCCTATAGCGGAAAGGAATTTGAGATACAAAGCGAGCGAGTAGATAGGGTATCTATCAGCGATCTCCCTAAACCTGTAGTAGTTTCAGAGGAAAGCGGGAAAAAATCCATTGCTCGTATAAACTCTCTCTTGAAAATCAGACGAAAACTGGTAAAGAAAAAGCCTGCTTACCCCCACGATAAGCCAACACAGACTTTAGAGATGGTGGAAGAAACAACCGAGGGTATAGAATTACTTAACACCAAATACCTCGGTATTCTCACGGCAGATTTCCCCGCAAAGCTGGATTATTATGAGCCTTTGGGTGATGACCAAGCATCAGAGAAAAGTAAATTGGAGTTAGACTACGAAACGATGCCTGCTTTACGACTCGGCAACACAGTTATTGATAGATCTATTGTGGGATTCCCTTATTTCAGTGAAGTGGAAGGCCATGCGAATTACGTAGTGGAGGATGCAGAGGAGTTCACCAGGAAAGATAGTGATAAATTAGTACGGGTAACACTCAGTCTTGGGATTCTGAAAAATGGCAAAGTGGTTTCTACGTCCCCGCACATGCTAGAAGGAGTGGTGGTACTTGATCCCAGTCGTAGCTGGTGTGTTGTCGAGTACCATGACAAGTTTGACAACAACGAAGGCAACCCTGATTCGCGACTTGACATGATCATTACGCCAAGTTCGGAACCGGAGGTTTCTCATCCCATACAAATTGAGAGCACGAACGCTTTTAGTGATGGTATTCTGTGGACCACAAGCGAAAAGTTTACTCCTCTCGTAGACACCGACTTGACCGAGGATGAGTGCTATTTTTCTGCCTATGGCCTTCCCGAGCCGCCAGAGTTCCGCCGATCTTGGCTTACGACAGGGATTCTGCTGGCGATTGTATGTATCCTTCTTTTTTTGGTTATTCTTCGCCGTCGAAAGGCAGGGAATTTGAGCACTCAATAGGTATGAAATAGTTGTCATGGACAATGATGGGTTTTTCGATACTGAGAGGATCACATGAAGAAAAAGGCTTTAGGGCTGATCGTAGCTGCTGCTGGCTTAGTGACCATCAGCACAATACTTTTTGCTGATCTCTCCTCGAACTATTCCACAAATGGCATCGCAATTGACGATGTTGAAGTGGGTCTCGTGAGTTGTGGCGAGCAAGCTTCTTTTGCTACTTTCATCAAGAACCGTACTGCATCCAAGTTTACTGTTGTTGGGAAGGAGGCCTGTTGTGGGACGAAGCTCAATGAATACCCATCCCTTGTAGAGCCGAACGCGAGCGGTGTAATAGAAGGCGTGCTTAATGTTCCGATGGAGCCTGGTCCTTTCGAAACAAGAATAAGAATGTATGCAGACGTGGAAGGGCTTAAAACTATATCGTTCAAGGTTCATGGAATGGCAGTCATAGCAGTACGACCTGATGAGCAATCGATACTTGTAAGAAAACGCAACGATGATTTGTGAAAAACTTCGAAAAACACTTGGTTCAGCATGGCTGGAAATGCTCCTGGCCATTTCTATCGTCGCTCTCATCTTGCATACCCTCGGACCACAAGCTTGGTCGGCATGGATCGCACCAATTTTAGAGGAACACCAGAGATACGCCCTCCGCAATCCTGACTTCCCCGAGACCTACATCAGCCGCATTCATCTCGATCTTACCAGTCCCCATCACTACGTGACGCTCACTTGGACGGGCCCGGAAGCCGAACCGCAAAAGACGGGCCCGTTTCGCTCCTGCCCTGGAGCGGGCTTGGGGTTCAATGATTGCAACGATCCGGTCGAAAGCAACTGCGCGGGGTCGCAATGTACACCCAAAGGTCTCAGAAAGGTCGAGGGGTTCAGCGATTCCTTTCAGAGTTTCCCTGAATGTAAGTTCCTCACGGTTATCGATGGAAAACGGGCGATTTCGTTTCATTCGCATCCCAAGGTGCTCGACTATCCCGCTTCGCAAGGTTGCATCCGCCTGGATGAATACCCGGCGCAGTTGATTCACAATAATTCCCTCGTCGGCGTAACCGAAGTGCTCATCGATGGCGAGTGGAGCCATCCGGCAGAGTTGGCCGCGGCGAAAACCAATTTGGAGAAGTAGGCCGAAATGAGAAGTAGGCCGGAACGAGTTCCACGAGTTCCGGCGGCGTGCATTGATTGCCCATTAAATGCCGGAACTCGCAAGACTCGTTCCGGCCTACGAGTGTTTGTTCAAGAAGCAGTTATGACCATGAAAACGTGTTCCGTGATTTTGCTGAGCGCCGTAGCAGTTGTTGCCTGTCTGGGTTGTGGATCGTCGGGACCCGGGGCGAAGGGCCCTATTTCTCCCGGGCCGTACACGGTCGTCGATGCGGAGGATAATCTCAGCAATCTGGCGCTGCGGGCTTACGGCGACATGGAACTCTGGTTCGGGCTCTTGAATGCCAATCCGCACCTGGGCCAGCGGCCCGGGTTCGATCTGGTGCCCGGCGAGACGCTCCAGATTCCGGCAAAGGAAAAGCTGAACATGTCGCTCCCCAAGTCGGTCTTCCCCGAGTCGCTGCCGGCCGACTACATCATCATGCCCGGCGATTCGCTGCATTTTATTGCCCAGAACGTGTATGGCAACCGGGATGAATGGATGCGAATCTACGAGGCCAATCGGCACAAGCTCTCGGAGAAAGTAAAGCTCGATACCCGGCAACTGATCGCGGGGGAGGTCTTGCATTTACCGGCGATGGAAGAGGAAGATAAAGAGGGGACGGGGGACAGGGAACGGGGGACAGAGTGAAGAAGCCATGAACTCGCCATTAACCAGCCACCACGCACCAAGCACCGCCTTTACCCTGGTGGAACTCTTGATCGTGTTGGCGATCATCAGTTTGTTGATGCAACTCTTGCTGCCGGCGATTCAGGCCTCGCGCGCGGCGGCCCGGCGGACCCAGTGCGCCAACCACCTGCGACAACTGGCCATCGCCACGCAGTCGCATCTGGACACACATAAATTCTTCCCGACGGGTGGCTGGTCGGCGGGGTTTGTGGCTGACCCGCAGCGGGGCTACGGCAAGACGCAGCCGGGGGGCTGGCCGTTTGGACTCCTGGGATTTATGGAACAGGCGAACCTGCAGACTACGGCGGATCGAGTGGAAGATTTTCCGCTGGGCGAGGGCCTCGCGCGACTCTACCAGAGCGCGCCGACGATCTTTTATTGCCCCAGCCGTCGTATTGCGCAAGCCTACCCCTTCAAGCGGAGCGGCAATGGAAGGTGGAACCTGCGCGTGGCCCAGGGGGTGTTGGTGCTGCCGGGCGTGACGAAGATCGACTACGCGGCCAACAGCGGCGACTCCCGCTTCCATGCGGGTGTTTCCTTCGACCATGAGCCCTCGATGTGGATCCCGGCCAACTACGAGGCGCTGAAAAACAGCGTGCCCGCCTGGACGGATACCGAGAATCCCGACCAGACGTTCTACCAGACGGGCATTTCCTATTACCGCAGCGAGGTGCGAGACGCCCAGGTGGAAGACGGTCTGAGCCGCACGTATCTTTATGGTGAAAAATACATGGCAGCCGACCTCTACGACGATCCTAGTGTTTCCGATGGGATCGACATGATGGGCGACAACCAATCGGCCTGGGCGGGCTACGAGTGGGACAACCACCGCGTGGCCTGGAACCCCGATGCCGCGTGGCCGGAAGCAAGTTACCAACCCAGCCGGGATGGCACAGGCGATGATGCGTCGAACGTCTATGCCTTCGGTAGCCCGCATCCGACATCGCTCAACATGGCCTTCTGCGATGGCTCGGTTCGCCCGGTGAGCTACGACATCGACCGCGACGTGCATCGGTATCAGGCCAACCGGTTGGATGGGCAGGCGCATTGAGTGCCCTCATTGAGCCCCCTCCCCGGGCGACGGCGCCCGACCCTCCCTGGGGAGGGTCGCGAGCTATCGAGCGCGCGGGTAATTCGGAGGTAATTTCACACCATGTCGGAAGGAAATCCAGCACGTCGAGGGTTTTTCCTGATTGGAGACGCTGCTGGGGTTGGCCGTGTTGGCGTTGCTGCTGCAGCTCTTTCCTTCCGTGGGTCGGGAGGTGCTCGCCGCGCTCGATCCCCGTAACTGGCCTCGCACGGTGTGGTTTGCGGCGAACGTAGTTGTGCTCCTGGTGCTGGTCGCCGTGCGTTTTGGGCCGCAGTTGGCGGCAGACTGGCGCAAACAGCAGCATGGCATAGGGGACGAGAAGGCCCGACAGGAAAAGCAGCAGCAACGCAAGGCGCTGGAGCGGATGCAAGAGGCCAAGCGGCGGCGGATTTATTGAGAGGGAGGCGCAAGTTACGAGGCGCTCATCAGAGTAAAGCGAGTGGGAAGGCGTAAGTTTCCGGAGTTTCTCTTGCCACCAGCCAGTAACGATCAGCCAACGAGTTAATCGCGTCGATCGCTCTACGGTTTTCTCAAGAGAAAACGCAAATTACCCCGCGACGACCAGCCTAGGCGGCCCTCCAAAGGCCCTCTATAATCTTGGTTTTATCCAGAGAAGATCTAGTGATATTGCGGCAATGAGAATAGACAAATCTCTCACAAAAAACCGTTTGAGAGTTGGGGCTGTCAGCTACCTGAATACGAAGCCGCTTGTCTATCGTCTTACTGAAAGGCTGCCCGAAGCGGAAATCGTGTTGGATTACCCAAGTCGGTTGGCTGATGCGTTGGTCGCCGAGAAGTTGGACATCGCCCTCATTCCCTCGGTGGAATTGTTGGCCCATCCCGACTGGTCCGTGGTGTCGGACGCGTGCATCGCTTGTCGGGGCCCCGTGTTAAGCGTTAAGCTGCTTTTTCGGGTTCCTCCTGCGAAAGTTCAAACCTTGGCATTGGACGAGGGTTCGAGGACCAGCGCGGTACTGGCACAGATTCTCCTCCATGAATTGCACGGCGCTCACCCGCAACTTGCCAGCCTGCCGCTTGGTGCGGAAGCCCGTGATGTTTCTTCGGACGCCGTTTTGATTATCGGCGATCGGGCGATTCGCAGTGAAACGAGCGATTTCGTCGAGATCTGGGATCTCGGTGACCGCTGGTGCCGCTGGTCAGAATTGCCGTTTGTGTTTGCCATGTGGGTTGCCCGTCCGGGGGTTGACACTTCTGCTGCTTCTGAAGCTTTGACCGCTGCCCGTGATGAGGGATGCCGCAACCTCGCTTCCATTTCCCGCCAGCAATCAATTCCAATGAAGCTCTCCTATGAATTGGTTTTTGAGTACCTCTCACAAAACTTGCACTTTACAATGGGGAACCGCGAGAAGCGTGGTTTAGACTTATTCTTTCAACGGGCATTAGCATGTAGACTCGTGCCTGATTCCATGGATTCCGTACATGTGGGTTGAGCGAAATGATTGCCGAAGTTTCTACACAGTATCTTCTTGACAAAGCCGTAGCTGGTGAGCGATTGGCACCCAACGAAGGCCTGCGACTACTTGAGTCCCATGAATTGGCTGCTATCGGCCGCGCAGCGGACGAGGTCACGCGTCGCTTGCATCCGGAAGCTTATCGCACCTACAACATCGATCGCAACATCAACTACACCAACATCTGTACCGCAGTGTGCGATTTCTGCGCTTTCTATCGCACACCGAAATCTGGCGAAGGCTATGTTCTTGAACGCGAGGAATTGCTGGCCAAAATTCAAGAAACGGTCGAGATTGGTGGCGATCAGATTTTGTTGCAAGGTGGCCTCCATCCCGACTTCAAACTTGAATGGTACGAAGAACTGTTGCGAGACATCAAATCCCACTTTCCCCAAGTGAATGTCCATGGCTTCAGCCCTCCAGAGATTTACCACTTCACCAAGATCTCGAAGCTTTCGTTGCAAGAAGTACTCAGCCGATTGCAGGCAGCAGGGCTGGGAAGTCTGCCGGGAGGGGGAGCCGAGATCCTGGTCGATCGCGTCCGCCATGCGATCACCCGGGGAAAGGTGCTCACCGACGATTGGCTCGACGTGAATCGCGTCTGGCATGAACTGGGTGGTCGCAGCACCGCCACCATGATGTTTGGCCACGTCGAAACCTTGGCCGAGCGCATCGAACATCTCGAACGCTTGCGACAACTGCAAGACGAAACGGGTGGCTTTACTGCCTTTATCTGTTGGACGTTTCAGCCCGATCACACCGACATGTCTGACATTCCTCCCACCGGTTCGTTTGAATACTTGAAGACGAACGCTGTGGCCCGACTCTATTTGGACAACTTCGCTAATCTGCAATCGAGCTGGGTGACACAAGGACTGAAAATCGGACAAATGGCACTGCTCTACGGTGCGAACGACATGGGAAGCTTGATGATCGAGGAAAACGTGGTGGCTGAGGCGGGAACGGTTCACCACCTGAGCCTGGAGCAAATCCGCAGAGCTATCAGCGAACTGGGTTACTATCCCCGCCAGCGAAATGTCTTCTACGCTCTTGTCGACGGCGAAGTAACCTCCCTTGTTCCGCAAAGTCGCCAAAATCCGCACACGTTACCCATCGTAAATTGAGTCTGGCAGAGAACTTGCTTCGCAAAAGCCAGCCCTGCTGGTATCCTTGAAGGAGGCCCTGTGGGGGGATACTCGGCTCCTTTTCTCCGCTCCTCGGCCTTCAATCCGCAATTGCACCTGGATCACGAAAATGTCACAAGAGAGCGTTGTTGTCGAAGCCCGCTCCCTGACGAAGGTGTATTCAGACCTGCGGCGCGGGGAATTCGTTGCCTTGGATGACCTCAGCTTCTCGGCGTCGGCTGGTGAAGTGTTTGGGCTGCTAGGTCCCAATGGCGCGGGCAAGACCACCGCCCTCCGCATCCTCAGTACCGTCCTGCAACCCACGAGTGGCTCAGCAAACGTCAATGGGTTCGATTGTGTAACGCAACCCTCACTGGTTCGGCACCATATCGGATTTATGTCCGCCAACACCGCAGTCTATGATCGCATGACCGCGTGGGAGATGGTGGAATACTTCGGACGACTCTACGGCATGGAGGAAGATTATCTTCACAGCCGCATGGAAAGCCTGTTTGAACGGCTTCAGATGCAGGGAATTCGTGACCTATTGGGTGCGAAGATGTCCACGGGTATGAAGCAGAAGGTATCGATTGCCCGCGCGATCGTCCATGATCCCCCTGTGCTTATCTTCGACGAGGCTACCAGCGGTCTCGATGTGTTCGTTGCTCGGGCCCTGTTGGATACGGTGGCTGAACTCCGCGAACAGGGAAAATGCATCGTGTTCTCAACACATATCATGCGCGAAGCGGAGCGCCTATGCGACCGAGTGGCCATCATGCACCGCGGCAAAATTCTGGCTGAAGGAAGTGTGGCGGAATTACTTGCCGAGCATCAAGGCGCCGATTTGGAAGATGTCTTCTTTTCTCTGATTCAAGATCATGAAACCGAACCCGTGGTGAACTGAGTAGGGTGCATGAATCTGCGTAACGTCAAATTGGTCTACGCCCGCGAGATGCGGGATCAACTCCGCGATCGGCGGACGTTGTTCTTGATCGCCGTGTTGCCACTTCTGCTTTACCCGCTTTTGGGGATGAGTTTCTTTCAGCTCTCCCAATTCATGCGAAACAATGCGTCCAAGGTGCTTGTGCTGGGAGAAGAGCAACTCTCCGATAGCGACTGGCTCCCGCCGTTGTTTGATGGGGATCACTTCGCGTCGAACTGGTTCAGTACTCCCGCCGAACAGAATGCCTTGGAAATGGTGCGAGCAGAATCGCTTTGGCCAGACCAGGTTCCTGCTGGCGACGCCTTAAACGAAGCGGCTCGCGAAGCCATCGGCCAAGGGGAAGTGCAAGTAGTGCTCCGCTTTCCAAAGGGATTCAAGGAACAACTCGCAGCAGTACGGGCATCACTCTTGAACCGCACTCAGGCAGAACCAGTGATTTTTCCTGAGGACCTGCTCGAGCCGGAGATTATCTTTATTTCGGCGAATGAGAAATCGCGAATCGCCCAGTTGCGAGTGGATGATGTGCTGCGAAGTTGGCGGGCTGAAGTTACCCGCTCCAACCTACGTGAGGGCAATGTCCCAGTCAGCGTTACGAATCCCTTTGTGATTAAGCAAAATGACGTGTCTCAAGTACAGCAAAGACAGGCAGCCGTGTGGTCGAAGGTTTTGCCTTTTGTGCTGTTCATTTGGGCGCTGACCGGAGCGTTCTATCCGGCCATTGACTTGTGTGCTGGAGAAAAAGAACGTGGAACCTTGGAGACTTTACTCGTCAGTCCTGCCGAGCGGCGCGAAATCGTGTGGGGCAAATTGCTGACGATCATGACTTTCAGCGTGATTACCGCGCTGCTGAACTTGCTTAGCCTGGGTGTGACAGCGAAGTTCATCATGGCCCAGTTTCGCGAAATCATATCCCTTCCGGGTGCAACTGGCTTGACGCTGCCCCCATTGACTTCCTTAGTCTGGCTCGTGGTGGCGCTGCTACCCATCGCCGCTTTTTTTAGCGCCATGTGCCTGGCGTGTGCCGCGTTTGCGCGCAGCACCAAGGAAGGCCAATATTATCTGATGCCCTTGTTATTGGTGATCATGCCACTCATGATGCTGCCCCTCTCGCCGGGAGTGGAATTGACGCTCGGCAACAGTCTCATCCCGGTGACCGGCGTTGTCCTTTTGCTGCGCTCCGTGATTGAAGGCCAATACTGGCAAACGCTTCCGT
This sequence comes from Bythopirellula sp., assembly GCA_041738415.1. Taxonomy (GTDB): domain Bacteria; phylum Planctomycetota; class Planctomycetia; order Pirellulales; family Lacipirellulaceae; genus Bythopirellula. The sequence continues at coordinate 25,536 of JBGSPU010000007.1, forward strand.
ACCTACTTCCCGTGGTAGGGGTTACCTTGGCTTGTTGTCTGTTGGCGATCCGCTGGGCGGAAGACCAATTCAACCGTGAGTCAGTGTTATTCCGTGAAAGCGAGCGGTTAGATTTGGGAAAGTGGCTTACCCATCTGTTTCGAGATCGCGCAGATACGCCCACCCTCGCGCAAGCTATCTTGTGTATTGTCGTCGTATCAATCGTACAGTTCTTCGTGAATCTTTCTCTATCTGCCCAAGAGGGTGCGGGAAGCAATTTCCACTCTCTGGCGCAACTTCTGTTCATCAGCCAGGTCGTCTGCATTGCCCTCCCGGTAGCACTCATGACGCTCTTGTTCACCAGGCGACCTGCCCGTACCTTGCTCCTTGATCATTGGCCGAGAATCTCGCACGTCCTCGCGGCGGCCCTCTTGGCTGCGCTCATGTTCCCCCTCGGCCAGCAGTTTGCCCAATGGGTCGAAAGATTGTATCCCTACAGCAACGAAGTAAAAGAGCAGATATCTGCTCTGAGCGACACACTGCGAGACGCCCCCAATTGGTGGCTCCCCCTGGTGCTGATGGGATTGCTGCCGGCATTCTGCGAAGAAATTGCCTTCCGAGGTTTCATACTATCCGGCTTGCGACACCTGGGGCATAAGTGGTGGGCAATTAGCATCTCAGCAATCGCCTTTGGCATGGCCCATTTCATCTTGCAGCAAAAGGTATCAGCCGCCGCAGTCGGTTTGGTTATCGGCGTATTGGCAGTCCAGACGGGAAGCCTCGTGCCGTGCATGGTGTTTCACGCGATTTACAATAGCCTCACTCTACTAGTCGCTCAACTGGCCGAGAAGCTCGAATCCGAGAAGTTGCCAAATCCTTTGTTAGAGATCCTTGTGCGTACCGATGGGCAGGGTTTCTTTCAGGACTGGGTGATGCTTGTCTGTCTCTGCGGCTCAGCCGGAATTCTCTGGTGGCTCCATCGCATCCCCTATCATCGGACAGATGAGGAGCAGCTCCAGGAAAGCCTCGACAAACAATTTGTCGGTGCTTGAGAATCGGACTAGAACCATAGAAAAGTTTAGGAAATGCAGAGAGCGCGGAGACGCAGAGGAAAGATGGAATTATACTGTGCATAATTCCGCGTCTTGGCGTGCTCTGCGGCTAATTTTTCGGTTCTTTAAGGAATCAAGACTCGGATCAACCAAAGATTGAATGCCCAACGGGGTAGCCTCAAGACTGCCATGTCGAAGTTTTCTTTGCGAGCGCGATGGGTTCTGTGTGGTGACGGCCCCGCATTGAAAGATGGAGTTGTTTCCATCGACAACGGTAGAATCGTCTCAGTCAGTCACCGCCGTCCCTTGATTCAAGATCTGCACGACCTCGGCGATGTGATCTTGATGCCGGGTTTGGTAAACACACATACGCACCTGGAGTTTAGCGACTCGGCTCGACCCCTGGGAAAACCTGCGATGCCGCTCGCTGACTGGATTCGTCAAGTGATCGGCACCCGGAAGCGTGGTGACCGTGATCCTGCAAAGGCCATCCAGATAGGTCTCGCAGAATCTCTTAACGCCGGCGTGACCACAATCGGAGAGATTTCAACCGCAAGTCAGTCAGCTTATGCGAATTACCAAGGCGCAAATCTTTTGGCTTTTGAAGAGGTAATCGGATTCTCCGCCGGGCGGATGGCATCCATTTGTGCCGATGTTGAGAGTCGACTTGAACAAGGGCGATGCGAGAATACTCGAAGCTCGTTGGGAATCAGCCCGCATGCTCCCTACACGGTGCATCCCGAATTGCTGAAGCGACTGGTGGCTTTGGCTTGTGACCGTGATCTGCCAGTGGCGATGCACCTGGCAGAGTCTCGCGAGGAATTGGAGTTGCTCGCCACAGGCAGCGGACCATTCCGGCAATTGCTCGAAGATCGCAGCATGTGGGACCCAGATGCGATTCCACACGGCAGCAAGCCGCTAGACTACCTGCGAATCCTTGCCGGAGCACCACGTGCCTTGGTGATCCATGGAAACTATTTGAATGACGAGGAGATTGGATTCCTCGTCAAAAATCGAGAGCAGATGTCGGTTGTATTTTGTCCACGGACCCATGCCTATTTCGGCCACGATCCGTATCCACTCGAACGAATGCTCTCTGCAGGTGTGCGAGTAGCTGTGGGGACCGACAGCCGAGCCTCCAATCCCGACTTGGATCTGCTCAGCGAACTACACTCGATTGCATTGCGATTCCCCACGATCCCACCTGCAACCATCTTACAGCTCGGCACCTTGCATGGTGCCCAAGCCTTGGGGCTCGCTCTGGAAACAGGCTCGCTGACCCCAGGTAAGTGGGCCGACATGATCGCTGTGCCCTGCCCTGAGAACGGCGACCCCTACGAAGTGCTCTTGCGATCCGATGCCAAACCCCAATCGGTCTGGATTCGCGGCAACCGCCATGTGCTTCAAAACTTAGATAACTCTGATTCCTGATAAAATGTTTCCACCGATAAATTTCAACCTATCACTACTCTTTGTCTGGAAAAGTGATCGTAGCTCGCAGAGACAGCGGAGTAGAAATTCGATTTTTCTCAGTTTCTCTGCGGAAAAAAGTATTGATTCATTGACCAAGCATCTTTTCCAAATTCGTGACAAACGTCGCTAGTCCCTGCACCGTTTCCTCAGGAAACACTGCCTCCCCCTGCCAACTGAGCTGATCACTAGCAAGCGAGATCGCGATCGGTGGAGCGCTAGGATAGAGAGGCAATTGGGGCATCATGCCGAGAACCAGAAACGTCTTCATCCACGACCGGGTTACTTCCACCAGTCCTTGTGGATTCACGAGTTGAAGAAAAGGGACCTCTGCGTCTAACAAAGTAAGCGTCCTTTGCACTGCCGTTTCATTTGCCAAGCCCATTTCTGCCTCGCGAAATCCTTCAATGAACTCAAGCAGTTTATCCGTTGATTGAAGGCCAACGAACACATGCTTTTCGTCGACTGGTGAGCAGTAGATCGCAAGCTGGTGCTCGGCGCCCAAGCTGGCAGTGAGCAGCACCTGCCAGGCCTCGACGTTCTGATCCCCGGTCGCCCGATCGAGGTCTGAAGTGATTGCCAGTCCCTCCACGTCACCGATTTTTTTTGGAGTAACATCATAGAGCATCTTGATTTCACTCTTCGACCGAGTCGTCAATTCATTCGCCACCTCATAAGATTGCGTGAGCGAAGCGAGATACTTTGCAGAATCTTCAACGGTCAGCCGAGCAAAGAACGTAGAAATCAAAGGTTCGCCCTCTGTGGGAGGAACCAACAGGAACGATACTTCCTGCACGCCCCCAAACGCCAGGTCCCACGATCTTCTCTCCTCTGCCCAATCCTGGCGAGTAAACTCTGTCCGACCTTGCTGCTGAGCGTCCTGAAGAGAAAGGCTCGTCATGAACTCTGCGAGCATCTCACTGGCACGCGTGGGAAGGTCTCCGCCACCTGCCAAGGCGTACGGTTTTGCGGCAAAGCCCATGAGTCGCTGCTGAGGACTCTCGGCAGGCTGCTGAGAGATTGCGATTGGTTTGAGAAGCTCACCTTTCCACCGCAGCCTTGCATTGCTCGCATCGTCAATTGCTAGACCAAGGCCCATTCCTCGAAAGTTTCTGCGGGCAAAATCAACTAACGGCCACGACTCACGCCGCCTGAGCTCCTCGGCAATTACGATCTCGCCAAAGTCGTCTTCAACGAATATTTCTTCGGACGAGGGGGCACCAACGAACCAACCATACTTGGCAATGTATGCCAAACCGAACCGCGTCAGCACCACCGAGACATCATTCTCAGCAATCCAATCGGCGAAGGAATCCGCAGCAGCTTCAGGGCGGGTCGACAGTACCTGCCGCATCAAATCGCGATGCTCGACATTCATCACAAGGGCATGTTTCCCCAACCGAGCCACCAGCAATTCGATTTCAGCGATTCTTATCCGACAGATCTCTCCCGTAACATCGCCTCCCACCGCGGTAGCAAAGACTTTGTAATCCGTCACCGGCAAGAGCACCAGTGGCGTGGGAACAGCCGCAGAATTGCCATTCGCCAGATAGGCGAATAGTGCATTTCCTTCGAAGTCGACACCCTGCTCAAGACCAGTGATTGCTTTGGCCAGCGCTAGTGGTGATGGGACACCAGGATTAAAAAGACTGGTGAACTTGGCAAGTTTCTGGTCGCTCTCCGCGAGGTTTCTCACCACCACATAGCCGAGGGTATTTCTCGGCAAATAAGCAATGGTATCGGCCGCTTGAATTGCTGTGATCAAGGTGGCGACAGTCAGACAAGCCAGCGCGAAGCGATAAATTGCAGTGTGAGTAAACAAGTTGCTAGATCGAGGCATGACTACTTTTCCAGGTTGGGTCACAGTAGTTGGGAATACAACTCTTTATTATCCAGCAGTGCCTAACGAGAACAAGCAGCTCCCCGCGTTTTGCCCCACGGCTTGCCGTTTAGCGACATAGATCTGACTTAGCAAAGCCCGCTATGCGTTGTGTCTCGTGATCCAATGGCCAATTCGCGATTTTGTAGATAAATGCCCAATGACATGCCAGGCCCATCAGAACGGCCACGTGAAATACTTCGTGCCACTGGATCACGCCATTGATCACCACAGGCCAATGCAGGCTATCGAGTATGGCACCTACCGTGTACGCGATCCCTCCCCACATGATCGGCTGGGCAAAGTCAAAGCCGTATCGCCGCACAATAGAGAACCATGATCCCAGTCCTATCCATCCCATGCCGATATACAGGGCGGTGCCGAAATTCGCCGAAATCGAGTCGAAGTAAATCGATTTCAAAGTGATTCCCAAAATGGCGATGGCCCAGATTATAAACAAAGCTCCCCAGCGACCCCAGCCATGAAATAGAATCATGTGAATGGGGGTAAACGAGCAGGCAATCAAAGCAAAGATGGCTGCATGATCGAGTCGCTGCATGACGAGATGCATCGGGCCAGCTCGCTCGATCAGATGATTCACGCCGCTGATAGTGAGCAGGGTCACGGCACCCAGGCCAAATAACCCCAGGCTGGCCACTCGCCAGGGATCTCCCCGACCACGCCGCAGCATGAATACCGATAAGACAGCGAACACGATTGCACCCAACAGGTGCGACAGGCTGCTGAACGGGTCGGAAAAACCGGTGATCGAGATCACATTTGCCACGGGAACGTCCTGGGAGCTAAGCTAATTCGTAGATTAGAACGAGTGGAGCGCTCTCCCCGCAAGGATGCCTGTCGGCAATGCTAGGCAAGCTGGTACCGTCTTGCCGGAACTCGTAGGACTCGTACCGACCCACAATGTTCATCAAGTCTACTTTCCTACAAGCCGTTTTGCCTCGGCCACGACCTTGTCCGAGGTGATTCCAACGGCCTGATAGATCTGCTCAAAGGGAGCCGACATACCAAAACCGTCCATTCCGACGAAAGCACCCCGTCCAGCAAGGTAGCGATCCCAACCCTGCCGAACACCGGCTTCAACGGCCACGCGGGCAGTGATCTCTGGCGGCAGAACCTCGTTCTGGTAGGCTTGAGGTTGATCGTCGAACAACTCGAACGAAGGTATACTCACCACCCTCGCCTTCACTCCCGCCTGCGCAAGCTCTTCTTGGGCAGCGACTGCCAGCGACAGCTCACTTCCGGTTGCCAGCAGAAGCACCTCTGGCTTGCCGCCTGGCGCTTCGGACAAGATATAACCTCCCCGCAGGGTGTTCGCAGCGGGAGCAAACTTCGTGCGGTCCAGCGTAGGCAAATTCTGCCGGGTAAGGATAATCGCCGTCGGGCGATGGATGTTTTCCAGGGCAGCTTTCCAGGCATAAACCGATTCATTGGCATCCCCGGGGCGAATCACTACCAGGCCGGGAATGGCCCGAGCCGCAGCCAATTGCTCTACCGGTTGATGCGTAGGCCCATCTTCGCCAACCCCGATCGAGTCATGGGTAAAGACGAGAACCGACGGAATGCCCATGATGGCACTGAGCCGCATCGAGGGTCGCAGATAATCGCTAAAGACAAAGAACGTTGCACCATAGGGACGCATGCCACTGAGCGCCATGCCATTCACGGCTGCGGCCATCGCATGTTCGCGGATGCCGAAATGGAAATTGCGCCCTGCATAGTCTTCAGCCGAGAAATTGCCTGTGTCATCGAACTCCAGCAGCGTCTTGGTTGAAGGAGCCAGGTCAGCCGAGCCACCCAAGAGCCATGGGATTTTCTTGGCAAAGCCGTTGAGGGCCTTGCCTCCGGAATTGCGTGTGGCAACTCCCTTGGCGTCGGCTGGAAACTCGACGATCTCGCTATCCCAGCCAGCAGGAAGTTCCCGACGCTGCATCTGAGCTAGCTCCTGGGCTTCTGCCGGATGCGCTTTCTGATATAGAGCGAACAGCTCTTCCCAGTTTTCGCGAGCCTCCCGCCCCCGCTGCCCCAACGTGTTTTGGAAATGCTCCGGCACTTCGGGCGGAACCAGAAACTGCGCGTCTTTGGGCCAGCCGTAAGCCTCCTTGGTGAGTTTCACTTCTTCGGCACCGAGCGCTTCGCCGTGGGCTTTGGAAGTATTTGCTTTGTTGGGCGATCCATAGCCAATCACAGTCGTCACAATGATCAGGGTGGGGGCGTCACTACAATTCTTGAATGCATCATAGGCGACGCTCAATGCCCCCAAGTCGTTCGGATCGGCTACGTGTACTACATTCCAGCCCAAACCCTTGAAACGAGTAGCCACATCCTCGCTGAACGCCAGCTTTGTGCGCCCCTCGATAGTGATGGAGTTGTCGTCATAAATCCAGCACAGATTGTCGAGCTTCAGGTGACCTGCCAGGGACGCCGCCTCGCAGGAAAGCCCCTCCATCAGATCGCCGTCACTACACTGCGTATAGACGTTGTAGTCGAACAGTTCGAAGTCGGGACGGTTGTACCGCGCAGCCAGCCACTTGCCGGCAATTGCCATGCCGACACTATTGCCGCAACCTTGCCCCAGGGGGCCGGTGGTGGTTTCAACCCCTGTCGTATGACCATGCTCAGGATGCCCGGGTGTGGCGCTCCCAAGTTGGCGGAAATTGCGTAGGTCATCCAGCGATACGGAAAGCTCGTCGGTGATCTTGCCTTCAAAAGTAATTTTGCGAACTCCGGCCAGATGTAGCATTGAGTAGATCAGCATCGAGGCGTGACCGCACGAGAGCACATAGCGATCGCGATTTGGCCAATGGGGCGAGGCGGGGTCGAAGTTCAGAACCTCCGTCCAGAGCTGATAGGTCACAGGCGCCAAGGCCATCGGAGTGCCCGGGTGTCCGCAGCCCGCCGCTTCGACGCCATCTATTGCGAGAGTGCGGATGGTATTGATAGACAATTGCGCGAGATCGTTTGCGGTAATCGACATTTTTCTTTGTGTGCGGGTGTTGGAGAGGGAAGCCACTTCGGCTGGCGTGTAGGAGCAATATAAGGTGCCTCAAGGGGGAGTGTCAAACGACCCGACAAGACGCGATTCGTGCGGGACATGATGCTAAATTAGTCATGCGAATTGCAAAAAATACGCTGTCCTGTGCGACAGCTTGTCTTGGCCTGATTCGTAATCGTGATAGCACGATGAGCATCTTCCAGGCTGGAACTCTTGAGCACGAGGCTCTGCACGGCTCGATGGAAATGCAGCAGGAGCTGTTCGCCTACATTGCGGTCGTGTTCGAGTTTCTCCAAGTGTTGCCCAGCACCGTCGAACCAGGCAACCGTGCTAGGCAAGTCGATAAAGGCAATGCCCCGTTCGCACACCACCTTCAAGTCAGCCGGCCGACGATACGAAAGCGATTCTTCGAACTCCTCGGGGACGTAATTGCCACAGCCGATAATGGCAACTGGCCCAACTCCCACCTCGGCATGGGGCGAGAAATCCAAGCTCACAGCAAAATAATCGTTGAAATGGGATGCAGGCGAAAGATGCGACGTGGCCAGCAGCGACGTAGGATTGGCGTCCACCACATAGCGGCACCAATCCACCAGTTCGACCAGATCGCGGGCACAATGATCGCCGTTCTCACTCTTCGTGGGCGAACTTTTTCGTCGGTTGCAGAACAGCAATTGAGGAGCACCCAACCGTGTAGCCAGCAATTCTTTGAGACGCAGAGTGGCTGGTGAAAGTCGGCAAGCGAATTCCGCCATAAATGCGATGCCCGCCTCTTGCACGCGCTCACGCAACACGGCAGCCTGGTCATCTTCCAGTTCAAGGGCTGCGGCGCAGTAGATGGCCTTGCCGTATTCACATGCCGCAAAGATCGGCGTGGCACCATAAAAATGCGCCGAGAGCAGCAATACGGCGTCGATGTCCTCGCGGTCCATCAATGCACGAAACCCATCGTACACGCTCGCCCCGAAAGGTTGGGCGACTTGAACGGCCCGATGCTGAACCGGATCGCAAACGGCACAAACTTCAAAGCGGTCGGAAAGTGCCCGCAAAGCAGGCAGATGCCGCGACTCCCAAGCGGCTCCTACTCCAATAATTCCTATCCGCAGTTTCATGACCGCCCTATTTCAAAGTGACACACTATCCGAACACTGCAGTATAGCGAGTCCCTCCCGTACGACTCAATCGCGAAATCTGCATGGTTATCCGCGACGCAACTCGTGTTAGCCGCGACGCGTCCGGCGAGTGGAGCTCGCCAAAGCGGAGCGAGAAGTTTGCCGTCCGACCAAATTACTCAGATTGCTGCCATCATCTCCCCCAGCAATTCCATCGGCAGCCCAATCACATTCGACTCACTCCCCTCAACAATACGGAGCCATCCAGGCCGATCCTGCATGCCAAAAGCCCCCGCCTTGTCTCGCCACATCCCCGTAGCCAGGTATTCATCGATTTCACCGTCAGAGAGAAACTGCATCTCCAATTCGGTGATTGCGATTTTAGTCCGTGGAGCAGTCTTGGCGTCCGGAGTTAGCAACCACAGACAGAGGCCGCTATAAACTCGGTGCCGCGTGCCCCGCAACCGCTGGAGCATCGCCCGTGCTTGATCCTCGTCGCGAGGCTTGCCGAGAATCGTCCCCCGACATTCCGCCACTGTATCGCAGGCAATGATCAGTACTGGTTCGGTCAGATCGGCAAGGAGACTGCTGGCGACATGGGCCGCCTTTCGTGCTGAGAGATCAAGGACTAGTTCCGCAGGGCCACAGTTGCTACAGATACCATTCTCGACCGTTTCATGGGGCGGCATAACGTCAAATTGATATCCCGCTTCTTCCAGCAGCGTTTTGCGTTGTGGAGAACCACTGGCGAGTATAATGCGAAACTGCGACATTGATCTTCGTCAAATGATGGGAAATGGCTTGAGTATTCTTACCTCGCCCTTTTTAGGAGAGGTTGCCGGCCCAGCGGCAGGAGAGGACAGTTGAGCGTCATAAAAGCCTAACATGATTCGGCGCAGAATGGCAACCTTCCAAATAATATGGCACATGCAAAAAACCAACTTGACGTCTTATACGAAGACAATCACCTCCTGGTTATCAACAAGCGGGCGATGCTCCCGACCATGGGAGTGGCTGAGGACCAACCAAGTCTGCTGAAAATTGCCAAGCAGTACATCCGTGCGAAATATCAAAAAACAGGTAATGTCTATTTGGGCGTGGTCAGCCGACTCGATGCACCAGTAACAGGAGTCACCCTGCTCGCCCGCACGTCGAAGGCTGCTGCCAGGCTCTCCGCTTCCTTTCGAGAACACAAAGTGCGAAAGATTTATTGGGCGGTCGTAGAGGGCGACCTCCCTCAACCAACAGGGACTTTAGAGCATTATCTCCGCAAGGACGAACGCCATCGCAAAGTACACGTGACCCACGCAGATTGCCCCGACGCACAATTTGCTCGGCTGCACTACCAGGTCCTCGAAGTCTCTGCCAACAAGAGCCTCTTGGAGATCGAACTAGAGACGGGCAGAAAACACCAGATTCGAGTTCAACTTGCCAAGCTGGGATTTCCCATTGTAGGGGATAGAAAATATGGCAGCCTCAGGTCGTTTCCCACCGGAATCGCCCTGCACGCCCGCGCGCTGGGAATCTCCCATCCGACCCTGGGCAACCCCTTGACCTTCACCGCCCCCCTACCGAGCTATTGGCAAGCCGAGCCAGGCTTCGCAGGACTCATCTGAATAATCGCTGAAATTGAATACGCTTGCCAAAATTTGGAGGGATTTCTGCAAGATTCCCGCTTATCGGTTCAAAATGGCTACCCTAAAATAAAAGGCGTGAGTCGGAAGTTTTAGCATGTTGCTAGAATGTAGGTGTACTCGCACTTTGCGCAAATTAATTAAACAGGAGCTCGCTAAGATAACGGAGGGCATGAACAATAGGTGGGAACACTAATTTTCACTAATCAGCGCTAAACAGATTACTTTAGAGTAGCGTTTTCCTCGATTCCTATTTCTCCTATTTCTTCTCCATTGCCTCGGGTTCCTCCTGTTCCTTTTTTTTGATTGCGGCCAGCAGCCGCGCTGAGTACTTCAATCCACGAGTTCTTATCTTGCGTGCTGAACGATCCATTTTGGAACGCGCCGGTTTGGCCAGCGGCCTGCTGTCCGAGGAGCAGATCGATCGCGCTTGGCAGGTGCTTGTCGAGTCTCTCCCTTATGGGAGCCAAGCACTCGACGAAATCACCGACGAGCAACTTTCGGCCCAGATGATCGCGCTCGGCTACCTGAATCGCTGGCAGGCCGAACAATTGATAATGGGCCGCACGAAATTTACCCTGGGTGCCTATCGTATTCTCGACGCGATAGGCCACGGAGGTATGGGTTGGGTCTTTAAGTGCGAGCATGTCCTTTTAGGTCGCATCGAGGCGATCAAGGTCTTACCGAAAAATCAAACGAATCCAACCACGATCGCCAGTTTTCTCAGAGAAATCCGTGCTCAGGCCCGGCTCACGCACCCGAATCTTGTCCATCTGACCTATGCCGATACCGAGGGAGATACCTATTTCCTGGTGACAGAATACGTACCAGGTACCGACTTGCGAAAACTGGTTCGTCATCACGGCTCGCTGCCGATGAACGAAGCGGCGACAATCGTCTCTCAGGCTGCCGAGGCTTTAGCCTACGCACATCGTTCTGGCTTGGTGCATCGCGACGTGAAACCTGGCAATCTCTTGATCTCACCCGATGGAATCACGAAGCTTGCGGATCTGGGACTTGCCTCATTCCATGACGATAAACAACCGCCAGGAGGCAAAAAGCCGCGCCACATTGTAGGAACCGCCGACTACGTGGCACCCGAGATCATTGTCTCGCCAGGAAAATTGCAGACGGTGAGCGACATCTACTCTCTCGGTTGCACCTTATACTACGCCGTGACGGGAAAAGTCCCCTTCCCTGGTGGAGATACCGCAGACAAACTCCGCCGCCATCTCGAAGAAACCCCCTATGCGCCGCAGAAATTGAATCCAGATGTGAGCGATGACTTTGTCCGAGTGATCGCCGCTCTCATGGAGAAACGTCCAGCAGATCGTGTCTCAACCGCCGAAGAAGCGATCGTCCTCTTAAAACCCTGGGTCACCGATGCGGAGGTTGAAGCCCGTCGGCATGTCGGTTCGCTGACCCGGCTATCCGGCAACTTGAATCACAAAACGACCTTGGCCGACACCTTGCCTGTGGAATACGAATCCAGTGAAACCCAAGACGTCCACGAGGACACCACCGATGCCGGATCCATGGGAGGCAACACCTTGCCGCAGATCATAGCTGCCGAAAAGGCCCATCAGGCTCGGCAACAAGAAGCGCAAGCAGAGCATACAGCAAAACCTTGGCCCCTCGAAAAAATCATCCTGGCCCTGGTCGTGGCCGCCATGGTCACCGCCAGCGCGGCGATCTACCTGCTATTCGCAGGCGAGTAGCCACTCCCTTATTAACCGCCCCGCGATTCTCTTGTTAGCCGCGACGCGGCAGCCGAGTAGTGCTCGGCAGAGCGGAGCGCGTTCAGATACCGGACCATCTTCGAGTCGCTGGCGCTCTCGGACGCGGCGGAGAAATGTTTTTGATCCCCAAGTCGAACCACGAACCACCGACTTATGAACAAGAAGGGGCAGTTACCCGAATTATAGCGTGAAGCGGAGATATCCTTAGATAGCACTTGCGCGTGAATCGCCCGTCTTATTTGGATAGCGCCATTCTCTTGGCGTTTCCCCCAACTGGCTGAAAAATGCATCTATTATTCAGTCACCCTTCCAAAAAAGGGACCTACGTCACAATACCCTGGTAGACCTCTGTGGCCAACGAACTGAGAAGTTCGCGCCGGCGGCGCGTTGCATCGGTCCTAATGATAGTATTTGATTCGTACTCGGTTCGCCACTACCCAAACAACTGCACAAGTGGCGTGCCATCGTGCCCCAGGGTAAAGGGACGCTTGTCGGAGGAATAGATTTCTTCATCGTGAGCGAGTCCGAGAGCGTAGGCAATCGTGCTGTTGAAATCTTGCACTGATACAGGGTCTTTCTCCACGGTGCGGGCCTCCTTGTCTGTCTCACCATAAACGGTCCCACCGACCACGCCGCCGCCAGCCAGCACACAGGTGTACGCCCCTGGATGATGGTCCCGGCCGGCGTTTTGATTGATGTTAGGAGTCCGGCCAAATTCCGTGCCCATAACCACCAACGTTTGGTCCAAGAGGCCTTTGCTCTTAAGATCAACAAGCAGCGTCGAGACCGCTTTGTCGAGAATCTGCGCGCGGCCGACCATGCTGCTAAACAAGTTGCTATGCATGTCCCAGCCACTGAGATTCACCTCCACGAAACGGACTCCGTGCTGGATTAGCCGCCGAGCCAATAAGCAACCGAGGGCGAACCCATCTTCACCGTAGGCCTTGCGGACGTTTTCCGGCTCGAGGTTCACATCGAAGACTGAAAGTTCATCGCTCCGCATCAAGGAAATCGCCTCCCGATAGAGATCGGCATAACCAGAAACCTGGGTGGTGCGATACTTGTTTTGAAAAGCTCGATCGAATCTCGCGGCAAGCTGCATGCGGTTGTCGAACTGCTCGGCAGAAAGATATTTGGGGGGCTTGCTATTCTCCACGCCACGCCGGGCGTCAGCGATAGGAACGGGTGCGAACTGCGCTCCGAGATAGCCCGCCGCAGGGTGGCCAGAACCACCACCGATAACCACGCTTCCAGGAAGAATCTCATTTCCCTTGCCCGCCAATTTCTGAATCCAGGGTCCCAGCGAGGGGTGTCGCGTCGAGGCAATCGCCTTGTAACCGGTACGCATCAGATACTTTCCACCGTCGTGATCGCCAGTTTGCGTACTCAGAGAACGGATGAGCACTAGTTGATCCATCATCTTGGCTAGCTCAGGCAGATATTGCCCAAACTTCACACCAGCGACATTGGTGTCGATGGTCTTTGTTTCTCCCTGGACGTCACTCCCCGGCTTGGGATCGAAGGTATCGAGTTGACTCATCGCCCCGTCCATGAACAGATAAATCACGTGGCTCGCCTTGCCTTTGGGCTTGCTAGACGCAGCCATCGCCTGAGGAGCTATCAACGGCAAAAAGCTGACACCTAGCAATTGCCGGGCGGTTTGCTCCATGAACTTGCGTCGGGAAGTGCTCGAGTCAAACATTAAACTTCCTCGATAGGAAAATGCCTTACTGAATAAACAAAAACTCACGCGTGTTGAGCAACGCCCAGATTACATTTCCGTAACCTGCCGGGCCGTTAGCCTGGATTTCTGCAATTGCTGTTTTATAGTCGGTTCGAGTTGGCTTGCGTCCCACAATACTCAGAAAAATCACGTCGATCTGATCGCGCAGGTCAGATGCAGCGACCACTTCGTCGTAGATGACCGTACCTTCGTTGAGCAGTTTGTGCGAGATCGGGCCATTGAACATCGTGAGTATCTGAGGCACGTGCCCCTCGGTGCTTCCTCCCTCGATCAATTCTCGATCGCTTTGGCCGAACTGCCGAAGGAAATGCGAAGGGGGCAGCGGCAACGGCAATTCCGAGGCACGCGCCAAGAGCGAACCCTCGTGTGTGAATTTCTTTGCGAGCTGTGGCTCGGGACCTTCACGCTGCATCTTGTCGAGTGTCTTTGCCTTGTTGAGCAAAAATTCACTGCTCAAGGGGTGTTCGGTCTCAATCTTCACCGCCTGGATCAAGGCATCACTACGCGGACGCTGATAGGCATTCGGATCAGCCAGCGTGAGAGTCAACAAGGAATCCCAAATCTGCTCCGCAGTCATGCGGCGCAGGATGGGGCCGGGAAAATGATACGGTTCCTCTGCAACCAGATCCCGCGAGGTGGCTTGCCGCTGATAGGTTTCGGTGTTGTAAATGATTCGAAGCAGCTCGCGCTGGCTGTAATTAAGCCGTTTCATTTCAGCGACCAGATGATCGAGCAGTGGCTGATTTGTCGCCTTGCTCTCGTCGGTGATATCATCGACTGGCTCGATCAAACCAAACCCAAAAGCCCGCCGCCACAAGCGATTGACAATCGTAACGGTAAATCGCGGATTATCGGGCGAGGTGAGCCAATCAGCAAAAGCGGCCCGCTTCGAAGCATTCTTGGCCAGTTGAGGTTGCTGGCCAAAAATGACCTTGGGTTCCATGACCTGCCCTGGTTTGGCATCGTCGTATTGATAGTCATGAGGTAATCGCAGCGATCGGAAGCGTTGTTCCGCCACGGCTGTTCGATTGGCGCCGATCAAACCATTAATGCGACCGGGTAGATTTCGCTTTTTCTCATCTTTCTTAGCCAATTCTTGTAACTCGGCCATCGCATCTTTAACGACGGGGTTGACCTCACGCCTTCCTGCGTTGGTATCCACCGAATTCACAAATGCCGCCAGGTGATAAAATTCGAGCTGTGTCCATTTGTCGAAAGGGTGGTCATGGCATTGAGCACAACCAATCCGCGTGCCGAGAAAGATGCGAATGGTGTTGTCGAGATTCGAGAGCGGCATCCCGGCATCCCTGAGCACATAGCCCACTGCTGGATTCTCCCAGGTACGTCCTTCGGCGGAAAGAAGTTGATGTACGAACTCGTCATAGGGCATGTCGCTCGCTAGAGTGTCCTTAATCCATTCGTTATAAGGTTGGCTGTAAATATTGCCGCTCGGCTGGTCTTTCAACCGTAGGATGTCAGCCCAGTAGTTGAAGCTGTGGCTCACATAACCGTAGGAGTTGAGTAACTCGTCGATCAACTCGGCTCGTTTGTTGCCAGTGCGAGATTTATTTAAGAACTGAGAAGCTTGTTGCGCACTAGGAATCGTCCCCGTGATATCGAGATAAACTCGCCGTACGAACTGCATGTCGTTAGTCATGGGATTCGGGCGGACCTTCTCGGATTTGAGCTTTGCCAAAATCAGGCGATCAATCTCGGCAGCCGATGCAGAAACCTGCTCAGTCAGAGCAGGGTCTACTTGCGTTGGCTTTAGCATACGACGAACAGATTGCGTCGAAGATGAGGTCGTTGTTTCGGGTACAGAAGTCGCAATCTCATTTCTGGAAGAAGACCCTTGCATGTCTGCTGAGTCCATCACCATCATGGGCTCTTTGGCTGAAGCCGCGCCCAGATTCAAGAGAAACAAAGACAACATCGTCGCGCAGAAAGAGCGTTGCATAATCTGAAAAGAATTTGCAATATGAAAAGTCATGACCACCTTCTCCTGTTCGCCGAACACCTGCTTACGCAAGTCTCTAATTATCAGGATAAGTCAAAACGACCAAAATTGTCTAGCAATTTGCTCAAGATTCGCAGTTTGCCGTGAGGTTCGTCAATGGTGCAGTGACTAATTCGCTTTACTCCGCTGATACTGTCGAACCTCGTTCTCCAATTGGGTGATTTCTCGTACTCCCAAAAACCGTCCCAACAAGGCCCTGGTGTTTTCTATCAGTTTTCCAATTTTATTTTGGATCCGGGGATTCTCGGAGTGGTATTGATTGTTGCCTCCCGTCTCAGTAAGGTCTTGAATAGACTTGAGATCTTGAGCGAAATCGGCGCGATTGGGTAGGGCGTTCAGTTCGATCAACAACGCTTGAGCGTCGTCAAGTTGACCTTGTTCCACGAATGCCCGGACGCGGGCCATCAAAATGTTTCGACGAGCTACGACGTCGATCAGTTTCTCTTTTTGTGCCTCAAGGTCTTCCTGTACGAGCAGTCGAGCCATGTCGTCGGCTATCGGAATTTGAGTTTCGCGGCGAACACCTGGCACGACTGGAACCTTTGCCAATACCTGGTTATCACTCCGTAACACTAGCATCCGGACAGGAGAATCCGTCCGTTCGACCGGAATGATTCCGTGGGTATTCGTTACTCCTAAAAGATTGAATGCACCAGTCGATGGCATTTGCTCAAAGACTTCATACCCTCGCAAACTCTGTGATTCATCATGGCTGGCATGAAAACGGACTTGAGTCACCGATAGAGACGGCTTCAGTTCAAGGGCCATAAGTTCGACTCTTCCTCGACGACGGGTGCCAAAGGGACGGCGTGTGCCAGTGTAAACTCGACACTCCCAACCTGGAGGCACTGGTACTTTAGCGGCAAGAAATGTCCATGGAACGTCTGCAATCAGTTCGGGTGCAGCACCGATAGTGCGACTCAGCTTGACCAGTAGCGGCTGGAAGAGATCATTCTTCTGGACAAACAACTCTTCGGTTGTCTGACGAGGTAATTCAGATCCTTTGAAAATAAGCGAGACATGTTCCTCGTCGTCGGTGTTCGTGTGGATCATAGCCAGTGGCGCAAAGACTCGACACAACAAATCTAGACTCTGTTGCGTCACCATGCGGTCCTGGCGAACCATTGTTTCGAGTATCGGCGTCCACCGATCCGTATAGATGTCGTGCTCTCGACTGGATAGCAAAATTCCCAACGGGCCAACTCTAGCAACGAGGTAAATCTGCTTGTCTAATCCCTCGGTGGGAGGCTTATCAGATCTGTGTTCCAAGTTGCTAAGACCAGTCAGTTGACGGGTCCGCTCCGCACCTTGTGGGATTACTAACTCGACACTCCATAAGGGGTAAATCGTTGTGTGAATTCTTTGCATTAGTTCCGCTGCGAGTCGTTCGGCAGAAACTGCACCGGGTCGCGCTGAAGAATCAACAACTAAGTGCAGTCGCACGCGGTAAGGAGCCAGTTCCCATGACCTCTCGTCCGCGGCCCAAGTCGGAAGCACTACCGTCAATGAGAGGGCAAAGCAAACGAATCTACACAGCCAGATTCCGTGGGTGACATAAATGGACAAAGCGTGAAGAATATCGGAAAGCATGCCTAGCGATCCCTCGGCTCAAATGAGTTTTGCCATTGAGATACGTTTTGGTACAAAGAGACTGGCGACTTTCCCACGCCTTCCAATGCCTTCTGAGTGGCAAAGAATTTTTGGGTTTGCCACAGAGGGATTATCGGTAGATCGTCGTAAGCAATCTGATGCACTTGCTGGAGTCTGCTGCGGGCTTCATTCCAATTGGTGGCCTGATCGAGAGAGACCAGAGCCAAATTCATGCTGGGACTGCAGCGACCTGCCAGGCCATTTGGCCCAAAGAGGCGTTGGGCGTCAACGAGTGGTTCTTCGAAGCAAAGCTCGGCATAGCGTAAATCCCACGGAATGCTATCAAGATCTTCCGTCAGAGAGATCTCCCGCACTTCGAGTGGTATACCAATGGCCTCAAGTTGGCGTTTGATGAGCTGACACATCGTGCGTGCGAAACTATTCGCCGAATGAATCAGGATGAGTGGCTTCGACTCAGGTTTCTCGGCTTCCGATTCACCCTCTGGAGTCGCGGAATTTTTCTCACCCATGGATCTCTTTGCGACAGCAATTCGAGCCGTGGTATTTAATACTGCCGCCAATCGAGGTTCGTACGGATGTGGTTGCAACTGTTGTTTGTAACCATATCCGATGGAATCCCCAATCGTGATACCAGCAGGTATTGGCGCACTGAGAACCCGAAATCCTGGCCGACTGTCTCCGCCGGCGATTACTTCGGCCAACAAACGCTGGCGATCGATCCCATAACAGAGCGCCCTGCGGAACTCCCGACGACGTATCATCGGCGAATCGTAGTTGCCCAGCAGCACATGGACGGTAGGCATGCGATAGGCAACGACGACAATACCGCGGATTTGGCCCATCCGATCATAGCTCCAAGGGGGAATGTCCTCCAAGACCTCGATATCCCCACGGCTGAGTGCAAGAATCGCCGCTTCGTCATTCTCAAATCTCTGCTCAATAATTACTTTAGGGCCCTGGAAGCCATCTTCGTTAATGGCTTCAAACCGTACAGCATCCGGTAAATCGATTGAAACGCGATAATCAGCAGGTTCCGCTGTTTGCTTGGCAAGTTGTGAGAGGGGAATCTGTAAATAAGCGATAGGTTTCACGGGTGGGAATCGCCACTCGATGGAGACTTCTCTGCCGTCAAGAATTTCGACCTTGTGAAACGCTTCCGCAAAATCGGCACGGTAATTCTCATGCGCGGGGTCTGCCATGTTCAATAACTGAAGCACCATTCTGGCAGGAGTGATTCCTATTTGCTGGGCTTGCGCATTGAGAGTGATCCCCATCTTCAGTCCAGAGTCATCCCTTTCGATACGGGCCCAGCGGCAGTCGTACTCTCCACCTTCCGCACTAACCCCGACGAGCTCAACAAACGTAGGCGACAAGAGTCGTGAGACGCGTTGGTCTGCCCATTCCTGTAGCGGGGCTGATCTGTGAGCCGTGGAAAGCTGCGCCACTCCCACCAACATTTGAGGTGCCAGTCGATCAATTTCTGTTAATAACTCTCGGGCATCTTCCAGGTCAGGGAGGATGGCCAAAGCACGACGGACTCCTTGTCGAGCCGTGGCAAAGTCTTGCTTAGCAATGGCCTGTCGAGCCGTTGCCAGTTTAGTTTGCGCGGCCGAGGAGAAGTTTTTTTGCCAAGTAGCAATATTGCTTAGTTGAAGTTGCGAAAACCCATTGCCAAGCGAATCAAGCACAGCCCTGGCTGCGTTATAATCTTCGTTTGCAAGTAGATCAGTAATGAGACGATTCGATACTCCCTCAACAGCCTTCGTCAAACCTTGCCTCTGAGGATTCACGTCATACAGAGCTGAGAGTATCGCCAACGACTCGTCGTAGCGCTTCTCCGAAAAGGAGGCGAGCGCATCACGCTGAAGGTAATCCTCAGTCGCTTGTTGCAGACCGGTGAGATCGGGATAATTTTTATGAAGAAACTCTAGATCGGTATAAGCCTCGGCCAACTTTCCTGCGTTGATGTATTCACTTGCTTCCTTCAGCACGAGATGCTCGTATAATTCGATCTTGGCGATGGCAGACCAATTGAGAGTGTAGAGTTTTGTGGGATCGCTGAGCCGCCGAATTTCTAGTGTGCCATTCGTTGGAAAGGGATTGGGTACTTCGCGGTTCGGAAACTCTAAGAGTTGCACATCAATGACAGCGTTGTCATTCGCTGCATCGAGTGTGATACGGTCAAATGGATATTGATCGATCAGTCGCAGCGTGGCACTCTCTTCTTCGGAAAATGCCAAAGTGGGGGGAGCGCATACTACGACCAGCATCAAGATTGGTTTGCTCAAGCAAGTGAGCCAGTGGTAATTGGCGAAGCGATCCGACATGGACGTGCTGCATATCACGGAGTGGGTTGGTTTACGATCAATAGTGTGCCATCCGAGGCAGCCAGTACGAGACGCTGACCAAAGGGTACCGGCCCTGCCAAGACTGCCTGGTCTAAGGCTGAATGAGCTTGTTCTTTGCCGTCGGCAAGATTAAAGCGTGAGACTCCATGGAGTTGCCAGGCGATGGTGAGGGTGCCTGCCTGTGTCAAAGGCGTACCGGCCGGTAGCTTCTCTCCCAAAGAAGTTTTCCAAGCGATTTCACCATCTTCATGCACGCACACAAGTTCACCCGCGTCGGTCGTGAACACAAAGCCGTTGTCGGTAGAAAATGGACCCCAGGCAATCTGGCCACCACCATCAAGTGGATCTCTGGCAGCGAGCGCTGGAAGATCGAATAAGGCTACCGAGCCCCCTTCCGTTCCGGCGATGGCCACGTTTCCACTCACTGCCAGGGGAGTGTTGAGTCTCACTTCTGACAAAAACTCCTCATTAACAGCTTCCAAGTGTGGCTCTGGTTCAGCAACTTGCTGGACCAGAAAAATCTTGTCCCTGCCGTCGGTGATTACCAATTGAGAATCTTCATCCGTGCCAACTACTGCTGGGGTGAGCCAATCAATGCTTTGGTTTGCTTCGAGCGGTGGTTGAAAAGGGGACCCAAGTTGCTCTCCCTCTTCACTCGAAAGGAAATAGACTTGACCCACCTGAGTCGGTACGACAAATCCCTCCTGCCAGGCAACCATGCCAGCCACTACTGGAGCAGGGAGGTTAATCAACTCCAGCGGCCCTCGAGGAGCCCCTGGATGGAAGATCAGAAGTCTTGCTGAACCCGTCGCCCCAGATGCCAATCGGCCCTGGCCCAAGTCGACACTCATGGTAAACGCGGGCAACTTGCTTCGCCTACCCGAAAGGTGGTCCGCTTGATTTTGAACCCGCCGGGACATCGCCTGTCGATCAAGTAAGTAGGCTGCACCTGATGCCGTGATCGCGGAAATCTGGGCTCCCATGGGATCGACTGACGGAGCACCCGCCAATGGTACTGCGAGCTGCGTTTGCCAGAGTGTCTTGCCAGTCGCGGCATCTATGGCAGCCACGACTGACCCGGCTTGATCGGCGGGGTGTCGAACGTGAACTACCGTGCTGCCAATCAACTGGAGCGAGTTGTCGAACACGTCTCCGGAGAAGTCGTTGTCGAGATTTCGTACTTGAATTCGGTTGCCTGTCGGGAGAATAGCCAGCTTTGTAAGCTCTCGACCGGCGACCCATACATTGCCATCCTGTAGGAGTCCGAAGTGGGCAATGGAAGATTCACCTTCTGGATCGCGTTCGGCAATACGACTCAGAGCCTCCTTGCCTTCTGCACTCGAAACCTCGTATGCCGATATCTGACCCAGACTCGTAAGTACCACCAGACGTCTTCCTTCGACTAATAGTGGCGTGTCCACGGTTCCTGTGAGTCTCTTCTCTGTGTCGAGCACTCGGGGGAGGCCATCTTCAGCAGTTGAGACAACTGACAATTCGCAAGTCGAAATGCCTGTATTGGCAGCGACAATAATCTTGTTGAGAATCTTGGCAACAGGAACAACGATACTGTCCGCGCTGTGTCCCAGATAGAAAACACCCAAACACGAGTAGTCGTCGGTCGAAATCGTGTACAAACTGGAGTGTACTCCCGGGACATACAAAAGCTGCCTACGGTCGTCGACAGTTGGCGGAACAGAAAGATTTTGGCTAAATTCAATAAATCCTAAACACTGCCCCGAAGCGAGTTCTACGACATGCAGCTTCCCGTCAAGTCCAGCAACATAAACCATCTTACCCGCGACAACAGGCTGCATGACTTGTGTCTCAAATGAGAGTCGCCAAAGCACTTTCCCCGTTTCACCTTCTAAGCGGGCTATCTCGTGGTGTACGATGTCGTTGACCAAATAGTCGCCGTTATCCAGTTTGATGGGAGACGTGTGCGGATCGTCCCCCAAGTATTCTCGCCATAGGAGCTTGCCATCGCTGGCTTGCAAGGCATAGACGGCCCCTGAGATTCTTACAGCAAGTGTTCCAGCTACCCCACTCGGTGTTATAACCTGCTGGTCTGCCAATGTGAGCGAAGCGACTATAGGACTCTGCCGCGGTCCTCTCTCTGCATTCCTTTCATCCAATACAAACTTAATTGCCTGGGCTTCGGCCTCGGAGATTGCTTTCACCTTGGCGGCCAAGGTTTCGTCGTGCATCAACGCCGGGTGCTTTTCCAAAAGTTGGCTATGCAACTCATAGGAGACCGATATGTCCTGAGAAGCGAGTGCCTTGTCAATTTTCGCAAGCGTATCGGCCAGGTCGAGGTTTTGTTGTCGGCTTCGTTCAACACGCAACAACGTCTGCTGGATTTCGTCTAACAGGACCTCATCGCGAAACTCCTTGGGAATGTATTTGGTATTCATTGCCAAGGAAAGCGCGGCGCGAGTTTGGGCAACTCTCTGTTCGGCGACTTCTAAGTCCGTTGCCGCTTCGGCCTGACTGGCCAAGCCTTGGGCAATTTTTGGGACTAGCGACGCCAGATCGCGCTGAGCCGAGCGAAAGTCTGGTTCGTCTTGAATATCGTCGAGAACCTGTTGTGCTGTTTGCAAAGCATTTTCAAAGTCGTTATCACTCGAGTCTTTCCACAGACGAGCCATGCCCAGCTTTACTTTAGCTGCGCTAAACTGAGGATGACCTTTGAAACCTTCGACGAAGTGCTCATATTGACTAATGGCTTGTGTGTAGGATCCGCTCTCGAAATAGTCGCTAGCTTGCTGAAGTACCAAGTCTGCGTTCTCTCGATTGAGCAGGTAGTAGATCACTAGCCCAGAAATAATGAGCACGAGCAATCCGCCACCACCGTAAAGAATGAGCGATGAATCCCACTCATTTTTTTTCTTTTTCCGTTGCCTCTTGGTTACCGATTTTCGCTTACCAGGTTCCGGCACCATTTCGTCGAATGCAGCTTCAGATTCATCTTGCGCCTTCGCAACGCTAGACAACGAAGCGAGCGAGGAAAGGTGAGGACTAGCGGGCTCGCCAATATCTGGGGCTTCATCACTGACATGACTTGACTGAGCTTCTTGATTCTCGATTTGGTTAATCTTCAGGTTTTGCCGAGAGTCCACGGGAGCAAGCGTCTCGATATCGTCTTCAAAAACCGAGCCGGCCGTCTCCTGTCCCGCGAGTGGAGTCTCGGGGAGAGGGACAAAGCCCATGATGCTGGACTCAGCGTTGGAAGACACCGTAAGTGTCGTCTTCAGCAGTTGGTAAGCCACGGAACGCGGGATATGCTCCTTCTTTACAAGATATTTCAGGATGGCTTGGGGTGTGACTCGATGCTGGTCTTTCTCGGCTTTAGCGCGGAGCTTGCCTAATACAACAGCCGGTGCCAACTTGCGATGTTCCAAAATGTCGAGAAAGTCGGATGTCTTCATGAGGGAAGTCTTATACTTATTGTTACCTTCGAACAGGGACTCCTGCCACGCCAAGGATCACTAGATCATTAAAAATCAAAATCGCCTTCTTCGTAACTCATCAGCCGAATTTCTTCCATACCCACACCTGTACCCGCATCAAGTGCGGCGACTACGAATTCGTGACGGGCATCGCCATTGGCCTGCACCAGCATTTTAGCTACACCGGAGGAACTCTCTTCACGCACTTTGCGAAGCTTGACGATCATCTCCTGTACGCTTGTGGCACGCTGCTCTTCTGGCGAAGCGGGACCTGAGATCCAAAATACGTTGTCCTCATCCACGCGCACGACAATCGAGTCTTTTTCCAAGTCGTCCACGGTTTGAGAGACGGCCCCCTGGTCTTCTTTAACGGGAGGAACTTCAAGCGACTTCTGCAGGGCGAAGGCAGCAGTAATCATGAAAAAAATTAACAGCAAGAATGTCACATCGACCATGGGAGTTAGATCCATGTCATCTTCACCACTATGAGAACGGTGGCGAGCGATGATATCTTCACTGTAATGAATTTCTTCTGGCATATTCTTACTTGCTCATCAAGTGTTGGACTGGTGAGGTAACTTTAAGCCAACTAATTGGACTCCATCACAGCCAGGTAAATCTTGGCTCCCTCGACTCGCGAAACGGCTTTCACGACACGGGCGACTTCCCGGTAAGCCACGTTGCGATCCGCCTTAATAAGGACGTTTTCTTTGTTTTCCTCTCGGCGACCCTTTTCAACTGCCTCGACAATCAAGTCGCTTTGCTCGTCAGGATCGTCAGTTAAGCGGGCCGAATCAATCTTGCCATCTGCCAGAAAAATCGGGGCATTGTCGATTCCTTCATCGCTAACCGTAATGATCACGGAATTGCGCTCGCCTACTCCCTTGCCATACTTGGCTTTGGGTAACTCAATCGCAGTTATCTGATCGGGAGTAGAACAGACGAGGAAAAAAATCAGCAGCAGGAACGTGATGTCGATCATCGGGGTGATGTCCATCTCCGCATCGTCAACCCGCGAAGTCCTGCGCGGCATGACTCCGCTGGCAGCATCTCGCCAATCATCCGTCTCCAAGGCATTGCTGGTGTGCGCGTTATCCACGGTGAATTCTTCTCTTTTCCCAATGATTTGCGTGAGGACTCAAGGTTTCTAATTAGGCTTGAGCAAACTTCATCGCCTCAAACAACCTCGACATGCCGACACCCACCAGATCTTCCATCTTGCGAATGCGGATATTGATACTCGCAGTAGACAAGACCAACGGAACAGCAATGGCCAATCCCAATGCCGTCGTAATCAATGCAAACTGAATATCGGAAGCCATCTGGACGGTATCCACCTTGTCGCCACTACTCAGATTGGCAAAGGCCCCCATCATTCCCATCACCGTTCCTAACAGGCCGATCATCGGAGCGCTTTTGATGACTGTTCCTACCCAACTGAGGCGATGTTCGATGTCAGAGAGAACGTCTTGCTGAAAGCGTTCTGCGACGCGCCGGCGAAGTTTGTCATAGCCGATATTGCGATTATTCACAGCGTACAAGGCCAGTTGTGGCATCGCCCGACGATCATCTTCACAAAGTTCCGTAACTGCTCCATAGTTGTTCATTTCGAGGGCCTGCTCTAATTCACCTAAGAACTCATCTTGCTCTTCCTCATCAGCAAAACGGGTTTGCCCCACGCGACGCCACACAAGGATTACGCAGTAGGCACCCCATAAAGCCAGGATGGCCAATATGCCATAGACGCAATTGTTTAAAATACCAAAGAGTGTTTCCATAGCGGACTATTACCTATGAGCAATCTTCAAAAATACCGTTGGTCGATGACTTTAAATTCGAACTCAGACCCCTTGGGCACCACCGTGAAGACGGTCTCACGGATTGTGTTCACATCGCGGCCTTCAGAATACTCGTTTTCCATGGTCCAGAGAATGCTCTCGACTTCGAACGGGTAGAATAGCAATACGATGTTCCCTTCCTTCGCTATATTTGCTTCTCTGGCAAGACGTTCTGTAAGCGCTGGCATGGGACCATCTGCAGCGGCTGTGTAACCCCGCGAATCCTTGGTTGGCTCACCCTCGCGCGTCTGTTTGTTGCTTTTGCTCAGATCGTACGCGTAGTGGACCAGATTGTCGCGCCCAAGCACTCCGATCTCAATCTTATTGTAATCGAGCCACTGGGCAAAATCACTTGGGGATTTTGGTTCAAAGCGAATTTTCCAACGTTCCCACCGTGGGACGCGTTCTACGACTCCGTCATTGCCACTGCCTGGCATTCGAGCATCCCCAAGACCTTTGCCTTTCCCGGCCACGTCTTCGGCTTCGAGTTCTTCATCTGACAGCAGTACTTCTTTGGCCGTAACGGCGTCTGTGAGCGTCTCAAGCATGTCCTGCAACTGAGGGTCTTCAAGCTCTTCGGCCTCTTCGCTGCCAGGGGGGTCCGGTTCGGCCGCTAACCCCTGATTCGCGTTAGCACTGGTCGCCTCGACAGGTACTACCGGAATGGGCTGCACGGAAGTGCTCATCTTGTCGGCAAAAAAAACGATCATCAACCCAAGCACCGTGAAGCCAACTAAGATCAAGAGGGCAATGATCAAAGTTGCCGTGCGGTCATATGTATTGACGGTCAACTGGTATTTCTTACCGCGCTGGACCTTCTCGATAACCGGAGATGTTGGGGAGGTGGGCATAGAAAATCTGGTCTACGAACTTGCAAAGTATTGGGTGATCCTCGCCGTCAAGGCGCGAGTGGTGCATTTGGGCGTACGCGCCGATACCAGTTTTTCCATAATTCTAAGGAATCGTAACGTTCTTTGTCTGTGAAATTGTCGGAAGGTCCATAGCCATCGAATCGCCGACTGACAAACTGCAAACCATCGCGGGCAGATCGGACAACCCGTTTGTCTGGATCGGTTAGCGCATAGAGCAGTGAAGGAACGTAATCCAAGCTGCGAAGTTGTGCGAGGGCCTCAACCGCCATGAGCCGTACTTCAGGCGTCCCCGTCTTGACCAACTGTTCCAGCCGGCGAATCTCCTCGGGGCTGATGTTATCAACAGAGATCCCTGAGCTTTCACTCAGGAGCGCATCAAGTTCTGGTCCGGCAGAGGATTCCAGCAGTCCTAAAAAGTTGTCGATTTCTGTCGGTTTCCTTTCCTTGATGAGGCGTCCCTTTTGAAGTTTCATACGTGCCAGATTTGCACTCAGCCCTCGTCCACCCACCAAGGTTCCTTCGCCCAGACTTGCTTTGATGCTCTGCTGTGTAGAACGCACCAGAAAGAGGATCGCGAAGGCGGTCGCACACTCGGCCCCAGCCGGACTTGTTACCGATCCATCCTCTTTCATCTTCTGTTTGATATACTCGTAACCCGTTTGATACCACGAAGGATCTTCGTCGACATTGCCTGCTAAAAAGTCTTCAAAACTCTTGTACCTTTCCACGGAATACAGCATGTAGTAAGGATACTCGGCAGCTTCACTTTTGCTGAAATGTTTTTCAAACCATTCCCTGCCCGTAGCGGCCGCTTGAAGGACCTGTTCGCGATCGATGTTCCCACCCGAAAGCGTACGAATCTTTTTCACCTTACTGCTCTCAGCCACCTGCAATGCCGAGGGAAGTTTTTCTTTTTCTTGGATTTCCACATCAGCGTCTTCGCCAGGCTGCAAGGTGCCCAAGATGTTGGCACAAATGAGAGTACTCCCCAAACCCGCCGCCAACATGCTCACCGTGGTGTCAGTCTGTGGCACCAGTTTGAAATCTCCGGGATCCTTACCTTGATATCCCCATGCGCCATCAGGATCTTGCGTACGCAATAACCAGTTTACTCCAGCTTCAACCGATTCCACCTTGGGGGCCAATCCGACCTGCATCAGTTCCCAGTACGCGAGGACTGCATACTGGGTCTGCGATGTATCACCGGTCTGATAAGCTTCGTACCCCCAACCACCGTGAGGTTTCTGTCGGTTCTCCATCACCCCCGCATAGCTTTCGATCAGGCTTCGATACTGGACGGGATCCAGTTCTGCCAAAAAAATAATTGCCAATCCGTTGCTGTAGACACTGTCTTGCCGCAGCGCCTGAGCCGACGTGGCTTCACAGGCGGTTACGGCTTCTTTAATGCGAGGGTGATCGGGCGAGGCACCGTTCTTGAGAAAAGCCAGGGCGATAAGACATTTGCCCCCTAATCGCTCGTCGGTGTGACTCTCCAAGTATTTAAGACTCTGATCCACGATCGCCCTGACTTCAGGGCTTTCTGGGGTGACCGCTTGGCAAACTGGCAGGGCCCCAGACACCAACATCAAGAGCAGCAGCAGAGAAACGAGTTTTGATACGGTGCCCGGGGATCGACCTCGTGGACGATTAGGGTCGTGCGACGCGCGCTGAAAAACACCGAACATTTAAGACTCTTCGTGCCGAATTGATTGTTCCGTAGGCTTGTATGGCTTGTAGAACGCCAACTTTACCTATGTGACATACTAGTTCGGTGTTTTCCGCACTGTCAAGTTGCGCAAGGGCTGAACCGCCAATTGACATGTCTATGAGGCATATTTAACATGAAGCGTTCATGGGTGGTGTGTAGTTCGCACCCACTGTTGGTCAGGTAGCTCAGTTGGTAGAGCATCGGACTGAAAATCCGAGTGTCGCCGGTTCGATCCCGGCCCTGACCACTGGCCTTTCATCTTCAAATGGCCTCCTGAGTGAGGACTTTCTTCTTTTTCTCAACGGCTGCCCGTTTATCGTCCTACGGTTGCAGCGCACAAAAAAACCCGCCGGTTCGACTTGCTCGGCTGTCCCTTGGACAGCCAGGCAAGAACGATTCAGCGGGCTCTTAAACTCTCACTGTTTTGAACGGGCACCTCAGAAGAGGTTCGCCGCAACAGCGATATGATTAGCTTAAACCATGTCCTTTAATTTCTTGAGAGGACGAATCTTGATAATGTTGCGGGCCGGCTTGGCCTTAAACATCGTCTTTTCTCCAGTGAAGGGGTTGATACCTTCTCGAGCCGGCGTAGCAGGCTTCTTCTGGACAACGATTTTGCACAGCCCGGGAATCGTGAAGGTCTCTGGCCCCTTCTTGCCGAGTGCTTTAGTGATCTCGTCATTGAGTGCATCAAAAACCGCGCTGACGTCTTTCTTGGTCAGTCCGGTCGTCTCAGCAATGCTGGCGTAGATCTCGGTCTTGGTAGGTGGTTTTTTTGCAGCTACTTTTGCCATGTTGGGAAACCCTCCTTAGTGCTCTGAAGTGGAAAGGGATGTCAGGATTACCATGAATCCTAGCACCAAAACTTTGTTCAACGTGCTGATTTAATGTCTGCTGGCACGAAAAAACAAGCCGTATTCGACCATTTTTACTAGAAAAATAGGGTTTTTAGTCAAAATTGTCTCTGACCCACCCTATTTGGAGTGCCGCAGGCCCCTTGTTGGAGTCGCTGCCAGAGGCAGAAAATGCTCCGCTGGGAATCAAGTTGCCCCATTCGCAAAACGAGCTAAAATGAAATACTGAAAGGGTTTACGCAAAACCTATTACGCCCCGCAGGCAAGATTTCAGCCTATTTTCACGAGGAAGGAACCATATTTTTGGCTGAATCGTCAATTTCTTACCTAATACGCACTTTCCAAACCCCTAAAATTCCCCCTCAAGGGCAAACTGACCGAAAACCCGCTCGGTCGTCTGGATTAAACTGATCGTAAGGATTGACGCACTCGAATGAGATTAAGAACTACCACGCATCGTTGCCTTCCATCTAGTTTCCAAATGCCGCACTCGACTCCGTTGGTCACGTTGTCACTTCTCTTTTTGCTGACTGGTCTCTTCGATAGCCTGGGAATTGCCCAACAACAAATCGTGAGTGGTCTGGAATCGGGTTTCGAGGCAGTCGACTTGTTTTCAGATCGGAAACTTTCACGCGGTATCGAACGTGCGCAGGAACGGATTGCCGAAGCAGAATTCTCTCAGGCGATACGATTTCTAGACGAAGTGCTGGCTGACGATCAGGATTCTTTCATCTTGCTTGATAAAACAGACGAATATGCCGGACTGAAAGAAACGGCCAGCAAGATGATTCGAGATCTTCCTCCTGAGGGAAGAGAACTCTATGAATCCATGTTCGGACCGTTAGCTCGCAAAAAGCTGGGCGAGGCCATCGAGTCCAGTAACTTTGACGAAGTCCGAAAGGTGTCTCAGCGCTATTTCTATACTTCCGCAGGATTCGAAGCTGCACTCATATTGGCTCAGCACGAAGCTGATTCGGGACGGCACCTGGCCGCCGTCCTGCTTTACCAGCAACTTTTGAGCACTCCGCAGGCCGTCTCGAGACTCAATCCCCAACTGAGCCTGTTAGCTGCCCAAAGTTGGCTGGCTTTAGGAAATCGACATCGTGCTGGCTTATCTCTTTCGACGTTGGAGTTCGATACGGAGCGGAGATTGAGTTCTCGTGTTGTTGTAGCGGGCGAAGAACATCGACTCACAGGGGATCCGCTGAACTGGCTTGATCAAGGAATTGGGATTCCCGAAATATTAGACACACCACTGGAACGAGAATGGCTTCTTTCGGGAGGCAATACGGCTCGCAATGGCCGAAGTGAAGGAGGGTTGCCGCACACCCGGGTTCGTTGGCAGGCCCGTCTGCTGAATCGCCCGCAGTTTGAAGAAGCCTACGATGATATCGTGGATTCGCTCGAGGAGCGACAGAAGCCCCTGTCCACGGCAGGGATCCCCTTGGCAATTGGAAATACGATTGTTGCGGCGACGGCTCATAATGTGGTTGCCTTTGATTTCCGCACTGGCAAACGTGTGTGGCAGACCCAGCCGCAGCGTGTTTCGGAATTTGAACAATTGCTGGCTCTCAATGAAGAGAATTCAATTAACGAAACGAATCTGGAATTGGCCCAAGCCTTTGCACGCCGCATCTGGAACGATTACCTCTACAATTCGATCAGCAGCGACGGCGAGCGGGTGTTTGTTATTCGAGATCTTTCACTGACTCAAATGACTGACAATGACATCTGGGCACTGCCATTTCGTGGGGGGGGATTCTCTGTCGACACTCCCGGCTCATCGAATAGGTTATGTGCCTACGAGTTGGCCACACAGGGCAAGCTCGTGTGGGAAATTGACGGTGCAGCTAGAACAGACAAACTGGCAGGCGCTTTCTTTCTGGGGGCTCCCATTCCTGTTGACAAACGCCTCTACTGCCTGGCTGAAATCAAGAGTTCCATCCATCTTGTCGCAATAGACCAGCACTCTGGCCAGCTACTTTGGTTACAGCAATTGGCTGATTTGCATGCGGGAATTCCGCTTGATCCCCAGCGCCGCTTGCAAGGGGCGGTCCCCTCTTATGACGCAGGCATGATGGTGTGTCCCACGGGTGCTGGCGTTGTCCTAGGATTCAACATCGAGAAAAATTCCATCGCCTGGCATTTTCAATATGAAAATACGCGAACGGCATTAGAGTACTTGAGGCGAAATCGGGGAAGAACCCGTGAAGCCCCCGGCGAGTGGATCGATGGGAGTGTGATCTTGGCAGGTGGCAGCGTCCTCTTGTCCCCTCCGGAATCAGACGTGCTTTACTGTCTCGATTTGTCGACGGGGAATCTGCTGTGGAAGCGAAAACGTGGTGACGGAATCTTTGTGGCTGGAGTCGACCAGGGGCTGGTCTTGATTGTGGGGTCGCGCAGCATAGGTGCGGTGTCATTGCAAGATGGTCATCCCCTGTGGGAAAAAGAGAATATTTCTTTACCGAGCGGAACGAGCCCCAGCGGCCGTGGATTTTTTAGCTCGGATCAATATTTCTTGCCACTTACGAATGGACAAGTGATCGCAGTAGATTTGAAAAAGGGCAATATCGCCGACCGGGTGATTGCTCGTTCAGGAGCTGTCTTAGGAAATCTAATCTCCCATCGCGGAGCAATTCTCTCTCAAAATGGGCGGTTTCTGGAATGTTTTGATCAGATCAAAGTGCTCCGCAAAATGACAGAGTCAAAACTAGCTAAGAACCCGGCTGATGCAGAAGCGCTTCGCACTTTGGGCGAAATAACTTACAACGAAGGTCATTTGGCGAAGGCGATCGAATATCTGGAAAAAGCGGATTCTCTCTCTCCTGGGAATCTGCGGACCCACGAAGTTCTCGGCGAATGTCTCCTGGAAGCTGTGGAGAAGGATTTCTCTGCCTATCATGATCGCATCCCGAGATTGCGACAATTGCTTGCTTCCGCTCCAGATAAACTCCTCAAGCTTCGTCGACTCGAAGCTGCGGGATTAGTAGAGCTCGACAAACTCTGGGAAGCCTTCGAAGTCTGCCTGGAGATATACCAGACGGATCTCTCTGGCGGCGATTTGCAGCAGATGGATGTTGATTACGAAGCGAGCACAGCTCGTTGGATCAAGGCACAAACTGCCGTGCTCTGGCGTCTTGCCGATCAGGCGCTGCGACACAAAATCGCTAGCCGGTTGGCCCAAATACGTTCCAACCTGTCCACCGAACAGGGAGTTCCCAACTTGGCAGCTTTCATCGCAAGTTTTGGAGGAATTGATGAAATTAGCGAAGCCTCAGCACTAGAAATAGCCCGCACTCACATCCAAGACGAGCAATTACTTGCAGCTCAACAATGGCTCATAGATTCTGTCTCCCCTGACAAGATCTCCAGAGATGGCACGAATCTCGATGGAGAAGCGATTGCGAATTATTCCCATATCTTACACCAAACAGATTTTAAGCGGCTGGCACGTCCCTATGACATTGCGTTGGCTGGACCACTTGCAGACGTGGTCTGTCTCAATGGCAAAACGGGCCGACAATGTGTTGAAAGTTGGACTGATGGCAAAACCTTGCATGTTTCACCCTGGCCATTTGGCAAAGTACAGGTCGAAGTGCCAGTGACGGGCAAAACCGCGGTCAATCACCGAGTCAATGTGCGAACTCCGTTGGCTGAGGTGCGTTTGGAGCATGGCGATGAACTCTTGAGCGGTTGCAATATTTTTTATTCTTCCCGAGTCGCAGAATTAATCATCCGTGATGCTCTGGGAAATGAAGTGTCGCATCAGATGCTTGGAGAACAAGAACGCCAAGTGTTTCATGGCGGGGTGTATGGAGTCGCTCGAGGAAATCTGTTGATCCTCTCACTGGGTCAATTGATCGTCGCCGTCGATACGCTTGCTCCCCGATCAGAGAATGGTAGTGCCGTCTTGTGGCGAAAGCGCATTCTCCGGAACCAGAGTGAAAGATCTATTTACGGGGGCCATGATTTCCGTCCCGGTGTCGCTCATCCGTATTCCTCGAGCACACCCCGACTTCAGATGGATGGCAAATGGATTGGTGTGATAGGCCCCTTGTCACGCGACAGCTTTGTTTATCAAGACCAGCGAGGACTTCATTGTGTTGATCCTCTGACGGGAGAAGTTCAATGGTCTCGCACGGATGCTCCGAATGCCTGCAACCTTTTTGGAGACAATCAAGTTGTGATCGCCGTGGAAGACTCCAGCACCAAAGCCCAAGTCTATAACCTCATGGATGGTCGGAAACTGGGGCAGGTTGACGTTCCTCTCTGGCAAGATCAACTTGCCACTCATGGTACCGACGTATTTGCTTGGCATACAACTGGGGGAGGTCAGCAAGAATTGGTTTCCCTTGATGTTCTGTCCGGAAAGACGAACTGGAAAAGGGAATTTCCAGTTGCTTCGCAAATCGATATCGCCCAAAGGCGCTATGTTGCCATTGTGGATCCTAGTGGGCGTTATCAGGTCATAGATGCCTATGACGGAGATGTCTTAGTCGATTATATGGGAGGCGAGCAAGCAAAAGCTCAGAAAGTTTACCTCTTTGTTGGATCGGATGCCTTCGTCGTTGCAGTAGGACGCTCCCTCAAAAGTTTGCCGACAGACAATCGCAATTGGTTCAACGTCCCCGACTACCCTGAGTTCGACGGCGAACTCATGGCGTTTGATATCCAATCAGGGTCACCCAGGTGGTCGCGTCCTGCCCAGGTTCGCCAACAAGCCCTCCTGTTGTCCCAGCCAAAAGACTCACCGGTAATCAGCTTTGTAGGTTTCTATCGTGGTCAGGATAATGGGGGGAGCAAGTCATTGGCCAGCATTTTAGTTTTGGAGAAAGCCTCCGGACGAGTTTTGTTCTCCGACGAAGAGATGCAGAATTCGGGAAATCTCTGCTTCGTTTCAGCCGACGAAACGAATCATGAAGTTGCGTTAGAAACGGTAAGTCGTACGATCAAATTGAAGTTCACTGATTTGCCGCGCCCCCCTGAGCCTCCCGCTACTGTCGAGGCAAACGATAGGGACAAACGCGATTCGCAAGGGCTGGAACGCATCCTGGAACGTTTTTTACAAGGCAGGTGAGTGAATGGACACGACCAATCAGGAATACCCTTTAAGAACCGCCGTTTTCTTCTTTAGCTAGCAGGGATATAAATTACTGGTGCGTAGCTGTCGTCTCCGTGGAGAGTAGAGGAATCTTTTGTTTTAATGTTTAACCATGCCGATCAACTTGTGAAGAATATTTTGCCCGCGATTGGAGGGAGCCTTGGGGTTGTGCTAACGATGGCAGTCTTCTGCGGAGCGATGCCGACCGCGGCGGGCAAGAGTACCCCACAAGTGAAAGAACGTGTCGAGCAAGGTCTCGACTGGCTCGCTTACCAACAAGAGAAACTTGGGCATTGGTCTGCTCAAGGTCGCTATCCGACGGCGATGACTTCCTTGGCTGGTTTAGCATTCTTATGCGAGGGTTCAACGACCACGCAAGGAAAATATTCAGATAATTTGCGGCGAGCCGTCGATTTTCTCGTCCGCCGCAGCCGACCCAACGGCCTCATCGGTGACCAGGATGACGACCGTTATACCTACGGCCACGGGTTTGCCATGTTGTTCTTGTCGCAAATCCTTGGCGAAGAGGAAGACCTGGAACGCCGCGAAGATCTCATCCGGGTACTAACCCAAGCGGTAATCTTTACTGGTCAGGCTCAAACGAATGCCGGCGGTTGGGGGTATGTCAGCGCAAAAGATGGCAGCGGATTCGACGAAGGCTCAACGACGATCACGCAGGTTCAAGGTTTGCGGGGCTGTCGCAATGCGGGGATTGCGGTCCCCAAAGAGATCATTGATAAGGCGATAGAATATATTCATCGCTGCACATTGAGCGACGGAGGCGTGCAGTATAGTTCTAAAGGGGGAGGCAGTCGTCCTGCCATTACTGCGGCGGCAATCGCCTGTTTGTATAATGCCGGCCAATACGATGACGAGTACGTTCCCCGGATGCTGGAATATTGTGAGAAAAACTTGAAGCCGGATGTGCAAGACAGTTTCGGACATTGGCACTACGCGCATTTTTATTACTCCCAGGTAGAATATCGACAAGGTGGTGAGGAGTGGCAAAACTATATCGACTCCATCTCTCGCCGGCTCTTGCGGGAAGTAAAGTTATTAAAAATTGGCGATGAGACCGTCGCCGTGTGGGAACAGGGAATGGTTGGGCCTGTTTATACGACGGCGCTCAATCTGATCATCCTGCAACTCGACAAGGCATCCCTACCGATCTATCAGCGTTAGTCTGAATTAGATTTTTCTCGATTAATGGAAAGAGGCAACACCCCGAATGAGTTCCCCCGAATCGGTGCATGAAAACGGTCAGGTCATTGAGCGACTCGCAACGGCAGTCGATGATATTCGCAAGCAGTTGAGCCAGGTTATTGTGGGCCAAGACGAAGTGGTTGACCAATTGTTAATCAGCCTCTTCAGCCGCGGTCACTGCATGCTTGAAGGCGTGCCAGGTCTGGCGAAGACTTTGCTGATTAGCACACTATCGCGCAGCCTCAACCTCTCTTTCAGCCGCATTCAATTCACGCCCGATCTGATGCCTGCGGACATCACGGGGACCGACATCATTGAAGAAAATCGCTCGAGCGGCCAGCGCGATTTGCGATTTCTCGAAGGACCGCTCTTTTCAAACATCATCTTGGCGGATGAAATCAACCGTACTCCGCCGAAGACGCAGGCCGCTTTGCTTGAAGCCATGCAGGAACGCCAGGTAACCGTAGGTCGTGTGCGACATCAGTTGTCAGATCCCTTCTTTGTCTTGGCGACCCAAAATCCTATCGAGCAAGAGGGGACCTATCCGCTTCCCGAAGCGCAGCAAGATCGCTTCATGTTCAAGGTATTGGTGACGTATCCGAGCTTTGAGGAAGAGTTTGAGGTGGCTCGACGCACGACTTCAACACAAACCGATAAGGTAATCCCCGTCGTGGCTCCTGAGGAAATCCTCGCTCTTCAAAGGTTGGTTCGAGAAGTCCCCGTCTCAGACCATGTCATTCGCTACACTCTTTCGCTGGTTCGACAAACACGCGTTAGCGAAGACGGTGTGCCCGATTTTGTTGCCGATCAGTTGGCCTGGGGAGCCGGACCCCGTGCGGTGCAATTCTTGATCATTGGTGCAAAGGCACGTGCCCTGATGAATCGGCGGTCCCATGTGACGGTGGCCGACATCCAAGCTTTGGCCAAACCGGTTCTGCGACATCGAATTGTTGTTAATTTTGCCGCCGAAAGCGATGGCATCTCGTCGGACAACGTGATCACTTCCCTGCTTGCTGCCACCCCGACCCAGGAGGATGAATTGGCAAATGACGCACGATTCCAAGCGATTTTTGCATCCTGAAGCCATTCGGCGAATCAGTCGACTCGAAATCCGCGCTCGGCATATCGTCGAAGGGCTGCAGACCGGTATGCATCGCAGTCCTTACTTCGGGCAGTCGGTAGAGTTCTTGCAACACCGGCAATACGTACCTGGCGACGATCTGCGACATGTCGATTGGAAAGTCTGGGCCAAACAGGACCGGTTGTATGTCAAGCAATTTGAAGAAGAGACCAACATGCGCTGTACGCTGTTGGTCGACGTGTCAGCGAGCATGCAATACGGGAACGGCCCCTTAAATAAGTACGAGTATGCTGCGACGGTCGCCACTAGTTTGGCATATTTATTACTCAAACAACACGATTCCGTGGCTTGCATCGCATTTGACGACCACATTCGAGCACGTTCACCACTGAATAGTTCGCAAAAACATTTGCACACGATCGTCAGGACCTTGGATGCCAATCAACCCGACCAGAAGACGGATGCTGGTGCTGTTCTGCGGGAAATTGCGGAGATTAGTCCCCGCCGCGGGATGATGGTCGTGATCTCCGATTTACTGGGCGACGTGCAGTCGACGTTGCGCGGCTTGCGATTGTTGCGCCAGCGAGGTCACGATGTTCTGGTGCTGCACATCCTGGACGATGATGAGTTGGATTTCCCATTCGATGGCCCCACAAGATTTGAGGGGCTTGAACTGCCTGACCATTTGAACTGCAACCCGCGGGCTCTACGCGAGGGGTATTTAGCCGCCCTGGACCGATTCTTGTCGGACCTGCGTCACGGCTGTGCTAAGCACGAAATCGATTATGCGCTTGTTCGTACGCGGGATCCGTTAGATGCGGCAATGGCTGCCTTTTTGTGCCATCGCACGGCGGCCGAGCGGATGCGGTGATCCGCCAGCATGAATTTCTTCGAGGACGAATTGTTTTGAGTTTTTTGTTTCAATCACTTCTGACCATTGGCTTACCCTTGGTGGCCCTGCCGCTGTTGATCCACCTGATCAACTTGCGTCGCCATCAACGCGTCCATTGGGCGGCTATGGACTTTCTGCTCGAAAGTCAGAAGCGAAACAAGAAATGGATCATGCTGCGACAATTGTTATTACTTATGCTGCGAACCTCCGCGATCTCCCTGGTTGTGCTGATGTTGGCGGGACCCGTCTTGATGTCGAAATGGGGGAGCTTGCTCGGAAGCGGGGTCACACACCACATTTTGCTTGTCGATGACAGCTATTCGATGGCCGACCGCTCGCCAGACACCACCGGCTGGGAAGAGGCGAAACGGGCCGTCAGCCAGATCCTCGATCAAGCCAGCGCCAACTCGGGAACCCAGAAAGTGACACTCTTGCGTTTTTCTGTCGCGACGGATCTCTCGGCGGGAAAAGAGTTGGAATTTACCAGTCGGACGCTCGATCGGAGCGTCGTAGAAGAAGTCAACTCCTATCTGGAGAGTGTTCCGGTCTCTGAAACCTCAGCAGGACCCGGCGAGGCATTTCAAGCTGCGTTAGCCTTGCCGGAAAGCGATTCTGGAGAATCGAGAATTCTTTATGTGATCTCCGACTTCCGTAGTCGCCAGTGGTCTGACAACAACCAACCCAGTCAGCTATTGGGACAATTGCGCCAGCAAGTTGCCGACTTGCATTTGATCCAATGCGTTGAGGCAACTCACTCCAATCTGGCAATCACGAGTCTAAAGCCTGAATCAGGAATCCGTTCGGCAGGCGTAGAAACCTGGATGGAGCTCAGCGTCGCAAATTACGGAGATCAACCTGCAATTGCCGTCCCCGTTTCCGTCACGCAAGATGGCCATAAACTGCCGGCGGTAGAATTCGATGAAATTGCTCCTGGACAAACCGTCTCGCGTCGTTTTCGCGTGTCCTTTCCCGATGCAGGCCCGCACCAACTTAAGGCTCAATTACCCGGAGACGCCTTGGCTACGGACAATTCTCGCTACTTCGCTTGCGACGTCCCCAATAGTTTCCCACTCCTACTCATCGACGGTTCTGGTGCGGGAGACGACGCCTATTATCTTAGCACGGCACTGAACCCCGGCGGTTCGGCCAAGCCAGGCTGGAGCCCTCGAGTGGAACCGACAAGTTTTTTGAGAAACCATGATCAACTCGATAAATTCGCGGCAGTTTTTCTGCTTGATGTCCCCCGACTCGACGAATCAGAAGTCAGCGCATTGGAAGACTATGTGCGTTCCGGGGGGGGTGTTGCCATTTTCCTTGGACCGGAAGCTCAACGATCATTTTATAATGAAAAGCTTTATCGCGATGGTACGGGAATCATGCCCGTGGAGCTCGACTTGCCCAACCAGTTACTGAGTATTGGAGATCAGGAATCTCCCGATGTCGAGGTTGAAGATCATCCAGTATTTCGCATTTTTGCAGGGCAACGAAACAGTTTTCTCTCCGTGGCTCGAGTTAATTTCTATTACGCCATCCAGGGACTCTTAGAGAATCCCACTGACACACGCATTCTTGCCCGCTTGCGCAATAAAGCACCATTTGTCGTCGAGAAAAGGCTGGGCAAAGGCCGTGTTGTAGTGCAGCTTTGCAAGTTGTCGCCGAAACCGACTGCCCTTGGCGTGTGGAGCAACTGGTGCGTGAATCCAGTCTTCCCGATTGTTGCCAATGAACTGGCTGGCTACCTGACCGCAGCCCACCGCGAATTCGAGATTCAAGAAGTCGGCAGCGAACTGAGTTTCTATCTTGCTGAAGACGAATACAAACCCGAAGTGATGGTACGTGCTCCCCAGAGTGGACAAGAGGAAGTGCTGACCCTTCCAGCGCGTCTTCAGGCAGGCAACTACCTTGTAGATGCAGGTAAGGCCAAGTTCAGTGGAGTCTGGCAATTCGAATTGTCCCCCCTACAGCAGGCAACCGATCGACGGTTCTTTGCCGTCAATGTTGCCCCTGGCGAGGGAGATTTACACCTGCTGGAGCGCGACACGCTCTCCGCCCATCTAGATGGCATCGACTACCGCTACTCGCTCGCTTCACAATTGACGGCAGCAGACGAGCAACTTGCCGGCTTCCGACTCAGCGACACCCTGTTAGCTCTACTCGTGGCAGTACTGGTAGCGGAACAGTGGCTCGCCTACAAGGCAAGTTACCATGGCCGGACGGGGGGAGTCAGCCGATGATCCCTCTTCAACCTTTATTCGCGGTCGTGTCGGAGGAGTCGAGCGAAACTGCCCGACAGTTCGTCACATGGGAACTCGGGCGGCTGGCCCAATTCGACGATCCCCGACTGTTGTGGGTCTTGTTAGGTGTAGGCGTATTGTTAATCCTTGCTGGCGTGACCTGGCTCTACCGGCGGGAAAGTGCTTCGTTACCACCTTGGCTACGAGTCTTATTCCCCGCTTTGCGCATCACAGCCTGGCTGGGAGCGGGGCTGTTTTTTTTGGGCCTCGAAAAGCGGATCGACCAACAAATAGTGTCGGATTCCCACGTAGCGGTGCTCGTTGATACCAGCCAGAGTATGTCCGTTGCAGATTTGCAGGATAGCGAAGGGCAATCCCAATCGCGCGGCGAAGCTGTCAAAAATGCACTGAAAGAATCTGGATTTCTGGCTGCTTTGCGTCGGCAACACAATGTGGAACTGACCACCTTCGATCGCGAGTCCCATCAAGTGGCAAGTTGGAGCCGAGCCACTCTCGAAACCTTAGATTCACCTAATACGGATCAAGGAGAGCCAGCAACGTCAGAAGATCTAGATTGGTCGGAGTTCCTTGAACCCCGGGGAAGGGAAACCCGCCTCGGTGATGCCCTGCGGAGCGTCTTGAAGCAACAGCGGGCGGGCCAACTCGCTGGAGTGATTCTCTTCACCGACGGCGATCAGAACACCGGAATCGATGCACTCTCCCTATTCGACTCCGACGAGCGCCAAGCGGTGCCAATCTACACCGTTGGTTTAGGTTCTAGTGAGCCGCGCCGGAATGTTCGCATTCAGGAACTCAATGCCCCGTCGCGTGTTTACCCCGAAGATCGCACGACCATCTCGGCCGTTGTACAAGCAGAAGGTTTCGCCGGCCGCACCATGAAAGTGCAACTCTTCGCTCGGGAGGCCGAATCACAGAATTCTGTGAGCACATTGATTGAGGAGCGAGATGTTAGCTTTGTCGACGAGCAACAAGCGGTCCCCGTGGAGTTTGAAGTCGAACCCGCTGCGATCGGCAGCCTGATATTGGAGTTAAAGGTCGTCGCTACTCAAGATGATCAATATGCGGGAGACAACCGACGCGAGGTAGAGGTCGAAGTCGTCGAGGCAAGCACCCGGGTGTTGATGATTGCAGGTGGAGCTAGTCGGGATTACCAGTTCTTGCGGAACCAGTTGTTTCGGGATCGACACGCGACAGTCGATGTGTGGGTGCAATCGGCCAGTGGTGCGGTGTCCCAAGAAGCGGATCAGATTCTGCACGAATTTCCCCAGACGAAGGAAGAACTTTACGATTATGACTGCATCGTCGCATTCGATCCCAACTGGGAGTTCCTTGATGCCCGCCAGGTCGATCTCCTGGAATCCTGGGTTGCCGAGGAGGCGGGAGGCTTGATCGTTGTGGCGGGGCCAATCTATACCTTGAGCTGGTCACAAAGCCCCGAACACACCAAAATTCGTTCCCTCTACCCGGTCGAGTTTCAACGCAGACTGACCCTGCTCGACGATGGACTTTACGGCTCGAAAACTCCCTGGCCTATTCTGTTCACACGTGAGGGAGAAGAAGCCGAGTTCCTCGCGCTGACTAATGATCCGACGGAAAGCCAACTTCGCTGGGCAGAGTTCCCCGGCGTTTACGGCTGCTATGCAGTCAAAGGTCCCAAACCAGGGGCGAGGGTCTTGGGTTATTATGGTGACCCCGACGCCAGTATTACCGCTGAGTACCCTGTCTACATGGCCGAACAGTTTTATGGCGGTGGACGAGTGTTCTATCTGGGCAGCGGCGAGATGTGGCGATTGCGTTCCATGGACCCCAGTTATTTCGAAGTCCTTACGACTCGCTTGATTCGTCATGTCAGCCAAGGCAGGCTCTTGAAAGGTTCTTCGCGTGGTCGCTTGCTTGTTGAACAGGACCGTTACACGGTGGGAAGCGAAGTGGTGGTGCGAGCTCAACTTCTCGCAGCCAGTCGTGAACCATTCCTTGCCGATAGTGTGCTTGCGCGATTTGTCGACGATCGGGGAGAAAGCCAAAATCTCTTGATGAAGGCAGACAAAAGCCGACCGGGGAACTTTATCGGGCAGTTTACCGTCAAACAGGCGGGCTCTTATCGAATTGAACTCGCTCTACCCGACACGGTCGATGAGCAATTGGTGCGTAGGGTCCAGGCGGTCCTACCGGACCTGGAGTTCGATAATACCCGCCGCAACGACAAGTTGCTTTCCCAATTGGCTAAGCTCTCGGACGGCGAACACTACACCAGCCTGAATCAAGCCCTCTTCGGAGAAAGCGACAGAGAAATCGATATGCGTCCTATCGACAGTCTGATCGAAAGCCGCGCAGAAACACGAATACTTCGAGGCACGCCCGATCCCGACTTTACTGAGTGGCTCAATAAAATCTTGCTAGGGGTAATCTGCGGAGCCCTTTGCCTGGAATGGTTACTCCGTCGCTTGCTGAAACTTGCCTGAGAGATTGAATGTCCACAGTTGCTTTACCATTTACGATTCCCAAGATCGTTCGCCGTAAGGTGCGTTCGCTGCGTTGGCTTGTGCGCGGATATGTCCTGTTGGAAGGTTTCGCGACAGTGATAATTGGAGGATGTCTCGCATTCTGGGCGAGTCTCGCGTTTGATTGGTCATTCGAGCCCTCGCCATTGGTGCGTGTCCTCCTGGGAATAGGCGTTTTGCTGGCGCTTGCAGTGGTTATTTGGAAGGCGCTGCTGTCTCGTTTGTTTACCCCACTCTCCGACAGTAGTCTCGCCCTGTTGGTCGAGCGCACCTTCCCTCACATCGATCAAAGCCTCGTGACTACCGTTCAAGGTAATCGCTTTGCTGAAACACTTTCTCCCACGCAGAGCGAATTGCTTGAACATACCAGCGCCGAGGCCAGCCAGAAACTTGCCCAAGTGGAACTGAGTCAGGTTTTTCGCTACCAGCCCTTGATTTGGAAAGTAGCCCTCGCGATTCTGCTCACCGGTTCGCTTGTCGGTTTCGCGATAATGCAGGCTGACGCCTTTGAGTTTTTTTTACAGCGTGTGCAGTTGTCGAATATCCCTTGGCCCCGCCGAGTGCAACTGACAATCGTCGGCTTCGAAGAGGTCGATGGCCAGCGAACGATGAACGTTGCCCGTGACGACAATTTTGACCTCACAGTACACGCATCGCTCCAGGAGGGGCACGTTTCCCCTCAACAAGTCGAGATTCGCTACCGCTTGCCGGATGGGCGTCGTGGGCGAGATTCGATGATCCAGGTTGGTCAGGCCATGGCTGGCCAAGATGATTTTCAAGAATTTAATTATGAATTCAAGAATCTCGCGGCGGATATCAACTTCGACGTGATCGGCGGCGACGATCGGATCTACGGATTACGCTTGCATGTGGTCGAGCGACCACAGATCGTTCGCACCGAATTAGAATGCGAATTCCCTGCTTATCTGCAGCGTAGCCCGCAGACGATTCCTTTCAGTGGTCGCGTAGAAATTCCAGAGGGTACACATTCCGTCTGCCAGATCGAGGTCAACAAACCACTGAGCGAGGTGGAAGTCTATGATTCCACGACCAAAGAGCAACTCCATGTAAAAATGTCTTCGGACAACCCTCGGCAATTCGCGATTCGTCTCGATGCTGCCGAAACCGACCGTGTCCTCTTGGTCGACGTTCGAGACACCGACGGTGTGAGTAATCGAGAACCCTACCGCCTGATGGTTTCGGTAGTTCCCGACGAAATTCCTGAAGTTGCGGTGCAGTTGCGCGGCATCGGGTCGGCGATTACAGCGCAAGCCACTATCCCATTGATAGGTTCGATTCGCGATGACTACGGCGTCACGTCTGCTTGGATTGAAGGACAATCCGACACGCTGGCAAATGTGCGTCGTGAGTTGCCTCCTTCAACGAACAGCGGACGAGAGAATAATGAGCTTGGGCGTTTTGATTTGGACGCCATCGATTCCGTCACTCAACAACGGGCCATGACTCTCAAGCCAGGCCAA
The DNA here is from genome assembly GCA_041738415.1 of Bythopirellula sp. Lineage (GTDB taxonomy): Bacteria > Planctomycetota > Planctomycetia > Pirellulales > Lacipirellulaceae > Bythopirellula. The sequence goes on from JBGSPU010000007.1 coordinate 68,366, forward strand.
AAGCTTACTCTTTCGGTAAAGGCACAAGATGCCTATGATTTGCAGACTGAGCCCCACATCGGCGCGAGCCAACGGTTCGTACTCGACATAGTGACCGATTCCGAATTGCGGTCATTATTAGAAAAACGTGAACTGGGCCTTCGCCAGCGATTCGAGGCGATCCACGAGAAAATGATTGCTACTCGCGAATTGCTCAACCGAATTAAACTAGATAATCACTCGGCAGAGGACACCACCCAATCCGACGAAGACCTAGCCTTACGCCGCGATCGAGACATGCTTCGAGTGAGTGGTGCCTTGCAAAACATTACGCAACTTACTTTTGAGACTCTGGGCGTGGCCGAGGGGTTTGAAGACATTGTTGTCGAGTTGCAGAACAATCGGATCGCCACCGAGGAATTGACCGAGCGGCTCCAGAAAAATATTGCCGAGCCCTTACATGAGGTCGCTGAAAAACTCATGCCGCAACTGGATAGCCAGGTGCAAAAACTAACCGCGGCTCTCGACGGGGAAGCAGAAATCAACCGTGTTAAGTCCGCTGCAATCATCCAATCCGACGCAGTAATTGAGGCAATGCAGCGGATTTTAGACCGAATGTTGGAATTAGAGAGTTACAATGAATTAGTGGAATTGCTCCGAGGCATCGTCAACGAGCAGAAGGAATTAAACGAGGCAACCCGCATTCGGCGGCTCGAGCAGCTTCGCAGCCTCTTGGATGATGAATAACACAATGCCTGTCAATGGGATACCAGAGATCACCATGAACCTTCGCTTGCGTCTTCTCCAATCTGCATTTTTCCCCGCGTGGCTCCTGCTATTTGTCGTGTACTTAACATCTGCTGCGTTTGCTGCCGAGACGGATACCAGTTCCAAGAGTGAATTGTCTGACTCACCAAACCTGGCTGAAAAGGAGGCCAGCCTAGCCGAGCAGTACGGTCGTCTAGAACTCTTGGCAGGACGTTTGGCTGAATTGTCGAAATCCACCCAACCTCGCCGTGCCGAACTCCTACGACAACTTGTCGCCAAGAGTCGAGAGAAAGAGTTGCCCGATCAGTTTCTAATGATTGTTGATTCACTCAATCAAGATCGCTTGAGTGAAGCCACGGAAGCTCAAACCATTTTGCACTCCGAATTGCAAGCCATGCTCGAGTTATTGCTGCAGGAAGATCGCGACCGGCAAATAGAATCTCAAACCAAACGAATCAACAAATACTTGGCCGAATTGAACAAACTCATACGTCAGCAACGGGGCATCAAGGCCCGCACCAAGGGAGGCGACTCGCAGGAGGAACTGATCGATGATCAGCAACGCACATCAGATTCCACTGGCAAACTCGCGGAGCAAATAGCCGAGACTGAAGGCTCTTCCAAGCAGACCCCGAAGGGTGTGGAGTCTGAGAGTCAAGGTTCTTCCTCCCCCAATGGCAAACCCGAGAAGAGCTCCGAATCTCCAACTGGCAAACCTTTGCCATCCGAGTCGGCTCCTAACGAATCCTCCCCATCCGAATCTTCTCCTAGCGAAACTCCCCCTTCAGAGCCGTCTCCGTCTTCGGGAAAGCCTTCAACCGGCAAGCCCAGCAAGTCATCTGGTCAATCTTCTCCAAGTCAGGGGAGCAACTCAAGTGATTCGCCTCAGGACTCTGCCAAAGAAAATCAGCAATCCCCTGCCGACAGTGCCGTTGAGAAAATCAAACAGGCACAGCAGCGGATGCAACAAGCAGAGGAGCGGCTCAAAGAGGCCCAGCGTGACGAGTCCGTGGAGCAACAGGAACAAGCGCTGCGGGAATTGGAGCAAGCCAAAGCGGAATTGGAAAAGATTCTGCGGCAACTGCGTGAAGAAGAACTAGAACGTATGTTAGTCCTGCTCGAAGCACGACTCCGCAAAATGCTCGAGGCACAAAACCAAATCTACGATCAAACGATCAAACTCAACGAATCGGTTGGCCGTGCTGCAGAGCATGAACTCGAAATTGCATCGGCCACCTTGGGCCGCAAGGAGGAGCAAATCGTCGGCGAAGTGGATCGCGCATTGATCCTGCTTAAAGAGGACGGTTCGTCCGTCGCTTTCCCCGAAGCCCTCGAGCAGGTCCGCGAAGACATGCAGACCGTGGCGGGTCGGTTGCGAAGTGTCAAGACAGACAAAATTACCCAGGCCGTGGAGCTGGATATCATCGAGACATTGGAAGAGATGCTCGCAGCGTTGCAGCAGGCCCTCAAAGAACTTCGTGAGAAACGTGCCAGTCCGCAGCAAGGCGGCGGAGGCCAGCCCGGAGAACAACCTCTGGTAGACCAATTGGCCGAATTGCGTATGATTCGAGCATTGCAGATGCGCGTGAATCGTCGAACGGAGTTCTATGACACGCTGATCAAAGGGGACCAGACCGAGGATGCAGAATTGCTTGAGGCGCTCGGCAAGCTGGCCCAGCGACAGCAACACATTTTTGAGGCAACCCGCGATCTTCATCAAGGTGCCAATCGATAACTATGTTTTACTACAGACAAACACACTTTCCGCGAAGCTTGTTTCCCGCGCTGTCCCTGGCTTGCCTCTTCGCGTCATCTCCTGCGCATGGTCAACTCTCGTTCGAGCCCTCCTGGCAACCTCCCACTTACGAGGCAATTCGCGAGAAGCTATTCACTTCGATTGAAGAAATGCCGGTGGATCCGGACCTGGCCCAGCAAGCCCGCTCTTTGTGGCCTTCGGTTTCCCTCCGCGAGACGAACGGCTCGGCTTTATTGGATCTCTTTGTCGAGACTACTGCGATATTCAACCCGCCAACTGCCAGATTGTTGGCCCAGTGCAACCAGCAATCAATGCAGCCGCTTGTCCCCGATATAACCTGGCTTGCGTCGAGTCAACTTCCTGCGATGATCAAAAATAATGTACGTCTCTACACGGCTCGTTGGCTGACTCAACATACCAGGTACGACGACACGTTGGCGGTGTTAGGCGACCTGCAGGTCGATGATGTGGTCGATCCTGCCAGCTTGTTGTTCTGCCGGATGGTGGCGCACCACCAATTGGTCGAGCTCGATCGCAGTCGGGCTGCCTTGGTGCAGCTTTTGGAGCAAGACGAGGCAATTCCGTTGCGTTACCGCCAGGTTGCCGAACTGATTGAGCAAGATCTTGCCGGCCTCGAAGACGAATCATTAGACCATGTTTCGCGTCGAATGAACGACGTGCGGCGACGTTTGGATTTGGGTCAAGCGGGCAAAACAGTCCAGGTTGTCGAAAAGGGAGTCGTCGATTCCTTGGACAGTCTCATCAAGAAAATCGAAGAGCAGCAACAACAGCAATCCGGTTCTGGAAGTGGGTCCGCCCAAAGCTCGGCCCCCATGCAGGACAGCCAGCTCCCTTCGCTCAAGGCTCCGGGTAAAGTGGATCAAAAAGATATCGGTCATCAAGCAGGCTGGGGAGACCTTCCCCCCAAAGAACGCGAAGAAGCCCTCCAGCAAATCGGGCGCGAATTTCCCGCTCACTATCGGCAATTGATTGAGCAGTACTTTCGTGACCTGGCCGATGAAAACTCCAAACGACAAAAGCCGTAGTCGTACGGCAAGGTCTCAATGCATAAACATATAAGACATCGCGTTTTTTTCAAAGCCATGTTACTGCTGCCTTGGGCTAGTGTGGCAATGTGCGAACAGCCTCTCCAAGTAACAGTAAGCACTTTAGACGTCCCGCAGTTGGTTGGCGAACTTGTCGATTGGTCAATAGATAAAATATCCCTCAGGGATTCGGGTCAGCTCTTGGAATTCCCTTCTCAGGAACTTCTGCGGCTTGAGTTTCAGGCGTCTGGAAAGGGAGTTGCCTCATCTGAAATGAGTGTGGAATTGGTCGATGGCTCGCGGTTTCCCATCTCCAGCTATGAAGTCACCGATCGTATTGCGACAGTAGAAACGCCCATGTCAACGGAGTCTCTTACGATACCGACCGAGCAAATTCGGCTTGTCGAATTTCCTGGGGCCAGTAATTCAACACAGTCTTGGTTACCGAAATGGGAGAAGAAGGAGTTCACTGGCGACGTATTAATCTTGTCTAAAAAGAATGCCGCAGAGTTTGATTTTTTGAGTGGCGTAATCAACGACATTTCCGCTTCCCAGATCAACTTTACATGGGAAGGAGACACGATTACCGTCAAGCGTTCGAAGGTTGCCGCGCTCACCTATTACCATGCGCAGCCCAGAGATTCTTCAGAGCCAGTTTGCTGGCTGATTCTGAACAACGGATTTCGGTTGCCAGTCGCAGGAATTGCACGCGACGGTGAAGAACTCCGTGTTACTACCACCTTAGGGCTTCCCCTACAGTTTCGCTTCAACGAGATAAAATCCGCCGACTACTCTCTGGGGAAATTGGCGTACCTCAGTGATTTGGTCCCTTTGCTTGAAAAGTGGACCCCGCTCCTCCAATTTCCTTCGGCGGACGAACGTGTGAAATTTTTGGGTATGCCTCGCCACAATACCTCGTTTGAAGGCTCGCCACTGACGCTTTCCTGGCCAGCGGAGGACGACGAAGGTGGCATCCTGGTGAAAACCTATTCCAAAGGATTAGCGCTGCGGGGTCGCACCGAATTGGAGTATCGTTTGCCAAGAGACATGCGGCGGTTCAAAGCGGTTGCTGGAATTGATCCTGAAACCCTTTCCCAAGGCAATGTTATGCTTACGATTGTTGCTGATGGAGAAACTCTCTTTGAGAGTACGATCGATGGAAAGCAGCCTCCCGTTAGCATCGACCTCGACATTGCCCAGAAAAAGAAACTCCAGATTTTTGTGGACTATGGGTCCAACCTTGATCTAGGAGATCGGCTTCATCTTGTGGAGGCGCGTCTGCTCAAATGATACGCTCTTATATCACGTTTTGTTTTCTTTCCTTAGCTTGGCAAGCCACGGCAAAAGCAGCGCCTACGATTCCTGCTCCAGAGGTGATTGCGATCGAAAGAGAGCGGGTGGAAGTCATCAAGCGAGCATCAACTGCTTCGGTTGCGATCTTTGAACCGTCAGGTCAGGGTGGCGGCTCAGGAGTAATCATCTCACCGGATGGATTTGCCCTGACCAACTTTCATGTCGTGGCACCTTGTGGCGTGGCGATGAAATGTGGTTTGAATGATGGTCGCCTCTACGATGCGGTAATTGTGGGCGTTGATCCGGTGGGTGACGTCGCTCTCATACAACTCTTGGGCCGCGACGATTTTCCTGTAGCCGAGTTGGGAGATAGCGATCTGGTAAAGGTCGGCGATTGGGCGTTCACCGCTGGAAATCCCTTCATGTTGGCCGACGATTTCCATCCTTCGATCAGCTACGGCATGATCTCAGGAGTCCACCGCTATCAATATCCTGCGGGGACTCTACTGGAGTATGCCGACTGCCTGCAAACCGATGCCGCGATAAACCCTGGCAATTCCGGAGGAGCATTATTTGATGCCGAGGGCCGATTAATTGGCATTAACGGTCGCGGCTCCTTCGAAAAACGTGGCCGTGTGAACGTGGGTGTCGGGTATGCGATCTCAATCAACCAAATCAAACGTTTTGTGTCTCATCTGAAAAGCGGTCGTATCGTCGATCATGCTTCGCTGGGGTTCACGGTTTCCACAGAGGATCTTGGTCGAGTCGTCGTAGACGACATTCTTGATACCGGTGACGCCTATCGTCGTGGTTTACGCTATGGTGATCAGATTACAAGTTTTGCCGGACGCGAAATTCATACGGCGAACGCGCTGAAAACTGCCCTGGGAACCTATCCTCGCGATTGGACCGTGCCCCTTAGATTTCGCCGTGAGGGGAAAAACTACTCCGTCCAGCTCCGCTTGCCCGGACTCCACGATCCTGCTCAGTTGGTGGACCTCATTCAGCAGCAGGCCGTCGTGCCCAGCGCCCCCCCCGAGGGAAGTCCCCCTCAGCCGGATAAAGAGCAAAAGGATTCGCAGTTACCAAACATTAACGCTTTAATACCCGATAAGCCCGAACTGCCGCTGGCAGTTAAATCCCGTTACGAAGAAGTCCGTGGTTATGCCAACTATTGGTATAACCACCAGCAACAGCAAAAGATTTGGCAGAGATACGTGGGAAAGAACGCCCTCGAACAATTGGGCACCCACTGGCAGATCGCCGGGACTCTCTCCTCTGCCAATCGATTCGAAATCCGGCTCAGCAGCAAACAAGGGAAAATGCGCATGCCGACGGGCCAATCGGGAGCGATTTTTGCTGGTGAACTGGACTCGCAACTCAGCCCCCCCGGCTCGGGGGGATTACTGTTAGCAATGCACCTCTGGCAACGCATGCTCGACAAAGGCTTGCAGCAATTTGGCGAAGTCTACTACTTGGGCCAATTGCCTGCCGGGCCGGATGGTGAACTACTTGATTGTCTTGTGGGCATCTACGGCGGAGTCGAGATTCGGTTGCTCTTCTTGCCAGATGACGGTGAGCTCGTGGGCCTGGAGCTTTATCCCGCCGATGATGCGGATCCCTGCGAAATTCGTTTTGCCGGCTTCACCGAAATTTCAGGCGCTCGCCTACCCACACTCTGGCAAGTGCGACATGGCGAAAAGACGTTTGCCGAGCTGCAAATCGAAACCTGGCAAAATGATGGCGATCCGCTTTTTGAGCAGGGGGCAACTAATTGATGGTGTCAAAGACGCGCTCGACGATTTTTATCGCATTGATGTCCCTGATCGCTGTGGATGGTGCCTACTGCACCGCTGAATCTCAGTTGTCCGACGTGATTCAAAAGGCACAGACCAAAGTCGTCAAGATTTTTGGGGCGGGTGGCCTGAGACAACTCGAAGCCCACCAGACCGGGATTCTTATTTCCCCTTCCGGTCATGTACTGACCGCGCTTAGCTATGTCCTTGACACCGATGACCTGGCAGTGATCCTGGACGACGGTCGCAGTTATCACCCGGAGTATCTTGGTAGTGACCCCGTTCGAGAACTTGCTCTCTTAAAACTTCCGATAGAAGATGAATCTTTGCCGTACTTCGATTTGCACGAGGATTCGACCGCCCAGGTAGGTGATCGCATCCTGGCACTCAGCAATCTGTATGGGATTGCCACGGGTGATGAATCGGTCAGTGTCCTGCAGGGGACCATCACCGCGATTGCACCGCTTGATGCGCGGCGAGGTGCTTTCACGACAGCCTATCGGGACGAAGTCTATGTCGTAGATGCCTACACAAATAATCCCGGAGCAGCGGGAGGGGCCCTCATCGATTGGCAGGGCCGCTTGCTGGGCTTGTTGGGCAAAGAGGTCAAGAGTCGGGTCACGGGGACTTGGTTGAATTATGCCCTGCCAACCGCCGGCTTCTCCACAAGCGTCAACGATTTGCTTGCAGGTCACAATTCTTCCTGGGAGCCTCCTTCACAGCTTCCCGAGCTTTCGCTCACGACGGAGGTCTTGGGAATGCGTTTGATTCCAGATGTCCTCCCTTTTACCCCCCCCTACATCGACGCCGTGAGGCGAGATTCCCCTGCCGAACTCGCAGGTTTGCGGGCGGATGATCTAATCGTGTTCGCTGCCGGCAGGCAAGTTGCCTCCTGCCGTGATTTTCTGGAAGCATTGACTTACCATGATAGACGCGAGGAAATCCAGTTGAGCATTCTTCGTGAAGGTGAGCTTGTCGAAGTCACATTGCAGACAGAGGACGAGAATGCCGAAGACTAAACTCTTAACTAGGTTCATGATAGCCTTTGGCATATTGCTTGTATGCCTGGAATCTCTCCATGCAACAGAGCGCAACTATCCACTCGAAGACGCGGCTATTCATCAGGCAACTTCGGCCGTCGCAGACTCCGTTGTGCAAATTCGAACGGTCGGAGGCTTGGATCGGGTCGGCAAGACTCAACTCAGTCAAGGTCCGCTCACCGGTTTGATCATCACCACAGACGGTTATATTGTTTCCAGTGCTTTCAATTTCGCTCAGCAACCCAGTTCGATTCTCGTGCGGCTTCCCGACGGCAAACAAGTCCCCGCGGAGCTGGTGGCCCGCGACCAGAATCGCATGCTGGTGTTGCTCAAAGTAGAGGCGAGCGTTCCTCTGCCGGTTCCCACTGCCGTGCCGACGGATGAAATTGCCGTGGGCCAGTGGGCCATCGCCTTGGGGCGAACCTTTCAGACCGACGCGATCGATGTCTCGCTGGGCATCATCAGCGCGCGTGAACGCATGCATGGCCGGGTGGTGCAAACCGACGCGAACATCTCGGCAGCGAATTATGGCGGTCCGCTTGTCGATATTCACGGCCGGGTGTTTGGGGTATTGGTGCCCATGTCTCCCCAGTCGGGCGACTCTGGGCCAGAAAACGCAGTCGCCGGATCTGAGTTCTACGATTCTGGCATCGGCTTCGCCGTGCCGCTAGAACACATTTACTCCGTGCTAGAACGCTGGCGAGCAGGAGACGACCTGCTCCCCGGCAAGCTAGGTGTTGGGCTAAAGTCGGGCAGCCCCTACATCGAACCACCCACAATTACCACTGTCTGGCCCTCATCCCCGGCGGCAGCAGCTTTGTGGCAGCCCAACGACACAATCATTGCCGTCAATGGCACCCCGGTTGAAACCCAAGCCCAGTTGCAATTCCATCTCAAACCTCGCTACGCTGGCGAGACATTGAAGTTCTCACTACGACGTGGAAAGGGAAAATCGGCTGAGGAATTCGATTCCGATATCACTCTCGCCGGTCAGCTCGCTCCTTACCGTCATTCTTTTCTCGGCATTCTTCCTGCGGCCAGCGGCACAGAGGAAGGAATTGAGGTTGGCGAAGTGTGGCCAGCCAGTCCCGCGGCTGAAGCTGGTTTAATCTCTGAAGATCGCATCACGAAAATCGGCGATTCTGCCACAACATCCTTGCCAATGGCTTGGGCCGCAATGCAAAACCTGCGACCAGGCGGATCGGTAGACGTTTCACTTCAGCGCGGAGAAGAAGAATTAACTTTGCAGGCCAAGCTTTCTTCATTACCCGAGCAGATACTTACTGAGTCAACAATTCACACCACAGTAGACCCATCGGCTGACACTCCCGAAGCTCTCGAGCCACAACTTCTCAAGTTGCCCGAGTTCCCTCAGGATGCCCACTATCTCCAGCCCAAGATGTCAGACTCTCAACGTCCCGCACTGGTAATCTGGCTTGGCTCAGGAAAGAAAGACGACGAGCAGACGCTATTCGAAGCTTGGCAAAAAGTCTGCCAACAGGTGGGAATCATCTTACTCGTTGCGCGGCCTGGGAGTGATACAGGTTGGCAGTCCGACGACCTGGAATACCTCAATCAACTAACCAGACTGGCAGCAACTCGTTTCCGCCCTCACCCAAGACAAACGATCCTGGCTGGTCAAGAAAAAGGAGGCCAACTGGCCTACGCATTGGCATTCAAAGAGCGACGCACCTTTAGCGGTGTCATTGCCGACAACGCTCCCCTACCCCGCACGCTTAAGGTTCCCGAAAACTCCCCGAGCGGCTCTTTGGCAGTGCTTTCGATCCTGCCGAGCAATTCGACGTTCGCCTCGCTGGTAAAGCACGACAACGAACAACTCCGCCAGGAGGGCTATCCCGTGAGCCAGTTCGACCGACCGGCTAGCTCCCACCTCGATGACTCTACCATCGCTACGATTGGCCGCTGGATCGCTGGGCTGAATCGGCTCTGATGGCCAATTCAGCCAGGAAAAGTAGCAACTGGATACCATCAACCTTCCCCTGGGGTCACCCCCCGCACAATATCGAATCGAGCCGCCAGCTCGTTGAGTTGGGAATTCTTGATCGGCGTGAAGTCGACTATCACGGCCTCGCGCAACTTCGGCTCGCGAATCCCGCGCAGCACACCATCACGCTCATTTTGCGGATGGCCGCTAATGTAGCACTGTGTGGTAAATTCATTTTCGCTCGGTAGCTTGATCTTGAAGTGAATGTGCGGCGTGCGGCCAGGATAAGGCACCGGCTTCACAGTCCGGAAATAGTATTCGCCCGTTGAACCTGTAAGAAAGCGACCAAATCCTTGGAAATTGGCATCTCGCTGGGCATGCCGGTCGGCTGTGTGCAGATAAACCCCCTTGCCATCAACCTGCCAGATCTCGACCAACGCGTTGCGGAGCGGCTGGCCCCTCGAATCAAGAATCCGACCTGAGAGGTGCGTGATTTCGCCAATGGCGGGTGTGATCTCGTCATTAATGATGATCAGGTCATTATCAGTATCCAGCGGCAAACGATCCGGATAAAACGGCCCTTGGGTCTGGCGGGGTGTGAGTTGGAGTGCCTCGGCAAATGCCCCGCTTTTGGTCCAAAACGAAGGGAGAACTAACCCGGCAGCAGTGAGTGAGGCACCCTTGAAGAATTGCCGACGTGTGGGAACTTCATGGTAAAGTTTCATGATTCTGCTCCTGATGATTGTTCCGATACTTCTATCCGAGATTTTACGCTGCAGAAAATCTCGTAGGTCGGAACGAGTAAAACGAGTTCCGGCAATGCATCGTCGCACGAGCTGCGAAGCCGGAACTCGCTCCACTCGTTCCGGCCTACAAAAATGATCACACCAACTCACTCGTTTTCCGCGGCGTAGTCCCCTCCGGAGTTTCATCGCTCTGGATATCAAACCACTCTGGCTTGAATTCGATGCGGCGGTTTTCCCGCATGGCGATGTTCGAAGTCAGCGCGATGATGGCGTCGGCCATGGCAATCTTGGGGGGGCATTTGGGTTGGTTGGCGGGGTCTGGATTACGGATGCACCAAGCCCAGTGTTCGATTTCCTCCTGGTAGCCCCGGCTGATGTTTTCTGGCGTAGCAGCCTCAGCAATCGCCGCACCTCCTCCACCCGTCTCATAAGTATCCATTACGGGGCCGCCGGAGCCGGCTGTCACTTCGATCTTGGTTTGCGTATCGGACTTCTTGAAGAGATAAGCGTCCTTCTCGCGATCCAAAATAAGCGTTCCCTTGGTACCGAGTACCACTTCGCCATAGCCGCCAAAGCCGTTGCCATTGATCGACGAATAAGTGACCACAATCTTCTTGTTGGGGTCGGCGACCTCTCCGTCGTGGCCATTTTCGAAATAACCCAAGCCAGGATACTCGAACATCGTATAGACGTGGTCATCGACATCGCGATCCAGCGGAAATAGTGAACGGTGTCCCATTCCAGAGACCGAGAGTGGCATGACCTTTTGGTGGCCCTCCCGCTGCGAGCTGATGAAAATGCTTGAGGCATCTAGTTGATGGCTTCCCAGTTCGGCCATGAGCCCGCCACCCGTTCGATCCCATAACCGCCAACGGATGAGTTCTTCCATCGGTGACCGTTGGTAGCCGTTGGCCAGCGTTTTATCTTGATAGCCGTACTTGGCAGCATCGGTCCGGTAGTCCATGATTTGGTTGCGCTTTTGGACAACTTTCCCGGCCCACTTTTCGGCATCCTCACCTTTCGATTGGTCGCGTTTCTTCACCCAGGCGTGGTATTCCCGCAGCATGTGGAACTCGTCGCGCAAAGCGGCGACGGCCTGAGGTCCTCCTTCCTTGCTGGCGGCTTTCTCTAGAAGGGTAAATTCTGCAGGTGAGAGTGGTTCACCAGATTTGTCGACAAACTTCGCGGAGGGTAAATCGGGTGACCAACTGTCGCTCCCTGGTAGATTGTCACGGTTCCATTGAGCACGGATGGAATGCACATCGCCGATCAGTCCACTAGAAATCTGATCGACTGCGTTGTCGTACAAAATGCTGTAGTGCCGTTGGTGTCCCGTGGCGAGAATCTTGCCTGTCTCCTCGGCCACGCGGCCCATCTCTTTGCATTGAGCCACGCTGTGGGCCATCAGTTTTTCGGTCAGCACGTGCTTGCCGGACCGCATCGCTTTGATCGCTGCCACGTCGTGCAGCCAGAGTGGCAATGCGATGATGACTGCCTCGACGTTCGGATCCTTCAAGAGCTCTTCGTAAGACTGTCCCTCTTTCTCGCCATACACCTTGACCTTGTCACGGGCTTCTTCTTCCGTTTTCCAACCGTAGACGCTCATAAGTCCGGGCCTAGCGGCCTTAGTGCCATCACTGGAAAGATCGCCGTGAAACGCGCGGTGAAAGCTGTAAGGACGAATGTCGGCAATCGCGACGACGTCGATGTAATCAGGGTTCAAGGCCCCGATGAGAACCCCACCTTCATCCCCTGTGCCGATGATGCCGACGCGGAGTCGATCATTCTTAATCGCGCCGTAGTTGAAATAGAGTGCGCCAAGGGTTGCGCCCGCCGCGGCCCCCCCTAACACGGTCCCCTTCAAAAAATCTCGGCGGCTAGTACCGACGGCTTCCTGAAAGTTCTGTTTGCCGATGGCCTTTTCTTCGGGTGTAAGATTCATCGATTTCAAGCTCCCTTGGTGGTGCCACGCTTGGACCACCAGCGGTGAAAAATTGAATCGAGCCCGGCATACTTACCCGCACATGAGGCGGCCAGCATGAGAAGGGCTGCAAATTCGGTTAATTGATAATAAAAGAATTCCGATTTGGCTCCTGCCACCCAGGGCGGCTGCGAAGCCATGACCATCAACAAAAACAAGGCTCCCAGGATCGCAGCGAGGGGCGTCAAGAGTCCCATCAGCAAACAGAGTCCAACGCCGGTTACTACGCAAGCAACGAGCCAATTGTTCCGTGCCAGTTGGGTAACTTGAGGATCAGTTACGGCAGTTTCCACGCGGTTGGCAAGCGATGTATTCGCTTGTTCGGGGGTAAGCATCGTTTGTAGATCATCCGCGAGATACTGATCGTATTTCTTCACACGGGCCACCCAGCGAAGTGGTGTCCGCGCCGCGTCAACTTGTTTGGCGGCGATCCGCTTCTTGCGGAATGGAATCTCCTCGGCTCCGCCAACGGCCTCGGCCTGCTCGAGCCGCCACAACTGGTGCTGATAATCTTGCATATCGAGCGCTTCCTCGGCAAGAAAATCTGCCAGATTACGCTCTTGTTTTTTTAACACCTCATCAGCCAGCTCGCGCTGTTTCTTATTCAAGAATTTGAATTCCTTAAAGCGTTTGAGAGTCGCCTCCCAATCCTGGCGGATTTGTACTCCCCAGCTTGCACCAGGGGCAAATTCGACAAACTCCGCTTCGGTCGATTGCCCCTTCGCTAGCTCTGCCTTGCGGCGACTCACATAGCGGGTAACCCAGTCAGTGAGCTTATCTGAAGCCTCGGGAGTCATCTCTTGAGGCTGAGCGAGCAATTCGCGCCAATCGTGAGTTGTCGGGGCCTGAGCTTGAAAGAAACTCGCGAAGGGGCCCTTTGCCCCGTTGAGAAACCCCTCGTTGACTGCGGCGAAGCGCGGCGAGATCTGCCATTCGTGTCTCCCGCTGTCGTATTCAAATTTTTTAGCACCCTCACTGAAAAAATGCCAGCCCACGCACAGCCGCAGCAGCACCAGAGCTGCTATTGCAGCCCAAGCACAGCAACTTGTACTCGGCACACAAACAGGTCGATTTTCGTTTGGAGAACTTTCGCTCACAATGCTGACCTCAAGCCACGGCCGAAAGCAATTCCACTAGATTTGTGAGAATAATCGGTCGCGGGAAAAAGTGTCCGTTTCAGGAATTTGCCAAGCTTTGTATTCTACCTGGTAGTCATGCAATACTCCAGTGCATGAGAGGGATCGTTTTTTGCCAAAATACCTACGATAATAACCTCACTCCAGCACAGAGTTTCTCCTCTCGCGGAGGCGCAGGCGGGAATCCAGACGACGGCGGTTCAAACTTGAATTCCTGCCTGCGCGGGAATGATATGTCACTGACGTCGTTATAAAAATCGGAATTTGTACTTGAGTCATCACTTGGTTGAATCTCTCAGTTAGGTCCGTTATGCGAATTGTCCTTTGTTACCCTGTTGAATTGCATCATCTGGAACAAATCCAAGCTGCCTGGCCGGGGGCCCTGATTGTCAACGCAGGGCAGGAGCGGATCTCAGATGAATTGGGCACGGCCGATATTTATTGCGGGCACGCTAAAGTCCCCGTGCCCTGGAAAGAAGTGGTTGCCAACGGCAAGTTGCAATGGATTCAATCCTCAGCCGCAGGGATGGACCATTGCCTGACTCCCCCTGTAGTCGAATCCGAAATCCTAGTCACCAGTGCCTCAGGCGTACTTGCCAAACAAGTTGCTGATCACACGCTAGCGTTGCTTGCGGGAATGCTCCGCGATCTGCCGACTTACTTTCGCGCAAAAGAAAAGCGTGAATTCATTCGCCGCCCGACCCGCGATCTTCACGGCGCAACTATTGGCATCGTCGGCATGGGTGGCAATGGTCGGGTCCTGGCGAAAGTGCTCAAGCCTTTTGAAACGACCATCCTGGCTACCGATTGGTTTCCCGAAAACAAACCTGTCGAAGTCGATGAGCTATATCCAGCGGATGCACTGGATGACATTTTACCCCGCGTGGATGCGCTGATCCTAGCGGCTCCACTAAATGACTACACCCGCGGCATGATCGACGAGCGGCGGTTGCGGCTTCTCAAAGCGGATGCAGTGCTGGTAAACATGGCTCGTGGGCCGCTGGTGGTAGAGGAGGACTTGGTCAAGGTGATGCGAGCGGGGCACTTATGGGGAGCAGGCCTGGATGTCACCGCCGAGGAACCCCTGGCCCCAGAAAGCCCGCTTTGGGATATCCCCAACCTAATTCTCACACCCCATGTGGGAGGACAGCGAGCGAGTCGAATCGACGACATGACCCGCTTGTTCTTGGAAAACTCTCGAAGATTTCAGTCCCGCGAGCCCCTCATTAACCGGGTGGACAAGCGCCTCGGTTTCCCGCAGGCCGACGCTATCTTGTTCCAGAACTAAAATGCCTGTTAAGACTGGGGGAAAACTGCGGTTTCTCGCAATTGTGGCCAAGAAAGCAATCTGGACCCTCCAGCCGAAAGCGGATTATCATTCTCTTTTAAGGAATTTCAGACTAGGATGGAGAGATACTGATTTTCTCCACCACAGAGACTGTGTTACAAAACCAACAAAGTTCCTACTCAACTTTCCCGCCTTGCCGACGATTCGCGTCGACGCACCCTGACGGTACCCGTCGCAACAAACTGACGCTGCACCTTGAGCCGCCCACTTTTTTCTCCACGTATAGGTAACGGATGAATCCTTCCACAACAATTCTGCAAGGAACGCGGACACTCACATTCAACGGAGAAGAATCGCGCCGTTGCCCCAGCGAGTTGTACCAGCGGTATGAGCATCTGCTCAATACCCAGTACATCGGTTGGACAGAGCATCTGCGCTTTCGCCGCCTCCTGGGGACTGGTGGACAAGGCGTGGTTTATCTTACTGATCGACGCGGATCAGACGGGTTTACGCTGCCGGTGGCGCTCAAGGTATTTTCACCCGAACGATTCTCTTGTCAGCAAAGTTACGATCGTGCGATGGAACGCATCGCCCTGGTGGCCAGTAGCGTTGCCAAAATTCAGCACGACAACCTGCTGGATGTGCAAAATTTTGCCGAGCGGAGCCGCATCCGTGTCATGGAGATGGAATGGGTTGACGGCTACGATCTCGATAACCTGCTTACTCCGGCAATGCTGTCCCGAGTTCAACAGCGCGTCAACAACCGCCGTTGGAAGTACATCAACGACGTGATCGTCACATCTGGCCATGTGCGCCCGCGCTTGAAGCCTGGCGTCGCGGTGGCCATCATCCGCCAATGCTTGGCGGGTCTCGCAGCGCTGCATCGCGAAAACATCATACACGGCGATTTGAAGCCTTCCAACATCATGGTGAAACGCACCGGGCATCCCAAGATTGTAGACATTGGTTCTGCTTTGCAATTGGACAACATGCCTGAGCAGCGAACATGCACTCCCCAATACGCTGCTCCGGAGATGCTTGAGCGGAATGAATTCACTCGTCAATCCGACCTGGCGAGTTTGGGCTATGTCCTGATCGAAATCCTGGCAGGGAGGCCACTTTTTGCTGGACTCCGAAATCTGGGTGAAATGCTCGAAGCCAAGTGGACCTTACCACAGCGCTTAGACAGTATTCTTCCCGATGACGTGGCAGACAGCGATCTGCTGATGAGTATCTGCCGCCGCCTGACAGCCCCCGACACAGTGTTGCGCTATGCCAGTGCTGAGGATGCCGATACTGGCCCAGGCGGTCTGGCCGAGTTTCAACGGACCTTGGTAATGGGAGATCTGGCCAGCGAGTACGAAAACGAACTCCGCGTCTGGCTCGAAGAGTTGGATTGAGCCACTTCTACAAAGCGGTGGCTTCCAGCCAGCTTTCCAATCTACATTTGCTGTGGATTGACGGCTCACGCGGTTCGTGCCAAGCTAGCGGTGAACAGCATATTTATTTTTGAGGGGCTTTTTGCCTTGAACCGCTTGCTGGATTCCGACAGAAGGGAGTAAAGTCGATGTCAAAAGTGCTTTTGATTCTTGGCTTATTGTCAATTGGCCAATTGGGGGATCGTTATCCCAATGCAGACGATACTTCCACGTTGCCCCGTGACTCTTCCGAGGGAGTGACCACTTCATCTGCGGTTCAGCCTGATCAAGAATCGGCTCAATCTGAAAGTACCACTGCTCAGACCGAGCTATTTGAAGATGCACCTCAAGATTCCGGCGAAATCGCCAGGAGTTCCGACGCGGCTGCTGGCGACACAACAGGGCCTATTGAACCTCCAATCGCAACTAGCGAGGCTACACCACCGGCGACATCCGACGCCCCTCAGACACCCACCGTAAACGATCCTCTAACGCTGTTGAAAAGCTTCAGCGAACCGGGTACAGGAAGCCAATTGTCTGGAACACCTGTCGCACTTGCAGAAGTTATTGCCTCATCTCCTACTCGAAACGAGCAGACCCAGCAGGTCGAAGCTTATTGGGACCTGTCGCAAGCTGTACTGGACTACAAGCTGGCAATCAAGGAAAAGATCGAACTGGCGGCACTTCGTCGCGGGATCGCACAAGCCGGTCCTCACTGGGACAAGAGTCTGAAATTGGCAGATTCGCGCGAACAATTTGCTCTGCATACAGCGCTAGTCGCCCAACAGCGCTTGGCCAAGATGTTGAGTTTGGCAAGCGAAGATCCTGCACCGCTACCCAGCGATCTCCCCTTCGTAGGAACGTACAACACTCGGTATGAGGAACTCTTTTCTCAGCGGGATGGCAGCTTTCAAGGTCAGACTCCGCGTATAGCAAAAGAGTACGATCTATTCCTAACCAGTGTCGCTCAAATTATTGAGAACGAAGCAGAAGGGATAGGTGACGCCCGTGAATGGATGTTCGCTGTGAGCGAGCAGCGAAACCCGGATACTGACGGCAGGGAATTGCTCTCGGCGTACGAACTGTTTGCCGCTCGCCGCCGGTTGTTTGTTTCGGCAGTCGGGGACTATAACCGCGCCATCGTCCGCTACACCGAGATCGCCACCCCCGGCATCGTCGAGCCACAACGATTGGTAGCGATGCTCATTCGAGTCGATAGCACAGTTGATGCAGCAGTTCGTCGCACCAGCGCCGAAGAGCAGTTGGATTCAACCGGCTCAAGAAACTCTCAGCCCCGCGCCACGGCAGAAAATGGCTGGCATGCCCTGCCGAATAATTCCGAGCGCTCCATTCTGGTACCAAGCAGATAGCCGCATGCGACTTCGCGAGCTGACTAGATTACCTGTGCTTGTTTCGAAAAAACTGGCTGATCCGGTTGGACATCAATAGCTGGTCGTTGATAGGATTGAGATATGGCTTCCAAAATCACTCACCAACAACGCGAACATATCTACGCCGGCCACGGCCAACCAGTGCCTATTGAGGATGAGGAAGGCCACAGGGTTTACTTTTTATTAGGGGCGGACTACTTGCATACCAGCCGCGAGCAATTAAAAGCTCTGGTTCAAGAAGGGATCAATGGCCGACCTATTCCTGCGACTGAGGCGGAACTCGAGTTGCGAAGCTACGCCGACCAACTTGACCGCAAATAAGCATGAAGCGTCTGTTTTATTCTGACGCCGCAGTTGTTGACCCCAAGAGTATCCTCGATTATATCGCTCAGGACAAGCCTCGTACCGCCAGGTCATTTGTCGATGTTTTAATTGAACAATGTCATCTTATCGCCGAGAATTCCGAGATGGGAATGTGGCGGGATAAACTCGCTCCATTATGAAGATTATTCACACATCGAGGCTATGGGATAACTTACGAAACCTTGACGAGGAAGTGATGGTCGAACGAGTGTTGCACCCCTCACTTGACGTGGGTCGCCAGTCATTTGGCGAAAGTTCGTACTAGCGCGTAACGTATGTCACCAACTCTCGAATCCGTTGCCAGCCGCCCAATCGCGCAACCCTTCTATATCGGTTCGCTGCTAATTGACCCTCCCCTACTACAGGCCCCGATGGCGGGATTCACCAATTTCGCCTTTCGTCAAATCGTTCGTGAATTCGGCGGGGCAGGACTCTTGGCCACCGAGATGGTCAACGCCCGAGGTTTTGTCTGGCTTGATGAGCAAGAGGCAGAGCATCCGGATCGGCTGTGGGGAGTTGCTGACGAACCTCGCCCGTTGGCCGTTCAGATCTGGGACAATGAACCGGCCACACTCGCCAAAGTGGGGGCACGTCTCGCAAGCGAATACAGAGTGAGCGTCGTCGACATCAACTTCGGCTGTCCCGTCAGGCAGGTGACGCAAAAAGCGCACAGCGGTTCCTATCTGCTCAAGCACCCCGACCGAATGGGACAAATTATCGAACAGGTCGTCGTGGCCTGTGCGCCGACACCCGTCACGGCCAAGATTCGTCTTGGCTGCACGAGAGAGTCGATCAACGCTTGCGAGATTGCCCAGGTGGTCGAGGGTGCCGGGGCGGCTGCGCTCACCGTGCATGGCCGTACCGCCGCCGACATGTTCCGCGGGTCCGCCGACTGGGATCGCATCGCGGAGATCAAAAATCATTTGGATCGGATCCCCCTAATTGGCAACGGCGACCTCGATACCCCCCAAAAGGTGGTCGATGCCTTCCGGCACTACGACGTAGACGGCGTCATGATCGCACGTGCAGCGCTCAACAAGCCTTGGCTCTTCGCGCAAGCAGCGGCAGCCATTCGTGGCGAACCAATACCTTCCAACCCTACCCTCGCCGAAGAAAAGCAACTGATGCTGCATCACTACGAATTGGTGTGTGAACGCTTTGGCAATTCAAAGGGAACCCTGCTGATGCGCAAATTCGCCTGCTGCTACGCCCAGGGCCGCCGTGGTGCCCGGGAGTTCCGCAAGCACGTAGGAACGGTTGAGACACCGCCCGAGTTCTACGAAGTGGTCGAAAGATATTTTCCATCTCAAGCAAATTGAACTCTGCGGAATCCGCTGACAATGGTTGTCACGATCATCAACATCGCGTTCTCCAGCCTTAGAGTCAGTCCGCATTGGTGGTATCGCCCGTATCGATTGTCAATGGCCCTTCCAGGTCCTCCATCTCTGCCGCAGGAAGCGATAACACGCGAAACAGGCAAAAACTGACGAGAGCAAGCACCGATCCTACTGAGATCAACATGATGAACCAACCGGCTTTTTCCATGGCTCTAGTCCTTGTGAGTTACGGAGTCAAATCGGCCTTCAGCAACCCAGCGTTTTCCTGCGATGTTGATCAAGAGCAATAGGAATACCCATATTGTCAAGATAAACATGACCGATAACAGGGGAATTCCTCCCTGGCTTAACGTGTTTGCATAATCTGGTCCTTGAGTAATGCAGATGCCGATGAAGATGACAAATAGATAAACGGGCGTGAGATACTTGAGCATGAGTTGCACAAACCAGGGGACCCTGATATGTGCCCCGCGATGCAATTCCTCGTGGCCACGCTGGATGCCAAATACCCAGCCATAGATCACGGATTGGATCATGGCCAGGATAAAGATAAACATCGTGCCGACCCAGAAGTCGAATGTATCAAGGGCCACCATTCCTTTGGAAAAATACACGACGAATCCACTCCCCATAGCCGATACGAGCCCGAGCAGCGCCGCAGATGCGTGCCGTTTGAGCCCTAATCCTTCTTCGAAGAAGGCAATCACGGGTTGAAGCATGGAAAGACTGCTTGTGATCGCCGCCACGAACAGCATAAAAAACCAAAGAAACCCGAAAAACCTTCCTCCTGGCATCACAGCGAAGACATTGGGGAGGGCATTAAAGCCCAGGCCAAACGTACCTTGCTCCTTCGCCGCTGCACCTAAAAAGATAAATGCCGCCGGCAGAGTAATAAGCCCTCCCAGACAGACCTCAAAAAACTCATTCATGCTGCTGGCCGACAATCCACTCAAAGCGATGTCGTCGTCCTTTTTGAGATAACTGGCATAGTTGATCACTACACCAAAACCAACCGAGAGACTAAAAAAGATTTGCCCCGAGGCAGCGAGCCATGTCTTGGGCTGCATCAGGTATTCGGCATTGGGATTCCACATAGCCCCCAAACCAGCAACGACTTTTTCACTGCCGAGTGTCAGTACCCGGGCAAGTACACACAAGGCACAAACGACCATAATCGGCATGGCGATCTTGCAGAAACTCTCAATTCCTTTGCTAATCCCGCGATAGATGAGAACAAAGTTGAGCACAAACGTGATGAGCAGAAATAGGACCAGATTCGATCCACCTGTGAGCAGCGCACCATCCGAATCCGTTCCCACAAAGTTACTGAAAAATCGGGTGTAATCTTCCGAGTTTTCGCCCAGCATGAGATCGCCGGAGAGATAGTTGAATGCGTAACCAAGGCACCAGGCCTCGATCACGACGTAGTACATATAAATCACTAGCGGTACTAAAAGCGCGATGGAACCGAAATATTTGGCTAGCGGATTCCGCCAGAGGGTTTGAAAAATTCCCGGGGCCGAGTTGAAACCTTTCGTGCCACCGTAGCGGCCCATCGTCCACTCGGCCCAGCAAAGGGGGATTCCCAGGATGAGCAGACTTATAAAATAGGGGAGCATAAACGCCCCGCCGCCGTTCTGGGCAGCCTGTCCTGGGAAACGAAGAAAGTTTCCTAATCCAACCGCCGAACCCGCGACCGCAAGAATCACTCCAATTCGCGAACCCCACTGCTCGCCCTCCGGCAGTTTGCTGTCGCTCATTCGGCTGGCTCCATGTCAATTGAAGAGTACGGGGATTTCACCAAAAACCTCGTTCGATTGGCAGCTACTTTTAGCGGATAAAGTGTTTTGGGTCAACACTTTACGTAATCTGGATGAATTCCAGCCACTATTTTTGACATAATCCATTGTCAAAAATAGCGGGTCGGGTATGATTATCCATAGAGAGCGGCTATCAAATTCACTTTACACGATAACGACTTATGTCCGAATCCAGCATATCACTTGAACGAGAATCTACGACTGGTGATCGGGAGATTATTGAGTTCGTTCGCAGAGAGGGTGCGGTTAGTATCGCTGATTTGGTGGGTTTTACTGGCGTGACTGCCACAGCCGTGAGGCAACGCCTCACACGGCTCATGGAGCAGGGCCTGCTGGTTCGGGAGCCGAAAAAGACAGGCCGGGGGCGTCCCACCCATCGATATTCACTTTCTGTTGCCGGAGTACGCTCCAGCGGCACGAATTATGAGGATCTCGCAGGCGTGTTGTGGAGCGAAATTCGTGCGGTTAAGGATCCCGATGTCCGCTATGGCCTGCTGAAGAGAATTGTGACTCAGTTAGCGGATCAATACCGAAATCGAATCAAGGGAGACTCGACGGAACAACGCATGGAATCGTTAGCAGCCCTGATGGGTGAGCGAAATGTGCCGTTCGAGGTAACCCAAACTGAAGGCTCACAACTTCCCGTACTGACGGCACTGGCCTGCCCGTATCCGAGTCTGGCTGAACAGGATCGGATGGTTTGTTCGATGGAAAAGATGTTGTTTTCAGAGGTCTTGGGTGAAGGCCTCCGACTTAGCTCTTGTCGCCTTGATGGAGCAACACATTGTACGTTTGATATGAGCAAGAGCGCAGTTCATACAACTTGATGGGTGCAATACTAGCCACAGGTCGCAACGGTTGTTACGCTTGATGGATTATGGCGGTTGCAAGAAGACGGCCAGAGGAATGACCCCACAAACCAGCGTGAAATAATTAGGAATCGGTTATGCCACAACCATGGATTGAAGGACGTTTCGAAGAAAACGTCATTACGACCACCGTCGAACAGGCGATCAATTGGGCTCGCCAGTCGAGTATTTGGCCGATGACGTTTGGGCTGGCTTGCTGTGCTATTGAGATGATGGCCGCGGGGGCGAGCCGCTTCGATCTCGACCGCTTTGGTGCTGGGGCGTTTCGAGCCACACCGCGCCAGGCGGACCTGATGATCGTCGCGGGGACGGTGACCTACAAAATGGCTAGCCGTGTGCGTCGGCTTTACAACTTAATGCCGGACCCGAAATTCGTCATCGCTATGGGTGCTTGTACAGTGGGTGGTGGACCTTACTTCAAATACGGGTATCACGTGGTGAAGGGTGTCGATCTGGTTGTGCCGGTCGATGTCTATGTGCCAGGTTGCCCCCCCCGTCCTGAATCCTTGCTCGAAGGCTTGATGAGAATTCAAGACAAAATCAAAGGACATCACATCGCCAAGATGACCGGCAGTGCCGGCACCGGGCAATTAGGCCGCAAGCTCGAAGATGAACTCCCGATGCCGCACCATAGTGGCTACGTCTACAGCCCAATCGACACCGAACCCGTTTACGATCACCAGAAAATTACTGGATAAGCACCAGCGACTCGTTGAGTCGCGGCTATTTAAGCCAAACAACTGACAACAACCCCTGACGAATTGAAATGACTGAAACGCTGAAAATTACGAATCTCCATGTCTCCGTCGAAGGCAAACCGATCTTGCGCGGTGTGAATCTTACGATCAATCGGGGAGAAACCCACGCCTTGATGGGTCCCAACGGTTCGGGCAAGAGCACGCTTGGCAACGCCATCATGGGCCACCCTAACTACGAAGTGACCGAGGGGACTATCGAGCTTAACGGCGCGGACATTTCCGAGTGGGATGCGACCGAACGTGCGCGGGCCGGAATTTTCCTGGCCTTCCAACGCCCGATGGCAATTCCCGGCGTGAAAATGGCCGACTTCCTGCGGCATGCGACCACCAACGTCCGCAATCCTGCACGTAAGGAGGGGGAAGAACTGATCCCGATGCGGCAGTTCCGCAAAGAACTTACCGAGAAAATGGAACAACTGCGGATGGATACCGAGTTTGCTCGCCGCTATGTGAACGACGGATTTTCCGGCGGCGAAATGAAGCGGGCCGAGATCTTGCAGATGGCTATGCTGAGGCCAAAATTTGCCATCCTCGACGAGACCGATAGCGGACTCGACGTCGACGCGGTCAAGCTTGCCAGCCAGAGCATTGCCGAGATCGGAAGTGACCAAATGGGTATTCTCATTATCACGCACCATGACAAATTGCTCGACCAGAACACTCCGGACTTTACCCATGTGATGCTCGGAGGAAAGATCGTCGAAACCGGCGGAGTGGAACTCGCCCACGAACTTTACACCGATGGCTACGACCGAATTCGTGCCAGTTACCCAGAAGCGGCCGTCGCCGAGCAAGTCATGGCCGAAGCAGAAGCAGTTTAGAACAATTCCCAACTCCCCATTTCTCGAGAGAGAAGGGTTATTAGAATGGCTACAGATACAATCCCTGACGTCTCACTGGGTGAAATCAACAAGTATGATTTCATTACTCCGTCGCACGATGTGTTCAAAGCTCAAAAGGGTTTGAACCCAGAGATCGTCGCGCAGATTTCCGAGATGAAGAATGAACCTGCCTGGATGCGTGACTTCCGACTCGAATCGCTCAAAATTTTTGAGTCGAAACCGATGCCCAAGTGGGGTGGCGACATCGGTATTAATTTTCAGGATATCTACTACTACCTCAAGCCTGCGGACCATCAGGGAAAGACCTGGGACGATGTTCCTCAAGATATTAAGGATACGTTTGATAAACTGGGCATCCCCGAGGCCGAGAAGAAGTATCTCGCCGGCGTGAAGGCCCAGTTTGAAAGCGAAGTCGTCTACGGCTCCCTCCAGGAGGACTTGGGAAACAAGGGTGTCATCTTTACTGACACCGACACCGCCGTGCGGGAACATTCCGATCTACTGCGGGAGTACTTTGGCAAGATCATTCCTCCTTCTGACAACAAGTTTGCCGCCCTCAACTCGGCAGTCTGGTCGGGGGGGTCGTTCATCTACGTGCCGCCTGGCGTTCATATTGAATTTCCTCTGCAGGCATATTTCCGTATCAATGCCGAACAGATGGGCCAATTCGAGCGGACACTAATCATCGTCGACGAAGGAGCCTCGGTCCATTACGTCGAAGGTTGCACCGCACCGATGTACACCACCGAGAGCCTCCACTCTGCCGTGGTGGAAGTCATCGTCAAGAAGAATGGCCGTGCACGCTATACGACAATTCAGAATTGGGCCAACAACATTTACAATTTGGTCACCAAACGAGCCGTGGCCTATCAAGATTCTCTCATGGAGTGGATCGACGGCAATCTGGGCAGTCATCTCACGATGAAATACCCCGCCGTCTATATGATGGAGCCGGGTGCTAGGGGCGAAATTCTCTCGATTGCGTTTTCCTCGAAGGGCCAACATCAGGACGCTGGTGCCAAGGTGGTCCACTGTGCCCCGCACACCAAGAGCCGTATTATTTCTAAGAGCATCAGCAAGAACGGTGGCCGCAGCAGTTACCGCGGTTTGTGCAAGGTGGAAAAGGGCGCAACCGACTGCAAGAGCAGCGTCGTCTGCGATGCCCTGATTCTTGATTCCGCCAGCCGAAGCGACACCTACCCCTACATCGAAGTCGAAGAGCAAGACGTGCATATCGAGCACGAAGCGAGGGTCTCGCGGATTGGCGAGGAGCAGCTCTTCTATCTGATGAGCCGCGGTTTGAGCGAAGCCGAGGCAAGCTCGATGATCGTCAGCGGTTTCATCGAACCACTGATCCGAGAACTCCCCATGGAATACGCGGTCGAGATGAATCGACTGATCGAATTGCAAATGGAAGGCAGCGTTGGGTAAGTTGGCCGTAGAATATTGGAGGCCCCACTGACAAATGACCACTAGCAACTGACAAGCAAAGATTTTTGAATGATCGCTACCGCCCCGCCAACGACTGGATTTAGCCAAGAAGTTTTCGATGCGTTTCTCGCCGACCGCGATGAGCCGGGTTGGCTCACGGATCGCCGGGTGGCGGCCTGGAAACAATTCAACAATCTCGGCATGCCGAGCAATCGCGATGAAGAGTGGATGCGCACCGACATCCGGCTATTTCACTTCGATCGCTTCACACCCTTTGCCGACATTAAAACGCCGGCGGAGCTTCCCTCGGCTTTGCTGGCAGTTGGAGTCGAACTCGCCGGTCACAGCAGCTCGCTGGACAGTCTCAGCCTGTCCGCTGAACTTTCTGAAGTATGGGCTAAACGAGGGGTACTTTTTGGCAGCCTCGACGCCTTGGTCAAAGCGCACGGCGATCTCCTGCGGCCCTACATCGAGCGACAACTGATCGACCCCAATCAGGACAAATTCTCGGCACTCAATGCGGCCCTCTGGAGCGGTGCCAATTTACTTTTCGTTCCCAAGGGTGTCAAAGTGACAGACCCATTTCATTCTTTTTCAGTTTTGTCATCCGGAGGTGTCGATCTTGGGAAGACGCTGGTGATTCTGGAGCAAGGTGCCGAGGCCACTTTGCTCACCGAAACCGCCAGCACCGATCCTGATGCAGGCGGCATGCATTGCGGTTCGATTGAACTGATCGTGGAGAAAGAGGCGAGGCTGCGCTACGTCAACCTGCAAAACTGGGGGAGTGGCGTGTGGCACTTCGCCCATCAAATGGGCCACGTCGGCGCAAATGCCGGCTTGCAGTGGACCATCGGTGCCCTGGGGAGCCGCCTGGCTAAAGTCAACCAGCATGTGGCTCTGGTGGGCCAAGACTCAGAAGCTCAGGTCAACGGAGTGATGTTTACGCACGGCAAGCAACATTTGTGCTACAACACCCACCAGCACCATAAAGCCCCGTACTGTCGCAGCGATTTGCTCTACAAGTCGGCGTTGCAAGATAAATCGCGGACCGTTTGGCGGGGGATGATCAAGGTCGACGAAAAAGCCCAGCGGACGGATGCCTACCAGCGTAATGACAACCTGATGCTCTCGACGACGGCCCGCGCCGATTCGATACCTGGCCTCGAAATTGAAGCCGATGATGTACGCTGCACCCATGGCAGCACCAGCGGACGCGTGGACGATCACCAATTGTTTTACGCCATGACTCGCGGCTACACTCGCCAGGAAGCCGTGCGGATGATCGTCACCGGCTTTTTTCAACAGGTGTTTGATCGCATTCCCATCGAAAGCGTGCGAGACGCGCTGGGCGAGGCAATTGGCCGGCGGGTACGGGACATCGAACAATGAGCGAATTCCTACCCGTCGCCATGAAAGCGGAAGTCCCTGATCCCGGCTCGTTGTTGGTAGAAATCGACGAACAACTCATCGTGCTAATCCACGCCGCAGGGCACTATTACGCCCTCGACGACGTTTGCACCCATGACGGGGGGCCGCTGAGCGAAGGTCCGCTCGATGCCGAGGAAGGCTCGATTGCTTGCCCGCGCCATGGGGCAAAGTTTGATATCAAGACAGGAGCCGCACTCACCATGCCGGCTACCAAACCGACTCGTTCTCACGAAGTGAAGGTCGAAGGCGAGCAGATATTTGTGCGACTTTGCGAATAACTGACCAAAAAGCTAGAATTGAGTTATCCCCTGAGGAACAACCTGTTTTGGTGTCGACCATGGTGACCGCAGCACAAAAACTTAGAAGCGTGTCGATTGCCGATTATCTGGCCGACGAAATCGCTGCCAATGAGAAGCATGAGTACCTTGGTGGCTATGTTTACGCGAAGGCGGGAGGGCGAGTTGCCCACAATCGTATTACAACAAACATTACGGTTGCTCTCGGTTCGGCTCTCCAAGGATCCCCATGCCAGCCTTATAATTCCGACATGAAGGTCCGCGTACAGCTTCCGTCACATACCCGGTTCTATTACCCTGACGTCTCGGTGGTGTGTGATTCGAATCCACCCGATGACACTTTCCAGGATCAGCCTGTAGTGATCGTCGAAGTATTGTCACGTGATACTCGCCGAATCGATGAAACTGAGAAGAAAGAAGCCTACCTAACCATTCCCTCGCTCCAGGCTTATCTACTTGTCGAGCAGGATTCGTCAAAAGTTACCGTACATCGCCGGACCGAACAGGGCTTTCATGCAGAAGCCTACGAAGGATTAGCAGGATTTATTCCCCTCTCGGGAATTGGAATCGATCTGGCAATTGGTAATATCTATAACGGCGTAAAGTTTGAGTCTGAGCCGACATCTGAAAATCAATCCGAATGACTCGAGGAAGACAGGTGAATCAACATGTCCATCGCAGAAGACAAAGTCCGTGAAGCCTTGAAGCAGGTGATCGACCCCGAGTTGTTCGTCAATATCGTCGACCTGGGGCTGATCTATGAAATCAACATCGATGAAACCGAGGAAGGCAAATCCAATGTGTCGGTCAACATGACCATGACCAGCCCCGCCTGCCCCGCGGGTCCCCAACTTTTGGGCCAGTCGAAAGAGTTCGTGGGACGCCTCGAAGGAGTCAACGAAGTCGACATACGGCTCGTGATGGATCCTCCCTGGACCCCCGATCGCATGACCGACGATGCCCGCGACCAGTTGGGAATCTTTTGAATGCAGAATGGGGATTGCGGAATGATGGCGCCTTATCTCTCTACTCGGAACTCGTAGCTCGCAACTCCCAACTTCTCCATGCACATCTTTCTCTACGAGTGGATCACGGGAGGAGGTCTGGTCGAAGAATCAGGCAAGTTGCCTCATTCTCTACTTAACGAAGGTCAGGCGATGATTACCGCCTTGGCCACCGACTTTGCTGCGTTGCCGGATGCAAAGGTAACCGTATTGCGAGACGCTCGACTGGATGCATTACCGCTCTCTCGTTGCGAAGTCGTCGAAGTGCATTCCAGAGAACATCAACTCGATGAGCTGTCCCAACTCGCTTCGCAGGCAGATCACACTATTGTGATTGCCCCCGAGTTCGATGGCATTTTGGCGAGTACCGTTAAGCGAGCGCGGAACGCAGGGGGACATCTGCTCAACGCGAGCGATGTGTTTATCGCCATTGCCGCCAATAAACATCACGCAGCCGAGTACCTGGCTCGGGCAGGTGTACCCGTACCGCAGGCAGTGCTCATCGAGGCCGACGCCGAGAAGCTGCCAATAGATTTTTTCTATCCTGCCGTGTTGAAGCCCCTCGAAGGCGCGGGTTCCCAAGACACGTATCTCGTGAGTTCACACCGCGACGAGCCCCCATCGCATCCCTGGCCCCGACGCTTGGAGCGTTTTCATGGAGGCATCCCGGCTAGCGTCGCATTTCTGTGCGGTCCGCACGAGTATGTGCCGCTACCAGCATGCCGGCAACATCTAACGGATAATGGCCGTTTTGGTTATTTGGGAGGCTCGCTTTTGTGGGAGACTGAACTGGCCCGCCGGGCCACTGATCTTGCTACCCAAGCCCTGAAGTCGATTCCCGGTGCATTTGGCTACGTCGGCGTCGATCTAGTTCTGGGCAACTCGGCGGATGGAAGCGAAGATGTTGTCATCGAGATCAATCCACGGCTCACAACTTCCTATGTGGGGCTACGGGCGATGACTGGCGATAACCTGGCCAATGCCATGCGAAGTGTCGCAGTCGGCGAGAAAGTTAATCTCAATTTCAAACGCGATCCTCTGGAATTCTCTGCCACTGGTATGGTACGGCGACCCTTGTAGTCCAAATGTCGCTACACGTGTTTTATGATCAATCCCTCAACTCCTAGCCTCCAGTCCCCCGTCCTAGCTCTCGATATTGGCGGGGCAAACATAAAACTGGCCAACGGCAATGGCTACGCGGCAAACTGGCCTTTCGCAATGTGGAAGCATCCCGCAGGTCTCGCTCAGCAAATCTCGCGCTGTATCGAGGCCGCGCCCTCAGCCAGCCGACTGGTCGTTACGATGACCGGCGAGCTTTGTGATTGTTTTGAAACCAAGTCCCAAGGAGTTATTGCGATTGTCGCCGCAATGCTGGAGGCAGCGGGTGAGCAATCTGTGTGGTTTTATCAAACAAACGGGGGTTTTGTATCCTCGGAAGAGGCTGTAGAAACTCCCCAGCTCACGGCGGCCAGCAATTGGCACGCCTTGGCAGCGGTGGCTGCCAACTACTGTGAAATTGGCCCGGGCCTGCTGATGGATGTTGGCTCGACCACGATCGATCTCATCCCCCTCGTCGATGGCACTGTGGCCGCCCGAGGCCACACCGACACAGAGCGAATGCTCCACGGCGAGCTGGTTTATTCAGGGGTTGAACGCAGTCCTGTTTGCGCGGTCGTGTCGCAACTACCCTGGCGAGGCAAAATGTGTCCCGTGGCTCAGGAACTATTTGCAACCACCGCCGACGCGTATCTCTTGCTGGGCGAAATGCGCGAAGATCCTGCAGATATTCACACCTCCGATGGCAAGCCCTTTACCCTTGCAGCAGCTCATACCCGGCTCGCTCGGATGATCTGTGCCGACCGAGAACTCGTCTCCCTGCAAGCAGTAGTGGAGTTTGCCGAGGCCATCCGAGTCGCACAACTTGAGCGGCTAGAAAAAGCATTTCGATTTGTTGTCGATGCCATGCCTGAAGCACCGCAAACACTGGTTCTGAGCGGCCATGGCGAATTCCTGGCACGCCGGTTACTTGTGCAACTAGGCCTCTCATCACGAATCGTTTCTCTCACCGAAGAATGGGGGCCTGCAGTAAGTCGTTGCGCCACTGCACGCGCATTGGCCATACTTGCTCATGAGAAATTGCAATGATCGAAAGCAAGCAAGAACCTCTAATGGGCAAGCTGCCAACACGAGTGATCAAAGTAGGAGGAAGCCTCCTCGATTTACCTGAACTGGGTGATCGAATCTTGGATTGGATTGAGCACCAACCCCCTGCCTACAACCTCCTGATCTCCGGCGGAGGCAAACTTGTCGAGGCAATCCGCAATCAATACGCTAACCAACCGCTCGACGATCAAACATCCCACTGGCGTTGCATCGATATCATGACCGAGACAGCAAAGTCGCTTGCAGAGATTCTCCCCGGATCTAATCTCGTGGTGTCTCTCCCGTCCCCCGACTACCTGACTGCAACGCGAACAGTAGTTTTCTCTCCCGCAACGTGGCTCCGAGAATCAGAGCCGCAACTCGCCGGCACTCGACTGCGCGAATCCTGGGAAGTGACGAGCGATTCCATCGCCGCCCGCGTGGCGATCTGCCTGAATGCCGCTGAATTGGTGCTGCTGAAAAGTGCAGATGCGCCAAGCACTGACTTCGTAGAACTGGCTCAATGTGGTTACGTCGACAGCATGTTTCCTGAATTAGCAAGAGAAATACCATTCGTACACATGGTGAATCTGCGTCAAAAGCTCAGCCATTCGTGAACTCTTGAACCTCTGCGTTTAGCCGCGAGGCAACGCATCGCCGGTCTACGCCACTAGCCACTCCCGCGCTTCCGCCAGGCGTTTAATGTCATCCACATCCGCAGCCATGCACTTTTTCATCGGTCCCATCATCAACAGCGACAGTGGCGTCATCGCCTTGGCTAGCAACGTCGTCGCGTGGCAATCAACCTCCAGATTGACCGTCGTGCCCCAAATGTCCGGGATCAACTCGTATGCCGCCACATAGTGGGCACCGCACGAGTCGCATTCGACTGTATAGCCATGCGGCTCGTCAAATGCCGTGACCAACATCTCTTCAGTTGCCTGTTTGCCAAACATTGTCCGAGTCTCTCGAAATCGGGTCCCCACATCCATTGGGCCATCAGTCAGTATCTCAAGTTGTTCGATCCCTGAAATGTTTTCGGCGGCGTGTTGTAAGTCACTTAACAAAGGAAACACCACGTCAGGCGGGGCCGCAATGTGAGTCGAGAGTGAGAACTTTGCCATGAGTTTTGATCCGTGATCAATGGATAAGAGCAGGCCAATTGACTAACGCATTATACCCGGCAGCCAATTCCCTTCCAGCAATCTAAGAAGCATTAAGAACTGACAAGCTGTCGCAGTGTTCTCAAATTGATAACGTCCAAGTCTTCCCCGTTTTCCTCACCCTTCGGGGTTTCCATATACATGGGCACTTTGCGAAAGCGCCGATCGTTGAGCAGAAATCGAAACGGCTCAAGGCCCATTTTCCCACGACCGATAGCCGCGTGGCGATCTACCCGCGAACCGAACTCCTTGAGACTGTCGTTCAGATGAAACGCCTTCACAAGCTGGACACCAACGGTGGCGTTGAGCTCGCGCATGGTCGCTTTGTAGTTCTTCTCAGTATCCATCGGGTACCCAGCAGCAAAAATATGGCACGTATCGATGCATACCCCCAGCCGTTCAGGGTCGCGGACTCCATCAATCATCGCAGCCAATTGTTTGAACTCCCATCCGAGATTGGTCCCCTGCCCCGCGACTGTCTCTAACAGACACATCGCATTGGCACCGCGGGTTTGCTTATGAACTTCGTTGAGTGCCTTGACGATTCGTTTGATGCCGCGACTTTCAGAACTGGTGGTGAACGAGCCTGGATGGGTCACTACATAGGGAATTCCCAACTGATCGGCCCGCTGGATTTCGATAACAAAAGCGTCGATCGATTTCTTCCACAATTCGTCGTCGGGACTGGCCAGATTGATCAAATAAGAATCGTGCGCGATGGGGTGTTTGATTTTCAGGTCGACAAGCGCCTGCCGAAATCGGTCCGCTTCTTCGTCCGTAATCGGCTTGGCTCGCCACTGGTTGTTGTTCTTTGTAAACAACTGCACACAATCGCACCCCGCACGTTGTGCAGCTTCGACGGACTTGTAATATCCGCCAGCAATCGACATGTGGGCACCAAGAATCGCCATGCAGAGAGAAGATAATGGGGAAAGGCTGGCAGTGGAAGGGCCGGGCAAACAAGAATCTTCGGTGCCAGAAGTCCTATTACTAAAGCTTGCCAAGGGCAAGACGATCCTCTCGTTGGCAAAATCGGATCGCTAATACTTGATGGCTCGGGCCAAATGACCGTGTGCCCACTGCCGACGTTAGATCAATCTGCTAGATTGTGGGCAAGATGTATCAAATTCCGTCCTTGGACAATGTGGGAGTGCAACTCCATGTTCCGACTCGTGCGAAGAATGATCAAGAGATACCGCTGGTTTTTTGTCGCTGAAGGAGTATTCGGCAATTTTCTGTTCTTCGTCGGCAGCTTGTTCTTCTTGCAACCTGGAACTGAGAAGTTGGGTGTGTGGTTCTTCATTGCCGGCTCAGGCTTGATGCTGGTAAGTAGCTCGGCGGATGCGTTTGCCAACAAAGCAACTTGACCACGACAAAAACATTGGCAAGCAATCGAGCTGTGAAGCGACGACTGAAGAACAATGCAGCCAACATGGCCAAGTTGGACGGGAGGTATCGCCAAATGAAGATTACCAAGTGCTCAATGAAGATTGAGTCGGGATTCGACGCTATTGACTTGAGCATTATCGAGCAATGTTTTAGAATGTGTGGCACCTTGGATCCCTTGCTACACGTCGATGTCGTGGCTGCTTCTTACTAACAACCTAACACCTTAAAGCTAACACCTCCTATGCAACGCACCTTTATCTTGCTGAAACCCGATTGTATTCAACGCCGCCTGATGGGGCAGATCATTACCCGCTTCGAGCAAAAGGGGCTCAACTTCGTCGCGATGAAGATGTTGCGGATCACCCCTGATTTGGCTAAACAGCACTATGCCGAGCACGTTGAAAAGGGGTGGTATCCAACGCTCGAAGGCTTTATCACGGGTGGGCCCGTAATGGCGGCTGTGGTCGAGGGCTTAGAAGCGATCCGCGTGGTGCGCGACATGCTCGGTGCGACCAACGGCCTGAACGCCGCCCCCGGCACGGTTCGCGGCGACTTCAGCAGCAGTCGGCAGATGAACCTGGTCCACGGCAGCGATAGCCTCGAAGCTGCCGAGCGAGAAATCGCGCTGTATTTCCAGGCGAGCGAACTGTGCGACGATACACCGACAATTACCCCCTGGATGCGTGCATCCGACGAATAACTGTTGCGTGCATCCGACCAGTAACCAGCTAACGCCCATGGGTTGCAACCCATGGGCGTTTGTGTGATAGAAATTCTTGATCCTTCCCGGCTGTATTCTCCGTGCAACGGGGTTAGGCTTCCTGCTGTCGCCAGCAGCGGGGGCGGACAACTTCTCTTACCAAACCGAGTTTTTCGAGCAATACGATCGTCAGCCAAGTGACGTCGAATTCCCACCATTTGTGACCATGAGCTGCCGCCCGCTGATCGGCGTGGTGGTTGTTGTGCCAGCCTTCACCATTGGCCCAGAGCCCCACAAGCCAATTGTTGCGACTGTTGTCGTCGGTCTCGTAGTTGCGGTAACCCCAAATGTGGGTCACCGAATTGACGCTCCAAGTGATGTGCCAGGTGAGAACTGTGCGGACAAACACGCCCCACACCAAGAGACTTGCACCGAATTGCACACCTGCCGCCGCCGAACCCCAGAGCGGCCAACCGATCAAGAAGCCAGCCAGGAAGAACACCAGCATCGAAGCGGCATAAACCTTGAGCCAGTTCTCATTACGCTCCAGCTTCATATAAAAAGGATCTTTTAAAATATCGCGTGTAAATCGCTGGTAATAGTTGACGTTCGTAAAATCACGATTCTGGAACATCAACCAGCCAAAATGGCCCCAAAGAAAATTGACCAACGGGCTGTGGGGATCGGGCTGATCGTCGGAATACTTGTGATGGATGCGATGCATGGCAATCCAGCAGGCGGGGGTATCCTGCATTGTGCAAACGCCAAGAATGGCAAACGTGTGTTCGAGCCACTTCGGAGCAATGAAACCCTGATGCGTGAGCAAGCGATGATAACAAAGGTTAATCCCCAACGTGCCAAATACATAGAGACCCAAAAAGGCGAGCACCACTCCTGTCCAACTAAAGAAGTATGGGAAAAATGCCAGGCAAGCCAGGAGATGCACCGTCGGGATTCCAACCGCATAGCGCCAGCGGACGCGGACCGGGTTGACCGTTGTGGCGGGCCACTCGAGATGATGCGGCCCGGCGTGCTCAAGGCCTTTAGGAGTAACGTACTCGTCGTCTGCTATCTGCTGTGGCTTTTCGGGGAGGGTATCGGTGGCCATGGGTTTTTGCTCAGAAAGATCCTAGCTTTACGGGAATAAGTAACCCTCAGTATACTGACGAGCGGTCGGTAATTAAAAGGTGTAACACGCGGAAAACGCTGGTTTTCTAGATGTGCGAGTTCGCACGTTTGCTTGACACTTAGCAGTGGGGCTAATCAGGTATTTGGCGACCATGTGGGTCCTGGGCCGAGGTATCCAGTTCGGCAGCCAATTGTTTCTGAATATCCTCATCGATGTAATGCTCGACACGGTGGGCAGGCTCATGCACGTGATCCAAAGGCATTCCCAACTGCTCGACGAGGTAGGTTTCCCAGAGGCGATGGGACCTCACCAACTTTTGGGCAGTTTCGCGACCCAGTTCTGTCAACTGCAAGCCATCGCGGACTCCTTTGATGTTCCCCGAGCGTTGCAACTGGAAGATGGCAAAACTCGCCAGCCAACCTCCACCCACCGCGGCAGATGTCTCGGCAGATGAGAAATGCTTCTCACTTTTCAGTTCCTCAAGTCGGTAGAGCATCCCCAGCACGTCGTCGCGTAGCACCAGTAGCGACATGCGAACATTCCGGAGCATGCTGCTCAGGAGTCCGTAGCGGGGTGAAACTAGCACGGCGACAGCATACAGACACCCTGCCGCGACAGTCATCATGCCACTGATGCTGGTGTCCCAGTAGGTCGCTGCCCAAAAACCCAAGACCGCAGCAGCCGTCCCGATTAAGACGGAAAAGACCACCATCCATCCCAGACGGTCGCTGAGTAAGTGGGCAGTCGAAGCAGGAACAATCAACATCGCCACGACTAGAATCGAACCGACCGCTTCAAACGAGGCCACAGACGTCACCGATACGAGCACCATTAGCAGATAGTGCATCGAGGTGGCGGAAAAACCCATTGTGGTAGCCAAGGCTGGATCGAATGCGCTAAGCTTGAGTTCTTTCCAAAGTACGAGTAGCACGACGAAGTTCAGCAAAAGCACCACCAGCGAGGTGAAAAGTTGCCGCGGCATGCCCGCCACACGATCCCCAAACGGCACATACTCCAGAGCCCCCTCATAGACGCAGCCGATGTCAAAATGCAGGCCTCCTGCAAACTGTTTCACAAGAACAACCCCAATGGCGAACATTGCAGTAAACACGATGCCCATGCTGGCATCGCTGGGAACTCGCAGATACTGGTGCAACGTTTGAGTCAAAAATGTTGTAAGCAGACCCGCGATTACTGCTCCTATAAACATAGGAACCATGCTATGCGAACCGGTGAGGACGAATGCTACCACTAGGCCAGGGAGCACCGCATGGGAGAGCGCATCCCCCATCATGCTCATCTTCCGCAGGATGAGAAAGCAACCCACCAGCGCGCAGGCCGCATTCACCGTGATCCCGGTGAGCACGATCCAAGTTCCCGTCGATGGTTCGCCGAGTGTCGCTAATGCAGCAATGATGGTTTCAATTCGCATAGCCAGCTTAGCCGCGACGCCACATGTCGCCGGTTTTCTCAGGTTTCAGGGCTCAGTTCATGAGGCGATTCAGGCACCTCCGCAGCAATCGCCGGCAGCCGGCCCTCTGCCGCCAACTCCTGCTCCAACTCGACAAGCAGGCCCTCAGGAAGCAAATGCTCCACGTCATCCGCATCGCGGTCCACATGGTCGGGAGCAATGTTGGCATATTCCATCAAATACAATTCCCACAAGCGATGCGCCTTGGTGAGTTCTGCCGCGCGACGCAAACCGAGCGGAGTCAATTGCACTTGTTCTTCGCCCCATTCGATCAATTGGTCATCACGGGCACGCTCCAGCACGCGTTCAAGTGAATTCCAATGGCGATATTCCCGCACATTTTCTAGTGGAATGACAGGCGTATCTGGCAAATGGGATTCGCTCAGCTCGAAAAGCGCCCGCAAGAGATGCTCGTCGGCCACCCGACGACGCAGACGGTACTCAACTAACAACCGCGCAACCAAACCACGTTGGGGAGCAAACAGCAGCGACACCAGAAACAAGGATGAAGCGGTAAGCACAATGGCCGCACCCGCCGGAAATCCTCGCCCGATTCTTGTCCCCAGAACCCCTGCGGCAGCTCCAAAGGCACAGCTAATCAGCAGCAGCATCGAGAGTCGGTTCGTCCAGAATCTTGCCGTCGCGGCGGGCAGGATGATCATCGCCGCCATCAAGATGACGCCGACGATCGGCAGGCCGACAATGGTTACCACTGCCAACGCAGCCATCATCGCCAGATCGAGCCACAACGTTGGCCAGCCTTGGGATTGGGCGAAATCCGTGTCGAAACAGACAATGAGAAACTCTTTGTAAAACAGTACGACCATCGCCAACACCACCGCTGCCACGATTGCCAAGAGCACGATGTCGCTGGTGAGCATTCCGCCCGGTTCGCCAAACAAATACGAGTGCAAGCCGGCCTTGTTGCCACCCGTTGCAGGTTTTTGTACGACCGACAATAGCACCACACCAGCGCCGAAGAACGTGCTAAGAACAATGCCGATCGCAGCATCCTCTTTCGTGCGAGTCCACCGCAGAATAACCGTCACGACCGCGATGGCAGCCAACCCACTTGCCAAAGCTCCTAACGACAAACCAAGGAGGTTGCGATTGCCTGTGATGAGGAATGCCAGACACACACCGGGCAGTGCCGCATGGGCGAGCATGTCTCCCACCAGTGCTCTGCCCCGCAGCACGGCAAAGCTCCCCACGACGCCCGCCATCCCCCCTAAAAGGGCCGTGCCAAGCATCACTTTGTCACTGAGGGAAAGGCTGATCATTGCAAAGGTTTGCTCCGCCGAATCGCCTCGGCGGCCTCGTCGAGTATAGTCAACCGACCACCATAGGTTTTTTGCAGGTTCTCGGTAGTGAAGGTGTCTTTTACCGGTCCGCAGGCGATCAATCGCATGTTGAGCAGAATGACGTAATCGAAGTAGTCGCTCACGGTTTGCAAATCGTGGTGGACCACTAGCACGGTCTTCCCCGACGTGCGAAGTTCTTCGAGCAGTTCCACAATAGCCGACTCCGTCGCAGCATCCACCCCCGCAAAGGGCTCGTCGAGAAAATATATCTGAGCTGCCTGGGCAAGAGCTCGCGCCAAGAACACACGTTGCTGCTGCCCCCCAGAGAGCTGCCGGATCTGTCGCCGCGCGAAAGCCCCCATGCCGACGTGCTGCAAGGAACGCTCCGCTATTTCCACTTCAGCCTTGCCGGGACGTCGGAACCAGCCTAACCGGCCATAGGTGCCCATCAGCACCACATCGCGGACGGTCACCGGAAAATCCCAGTCGACCGACTCCCGTTGTGGCACGTATCCGATCAGGTGCCTTTGTTCTTCGTAATTCTTGCCATAGATTTCCACCTTACCACTGGCCAGTGGAACCAATCCCAGAGCCGCCTTGATAAGCGTGGTCTTACCCGCCCCATTAGGACCCACAATGCCAACCAGCTTCCCCTCAGGAATCTCCAGATCGATGTCCCAAAGCACCGGTCGCCGATGGTACGCGACCGTCATATCATGCACTTCAAAAGCGATCTGGCTCATGGCAACTTTTCGGACTGGTAGCTTCAGCGAGCTGTTACGGTTTTAAGGCGAAAGTGCATCGACAATCGTACGCACATTGTGACGAATCATACCCACGTAAGTACTGTCCTCGCTCCCCGCCGGACCCAATGCATCAGCGTAAAGTTCTTCCTCGGGTACTTTGAGATCATGCCCCGCCGCCCGACAAGGTTCCACCAAAGCTCGCACCGTTCGCGGCGCGACCGCCGATTCGACAAACACCGCAGGAATCTTACGCTCGACCAGCATTTTCTGGATTTCCTCCTGATGAGCCAGATCAATTTCATCTTCGGTACTAATTCCCTTGAGCCCAAAGACTTCCAGGCCGTATGCCTTGCCAAAGTAACCAAACGCATCGTGAGCTGTGACCAGCACCCGGCGGTCGGCCGGAATCTTTGCAATCTCTGTCCTACAATACGCGTCCAACTCGCGCAGTTCCTCACCATATTCTGCAGCATTTGCCCGGTAGACAGCGGCATGTGCCGGGTCGAACGTAGCAAGCATCTCGGCAACGTCTGCAGTGCAATCGGCCCACAGTGCCACATCATGCCACAGATGGGGGTCGTAATGCCCTGCAAACTCAGGAGGCTCACGGAGACGTGGATCATTCCGCTCGACTATCCCTTCCGTCACAGCGTAGGTTGCCTTGCGACGAGCCATCTGCACAAACATCTCCGTCATCCGCCCTTCCAAATGCAGACCGTTGTAAAAAATCGCATCGGCTTCGTTTAGCTTCCCAACATCCGAGGCAATCGGCCGATAAAGATGAGGGTCCACGCCCGGACCCATCAGGGCATCCACCTGTACATGCTCGCCCCCAATCCGCGTGAGCATTTCGGCTACCTGACCGGTGGTGCAAACGATTTTTACGGGGTACGAGCCAGTAAATGTTTGTCCGCTTGAGTTTAAAGCACGAGTATCCAGATCATGGCAGCCCGACATAGAGAGCAGCGCGACAAAAGCAAGCGATGTGTTCGCGCAGATTCTCATATAGAACACTAGCTCCTGAAGTGAAAATATCATGCGTAGTCAATTGCTAAGGATAACGGACTTGGTCTTCCATGAGTCGCCTCGCTTTCGAGCGAGCTTTAGCCCATCCCCCTTGCTGAGCTAGCTGTAGAATCTCAGTTAACCACTGAGCTTCCTGAGTTGAAAGATCACTATTGCCAGCTCCCGATTTGATGCATTTCTCGATCGATTCAAGTCTAGGGGTATCCTGCCGATTGCAGGCCGAATAGAGGGCGGACCCAATCTCATAGGTCAATTCATTAACCTCTCCATATTTCGCGGGACGCATCAAGAGGATTATGGCGAGGGTACATGCAGCGACAGCTAGAACCGTCTTTTTGGGGTGATCTTGAACACTCATTGATTAAAGCTCCGAAGTGAAAATTTCACCCTCGCCGATGCTGGACATCTCGGCCCAGAGAAGAAGTTCAACGTCTTCTGAAACAAATCGCACGGCGCCATCTCCAAAACAGACATTTCCCCCTCCAGGATGCTCGGCATACATTTGCCCCACGTGGAAAGTAGGGAAATTAATCGGATGAATAATCGGGAAACCCGTAATGTCTAGTTCTCCACCGGATGGCCCCCCATGGACCAGAACCAGGGTAGCTGCCGCATCATCGCCATTTTCTGGAGAGAAGAATCTCGGCAAGGTCAATGCCCCGGGGACGACACCAACCCATGTTTTGTCACTGAGCGTCGAAGCATGTTCTCCCAGAAAGATGGTATTCGACAATCCATCTGAGACCTCGCGAAATTCAATGGCAGAGTTTCGGTAGAATGGGCCGTCCGCCACCTTAGAAACATCGCCATTGACGTTGATGACCGCCGTTTCACTGGTATAAATGTTGGTGAATACCAGGGCAGTCGGATTTGCACCACATTCCCCCCAGCAAGATTCCTGCCCATGGCTGGCAACATAATGCGAACGTCCGACCTCTATTTGCCTACCCTGGATCGAAATCGGGTTCCCAGAAGGATCCGTTACAAAGAATGGTTCTCTCGGACCAGAGCTCGTCGGGCACAAGAAAGTTTCGACCGTCGTACTTATAGCCTGTTGGAACTGCGGGTCCCACAGAGGCTGCTCTCGGTCGGTTTGTTCACTGATAGCAGATTGCTCCAAATGGGGCAACAGATAGGATCCCCAGCCCCATCCTGGAGGGGCGTCCCACGTGGCGGGATCTCGCGAAGCTGGCGGGGGTGTGACGGTCGAATTCGAGGCATAACCGGGTGGCAACTTCCGATAACTGCCTTCATAATTGTGAATTGCCAGACCTAGCTGTTTGAGATTATTGACACATTGCATACGTCGAGCAGCTTCTCGAGCGGCCTGGACGGCGGGTAATAATAGCGCGATCAATGCGCCAATAATGGCAATCACGACCAAGAGTTCTACGAGGGTAAAGCCGAATTTTTTCGCTCGTTTCATGACAATCTCCGCAAACCTGTCCATTTGTAGCCTGTGCTACACTCGACTTTAAGTGTATCATCGGCTAAACTTATTGCAAGGGCAGATTTTTCTCAATTTCGGAAATTTCCCAATTGGTAAGCAAAAAACAAAAATTGAACCGCCATTCGCGAGTTCGTTCCGACCACCGCATGGAGTTAGCCGAAGACTATGTTGAGGCAATTGCTGATATTTTAGAAGTCAGCGGCACCTGCCGAGCCGTGGATTTGGCCCAGCAATTTCAAGTAAGTCATGTGACGGTTAATCGCACGATAGGTCGGTTGGAGCGAGACGGATATGTCACCACGGCTCCCTATGCTCCCATTCAGCTCACAAAAGCCGGTCGCCGCCTCGCCGAGGCATCGCAACAGCGGCACGAAGTGGTCTTTCAATTCCTGATTGCCATTGGGGTTAGCGAGGCCGGTGCGGCGACTGACAGTGAGGGGATTGAACATCATGTAAGCCCCGAAACCCTTGCCGCAATGAAATCCTTCTTAAACGATCAATAACAAACCCTGAACAATAGCCGTCGTCGCCAGGCCGATAGTTCCCCGGGCTAAATCGCGTGCTTCCGCCTGGCGGCTAGGAAGACAAATCCGTCATTATGCCCCTAAGAGGGCACCATTTTCCCTCGAACTTGCCAAGATTTGCTTTCATTCTCTATCCATTGTGGTATTCTATAGCATCGATATCGAACATTTCCGGTTCCCTTGGTCCGTCGCGGTCAGCCATGCGGTTCATGAATTTTCATTATGTGAAGCGCTACCGCATGGAGATGAATCTCCTGCGCTGGCAGGCCCCCGTGTTGC
Source organism: Bythopirellula sp. (assembly GCA_041738415.1). Classification (GTDB taxonomy): domain Bacteria; phylum Planctomycetota; class Planctomycetia; order Pirellulales; family Lacipirellulaceae; genus Bythopirellula. The sequence continues at coordinate 109,417 of JBGSPU010000007.1, forward strand.
GGCTGCCCCACGGGTATCTTCTCGTCCCGTGGCATCATTCGCTGACTCAGCATCATGCGGAGGTAAAATACCTTAGTTTTCGCGAAGGAATCGACGCACAAGTTTTTCCTTGTCTGGGAGAATTAGAGGGCTGTGAGCGATTGATGTCTGAAATCAAGGCAAAGGATGGTTTCGTGCCTGAGGCGACCTGGCTATTGGAATATATCGGAGCGGGCTTCCGTCACGCCGAATACTGCGGCACGATTCAGGCGGTCCGCACGCAAAAAACTCGAGCAAATATCCAAAATGTTGGCGTACTTGCCGAACACCGGGGCCTCGGCCTTGGAAAAGGACTACTTCTGGCCAGCCTGCTGGGAATGCAGCAAGTTGGAATTACTCAGGTCGGCCTCGAAGTCACCGCGGAAAACCGCAGTGCCGTGCAGCTCTATCAGCGGCTAGGCTTTCGATCAGTCCGTACCCTCTATAAATCAGTTGAACTTGCCTGTATCCCTGCGGGCAGCTAGGCTTGCTTGATTGCTCGTAGGGCCAAATCCTTTGCCATTGACGAGCCACGAATGTTTCTTGGCGATTTCAGGATTTGCAACTTTCGATGACTGCGACCCGCGAAAAAAAACTGCCCAATACTATCTTCACGCATCGTCTGACAAACGGTATGACACTCGTGGGTGAACCGAACGACTCGGTTCAGTCCGCCGCGATTACCTTGCTCGTGCCGTGTGGCTACAGCGCCGATCCTGCTGAGCGTTTGGGACTCGCTTCGGTAATGTGCGACATGGTGCTCCGTGGAGCAGGAAGCCGCGACAGTCGGGCTCTGATTAACGATCTCGAGGTCCTCGGTGTCGAGCGGGGGGAATCGGTCGGTGCCTCGCAAACGAGCTTCAGCGCGGCCTCGCTTGCTGAAAACCTGAGCGACATGCTGACCATTTACGCCGACATCGTGCGCCGACCCCACTTGCCCGCCGATCAACTCGACGCCGGCAAGCTGGTTTGCCTGCAAGAGATCAATTCGATTGACGATGAACCGTCGCAACGGCTCATGATCGAACTGCGGCGGCGGACCTATCCAGAACCTTGGGGCCGCTCGAGTCACGGCAGCGAAGCAGGAATCACTGCCGTCACCTCCACTGAAGTAGAAGAGCATTTGTCCCGCTACTATCGACCAAACTCTGCGATCCTAGGGGTGGCAGGCAATTTCGATTGGCAGCAACTTCTCGGACAGATCGAGGCCCTCTTTGGTGATTGGCAAGTGAACGATGTGCCGATGATCCTCGAGGAGCAGCTCGACTTGGGAGATGCTCATGTCGAGTTCGACTCCAATCAATGCCACATCGGCATCGCCTATCCGAGTGTGCCATACCGCGATCCCGATTACATGCGAGCCTGGGCAGCGGTAGGTGTCTTGAGTGGCGGCATGAGTTCGAGATTGTTCACAGAAGTGCGCGAACGCAGAGGACTTTGTTACACCGTGAGTGCTTCGCTCCAGACGCAACTCGATCGTGCCCGAGTGCTTTGCTACGCGGGCACTTCGGAGGATCGAGCCCAAGAGACTTTGGACGTCACGTATGCCGAATTACTTCGGTTGCGGGAAGGCGTGTTGCCCGCAGAACTCTCACGACTCAAAGCCCGCATCAAGAGCGGTCTGATCATGCAGCAGGAGTCCACGAGTTCTCGTAGCGGATCAATCGCCCGCGAATGGTATCACCTGGGCCGCGTCCGCACCCTCGACGAATTGGGCCAATTGGTAGACGAATTGACCGGCCCCATGATCAATGAATACCTGGAAGCCCACCCTCCCCGAGACTTTACTTTTGCCACATTGGGACCGAGTCCCCTGGAGTTGCCCCGTGAAGTTTCGTAGCCACACTCTCGACAATGGCTTGGAAATCGTTGCTGAGTGCAACGAAACGGCTCACTCAGTGGGACTAGGTTTTTTCGTCCGCACAGGCGCGCGCGATGAAACTGACTCCGTCGCGGGTGTCAGCCATTTTCTGGAACACATGGTTTTCAAGGGGACACCCCGCCGATCGGCAGACGACGTCAATCGCGAATTCGATGAATTGGGTGCCCATTACAACGCCTTCACCAGCGAGGAAAATACGGTCTATTATGCATCGGTGCTGCCCGAGTATCAGGAAGGGATTCTCGACATCCTAGCCGACATTATGCGTCCCAGCCTCCGCGAAGAAGACTTCGATATGGAGAAGAAGGTCATCCTTGAAGAGATTCAGATGTACGCTGACCAGCCCCCATTCGGCATGGACGACAAGATCAAGGAATTGCACTACGGCAGGCACCCTTTGGCGCGTAGTGTATTGGGGACGGAGTTCACCGTCGGAGAAATGGCCGTCGATCAAATGCGAGGCTACTTTGAGACGCGTTACGCAGCGGACAACATGTTCGTCGCAGCAGCGGGCAAAGTGGATTTCGATGCCCTGATTAAGCAAGTGGAGAGCCGCTGTGGAAGCTGGAAACCGGCTCTCACACTGAGGGAATTGCCACCCTATGAATCACAGAATGGCTTTCATTGTGTGCCCCGCCCCACTTCGACGCAGCAATACATTCTCCAATTGGCGGATGCCCCCGCCGCAGAGGACGACCGCCGTTTTGCCGCCAAGCTCTTGGCAACCATGTTCGGCGACGACTCCGGGAGTCGGCTTTATTGGGAATTGGTCGATCCTGGACTGGTCGAAAGCGCCAGCCTGGGCCACTACGAATACCAAGGGGCAGGAATGTATTTCAGTTGGTTGAGTTGTTCCCCCGAAGAAGCGGCCGAGAATTTTGACCGCATGAGTAACTTGCAAGACATCGCTCAGGCCCAGGGATTTACTGACCAGGAACTGCATCAAGCCAAGAGCAAGGTGAAGGCCCGCGTGGTGCTGAGTAGCGAGCGGCCACGCAATCGGCTCTTTAACGTCGGCGGAAACTGGCTCCAGCGACGCGAATACCGAAGTGTGGCCGATGACTTGAAGGCCGTCGACGCTGTGACGCTCGACGAAGTCTGGAATGTGCTCAACGAATTTCCACTCACACGGCGCACCACGGTCACAATTGGCCCCTTGGAATCCTGGCCGGAGTAAACCTATCCATGCAGATATTTTTCTAACTCATGCTCACGAAACCGAACCGCATCCCATGGCTCGTCAGTTAGCATGTCGTGTCGAGATCCGGGCACCACATAAGCGTGACATTCCTGTTCCGCACCATCAGCGGTAACTACTGTGACAGGAATTCGCTCATAGAAGCTCGATTCGTAGGTGTCGAGTTCGAAAAGTGTCTCTTCGTCGAGGCCATCATAGAGCACACCGTTTACAATTGAGTCCTCTTCTGCACGGATGATGCCTGGGTAAACTGCATCCCGAACACGATAACTGGCGTATCCGTGAAGTATCGCCGGTTGGGCGGGAAATTCTCCGATCGAGATGCGTTGCCACACTTCGGGAAACATCAATGTGCCGTACGTAAATAATTGCATGGAAGCCACCGGTCTCGTAGTTTGAATCCAAAGATCCGCGAACTACAAACTTACCGAAACGGCCTCCAACGTGCCAGAGTATATGTGATTGAGTTTATTGAGCCCGTTGTAGGCAGCCACTTTATAGCATTCTGCCAGAGTCGGGAAATTGAATACGTTGTTGACGAAGAACTCCGCATCGCCCCCCAAGGCCATCACTGCCTGGCCGATGTGAACCAATTCCGTGGCACCTGTCCCGATGACATGGACGCCCAGGATCTTGTGCGTGTCCTGGTGGATCAACATCTTGAGCATCCCCAATTCGTCGCCCAAGATTTGCCCACGGGCGATCTCACGATAGTTGGCGATACCCGCTTCATAAGGAATGCCTTCGGCGGTAAGCTGTTCCTCGGTCTTACCAACCATCGAGATCTCTGGTACGGCATAAATACCATAAGGAAACAGCGAAGTGTTGTAATTGGTGACGTCAGTGCAACCAAACGCATGGCAGATCGCCCGACGACCTTGCTCCATGCTCGTCGAGGCCAGGGCAGGGAAACCGATCACATCACCGGCAGCGTACACATGATCGATATTCGTCTGATAGAATTCGTTGACTTGCAACCGCTCGCGATCATCAAACTCAATCCCAACATTCGACAAGCCTAACTCACTGCATACCCCCTGGCGACCCACAGCATAAAGCAGTGTTTGCGCCCGCAATGTCTTGCCCGATTCGAGCTGTGCTTGAACAAGTCGGTGCGTCGTTCCATTGACAGACTCCACTTCTTCGATGCGTTCAACTTTCTCACCCAGCCGCAGGGTGATTCCCTGTTGGCGCATGAAATACTGGAAAGCATCCGCGATTTCCTGGTCTAAGAATCCCAAGACCCGATCGCGACCCTCGACGAGCGTCACTTGGACACCTAGCGTAGCCATAATGCAGGCGTACTCGGTACCGATCACACCGCCCCCCACGACGATCATCGTCCGAGGCAAATGATTAAGCCGCAGCACCTCGTCGCTGGTAAATATCGTACGCTCGTTAAATGGAACCGACTCCGGCCGCGCAGGCTTCGTCCCCACGGCTACCAGAAAACGTTCGGCTGAAACGCGTTCCTCACCGTTCGGACCATCGATAGCCAGTTCATTGGGACCAGTGAATCGCGCTTTGCCCCATAGAAGGTCGATACCATTTCGGTCGAACTGGTCGCGAATTACGTCCCACTCGTGTCGGATCACCCGCTGGGAAAAACTTACCAACTCGGCGATCGTGATTTCATTGCGTCCCTTTTTCGAGCGACCAAAATGTCCTCGATGAATGGCACCAGTCAAATGCAACACCGCTTCACGAAGTGCCTTCGAGGGAATTGTCCCCGTGTTGATCTGGGCACCACCGAGTACCTGTCTCTTCTCGATAATCGCCACGCGCTTGCCGAGCTTGGCGGCCTGGATAGCTCCCTTCTGGCCGGCAGGACCAGTACCGATTGCAATACAGTCGTAGTGTCTCATGGGATAGAGGTTCCCTTATTGGTAGGCTAGCTAGGCGGGAGGGACAAAGAACGAAGCAGATTCCTTCTTTGCATCGACGCATCACACTATAACAGGTGAGAAAGTGAAGCCTTGCCGGAATTACCGGTAGGCTAGGCGGGCGAAGGCCTTCCGCATACAACGGTTGTAGGGTCCTTAATTATTCTCCGTAGGTGTTTGCCATGTCTCTGTTCGCCGCCGTCGAAGCCGAAAATCGCCGCCAGGCCCAACCGCTTGCGCTGCGCATGCGTCCCCGGACTCTGGCCGAGTTCGTCGGTCAGCAACATTTTCTTGGCGAAGGTAAGTTATTACACCGGCTCATCAAGGCCGACCGACTGTCGGCGCTCCTTTTTTATGGCCCCCCTGGCACAGGTAAGACCACGCTGGCCCACCTGCTGGCAACGGAAACCCGTTGCCGCTTTCGGCAACTTAATGCGGTCACCAGCGGCGTGAAGGACCTACGGGCAGTCATTGACGAATCACGCGATGTGCTTGCCGCCGAAGGGCTGCGCACCTTGCTGTTTGTCGACGAAATCCATCGCTTCAATAAATCACAGCAGGACGCCCTGCTGCCTGACGTGGAAGATGGCACGGTGGTGCTGGTGGGAGCAACAACTTCCAATCCATTTTTCGCCGTCAATAGTGCCTTGGTTAGTCGCAGTCGGGTGTTCGAGTTTGAGCCCCTGAGCATTGACGATATTACAATTCTGCTCCACCGCACTCTGGCCGACAGCGAACGTGGTTTGGGATCGATTCCCGTAAATCTGTATCAGGACGCTGCTCGTTTCTTGGCCGAGACCTGCGACGGAGATGCCCGCCAGGCACTTTCGGCCTTGGAAATTGGCGTGCTCTCTTGCGATGAGAGACCCGTCGAATTCACGCTCGAGCTGGCATCCGAAAGTGTGCAGCGGAAGGCAGTACAATATGACCGCGACGGAGATGCCCACTACGATGCCATCAGCGCCCTGATTAAGAGCATCCGTGGCAGTGATCCCGATGCGGGAATCTACTGGCTCGCCCGTATGCTGGAAGGGGGAGAAGATGTTCGCTTCCTCGCCCGGCGACTGGTGATCCTGGCCAGCGAGGATGTCGGCAACGCCGATCCACACGCCTTGCCGTTGGCGATCGCGGCGATGCAAGCCTGCGAATTCGTAGGCCTGCCTGAGTGCCAACTCAATCTCGCTCAGGCGGTAGCTTACCTGGCCTGCGCACCGAAGTCGAACGCTGCCACCGTGGCAATCGGCGAGGCACGTGCCGATGTGCGCGAAGGCCGCACTGTGCCCATTCCCATACACCTTCGCGATAGCCACTATGCAGGGGCCAAGCGACTAGGCCACGGCGAGGGATATGAGTATGCCCACAGTGCTGAAGGTGGCATCGCGGTGCAAGATTATCTGGGCGTCGAGCGCAAGTATTATCGCCCGGCGGATCGCGGATTCGAACAGGAATTGGGCCGGCGCTTGGAAGATATCCGAGCCAAGCTGCGAGCAGCGAAAACACCATCTGAAGACGGAGGCAGCTTGTGAATAACCGTTGGGAATTGTCCGCTGAAGTTGGTATCCCCTCTGAAAAAATCGCCGTCATCCTAGTCGACCATGGCTCACGCCGTGGGGAGAGCAACGACCTTCTGTTGGACCTTGTGGCCGCGTTCCGTTTGCACTCAGCCTGGTCAATCGTCGAGCCCGCCCACATGGAATTGGCGGAGCCCTCGATCGCCACGGCCTTCGCCCGGTGTGCGGAGCTAGGCGCTGAGAGGATAGTCGTGTTCCCCTATTTTCTCTCGCCGGGACGCCATTGGAATGAAGACATTCCTCGCCTGGCTGCGGAAGCTGCCGAAAAATGGCCGGAGGTCCAATATTTGGTCACCGCACCTCTAGGTTTGCATCCGCTCATGCTGCAAGTTATCGACCAGCGAATTTCCCACTGCCTCGCAAAGGTAGCCGGTGATAGCACACACTGTGAACTTTGCAGTGATAGCACGGGATGCATGCTGCTACCTCGCGAAGTGTGAATTGTATGACTTTTCCGACTAGGTAAGGTTTAGCGGCACAACGCAACTGGCCGATACCCTTTCTAGGCGGTCCAGTGACCGCGCACAATTTCTTGTGCCGGTTCGCCCTCGTGAACCTCTTCTCTCTTCTCAGGAACCGTGTCCGATGTTTCGCTTTTACGCACTGCTAATTGCCTTTCATTTGCTCTCTACAACCAGCTTGCCGGCCGAACCAATCGTCCCCGGAACGGGAGAGAAAGTGGAACAGGTAGGTGACGACTTCGAGGATCTCGCCTGGTCCTACTTCATGAACGGTCAGAAGGCGAGCTACGAGCAAGACGAAGAACAACGACCCCCGGGAGGTCGCTCGCGCAATGGCCGGTGGTACGAAAGCGCGATGCGAGGTCACCCCGACTTTATCAGACGTGTCCCCACGCCCCCCAACGGTTTGGCGGGAAGCAAAGGTGCGCTCATGCTCCGCACGAATCTGTCAGGTGTTCCTGGTCAGATCTCCAACACTCAGATGCAAGACGACTTGCTGATGGGGGTCCAGAGTCGGCTGGGTCAAGCGGTACCCGTGGGTTGGACTCCCAGTTTCACTGTTCGTGTTTACTTGCCCCCGTTTGACAAATGGGAGAACCGAACCGGTGCTTCCTTTGGTGTGCGCGGTGATTGCCGTGGACGCAATCTCGATGGCAAAGTCGAAGCCTACTGGCCCGGTTTCTTTATCCTCTTTCGCAGCGAGACCAGTAAAGGAATTGACAAAGACTACGCACAACTAAGTTTCCGCGCCCAGCAATCGGGACTCGATCTGGCCGGCCCGAAAATTATGGAACCGGGTTGGTGGACCTTCGGCATGACCTATACACCTGACGGGCGGATTCATTACTACGCCCATGCTGGTGTGGAAGACCTCACTGCTGAGGACCATCTGTTTAGCAGCTTTGCTTATGGCTGGGAGTGCCTGTATTTTGACAACATGTTTGTGAACGTCGCCAACTGGGAAAACGGTGAAACCTGGTCGACCCCCTGGGTGATCGACGATCCTCAGTTTTTTGTGATTCCACCGGCAGGCCAGACGCTTGCGAATCTAGTCCGCCGGTCAGGCAACTCCCGCGTCGCCAACCGAACAAGTGGCGGTAGCAAACCGCGACCCTCGTTCGGAAAACCGAGCAATATTCGCCGGTAGTCGTGGGGCGGCGATCATTTGAATACGCTATGCTATGTTGATTCCTTTATCACATACCTATCGTTTTCACACTTTCGTTCCCCATGCCTGAGCCGAATTGGGAATTCTCGATCGACGTGGGCGGCACGTTTACCGATTGTCTCGCCAAAAATCCCGCTGGCCACATCCGACGGCACAAGCTCTTAAGCTCCGCAGTCACCAAGGGGACCGCTGGTGCGGGCTCGACCAGTGAACGAATTGTCGACTCTGCACGAGCGGGCGATCCAACCGACTTCTGGATGGGGTTCCACTGTACGATATTCGATTCGAGCGGCATTCCATCAGGCGAAACGGAAGTGATCGGTTTTGAGAGTGCCTCAGGAGAACTGAAGCTCTCACCGCCGCTATCCATCACACACCCATCCGGGATCAGCTATGAGTTGACTTGCGAACATGCCGCCCCGGTACTGGCGATTCGTTATCTCATGGGACTTCCTCTCGCCAAGCCAGTGCCGCCCGTGCGGTTGCGACTGGGGACCACGCGCGGCACGAACGCCGTGCTTACGCGATCTGGAGCCCGCACAGCCTTGGCAATCACCCAAGGTTTTGGCGATCTCTTGGATATCGGTAGCCAGGAACGACCAGACTTGTTCGCGCTGCGCGTAGTCAAGCCGCTGCCTTTGGCCGAGTGCAGTGTCGAAATCGCTGAACGCATCGCCGCTGATGGGACGATTCTCATTCCCCCCAATCGCGACGCAATTCGCTCACAACTGGGTGAGCTTAAAACGCGGGGCATTGAATCCCTGGCCATTTGCCTGCTGCATGCGGATTTGTATCCCGATCATGAAAAACTGATCGAAGAAATCGCGCGCGATGTCGGCTTTCACGAGTTCAGTCGCTCCAGCGAGGTCGCACCGCTGGCAAAAATTGTTCCCCGGGTTGAAACTACGGTCGTTGATGCGTATCTGAGTCCCGTACTGCGCGACTATCTTAATTCCTTGCGTGAGTCCCTGCCCGGGAGCCAGATCCGATTGATGACATCCGCCGGAGGGCTGGTCGGCCACGAGGCTTTTCGCGGCCACATGAGCGTACTCTCCGGACCGGCCGGGGGAGTTGTCGGCTATGCACAAGTCGCTTCTACTGCCGGCTTCGAGCGCGCAATCGGCTTCGACATGGGTGGCACGAGCACCGATGTCTCCCGCTACGATGGCACTTATGAATATGAGTACGAGACTCGCAAAGCCGGCGTACGGCTGGTGACCCCCATGCTGGCAATCAACACGGTGGCCGCCGGAGGGGGTTCGATCTGCCGGTTTGATGGCACCAAACTGACAGTGGGCCCTGAAAGCGCCGGAGCCGATCCAGGCCCCGCGTGTTATGGCCGCGGCGGGCCGCTTACAGTGACCGACCTCAATTTTTTTCTGGGTCGCATAGCTGTCGATCGATTTCCATTTCGACTCAACTGCGATGCCGTAGAGCGACAACTCGATTCGCTTGCCGCAGAAGTCTGCGCTGCGACCGGTGAGCAATTGACATCTACCGAATTAGCCGAGGGTCTGTTGACCATCGCCAATGCAAATATGGTCCGTGCAATTCGCAGCGTTTCGATTGGCAAGGGAGCCGACCCGGGTGACTATTTGCTCGTCCCTTTTGGTGGGGCCGCTGCCCAACATGCCTGTGCCGTCGCCCGAGAATTAGGCATCACAAGGATTCTCAATCACCCCGACTCCGGCATCCTCAGCGCGCATGGAATCGGCCAGGCCGACGTCGTTCGACACGCGGTTCGGGGTATGTCGCAACTGATGGCCGACAGCGATCATGAAACAATTGCTACGATGTTCCATGAGTTGGAGAAGTCGCCCCTTGCGGAACTGGTCAAGGAAGGATTTACGGCAGAACAAATCGAAATCCACCGCTCGTTCGATCTGCGTTATCAGGGAACTGACGTTCCGCTCAATGTATCCTACACTGAAACCCCCTCTGCATTGCGCTCGAGAGGGGATAAGGAAGAGGCTGATATCATCGCAGCGTTCAAGTCGCTCCATCGCCAACAATTCGGCTACATCCCCGTCGGCAAACCCATCGAAATTGTCGCCCTGCGCGTCGAGGCCCTCGGCAAAACGAGCCAATTGCTCTCTCTTTCAACCCACTGTCCCGCCCAAAAACTTTCACCCAGTTCCCAAGCCGCTTGCCGGCTCGGCGGCCAAGACCTCCAGATCTTCCGCTACGACCGCGCGGATCTCACCCCCGGCTCAACTCTCACAGGCCCTGCCTTAATCGCCGACGCTCATTCAACCATCCTCGTGGAATCCGGCTGGCAATGTGAGACACTCTCAGCCGGCGAACTGCTGCTCACAGATATCGGGACTGAGGAAGTTATAGATAATAGAAAAACCTTGCAGACCGAAGCCGTCCTGCTTGCCGTATTCAACAATCTCTTCGCGGGTATCGCTGAACAGATGGGCCATGTTCTGCGGCGGACCGCTCTGAGCGTCAATGTCAAGGAGCGGCTCGACTATAGTTGCGCTGTCTTTACCGCTACAGGAGATCTCGTGGCCAACGCCCCCCACGTGCCCGTCCACTTGGGCGCGATGGGCGCAACGGTCCGCGCCATCCTCGCGGAGAACCCAGTTCTCGCCGAAGGCGATATTTATGTCTCAAATGATCCCTATCGCGGTGGCTCACACCTGCCCGATGTCACGGTAGTGACACCCGTGCATGATCCGCAATCAGGGGAGTTGCTGTTCTTCACTGCTTGCCGCGCTCATCACGCCGAGATTGGCGGCGTTCGGCCGGGGTCGATGCCCCCCAGTTCCCAGAATCTTAGCGAGGAGGGAGTGCTAATTTCCAACTTTGTGTTGGTGAGAAACGGCCGATCACGCGAAGCGGAACTGGGCGAACTGTTGTCACAGGCCCCCTACCCTTCACGCCGATTGGAGGAAAACCTGGCTGACATTCGAGCCCAGGTCGCGGCCAATCAACAAGGGGCGCGCGACCTTTTGGCGCTCGTCGAGCGATATTCCCTCCCCGTCGTCCAAGAAAAAATGTGTGGCATTCAAGACGCAGCCACCATAAAAGTCCGCCAGGCACTCGCCAAATTCGGCAAACAAAAGCGCTCGTTTACCGACTATCTGGAGACCGCAACTGGAGAGAGCATACCGATCAGCGCGACAATCACTCTCCAGCCCGACACCGACGGCCCCGCCGCGATCATTGACTTCACCGGTAGCGGCCCAGTTGTCGAAGGTAATCTCAACGCCAACCCCGCGATCGTTTCAGCCGCGGTGCTCTACGTGCTGCGACTTTTGGTCGACGAAGACCTCCCCCTCAATGAGGGGGCTCTGCGTGCAGTGGAAATAATCCTGCCCTCCGGCCTTTTGAATCCGCCTCCTGGTGCCACTCCTGCGGAAAGCCCCGCAGTAGCAGCCGGGAATGTCGAAACCTCCCAGCGTGTCGTTGATGTGCTGCTTGGTGCCTTTGGAGTCGCCGCCGCCAGCCAGGGAACAATGAACAACCTGCTCTTCGGCAACGAAGAATTCGGCTACTACGAAACCATCTGCGGCGGCAGCGGTGCCACGGCCTATGGTCCCGGCGCAAACGCCGTCCAGGTCCACATGACCAACACCCGCGCGACCGATCCCGAGATATTGGAGCGCCGCTTGCCGGTACGGTTAAGAGAGTTTAGCATTCGTCGCGGTTCGGGAGGCACCGGATTGCATCACGGCGGTGACGGTGTCGTGCGGCGTTTGGAATTTCTGGCCCCGTTGGAACTGTCGTTGATCACCCAGCGTCGCGGTCCTCATTCACCCTATGGCATGAATGGCGGAGCGATAGGTCAATTGGGCAAAAATACTTTGCGGCGTGCCAATGGCACGGTGGTTGATCTCCCCGGCATCTGCGAACTTGCCATCGAACCGGGGGATGTGCTGTCGATTGAGACACCAGGGGGAGGAGGGTGGGGCTAGCTGCTTCCAGGGTACAATTGCATTTTCATCCCGTTGGAGATAAGCTGTGCTTAAAAGTCCCACATCTAGTTTTAACTTTTCAAGCCATGAAATTCATAATAACCTTCCTCGCGGCCTCTTTGTTATTCAACCCCTGCCGCTCCTTGGCCACAGAAAATTGGCCGCAGTGGCGAGGCCCCGAACCTGCCGCCGTCGTGACATCAGGCACCCATCCGCAGTCCATCTCCGCAGATAATCTCGCATGGCAAATCGAACTCCCCGGTCGCGGTTGCTCGACTCCGGCCGTGTGGGGCGACCAGATCTTTGTCACCTCGTCCATCGACGATCAGGATGGAGTGATCTGTTACGATTTCAACGGCAGCGAAGAATGGCGTCACCAATTTGGCCCGCAAAGCCCTGGCAAACACAAGATGGGTAGCGGCAGCAATCCTTCGCCCACCACCGACGGCGAGAATTTGATCGTTTACTTCAAGAGCGGCACGCTGGCTTGTTTGAATTTGTCGGGTAAGGTTCTCTGGGAAACCAACCTGCAGGATGCGTATGGCGAAGATACTCTGTGGTGGGATCTGGGAACATCGCCCGTCCTTGTAGACGACCTGGTGATCGTCGCCGTGATGAATGACGGCGACGGATTCCTGGTCGCCTTGGATCTCGCCACGGGCGAAGAAGCCTGGAAACAGTCCCGCATCTATGAGGTTCCAAAAGAGTGTGACAATTCCTATACCACGCCGGCCTTGACGGACGACAAGAAAGTGATCGTCACCTTGGGCGCCGACCATGTCACCGGCCACGACGTGCGGACGGGAAAGCTTCTCTGGGAATGTGGCGGCCTTAATCCAGCCGGTGAAGCTGCCCAGCGAACGATTGCCTCTCCGACCATCTCCGACGATGTGGTTGTCGTGCCCTATCGCCGGGGTGAAATGCTCACCGCAATTCAACTTGGAGACCAAGGGGATATTACCGACACCGGCAAGGTGTGGGACAAACCTGCCAAGGCCGGGGATGTGCCAACTCCGCTGGTGGTTGATGGAAAGGTTATCGTGCTGAGCGATCGCGGCGATCTCACCTGTCTCGATCTAGCGTCCGGCGAAGAACTCTGGACTGCCGAACTTCCCCGCGGCCGTGCCAAGTACTTTTCTTCCCCCGTATTGGCCAACGATTTACTTTATTGTTTGCGAGAAGACGGCATGCTCCACGTCGGCCGAGTCGACGCCGGCTACGAACATCTCGACGAATACAACTTCGCCGAGCAATGCGTGGCCACTCCGATCCCGATACGAGATCATTTGCTCATCCGCGGGAGCGAGCATCTGTTTCTAATTCGATAGCTTTTCCCCCAATCCCCTTCCCCTGTCCTCCGTCCCTTCCCGTTCCTAAAGGGGTTGCCCTGGCGCACCGAACTGCTGATAATCCACGGTTTGACTCCAACGATGCCGTTACCGAGCGCCCGCCGCTCCTAGCAGACCGATTCCTCGTTAAAACATAAGGGAAGATCATGCCACGCAACAAAACCTACGACAATGTCGCCACCGCGATTGGCGATACCCCTATGATTCGCATCAATCGGCTGGTACCAGAGGGGCAAGCCACCGTGTTTGCGAAGTGTGAGTTCTTTCAGCCCCTCAATAGCGTCAAGGACCGAATTGGTGTGGCGATGATTGAGGCAGGTGAGAAGGCTGGCCACGTGAATGCCAAGACGCTCATCGTCGAACCGACCAGTGGCAACACAGGAATCGCACTCGCCTTTGTCTGCGCGGCTAAGGGTTATCGGCTAATGCTCACCATGCCGGAGTCAATGTCAGTCGAACGCCGGGCATTGCTGCGAGCCATGGGAGCCGAGTTGGTACTCACACCGGCAGCGGCGGGGATGAAGGGTGCGATAGAAAAAGCCAGTGAGATCGTCAGTGCCACCGACAATGCCTGGATGCCGCAGCAGTTTGAGAATCCTGCCAACCCGATGATCCATGAGAAGACCACCGGCCTTGAGATTTGGGAAGATTCGGGAGAAAACATTGACGCCATCGTCGCGGGTGTTGGCACGGGCGGCACCATTACTGGCGTGGCACGTTATATCAAACCACGAAATACATCATTCAAGGCGATTGCCGTCGAGCCGGCTGATTCTCCTGTGATCGGGGGCGGCAAGCCGGGTCCCCACAAGATCCAGGGAATTGGAGCCGGATTCATTCCCAAGAACTTGGACACAACGCTGGTGGACGAAGTGATTACGATCAGCAACGAAGAGGCATTCCAATGGGCTCGACGACTGGCCCGCGAGGAAGGCATCATGGCGGGCATCTCAAGCGGTGCGAACATGTGTGCCGCTGCCAAACTGGCCGCCCGGCCAGAATATGCCGGCAAACGGATCGTGACAATCATGTGCAGCCTCGGCGAGCGCTATCTCTCGACGCCGCTGTTTGAAGGCCTGACAGGCTGAGAGGTTAGGCCCCACTCTTTTCGTTTAACGGTAAGCCGCATGCGACTGCGCTGATGTCTCTAAACAATCGCCTGCAGCATGCCATTAAACGAGCAAGCTCGCATCTTATGATTTCACTCCCTATCATTGAACCGTCTCGAACGGCTGAGACTCGGCCGCGTCTTCCCGAATGGCTCCGCGTGAATCTCCCTGCAGGAAATGCTCACGCGTCGTTCAATGGTACGCATTCAACGGTAGCTGAGAACCAACTGCACACTGTCTGTGAAGAAGCCCGTTGTCCGAATATCCACGACTGCTGGGCGCGTGGCACGGCAACTTTCATGATTGCCGGCAAAGAATGCACGCGAGGATGCCGATTCTGCTCGGTCGAGACGCTACGGCAGCCACCACCGCTGGAATCCGACGAACCCGAGCGGCTGGCCGCTGCGGTCGAGCGGATGGGCCTCGCACATGTTGTCATCACGGTCGTCAATCGCGACGATCTGCCTGACGGCGGTGCCGATCATTACAAGCAATGTGTGACGGCAGTGCGACGGCGGTTGCCAACAACAACGGTCGAGCTTTTATGCAGTGACCTGGATGGCAATCAGGTAGCGCTCGCCCAT
Source organism: Bythopirellula sp. (assembly GCA_041738415.1). Taxonomy (GTDB): domain Bacteria; phylum Planctomycetota; class Planctomycetia; order Pirellulales; family Lacipirellulaceae; genus Bythopirellula. Next base: position 124,563 of record JBGSPU010000007.1, read on the forward strand.
CTGTTGGATGGCATACCGCTTGCCGTCTTCGCGCACAATGTGGAGTGCGTTCCCAGGCTCGACAAACTGGTACGCGATCCGCGCGCATATTTCGCCAAGAGCCTCGCCGTCTTGAAGCTAGCGAAACAATTGCGACCCGATCTTTGGACCAAGAGCAGCCTCATGGTAGGACTTGGTGAAACGAACAAAGAAGTCATCGACGCCCTCAGTAACTTACACGAAGTTGGCGTCGAACTTCTAACCTTAGGTCAATATCTCACCCCCGGCAAACCAGGTACACGTTTCTTACCCGTTGATCGTTATGTCCATCCCAATCAGTTCGACGAGTGGAGAGCAGCAGCATTGGCGATGGGTTTTCGTGCCGTGGCGTCCGGCCCACTCGTCCGCAGCAGCTACCGCGCAGGCCTGCTCATGCAGGAAGCGGAGCGAGCAATATCGGCGCGATCTTAGCCTTTGGGTCGTCGGCCAAGCACTGAATGTCTTGCAGGAGCAAATCAAGTTTGACTCCGCAATAAGCGGCCAGCGAAAGTGAGCCCAGGAGTTCAATTGCCCGTCGAGTGTGACGACTTACACCAACCAGATTCTTTTCCTTTTGCTTCACCCCTGCCGCCGCCAGTTTGATGAGGCCTTTCAGAAAAACTGCCTCAGTTCCGCTCCGACCAGCCGCGTGCCACAAGGCTTCCCATGCTTCGTGGGCCTCCCAGAAGTACCCATGATTAAACAAATCAATGGCGTACATATACGTCTCGCTGGTGTGCCAATTCACTGGATCGAGCGGAATGGCTGCTATCTCAACCATGCCATACATGTGACCACGAGGATCGCTCACAGGATGCGGATTCCCGCTGCCAGGGACGTAACTATAAGTAGGAAACGGTCTCTCACAGTAACGCGGCAGTGGCACGTCGGACATCATTCTTCTTTCATCAAGGGAGGGCAACTGGGGCCATCCTCAGTTCCACATGGGCGGCAAGCTCGCCGTCGGCCACACGCAAATCTCCCTGCATCCCCCGGAACCACTCCAAAAACGAAACACTAAAACCTTCCGGTACCTCAGTAAGCATAAAGCGATTCGAGACGGGCAGCGCCGAGGACGACCACACCGGCAGCGACCCTTGTGTTTCATAAAGTTGATATTCGCCGTCCAACGGACAGACAAACGTCCCATCCACCAACCGCTCGGCAAACTCCCGACACTGCATGCGAGGAACATGCAGCAAATTGGCGAGGGAATTCATCAATCGGCTAGGGGCCACCGAAGTCTCGCGTGCCCGAGAGTAAGCCACTGCGCTGACGGTCTCGGCAATCTCCTTCCCCGTCAGGTCATCAACACGGATCCGCACTTGAGCGGGACGCTCGGCCGGTTCGAATCCCAGTTGCGGCTCAACTTCTCGAATAACGTCCGGTTTGAAAGATATGAGTAAAAAGTTTTCTGCTTGGGCTTGCCACATCTGCTCACCGAGAGCCTGGGGCTCAGGGCCATTGGCAAGCTCAGGGCCTTGGAGGATTCCAAGCAGTCCTGGTCGCGGCCAGGCTCCCACATAGGCGCGGACCAGTTCACTCCGAGCAACGCCGGGGGCCACAGCACCTTGTCTCACGACAAGTGGAGAACGAAAATCGCGAAGACCCGCAAACAACAAATGCGGCTGATTTTCTCCCCCAATCAGCGGCACTGGCACATCGAGGACAGCTTCGATCGACACGACATCGCCAGCAATCGGCTTCATCTTTTCATCAATTGGCTGACCGAGCGAATCGATCACTTTGCCGAGCTTCACCCCACCCAACGGTGCAGCAACGACGTCGATCAGCAACCTGTGATCCTCTTCTGGCGCACGAGGCAGGCGCTGTACTCCAAGTGCAATCGGTGGCATCTGACCTACTTCGTCGGCAAAATCAGCGAGAAACTTCTGATAGGCTGCCAATTCAGCAGCAGAAGCTTGTTTCACTTCCATGTCTCCCACTGGAGTAAAGTAGCCTGGGGCACCGCGTAGGGAATCAATTGGCCCCGACTCGGTCACTTCCGATTGACTGCCGTCGGGAAACTCACCAAAAACCTTGGGAAGAATTCCCGTGGCTATCAGTTCATCCTTGGTGACCGCCGGCAAACCTTCACACTCAGCGGCATAGCGGGCCATCTCTACGACGAGCGGTTGTTGGGCCGATTGCTGGCGTCGTCTTCTTTCTATCCAGTACTCAGGAGTACACAGATTCTGAAAGAATTTTTCTGAGAGGAATACAAAAATCGTATCTTCTCGCTCCAGTTCCAGCTTCTGACGAGCCTGGCGAAAACTTGGCAACGAAGCCAACGCACCAACTCCCTGCCCCGCTTCGAAAAACCGCTCCACGATTCTCCGCGAAGTAGTGACCAGGTGGAAATCTCCTGACTGGGCGTAGTACGAACGCACTTGACCATCGGGTGTCGCAATCAGCGAGACTTCATTTCCGGCAATGCTCACGGTAGATTCCACGGCATCCGGGAACTTCTGCAATGACTCGCGTCGCTGCCGCATGTAGTCTTGCGAAAGCAATTGGCTATTCCGCGCCTCGACCAACAGCCCAATCGCGGCCCCCTGTTGCATGTAAGGATCGAGGCCAATCAATGCCGCATCGCTGATGAATTGCGGTGCCAGAATTCTCGAGAGGACGTTTTCCTTTAAGGAGAGTTGCTGTTCGATGCGACTCGACTGAAGCCGATTGATTCCCCGACGCAGCAACATGTTCTTCAGATCACCGTCCCACTTAGTAGACAAATCACGAAACCAAAAATAGTTGTTGAAATTGCCAAAGCGCAAGTAAAAACATTCCTCAGGTACGTGCGTGGGGAGAGATTCGATTGCAACTTCTTCCAACTTAGTCTCGTCGACAAAAGCTGCCGACCACTTCGGAGTTGGGGGAAGATCAAGCAACTCGTGCGAATTGGCGCCCGTACCCAGCACCAGATCGCGGTCGACTGCCAAGAGTGCCGATTCACCTCCAAACAATTCCTGTAGGGCGGAGTTTTTTTTCTGCAAGCCGAACAATCCGCCCCCAATTTCCGGCACCGGCCGATTCAAACGGCGTGAAAAAGAGGCCACCAGAAAATTCTCCAAGATGGGTGGGAACTCAGGGTCCTTCTGTAAACGTGACCAACGTTCCGAGAGCTGCTCCCACCATTCGCCGAGCAATCTCTGATGTCCCTGCGAACTCCGCTGAGGTTTGATGCGGATCCCTTGCTCCACAGGCGAGTAAGCAGAGATGTCGAACGGTTCATCACCCCGGAACAGGAAGTAGAGAGTCACAGTGCGAGGAGTTTCGATTCCCAGCAGGCCCCGAAGAAACTGCCTAGCGGGTTCCACCTTCACGATCGGGTAAATAGCGCGGCCATTCTTCTCAACGACAGTGAAACGCTCGTCATTCAGCGGTAGCGATGGCTCGCCACGAAACACGTCCACTGTCACCCGAGCCACGCCCAAGGGTTGTCCGACGTAGGCCTCGACTTCAGGGGCAGCCTGTAGCTTCGCAACGAGCAGCACGTGAACAAGAATACTCGCGGCGAGAAATTGCGTTGATCTTTTACGGATCGTTAGTGTTCGAGACATCTGCTCCCTCAAGTCTAATCATGATAATTGCCCATTTAGCGTGCAATTCATGCTACCTGCGCGCACTTCTACGGACTAGGGGCAGAATCTGAACTCCTCGCTTGGTTTGGCCGTGCCTCAGCGTAAGACTTGCCCAGAGACAAGCAAATCTGCGAGAATAGTGAGCATGTTTCTCCCGCGATTCACCTTACGCAGCACCTTGAAATGGGTCACTTTGTGTGCCCTGTTTAGCCTCGTCTTGGCACGGGCTCTCGCTGGCAGCTATTGGGCAATCGCTTTGAGTTTCGCGGTGCTGAGCATTGTGGCCATCTTAATGGTACATGCGGGTAGTTTTGTGATTGTCATGGCGCTCTCAAAAATATTCAGGAAAGAACAATTATCGGCACGTACCCGTCAGGGGGGCATCCAGACAAATCCCGATGATCGCTATTTGGGCGGTATCAACGCAACTCAGCGCAGCACTTGATCGCCGACGTAAGCCATGCCTCTCTACCGTCTCATCACATCGCGCCACGATATCAATACGCTTCTCTTGATTTTGTCGTTTCTGGTCTGGCTAGGTGATTGTCCAAGTCTGCTCGCAATGAACGGGGGTTTGATAGAGTTACCCTTCTCGCCTCCTGGCAAAGTCGTATACTCCAAGCAAGCGGGGATGAGGCTACAGATCGATACCAGATGGGTTGGAGAGCACGGCTACCGTCCAGTGAAATATACTTTCAGTCTACCCCGTCCGACACAGGCCGACATCCAACTCACGTTGCGCTTCTTTGCTGGCCGAGGGGCTGTCGAAAACTCTGTGATCATTGTCGAGCAGGATTTTGAATTACCTGCTGGGAGAACTTCGGCAAGTTTCTCCCTTTCCGTTCCCGAGTACCAGGAGTGGCGATTCGTAGGCGCCGAAACTTGGGTCGATGGCGTGAAGGATCAGGAACTTAGTTTGGAGTTCGCTCAGCATCCCCAATCAAACATCGCCCGTGGTGGATACAACTTTGCGGCGATGTTGTTGAATCGTGATTCCAGCATGCCCGTTACACAACTCTTGAGTGATGTGCGCGGCGCGCCGGCTGATGTCTACCCTTGGAATAACGACTTAATCCCTGAGAAGTGGATTGATTACTCCTCCTTTGATGTCGTCATCACAAACATTGCCGAGTTGAAAGCGATCCAAAAACGCTCGCCACAGCGGCTTGTAGAATTGCTCCACTGGATTCGTTCAGGGGGAAATCTCTGGTTCATGGACGCAGGTCGATCGTATCAACGCATTCCACAGATCGAATCACTTCTAGACATTCCCTCTGACGAAGATGCTGCCACCATAACGGCGGAAGAACTTCTCAAAAGAGGCTGGCGATTCCCGAAAGTAGACAATCCTGGCACCGATGCCGTTGAGAAACTAAGCCAATTGCTGGGGCCTGTTCCGGAAGCACGCGACGAGCCTACAGAAAATAGCCAGGCAGAGTATCCCAGCGATTCACGAGAATGGTTTGCCTCAAGATTATTCGGAATGGGTACGGTCACTGCCTTCATGGGGAATCGGACTCGAAGAGAAGACATCGATGAGACATCCTGGGCCATCACCCAATCCCTGCTCGCCGATAGACTTTCGTGGGTAGGTCGCCACGGGAACGATCCCGACGAGGGAAATGACAATTTCAATGACTGGTTAATTCCTGATGTAGGAACAGCACCCGTCACTCCCTTTCAGGTCCTGCTCTCGTTGTTTGTACTCGGTATCGGGCCAGTCAATTATTTTTTGCTGAACCGACGTGAACAACTGCCGCTTCTCTTGATCACGGTCCCAGCGGCTGCATTCGCAACAATTCTCATGCTTCTCGTCTACAGCTTCATGTCAGATGGCTTCGGAGCAAGGGTGCGTGTGCGAAGCTTCACCTTCCTGGACCAACGCTCGCAGACGGCGGCGTGTTGGGCGAGACTCTCTTATTTCGCCGGGATCGCTCCTGCCGAAGGGCTGACAATGCCCGCCGACACGTTGGTGTATCCGATTCTTCCCCCCTCCCGCACAGGCAATCGTCGGATGATTCGCAAGTATGCCCAGCAGAAGCGCGAATTACACTGGAACGGTGCCGAAAAACTGGTCGAAGGTTGGCTCTCATCCCGGACCCCCACCCAATACCTAACCATCGCCAGTCGCCTGTCACCGCGACAAATCGCATTCGAATCTGTTGTCGAAGGGTTGCAGGCGACGAATCGATTGGGGGTCGATATTCGTACGCTCCTCGTGGTAGATGCCGAAGGCAAAATATACCTGGCGGAAAATCTCCCCGCTGACGAGTCACGGCTACTCCCGCAATCAACACAAGTTCAGGCGATGATGCAACTGCGGAGCCAATTCTCTGAAAACGAACCCCAGTTTCCACCCGGTACGATGGAATCACTGACCGTTGAAGGCAATATTCGTTCTTTCCCCTTCTCACAGAATCTGATGGAAACCCAGTTGTCGGCGATTTCCTCAGCCGTCTTCCAGGGATGGAGTCCCCGCACTTTCATTGCCGTCACGGATCACGGCATGGACCTCTCCCTGGGGCTGGAAGAGATCTCCGAGAGCGCCAGCTTTCACGTCGTGCGAGGCCAGTGGTAACATGATTCACGCCAGACAGCCGATGATCGAGCTGAGAAATTTGCATCGCTATTTTGGTAAGACCCGCGCCGTCGATGACATCAGCTTTGAGGTCTATGCAGGTGAAGTATTTGGCTACATCGGCCCCAATGGAGCTGGCAAGACGACCAGCATGAGGATCCTGGCAACGCTTGACGAACCGACCTACGGTGACGCTTATGTCGATGGATTCTCTGTCGTCGACGATCCAGACAGAGTCCGCCGTCGGCTCGGCTTCATGCCAGACTACTTTGGCACCTACGAAAATGTAAATGTCCGCGAGTACCTTGATTTCTTTGCCCGCGCCTATGGCCTGCGGGGTGCCGAGCGGAGAGTGGCAGTCGATTCGGTCATGGAGTTTACTCTGCTCAACACTTTGGCCGAGAAGCCCATCAATGGACTCTCCAAGGGGATGAAACAACGTCTCTGCCTGGGGCGAACAATGATTCACGATCCGGCGGCTCTCATCCTCGATGAGCCGGCTGCAGGACTTGATCCCCGCGCACGGATTGAACTAAGGGAAATGATCGACCAACTTGCCGAGTTAGGAAAGGCGGTACTCATCAGTTCTCACATTCTCACAGAACTTGCCGAATTGTGTGACCGGGTAGCCATCATCGAACAGGGAAGACTTCTGGCAACTGGCAGCGTCGAGGAAATCAGTAACCGCTCAGAAGCAGTAAGTCGGGTGTGGATGCGCGTATTAGGCGATCCCCAACCTTTACGTGATTGGCTGGAAAGTCGCGCTGACATCACTGCGATCACTCTCGAAGCAGGCAAATTGGCATGCACCCACGAGGGGGGGCAAGAGAATCAAGCAGTCTTGCTGCGTGAAGTCATAGAAGCGGGCTTTCGCGTTTTGGAATTTTCTAGCAAAACTAAGAGTCTCGAAGATGTATTTTTGTTTGTGACCGAGGGTAGAGTGCAATGAGCACTGGAACGATTCCTAATCCGGCACCGATTTCAGAGTCAGTCAAACAAGCCGCCATGGCTGGTTGGCTCGAGTCGCTCCTGGGGCGGCTGGAACTGCTCATTGACCACGTAAATCCGATTCTCGTCAAGGAAACTCGGCAGGCTCTAAAAAGCCGCCAATTCGTCGCAACATTTTTGGTCGTGTTGCTTGCCTGTTGGGCGGCTAGTTTTGCCGTCGTGGCGATCATCGGGCCCGACGTTTATTACGTTGCATCGGGACCGACAATGCTGATCGTCTATGCCTCGATTCTGGCGTTCCCATTGATTCTCATCGTCCCGTTTTCTGCCTTCCGTTCGCTCGCTGCCGAGCAGGAGGACAACACCTACGAACTGCTTTCAATCACCTCACTCTCCGCGAGCCAGATTATCAGCGGAAAGCTGGGGAGCGCCGCCGTGCAGATGATGGTCTACATGTGCGGAGTGAGTCCCTGCATCGTCTTTACCTATCTCTTGCGGGGCGTCGATATCCCAACCATTCTCTTCCTGTTGATCTATTTCATGTTTTTGTGCATGGGGCTCTCGATGTTAGGGCTGTTGGCTGGCACAAACGTGAAGGCGCGGCACACGCACGTTCTGATCTCACTGCTGCTCGTCTTGTGTCTAGGAATTGTCCTCATCAGTACGATTTCCTCCATTTCTGAGTTTGTAGAACAAGGTTTTGTGAACTATCAAAACCCTTGGTTTGGGCTCGTCCATTTTGCCGCCTTAGCGTTTTATTGCTCCGTATTCACACTTTTACACGCAGCGGCAGCGGCACAAATCGGTTTTGCCAGTGATAACCGATCCACTCCATTAAGAAAACGGATGCTTGTGCTGCATGCGTGCTTCATCGGTTGGATGGGTGTAATGGCAATGTTAGGTTCACAGACGATAGATTTTGTGTGGGGTGTGATTCTCATTGCTGCCGCCAGCTCGGTCTCCTACTGGTATGTCATGGGGACACTCATGACGAGCGAATGGCCCCATCTCTCACGTAGAGTCATGAGAAGTTTGCCCTCGAGTACCTTGGGAAGAATGTTTCTCACTTGGTTTAACCCTGGGCCACAAACAGGATTTATGTTTGCCGTGAGTTCGCTATCGGCAGTAACGATCACGGGTCTGGTGTTGACAGGGTTTCTGCCCGCTTCTGGAAATTGGCCCACGCGCAGTACCATCTTCTATTTTTTGCTTTTGAGTTGGTGCTATAGCGTCATTTTTCTCGGGCTGGGGAAGCTGGTCGTTAGCCTCTTGAGAACTTTTACCTTTGTCCAATTGTCCGCAGGCTTCCTCATTCATCTCGTGCTCCTGCTCTTGGCATGTGGCATACCTCAGGTGATTTTTCTCATGACTCCCTCGCTCAGAATGGGGACTGAATTCTCCTTCTTGCAGATATCCAATCCGATTTGGATGCTCGTCACGCTCGTCGATAATGGACCCCTCGCAGTCGAAGCAAATACTTTGCTAGTCATCCTCGGCCCAGCGGCAATCATTATCCTCTTGCTCAACATCCGTTCTTTGGTAGTGGATATTCAGTATTCGCCCCGAGAGGTACCAGAACGAGTTATTCAAGACGAAGCCGTACTGCATCCCCAAGCTTCGGCAAAGCCGCTGAATCCCTGGGAAGCTTCGGATTCTGCATGAACCCTTTAAGCAACTGACGACTTAAAACGAACGGTCATGTCCATGTTGGTCAGGTTGGCCGCGTGTTTTCGCGGCTCGGTACCAAGGGGATTTTCGACCACAGACGTGGTCAGTAGCGGCTCTTTTGTAGGTCAAGTGGTTTGAGTGATTTTCCAAGGTTTGTTTTGTTTGAGCATAGCCTTGAGTATCAGTAGCAGCTTGCTCCGGCAAGCACCAGGAAAAGTCATTTTTGCTATTCATCGATCGCACACCTGCTGGCTCAACGAATACTACCTGGCCACGTTATCCCAACCCGTAGCTCCCGACCCCGAGCCCCATTTCCAACTCGCGCCACGGAACTCGAAACTTTTTCCAACTTTTTTCCAGATTTTGCTTGCAATCCCTTTCAGCAGCGGATAAGTTACATCAAATGGCTGATCAGTTGTTTGGCTGATCAGTTGTTTGGCTGATCAGTTGTTTGGCTGATCAGTTGTTTGGCTGATCAGTTGTTTGGCTGATCAGTTGTTTGGCTGATCAGTTGTTTGGCTGATCAGTTGTTTGGCTGAT
>JBGSPU010000049.1:0-5205 GCA_041738415.1 Bythopirellula sp.
GCATCGCCGCTGTGATGACACGACTCCTGATGTGTTGGGCATCATGGGCGAAGAAAGACAAGCACGTGCCATGTACGGAATCGCTGCGACACCGCTGGAAGCCATGTCAGACGCAGTCAGTGACTTATCACTGTAGACTACCTGGGCGTGAATTGCAGTCGCATTGCAGTAGACTTCGGTCGCTAATAATCCAGGCTCTCCGTTATGTTCACGGTTCACGGTCAGTCGATTGCGTTGCCAGCAAGCGGGCCAGGGTGCCTGCCAGGTTGTCGAGCGCCTGGCGATTGGGAAGCGTGATCGAGAGGCGTTGCTGGCCCGATTCATCTTCCGTTACGCAGTCGCCGAGGCGCTGGCGGAAGTTATCGACCAGTTCGGCAGGGGGTGCGGGAGTTTTCTCGTCTTGTGCGATCAATTCGCCTAGGAAGTTGAACACTGCGCCGAGCATCTCACCACCAGCGGCGGCGACCCGCTCTTGGTATTTGGTTGAGAGGGGTTGCGGGGGCTGCGGGTCATCGGGAGCCGCTGCGGGCTTGGCGCCCAGCAGGATCTCCAGCCGACTCTTGAGCTCTTCGGCACCGCTCACGAGCGAGACCTCGTCGACTTCGCTCTCAATGTCGAGTGCCGCCAACGCCAGGTCTTTCTTGGCCGTAAGAGTGGCGAGCAAGCTCTCTTCAAGAGTTTCTTCGGTCACCAGTAAGTACACTTGCACCGGACGCTTTTGGCCCATGCGGTGGGCCCGCGCGATGCGTTGCTCCAGGACGGCAGGGTTCCAGGGGAGATCGACGTTGATGACCGTGTCGGCAGCCTGCAAGTTGAGCCCAGTCGAGCCGGCGTTGGTCGAAAGAAAAAGCTGGCACTCTGAAACTTCCTGAAAGCGATTCACTAGGGACTGTCGCTTCTTTTGCGGAACCGAGCCGTCGAGCCGCACATAATTGAGGCCTTGCTGTTCGAGCTTTTCTTCGATCAGGTCGAGCATCGTCGTCCACTCAGAAAAAACGACCGCTTTGCGTCCAGGTTCGGAAAAGACGCGTTCCAAGAGTTCGTCGATTCGCTCCAGTTTGCTGGAAAACGACGGATGCTTTTTGTCACACAGGAATGTGCTGTTGGCTACCATTCGGCACATCAAAAGTGCCGTCCTTAGTCGTAGCAGATCCATCTCGGAGATGTACGGCTTGCGGACGATAGAGGCCACGACGCGCATGTGACCTTCGTGGACCGTGGCCTGTTCTTCAGTGGGTGCGATCCGAATGATCTCGGTGGTTCGCGGTGGCAATTCGCCGAGAACATCTTCACGAGTTCTCCGCAAAAGGATCGGCTTGAGTTTTTCGCGGAGTTTGTCGAGGTTCTTGTAGCCGAGGACTTTGCCTTTTTCATCGACCACGCGATGTCGATTGAGAAAGCGAAAGGCGGGGCCGAGGCGGCGGTCATCGACGAACTGGACAACGCTGAAGAGCTCATCGAGCCGGTTCTCCAGCGGTGTGCCGGAGAGTACGAGGGCGAATCGCGAATTGAGCCGTTTGACGGTGTTGGTGGTCTTGGCCTCCCAATTTTTGATCCGCTGGGCCTCGTCCAAGATGATGAGATCCCACTTGACGCGTTCGATGGCGGGCAGATCGCGGAGGACTTGTTCGTAGTTGCAGATCGTGATGAAACTCTCATTGTCGTACTGTTCGGCGCGTTCCTCCGCTGAGCCGATGATGAGTTGACACGAGCGCTCGGAAAAGCGTTCAATCTCGTTTCGCCATTGCGACTTGAGCGAGGTGGGGCAGATCACGAGCACCTTGCGAATGCCCGCCTCACGGGCGAGCATTTCCGCGACGCCGATGCCTTGGATCGTTTTGCCGAGCCCCATGTCGTCGGCCAACACCGCTCGGCCAGCACCGGTCGCAAACGCGATGCCATCAAGCTGATACGGCAGTAGCTCGGTCTTGAGCAGTTGCTGGCGGAGCGGATGCCCCGCGGGATCCTCGCGAATTTCGCCCACAAGTTTTTCGATCCGCTGTTGATACAGCAGTTGCTGGATGAACTCCTCGGCGTCGGGATAGACATTCACGGTCTGGCCCATTTTTTCGAGTTGGCCAATTCGGCGGATCAGGTCTTGGATATTTTCGAGATCACGGTCGGCAATCGGCTTGACGATCTTTGCGGCCTCATCATCGAGATTGCTAGGGATGCCAAGCCGTAGTGCGAGTTTCTCGCCTGAGGTGAGATGCACGCTCAGGTGTTTGCGGCGATAGGGCCTACGCAGGGCGCTGGCCGAGAACTTTGCCGTCGTTCTTTGCAATGCGTAGAGGATGTGTTTGCAGGTGCCGAGCGTATTGGTGCGAAAGTCGGGACACGAACAATAGGAGACGCCTCGCTCGGTGCCGCGGAGCGCGACCCGATAAGTCTTGCCTGAGGCGGCACTGGTAATCGTGTAGTCGGTCCACGGTTTCTTAGGATTTGTGGATTTGAGACGAAACTTTTCTTTGGTAGCCCGTTCTTCCCGTTCGGCGAGGGCCTGCTCGACAAGTTCTTGCTCGCTGAGGCTTTCGATCGGCACGCGCTCCGGCGGAGGGGCCGCCAGGCCGAGCGCCGTTTTTTCTTCGAGGATCAGCGAGAAGGCGGCACCCGCATGCTCACAGGGGAACTCACACTCAGTGCAATTCCAGTGGAGCCGATTCTGGGCCGAGTCCATGACTGTAATAGTTACGACTGCGTCGGAGAGTTTGAGACGAAACAGATCCCCGCGCAGATAGACCTGTTCTTCAAGATCGATTTCGCAATGGCCCCCATGTTGAATGAGGCGGCGACCCTCCTCGCCCAAGTACTTGCAGGCTTGGGTAAAGGTCAGTCGGCTCAGGCGATCTTTGAGAGTAAGACGGTGGCGAGGCTTGGTCGTCATGCGAGGACTCCTTTCCAGCGAATCGCGGAAGTGGTTTAATAGTCGTTAGTTTACCCATGTTGGCACGGTGTGCAATATATCTCAGATTCTTCGTGGTGCAGGATTTCAGCCTGTAAGTATGACAGCCAAAACGGCTCTCTCACGGGCAAATGATGCTGGCAGACCTAAACGATGGCTACTTCGCGAAAATCCAGAAGTCACGAGGCCTCGCAAGGCAAGCTGCGCATTGGTGACGATTGGAACGCCATTAGCATCATTGCGCTCTCGCAATCGAATCCCCTCAAGGCGGTCGCCGAGTTCGTGGAGAACAGCATCGACGCCGGTGCGAAGCATGTGAAGATCCTCCGCGGCAAACAAGGAGGAAATTTCTATCTGAAGATCATCGACGACGGATCCGGCATCCCCTTGAACGAGGATGGCCAGCCCAACTTTAAATACGTGGCCACGCACATCTGCGATTCGATCAAACGGCAACTCAAGGCAAGTTCTAAGCAAGGGATACAGGGCGAGTTTGGCATCGGGCTCTTGAGCTTCTGGACCGTGGGGGAAACCCTGAAGATCGTCTCCAACGGTAGCGACGGCAAGCCGTATCAGATGCTCATGGCAAAAGGGGATCCGAACTACGAGGTGAGCCGGTTGCGCCGACTCGTCGCGGAACCTGGCGTCGAGTTGACCATCTCTCCGTTGTTGCCTGGCATTCGCGGTTTCAGTGGCGAGAAGTTGCAATCGTATCTCGCCGCTGAGTTGCGCGATCGGATCCGCAGCACGGGTGTCGAAATCCTGATTGTCGATCGACATGCGCGGGCTGAATATCGTGTCGTGCCTCGCTCGTTTGCCGGGCAACTCTTGCACAATCTCCCTTCGCTCTCCACCCGGTTTGGAGAGGCCTCGGTCGAAGTTTATCTAGCCGACGCGCATGCCGATCGATGCGTCGGCCTCTATCGCTCAGGCACGCGGGTGATCGAGAACGTGGCCGACATCGAAGGTTGGCTGAGTGCCCCTTGGCAGGGCGGTTTTCTGCAAGGGGCCATCGATGCGCCGTTTCTCAATCTCTCGCCCGGGTCGCGATTGGGTGTGATTCGCGACGAACGCTTCGAGGCACTACTTGAGGCACTCCCTCCTCTCGAAGCCGCACTGGAGTCGATCATCGACCAACAGCAAAAGGCTGCCGAGGAACAAACGAATCAGAATACGCTCAAGTCCATCCAACGGGCCTTTCGCGAAGCAATGCTTTCGTTGCCGGAGGAAGATTACGATTGGTTCGACATCCGCAAAGCAGGCTCAGGCCGCGGCAAAAACAATGTTCCCCTGAAAGGGGAAGTATTTTCCATGGATGGAGACGATGCATCAGCAGGCGAAGCCGCCGGCGATCCGGGCGATGGAAAAGAGCAGCAGGAATTCTTTGAACACTCCGGGCCACTGTACAGCGTGCGTATCTCACCTTCATCAACCACCGTGGGGGTGGGTAAGGAGAAAGCGTTTCGAGCAGTCTGCCGGGACCGCGCCGGTAGAAGCGTGGACACCGAACTTAGTTTCAATTGGCAACTTGCGGAGGGGGCGGGTGAGATTGCTAATTCAGCCGGCGAGATCACCAAGTTTACCGCCCCGGGAGAACCGCAGCTTGTGAAACTGGCGGTCTATGTCCGCCAAGGGCATCTTGAGGTGTTGGCCGAGGCGCTCGTCACGGTGACTGATTCCATATTACCTGAGACTCCCAAGTCCGACACGCAGCGGGGGTTGCCCGAATACACATTCGAAAAGCGCCCTGGCGAACTCTGGCGTTCGCGGTTCGACGTAGACAACAACCTGATCGTGGTAAACAACGGCCACCGCGACTTCGTGTATGCCTCGCGCAGCAAGGCAGTGAAGCTCCGCTACGTCTGCCGCCTGTTCGCCAAGGAACTCGTACAGCACAACTTTCCTGGTGCAAACTCCGACTATCTCCTGGAGCGAATGATCGAGTTGCTGATGTACACGGAAGAGAACCTGCGATAGGAGGGTAGCTCAGCCGCTTCGAGCTAGCGACCGGTTTCTTCGTCGATGCATTCGATCAAGATCATCCGGATAAGGTGTAAGCCGCACGACTGCGAGTTGCGCAAAGCCCGCAATCACTGCTTGAACTTGCGCACCATGGCGGAGGTTTTTACCGGCCCCACTTGTCGAAAACGAAAAATAAAAACAGGTTCCTCACCAGAATCTGTGGGTCGCCAAGTGGCTTTTGGGCGTGTATGACAGGCGTTTTCGAGGCATTTCAGGGCAAAAAGAATGGTTCAGGAATCTGGCCCCCAAAAAACGACCCTGACGGAACAAGCCGTCAGGGC
>JBGSPU010000050.1:0-93596 GCA_041738415.1 Bythopirellula sp.
GTGGTGGTGGTGGCGGCGGTGGTGGTGGCTTGTTCAATGTCGGCGACGATTTGGCTACGGAAGCAGACCAGGATTCTCCATCCGCTGGGACACCGGCCTCGACCAAGAATGCCGCCAGTCCGAGTACACAAGAGAGCGGCCCTGACACGGATTGGCAAGAGCGTTTCGGCAGCGAGCAGGTGGATCCAGTCGAGGTGCGACAACTGGCCCGTGGCCTGATGAAAAAGGGCCAATCAGCCGAAGTGATCGCCATGATCCAAGCTGCGATTCAAAACGGGCAATCTCAGCCGTGGATGTATGAAACACTCGGAATTGCCATGGAGCTTGAAGGGCGTCCCAAGAGCGATATCGAAAGGGCAGTGATGTCGGCTTGTGATTTCAGCACTTCCCCGGATCAACTGTTGTTGATCGGACAGTACCTATCACATATCGGCTTGGACTCGCGCGCATTGGAGGTCTATCGTCAGGTCACCAAACTGCCTGGACTCCATCCCGAAGCGTATGCCCTTGGTTTGCGAACGGCTCAGCGTCTGGAAGATCAAGCAGGTATCCGCTGGGCGACTGTGGGGATCTTGGAGAATTCTTGGCCGAGCGATCAACAAGCGATTTACGATACAGCGTTTCGAGTAGCCAAAGCGACTCTTGAAGCAATGGAGCAAAGCGGAGACCCCCTCTACGCCGAATACAGAGAGCAATGCGAGACCGCTTTGTCTCGCGATGTGGTTATTCAGGTTACATGGTCGGGAGACGCCGACATCGACTTGATTGTCGAAGAGCCAGGCGGAACGGTCTGTTCCTTACAGCAACCCCGCACTCCTGGTGGTGGCGTGTGTAGTGGTGATCTGGCAGCCGAAGGCAAAACGCCCGACAAAGCGACTTCCTTTACTGAAACCTATACCTGTGCCCAGGCATTCCCCGGCACCTACCGAGCTCGATTGCGAAAAATCTATGGGGATGTGGTGGCGGATAAGGTGATCGTCGATATTTACAAACACTATGGTACACCTCGACAAGTTCATGAACGGCAACATCTCGCCGTCCAGGACGACAGCGATTCCATGGCCGTTTTTGAACTAGAAGATGGTCGGCGGCTGGAATCGCTTGAGGAACAACAATTACAACTCGCGGTTGGTCGACAACAGGCTCTCAGCCAGCAAGTCCTGGCGCAACAATTGGGAGGTTTGTCTGATCCCCGGATCGCTGCAGCGCGTGGCCCAGGGGGCGATAACAATTTGGCGCGTCGGCTCGCCTTGGCTGGCCAAATCGGTGCCGTCGGCTTCCAACCGATCATTCAGACTTTGCCCGATGGTGTGCAGATGACTGCGACAGCGGTGATTTCTGCCGACCGTCGCTATGTTCGTGTGTCCGCTGCTCCCTCGTTTACGGGTATCGGGAACGTCCAGACGTTTAGCTTTGCATCCCAGGTGCAAGGTGGGGGCGCGGGTGGCGGTGGAATTGGCGGCGGTGGTGGTGGTGGTGGTGGTGGCATCGGTGGCGGCGGTGGCGGAATCTAGCACTCATGAGGCATAGACATCAATCTGCCAGCCCCAGGTGGCTATGATGACTTAACTCAGCGATTGCTTTTGCTTCCCCACCTGAAACAAATGGGACGCTTGTAGTTGACTGAGTTGGGCGATGCCTCGCTGTGCCAAATCGATCATGGCCAGTAGCTGCGCCATGTCAAAGGTTGCTTCCTCACCAGACCCTTGGACTTCGACAAATCGGCCGTTTCCAGTCATCACGACATTCATGTCCACATCGGCCCGCGCGTCTTCGCGGTAGTCGAGATCCAGTAGGGGCTCGCCATTGACGATGCCGACGCTCACCGCAGCGATACTGTCTGTCAAAGGCAACTGACCTGATTGAAATTGCGCCAGCGATCCGAGTGCCTCCGCCAGCGCTACATAACCACCCGTGATACTGGCGGTGCGTGTTCCTCCATCGGCTTCGAGCACGTCGCAATCCACCGTAATGGTGCGCTCACCGAGAGCCGACAAATCAACAATCCCTCGTAAGCTGCGACCAATCAGTCGCTGGATTTCAGCAGAGCGGCCGTCAACTTTTCCGCCGCGCTCCCGCTGTTTGCGGGGAGCCGTGCTGCCGGGGAGCATGTTGTACTCGGCAGTAACCCACCCTTTTCCACGACCAGCGAGCCACGCAGGCACGACTTCCTCGATGCTAGCCGTGCAGAGCACTGTGGTACGGCCCGCACGTACGAGCACCTTGCCAGCAGCGGCTCCCGGCACATTGCGTTCCAGCAAGAAAGGCCGCAATGTGTCGGCGGAGCGATTATCAGCGCGATCGGGCATCGAATTCTCTTTCGAAGGTCGGTGAAGCTGGGAGAGCAATCGCACAACCGGATTTACGGAGCGATCAACATTGTGCAGCCAGTAGCCAGGCCAGAATCCCTTTTTGTACATGCATTCGATTACCGGCCTGCTCGACAATAACGCTGTTGGGGCTATCCATCACTTCGTCGGTGACTTCTTCGCCTCGCCTGGCTGGCAAACAATGCATGAAGAGTGCATCGGCAGGTGCCGCAGCCATCAGCTTGTGATTGACTTGATAGGGGGCAAAATCATTACGCCGTTGCTGCTGCTCTTTTTCTTGGCCCATGCTGGCCCAGACATCCGTGTAGACGGCCGATGCATCGCGTACCGCCTCGACAGGATCGTTGGTAAGCGTGAGGTTCATCCCGGGGCATTCCTGGTTTAGGTCGGTCAAAAAGTTGGCAGAAAACTCGTAACCCTTCGGTGTCGCCACCGCCAAATGGACTCCCAGTCTTCCGCAAGCAAGTGCCAGACTGCGAACCACATTATTGGCATCACCCACCCAGGCAAGCTTGGCCTGGTGGAGCGACTTCACATGACAATTGAGTGTGTATAAATCCGCTAACGCCTGGCAAGGATGGGCCAGGTCGGTCAGGCCATTGATTACGCTGCACGATGCGTACTTGGCAACTTGCACCACCGTATCGTGCTGTTTGCAACGCATCACTAAGACATCGACATACTCGCTCAGGACGCGGCTAAAATCGTCAATCCGCTCTCGCTTACCAAAGCCGACATCGTCTCCCAGCATCATCGACGAGCCACCCATGTGAGCCATGCCGGCCTCGAAACTTACCCGAGTTCGCAGCGAAGGTTTCTCAAACATGAGTGCCATTACCCGACCAGGCAAAATCGGCTCTCGGATGCCTTTGAGAAATTTGGCTTTCAAGTCGGCAGTCAGGGCGAAAATCCGTTGGATTTCCTCGGTGGTCACATCACGCAGGGTTACCAAATGTCGCATATTCGTTTCTGTTTCTTGGAAAAAATTCGTCGCGTCGAAAAGTTTACGGATTAAGTTCGCGAAGTACGCTTGAAAGAATCTCGCAGCCACTTTCTAGGAGTTCATCGCTGAGTGTCATGGCCGGCAGCAGCCGGATAACGTTGCCCTGTGTGCAGTTAATAAGCAGTCCGCGATCAAGGCATTGTTGCACAATCGGTGCCCCTGGCACACTGAGTTCCAGTCCAATCATCAGGCCGCAAATTCGTACCTCGGTGACGTAGGGCAATTCCTCGACTAAAGGGGCGAGTTGTCCGCGGAAGGACTCACCCAAGTCCTTTGCCCGTTGCAAAAGGCCAAGATCTTCGATCATTTGGATCGTAGCAATGCCTGCCCGGGCAGCGATGGGATTTCCCCCGAATGTCGCGGCATGCATCCCTGGGCGCAAACTGGCGGCGATCTCTTTTCGAGCCATCATCGCTCCCCCGGCAATCCCTCCGCAGAGACTCTTGGCCAACGTCATGATGTCCGGCTCCACGCCAAAATGCTGATAGGCGAACCACTCGCCAGTTCGGCCGCAACCTGCCTGAACCTCATCGAATATCAGCAACAGGCCTCGTTCATCGGCTAACTTACGTAGGCCCGACAAGAAACCCTCAGGAGGGATACGAATTCCCCCTTCGCCTTGAATCGGTTCGACCAGAATCGCCGTCGTCTCGTCATCAATCTTCGCGGCAACAGCGTCGAGATTTCCGAACGGGGCATATAAGAACCCCGGCAGTAACGGGCCGATCCCCTCGTGGTATTTGGGCTGGGCCGTGGCGGTCGTCGCTGCGTAGGTACGACCGTGAAAACTCCCTTCGAAGGAGATGATCTTGTACTTTGAGGGGGGGCTATGCAGCCGGGCTAACTTGATCGCGGCCTCGTTAGCCTCTGTCCCCGAATTACAAAAGAAAGCCTGTCCTCCAAAGCTGCGCTCGCTCAGCAGCTTAGCCCACTGGCCCTGGGTCTCCATGTACCAGGAATTGGGCACGTGGATGAGCTGGGCAACCTGCTCCTGAACCGCTTCCACAACGGGAGCGGGGCAGTGACCCAAAAGGTTGCAACCCCATCCTGGGAAGAAATCGAGATAGCGATTTCCCTGGTCATCCCACACATGCGAGCCTTCACCGCGCACCAGCGACAGCGGGAACCGCCCATAGTTGGCAATCACATACTGATCAAAAAGTTCCACCGTTGCGGGTGATATAGGCGTTTTTTCGGCAATTGACACTAGTTTTCCTTGGGATCAGTTGAGGGGCTCGTGCCCTACAGAGGTTGGGAGACTCAAACAGGTTCGCTGACGATTTCCGTGCCGACTCCACGATTCGTGTAGATTTCCAAGAGCAACGAGTGACGCAGCCGACCAACCATGCTAGACGTTTTCCAGTTCGAGATGCTCCAGATCGATGTCCGGACGGTTTTTACGCACATGCAAGATTTCGATGCCGATAACCCGGTCCTGGGCATCGTAATCGAAGACGACTCCAGGGCGAACTTCTTCCGATTCATTGACTTCTGAATCGGAAAGTTTGACGTACGCTGCATCCACACTTGAGTCATACTCCAATTTCATAATTTGCCTTTCATTCCCCGATCAAAGTAAACCGAGATGATTCGTCGTGGTTCAGCCGTGCTATATTATACACGACTCGCAGAACGCGGTTGTCCTTTTCTGCTATCCGCCGCATGGCATGACGTGCGTCGGGATCAATCGGATCCTGTTCGTCGCGCTCCGGTTCCACGAGTGTCATTTCGATCCAGTTTAATTCTATTTGGCGTTCTCGCATCCTATTTTCAGCATGTTTAGAAAGCTCAAATTCCACTAGTTAATTCCCACCCCAGTTAACTTAGTTGGCAACAATCTCCGTGCCGACTCCACGATTCGTGTAGATTTCCAAGAGCAACGAGTGACGCAGCCGGCCATCGATAATGTGAATCTTGCCGACCCCCTTACTGAGGGTTTCCAAGCAGGCCTGTACTTTGGGGATCATCCCCGCTTCAATCCGTCCCTCGGCAATGAGGTTCTGCGCATCAACTGCCGAAAGGGAATGGATGAGCGAATCGGGATCGTCTTTGTCCCGGCGAACCCCGTTCACATCGCTGAGAAAGACCAACTTTTCGGCACCGACGGCCTGGGCGACGGCAGTGGCGGCTGTATCGGCGTTCACGTTGAGCCGCTCGCCGGTGGCCGTCTCGCACATGGATGGGATGACTGGCACTTGCCCGGCATAGGTGAGATTGTCGAGTGTTTCGCGGTCAACCTGCGTCACTGTGCCGACAAAGCCCAGGTCGATTGGTTTACCTTCGTTGTCCACCAGTTCGAGCTTTTCTCCAAAGAGCACGTTGTTGTTCTGACCAGAAAAATTCAGCGACATGGCGCGGCCTCCAAAGTCTTCGATGCTCTCTGCCAGCGATTCGTTGATCTCGCCAGCCAACACGCGTTCGACAATCGCCAAGGTCGCCTCGTCCGTATAGCGCCGACCATGGATGAAACGCGGTTCGATCTTGGCCTCAGCCATCGCACGACTGATGGCAGCCCCCCCGCCGTGGACCACGATCGGCTTCATCCCCACGGTTTCCATGAACACGATATCAACCAACAGGTGGCGGAGCGCATCAGGGTCTTCCATCACACTGCCTCCGAGCTTGATGACAGTGATCTTGTCGCGAAATTGACGGATCCATCCCATCGCTTCGATCAGGACATCGGCTTTTTGGATCGCATCTTGCAAAACGGGTTTCCTTGGGGTCGCACGCTTCGAGCGCGGGGCAGAGGGAGCAATATTCACAGGTTTCTCAAATTTTCATGTTCAAATGGCAAAGGTTCGCATGCCGGGGAAGAATCCTGTATTTTAGCGCTTGCTCGAGGCAGACGAAAGACCTGAGAGCCCACCAAAAAGGGAGATTCTGGGCCTTTGCCGGTTCCGTCGCGATTCAGCATCTTCCGATGAGTGTCGGACCCTGGCAACTCCGGCTCATCCATGGCAAGATAGCATTTCCCTAAGCCTGCGATTATATGGATTCCCACTAGAGACTAACGAGCCCCCAGTTAAACAATGTACTCCGACTCTTCAGATTCCACTCCCCTGGCAATAGTTCTGGCAGCAGGAAAAGGAACACGCATGAAATCCGAGCTCCCCAAGGTGCTTGTACCCGTCGCGGGAAGGCCTATGATTCGCTACGTGATCGACGCCCTCAAGGCAGCCCGGATTGGGCGGGTGCTGGTCGTCGTCGGCTATCGATCCCACCTGGTACGAGCGGAGTTATCCGGAGAGCTAAACGTAGAGTTTGCAGAACAAAGCGAGCAACTGGGAACCGGGCACGCCGTGATGATGTGCCGCGACCAATTGGCACAGAACCATGGTCCCGTTTTGATTGTGGCGGGGGATTCTCCGCTGTTGCAGCCCGATTCGATTCGAAGGCTCTTGGAGAACTTTTCTGCTGCTCAATGTGACTGTGTGATAGGAACCGTAGATAAGCAGGACCCTTTCGGCTACGGTAGAATCGTCCGCAATGATTCAGGCGAGTTTACGGGTATCGTCGAAGAAAAAGATGCCACCCCTGCGCAACGGTCGATTCGTGAAGTGAACGTAAGCACCTACGTATTCGATTCGCAACAATTGTTGGAAGCACTGCAGCTTCTAACCGACAATAACGCACAAGGGGAATACTACATCACCGATTGCCCGGCTGTCCTGCTGGCTGCTGGTAAACGAGTCACGGCAGAGAAAGTGCTGCAACCTTGCGAATCGATGAGCATTAACAATACCGATGAACTGGCGCTAGTCGAAGCGGAGATCCAACGCTTGGCTCCCACAAACTAGGCTTAATTCCATGTCTGATCTTAAGATTTTCAGCGGCAATGCCAATCCCAAGCTCAGTAAGGCCATCGCCGACTATTTGGGAGTCGGCCTCGGAAAGATCGCCTTGGGGGCGTTTCCCGATGGCGAAACCTCGTGCAAGATCGAAGAAGATATTCGCGGTCGCGACGTCTACTTGATCCAGCCGACTTGCCCTCCCGCCAATGAAACGCTCATGCAACTGCTGGTAATGATCGACAGTTGCAAACGAGCAAGTGCCGAGCGCGTCACCACGGTCATGCCCTACTTCGGTTACGCCCGGCAGGACCGCAAGGACGAAGGGCGCGTGCCGATTACAGCGAAGCTCGTGGCGAACATCATCACCCGCGCCGGGGCCGATCGGGTCTTGGCGATGGATTTGCACGCCGCCCAGATTCAGGGCTTTTTTGATGTCCCCGTGGATCATCTCTATGCCGCCCCCGTTCTGAACGAGCATTTTTTGAAATTGAATATCCCAAGCGACGATCTTGTCATCGCCAGCCCCGACGAGGGGAGTATCAAACGGGCACTCGGGCACGCCAAGCGTCTAGGGGGTTGCGTAGCCATCGTCGACAAACGCCGCACGAGTGCCGAAAACACCATCCAGGAGAATGTGATCGGGGGCCCCGTCGATGGCAAGATTGTACTGATGTTCGATGACATGATCAGCACCGCAGGGTCCATCTGTGGTGCGGCCCGGGTCCTGCGGGCGCGCGGGGCACGAGAGATTCATGTCGCCTGCACCCATGCCGTGCTGTGCGGGCCAGCCGTCGAGCGATTAAGCTCGGCCAACCTGAATAGCATCGTCTGCACGGATTCGATTCCCTTAAGCCCAGAGCAAATGCTGCCGCAAACCAAGGTCCTGAGCATTGCCCCCCTCCTGGGAGAGGCGATCAAGCGAATCCACCGCAACGAGTCCATCAGCCGCCTGTTTCACTGAGTGCAACCAATCCCTTATTTCATTTCCAGAAAGTCTCTTGTCCCACTGGGAAGGAAAAGCACTGTCATTGCTATGAAGGAAAAGGGGACATTCTCAATACTGTTCGGCACAAGATTTGTTCCACAGCGTCCGTGTCGTTTTGGCCCCTTTCTTAATTGGACAGCGCCACTTTCGACGGTTGCCCAGCAATAGTAACCCGAAGCGTAAGCGAGGTAGATCATCGCTAACTCGTTTCCTCGCTTACGCTTCGGGTTACGATGGAGTAGCAAAGTGGCGCTGTCCAATTAACCCAATAAAATAAAAGCAAATCATCTCATACGTGCGGAGTGTGGGTTTCTTATTGGTCCACAAGGCGATCAGCAGGCAGGCGATGATGGCGCAATACGTCTGGATCTCAATCCCGTTCTGATCATGGCTCAGCAAATGCCGGCACCCCAGCATATGCTTGAAAAATCGGAAAAATATCTCGATGGCCCAGCGGTTAGAAAATATCAAACCGATCACGTCCGCTGGTACGTCCAGCAGGTTGGTCGCGATGCGAAGCATGCCATCGCTGTCGACCCCACTGGAGCCGCCACGATACTTGCCTCGCGAAGTATGCGGGTTCACGCGAATACAGATCACACGAACCTTGTGGTTCAGCCCCGAGCCTTTGGAGAACTCGACAATCTCGTCGCTGAGGATCTCGTCGAGACCTGCGTCCTCGTTGCGGTAGTTCTCTTGAACCACGGTCCAGGCGCTGTTGTCTCGGAGTCGGCAAACATAGCTGCTCTTGGCATCAACGATCCGGTTGAACAGGACAAACTTGGCATAACCCCGGTCGGTCACATAAAGACGATCAGCTTCCAGAACCATCTCGAGCATGGCCCGTTCATCGTAGCGTCCCCCTCCATTGGGGGTAACGTCGATCCGCGTAGGAATGCCTCGCAGGATTTCAAAGTGGGTATGCAGGCGCCACTTCACCATGCCGCTCTCGTCGTTTCTCTTGCGCCAGGAGGCCTCCATGATTCTCGGCAGCGCAGCAATCAGCGAGCCATCCACCAGCGTA
Source organism: Bythopirellula sp. (assembly GCA_041738415.1). Classification (GTDB taxonomy): domain Bacteria; phylum Planctomycetota; class Planctomycetia; order Pirellulales; family Lacipirellulaceae; genus Bythopirellula. The sequence goes on from JBGSPU010000050.1 coordinate 9,137, forward strand.
ATGGTCTGCTTGATGTCTGCGAGCCGTTGGTCCTGAGCCAAAGGTTGAAGTTGACCCCCCAATTCAGCGATGATTTCCTGGAGTCGTTCGGCGTCGAAGACTGAAGTGGCCTCGGAAAAAGAGCCCAGCGAGGAGCGTCCGCAGCCGAGCTTTTTCTGGACGTTTTTCAATTCGCTCGCTTGCTGAATCCCACGCAGAGAAGTCACGATGGGGTTGAACATGTAGAGCAACACCAGCATGCAGTACTGATCGTAATGCAGCGTGCGGTTGCCGGCGCGGTCACGCTCGCAGCCCTCGCCATGCAATCGCTGCAGCAGAGGCGCAAGCTTGTCAAAAAACTTGAGTCCGGTGACGTCCTGCTCGCGAATCTTTGCTTTCTTTTTTCCTGCCATGCCGCGCATTATGCGCGACAGAGAGATTTGGCGCAAGTCTAGCTATTCTACCCCACTTGCCTTGCTTGCGTGGCGCAAATCTTGTGCCGAACAGTATTGGGTCGGGAGTCTTTTTTCTAAAAAGACTCCCGACCCCTTTGAATTCCTTATAGGTAGCCGAATTCTAGCATCTAGAGTCACCTTATGCTCATGTCTCCGCAACGATCCTAGAAACGCCCCCTTGGTGAGGAGATGGAGAGATTGACAACGAATGAGTAACGAGATCATTCGAGTCGACACTATGGCGTGACTTTCAAACGAAGAACGATACAGTCCGTTTCTGATAATACTGATACTCAATCGCGAACTCGCCCATCAAAAACCTGCGCTCTTCGTCTCGTGCTGCCAAGCGGTAGAAAGAATACATCAGAACAGGCCCTACCCACGCAATGGATTGTGTTGTAGCCACTGCCCCTCCGATCCAGCACAGCATGTATGAGAAGTATATTGGATGGCGGAGCACGTAGTATGGACCAGAAGTCTGTAGATGAGACGCAGTTGCTTTGTAAAAGGCAATTGGCAGTTTCGTTCGCCAGTTGACCGCCAGTGCCCACCAGAATATAACGAGTGACATGAGCAACAGTCCAGAACCAGCAGCAATCCACAGTGGTGTGTTCCTTGGCGCGATTGCTACAGATGCAAGTTGAATCAGCATTGTGAAGCTTCCTGCGGCCGCAGTCAGACTCATCAGCTTCGGCATACTTCTTATGTCGGTAGAGAAGAATCGTTTGACTGCCCAGGCATAGCTAATGTAATTGCAGACCATTAGGATCAGTAGCGCGATCGACATGGATGACAATGTCATCAAACTAGCTCCGTGCTTTTGTGGTCGACGGCTCTTGCATAGACACTGCGCCAAGCCGGGACGGGATATACTTGACGAAAACAGTCGAACCCCCGAAGAATGTGCGCGTCTGCCTGAGGATATTGCTCCGCGGTTGAATTGATCAAACCTTCCAAAAGCAGAGCATGTTTTTCGTCTTCTTCTTCATGATCGGCGATAAACTGCCAATTCACTTTGTCGAGCTGAGATGCAACCAAAGCAGGCACTAATTCTCTTGTGAGTACTGCCGTCAATTTCTCGAAGAGGTACTCAGCACCAAGATACGCATGTGGATGAAGGTGATCTGCCATCCACTCCCAAATTGCGGCAATGCTCGCCGCCCCCTGCGATAAATCACTTGCAGGACTTTCAATCATTGGTTTCACCCCGCCGAGACTTCGATAGCACTCAAAAGCCCACAATCGGTGTTCCACCTCTTCCCATTTGTGCAGTAGAAGTACTCGCATCAGCTTCATTTCGTCGACACGCAGAGATCCTATCATTTTGAATCCTGCTCTCGTAGTGAACCATTGATAGGACGACACATCCCAAAAAAACTCCCGCAATATAGCTTTTTTGATGTCACTGGGGCATGTGGTATCCATTAGATCGCGCCAGATGGGGAGTGTTTTTACTTCGGCCACGACGTCACAAAGTAAGCAATTGAGGGCTCCGACAACATCATCTACTTCAGTAGTCAACATATTACTCCTTAAATCGAGTGGGCGCCGTTGAATCAATAAAATTGCGCGTAATCCTCCAATCGTGCACCGGTACAATGCGACGAAGTTCTTCTTCTTCAACGGGCTGTGCTGCCTTGGACAGCACACGGTGAAATGGCGTTGCACGATTTGGCGTGGCGGGAAAGCACATGGGCCAACAAACCGCGCTGCGCAGGCGGTGAATAAATGGGGTGGCCGACAATAATAGATATCCCATTCGAGCAAACATAGGGACAGCGCGTGTGCTCGCGGCAATAACATCAATGCGCGTCCCAAGGTCCAATTGGCACTTCCAGGCCGCAGCGACTAGGTGAAGGCGTAGAAATCGGCAATCCATTGGAACTCCGTCTCGAACGAACATACGGGCTGCAGAGCACATGGAATCTCTGTAGTGCTTGAGTAACGGCCGTGGCAAATGCTCTTCGACTTCCAGAGAAGCGCAACACGCGCGTGTGACCCTTAAACCTGCAATAATCGAGCCGGCTCGAACAGCAATATAGTGCTCACTTGCGAAATCGCACTCTTCGGCGCATAGGTTGTTGCCAAAGGCAACACCACGGAGACGCAAGTACTCCTGAAATAGCGAATCATCGGTTGGGAGAGACCGGATTTCCACCTCGGGCAAAGGCGTAACGTCAGCGAGATTCGCAAGATGTGTCTTTTTCGTGGTCGTTAGAGCAGTCATGAATTGAAGCGTTACAAGACCGTGTGTTGTCCCCGGCAGTTGACCCCGCGCTTGCGGCTCGCAGTGCGGGTCCGGATGGAATGCTCCCTTAATCAAGTAGGAACCTAAGAAGCAAGCGTGACGCCGCGTAATTTTTCTAGGTCTTGTGATCTGTAGGCCGCGAAACGGATGTCAGTTCTCTGATTACGGTCCCAACCTAGCGAATTTCGCCCCCCAAAACCGGCAAGAGACCGGCAAATTAACGGCGCCCGTGGTTGAGTGCATAATTGCGACCAAGATCGCTTCCCCTTTCATGAAAGAACTTTTCTTCGCTCGGTTTTGCACTGGGCGGTGCCGGAGCGCGAGCATGCCTACGGTCGAGCCTTTGGGTGAGAGAATACGCAGCCTGAGAAAGAGTCTCGGATGGACTCAGCTCGAGTTGGCGATGCGAGCAGACGTTTCCGAGAGGACCGTTCGCAGTATTGAGCGGGATCGGCCGATTAAGCACGATTCCCTGCTATGCATTGCGTTGGCACTTGGCGTCGAGATCCGGGACATTGTGCGGGATCCGGCTCAGATCGCCCCATTGCTGTGCTGGCGGCGAAATGTCGACACCCTCATCGAATTGGTGACTCCTTATCTTCAGAGTGGCGATCCGACCGGCTTCTATGACATTGCCCATCGTGACGTCGAAATCGTGTGCCGGGTCGAAGATACGTTGCCTGGAGCGAAGTGGTTTTCGAGCAGCTATTTTTCTGGTGCCGAAGGCGCACGTCGTTTCATCGACACGTCGCTTCAACTAAGGTCCCAGACGGTGAGCCGCCACGCCAGGGCCCAACCACCGCAGGGCGCCAGCAATATTGTCATCATCCGAGGCACGGAGCTGCGCACCTTCTGCGACGGCGAACAGGAAAACACCTGGTGGGTCCGCATTTTTGATTTCGCCGAGGGACGCATCCGACGTTTGGACGAGTACGTTGGAGCATCGCAGTTCGACTGGCCTGAGGGATGAATGTGAATGGGAAGCGGCAATCTGCAGTAGACGCAGCAGGATCGCGGCTCGGGGATCGGAGAGTTCGAGAGCGACTACTTCGCGATATCCTGCTGAGCTTCCATCGCCGCAGAGGCGTCCCAAATGCGGGCCCAATGACCCCCCGTACAAAGCAAGCACGTCCCGTCGGGACTCCACGCCACACCAGCGGTATACCCAAGGCTTCGGAGAGTGAGCAGATGATCGCCATTTTGAATGTCCCAGACCTTTACGCTGAGGTCCGTGGAGGTGGTGGCTAAGCGACGATCATCGGGACTAAACGCGACCGAGTTAACGGCGGCCGTGTGTGCCGAGAAACTGAGCCGTTCTCGCCAAGTTGACGTATTCCATAGAATGACTAGACCTCGTGCGGACCCAGCGGCAAGAATGCTGCCATCCGAACTCCAAGCCATACCGCCTCTGTGACTACCGATGGATTGGTTCGGATGCAGGTCCAATCGCACGATTTCGCGCCAGGTCCGAGCGTCGTAGACGGCGATCTGTTGATTGAACGAGAAAACGGCGAGTTGACTGCCGTCAGGGCTCCAGGCGACGGCGTTTGCGTCCATGTTACCAAGATCGACGATCGTCGCTGCCGAAGTCACGTCGCGCACTACCGCTCCGTCTCCGTATTTTGCCATGGCCAGCATGGGTGCAACTGGATTCCAAGCCAAATCCCACACATTCTCGCCCGTGATGTTGGACTCTTTCCAACTCGCCACAATAGCTCCTGTTGCTCGCTCGATTACGGAAACGCGAACGGCGTCATCGTCACGCGTTTTGATCGCGAACTGCTTCGCATCCGGACTCCATTCCACGAGGTTTAACCAGGAATCAGAGTTGCGATTCCTTTGTTCAGGCGGCAAGGGCACTTCCTCTTCCGATGTCCACATCTCGCCAGATAGGAGTTTGAGACTCAAGCGATCTTCGTCGAGTCGCTGTAAAGTAATTAGAGTATGTCTCTCGGACGGATTCCAGGCAGCCGTGCCAATCAAGCGAACTAATATCACGTCTTGTCTTTCCGCCGGATCCCAGATCCTCACGGTGCCATCTACGGAAGCGGTCGCCAAGCGCTTGCCATCCGACCGCCAGTCGATTCGTGTTACACCACCTTGATGACCCCGAAGCTCGTTGATAATCTGGCTGTTCTCATCCCAGAGTTTTATTCTGCCGTCCCATCCGACGCTGGCAAGAGCTTCACCATTGGGACTCCAATCGACAGAAGCCACCTTGCCGAGATGGGCTGTACCTCTCCAGAGACGTTGCCCATTGGTGGCGTCCCAGACGTCGACATATTCACGATTCGCCGAGGCCAACCGTTTGCCATCCGCACTCCACGCGACCCATAACGTAGCGTCCCCGTCCAGTAAGGCGTCGTTAATCTCTCGAACCAAGGTGCCGGTGTCCGCATTCCAGATGTGGATGTAGGAATGGTGATAACCTCCACATGATGCCAGCTGCTTGCCATTCGGGCTCCAAGCTATTGACCAGACGTATCCGTCGGGTCCATTCATCTGTTGTAGCTCTTGGCCGTTGCTGGCATTCCAAATCCGTACGAGGTCTTTCCCATCATCAGGAGAGATTCCGCAGGACGCGATTTGAGTACTGTCTGGACTCCAAGCGACAATTCCAGTCGTCCCCGAGAAACGCGCGGGAATTTCAGACATAAGTTCGCTCGACACAGCGTTCCAAATGCGGATTTTGCCATCTGAACCGGAGCATGCGATGTGATCGCCATTAGGACTCCATACCGCGGACCTCAATCTCACGTTTTGTTCATGCAGCGATTTGCTTAGGCGTAAAGTCGTCGCATCCCATATCTTTAACGTGGAATCATCGCTACTTGTCGCAATGAACCGATCATCGGGACTCCAGGACACCGAGTTTACGTCAGCAGTATGCCCTCTGAGCGTCTTCAGCTCTCGCTGTCCGAGTGATTTGAGGTAGTACCATTCCCAATCGCGATTGTCCGGCTGTCCCTCCCTGGTGATGTGCCGGTCCAACAACTGGTCATACGAGGCCATATGACCGTCGATCCATCCCTTATGAGCTAATCGTATATCGGCCACGTATAGATTGCGGAGCGCCTGATCTCGCTCACTGAGATATCGATCGCGCTGAACTACGGTCTGCTGTTGTGCCTTACGGGCATTCCCCCACGCCCCTGCCACTACCGCCGCGGCGACAGCGGCAATCACGAAGAGCACGCCCAACACAAGCGCAGACGCGGCAACGAGCGTCGGGTTGCGACGCAGCCACTTCACCATCTGCTGAGGCAAATTCGGCGGCCTCGCCAGAACCGGCTGATCGGACAAGAATCGCTCCAGATCATCCGCAAATTCCTGCGACGTCGTGTACCGATCCTCCGGATTCTTTTCCATCGAATTGAGCACGATTGTTTCTAAATCTTCTGGAATGCGGGTGTTAATCTGTCGCGGTTTGCGAGGTTCTTCAAAGGCAATTTGCCGAAGCAATTCCTGGCGGTCCTCGCCGGTGAAGGCGGGTTGTAGGGTAAACAGTTCGTACAGTGTGATGCCGAGCGAATAAATGTCGGTGCGGTGGTCGATCACGGCGCGTTTGGCGAGCGCCTGCTCCGGGCTCATGTAGCGCAGCGTGCCTAGCATGTCGCCGGTCATCGTCATGCCCGTGTCGGTTTCGATGTGCGCCAGTCCAAAGTCGGTGACGTAGAGCTTGCCTTCCGCATCAACCAACAGATTGCCCGGCTTCACGTCACGGTGAACGATTCCCTGCTGATGTGCATGGTCCAGCGCCCCGGCCGCCTGCACACCTAACCGGGCGACCATTCGGAAGAACTCCTGCGAATCGGAGTCTGGAATCGTGGAGAGAACTGCGACCGGGGAAGTGTCGGCCCCCTCCCCACCGCTTTCTTCGGCATGATGGGCCTCCCCCGCAGACGGGGGCGAGGGACTTTTTGAGTCTCGCAATTGCTGGATCACTTCCGCCAAGTTGCGGCCTTCGATCAGTTGCATGGCGTAATAGTGGACGCCCCGCTCGGTGCCGACCGAGTGGATGGCGACGATGTGGGGGTGGTCGAGTGTGGCGGCTGCGCGGGCCTCGTTGTGAAATCGCTTCACTTGCTGATCGCCCAACATGGCGGCGAAGGGCAGCACCTTGAGCGCCACCCGCCGGCCGAGCGAAAGCTGTTCGGCTTCGTAGACGACACCCATCCCGCCCCGGCCGAGCTCGCGCACAATGCGAAAATCGCCCAGTGTTGCCAGCGGCCGGATAGACGACTCCCCGTTGGACTTTGCATGGCGCTCGCCATCTCCCAGTTGTGGGGCCACCTGATGGATAAAGTCGAGACTGTCGAGACAACCGGCTAACTCGTCTGAGACGTCGGCATACCTCGCTAATAGTTCAGTCTTCGACAATGGGTGATCAGCTTCCACAGCGCCAGCATACTCTTCCAAGGCCTGTGCGAGGCGTTCCTCCGACTTTATGGGGATCTGCGAGATCGCTCCACCCTTTTGGGTCATGTCGTTGTGATCGGTGATGGAGGCGTCTGGCTTCATGGTTATTCCAGGGCCTTGAGTTGGCGACGAATCTGCAACAGGGCACGCGCCCACAGCTTCTGCGTGGCATTGACACTGCGATCCATTTGCTGGGCGACCTCGGCCAACGATTTGCCTTCCAGTTCACGCAGCACGAGCACTTCACGATAGTCGGCAGGCAACTGGCTGAGTGCATCGGCCAACAGCACGGCCCGTTCCTGACGGTTTGCTCCCTGGCTCGGGGACGAGTGGTTGTCGGCCAAGGCCCGATCCAACATTTGTGAGGATTCGTTTAACATCTGACGGAGATCTCGTTCGCGCCGCACGTCGCGCCGTTGGCGGTGTTGGTCGCGGATATGATTGGCTGCCACGTGGGCCATGACTTCCCTCAGCCAGGCGGTAAACTCTTGCGATGTCTTCCCAAGGAACTGGGGAAAGTCGCGGTGGGCAGAGAGGCACGTGTCTTGCACTAAATCGGAGTCGTCCATACGGGCTTGCAACTGCCGATCTACTTTGAGCCGCGCTAGCAGCCCCAAATAGGGCCGATAGCGGTTGAGTAATTCCCCGAGGGCGCACTCATTTCCGGCACGAGCATCTCGTAGTAAGCCATCTTGATGGGACTGGCTGAGCGTATCAGGCACCTGTGGATCTCCCATATTGACTAGGGAACCAGTATAGCACGATCAACGCCGCGAAAACCGCTAGATTGTCAAGTTTAATAGGGAGTAACCGAGTCCTTTGATTTGCACTCACAAGCGGACCCAACTACCTCACCGTCCTAGGGTTAGGAAAAAATCCTACCAATTATAACGGAGGTGGAGACGGTGCTTGGCATTTTCCTATTTGGCCGTTAGCCGTTAGCTATTAGCCAGCCCCCAGATCCCAGTCCCTTCATTCAGAGGTTAGCAGATAGAGGCAAGGGAAAAATCAGAATCCAGGTTGATTTCAGTCTCTCACCCCAGCCCCTCATTTCTGGCTATCGCCTAGCAACTAGCGCTCAGCCCCTATTCCGCAGGTGGCCAAAACAGGTGGCCAAAAATAGCCACTAACTTCCGGTCACCGTTTCCTTATAATAGGCTTCGTCGCCAGGCACAGGGTTCCTCTTTTGTCGATCGAGCTGAGAAGTTCGTACCGGTGGTTGCAGCGAACCAATCGACAGTTCAATTGTGGGCCAGGGAGTTGCCCGTGCGCGGCGATGAGTGCATAAGATCGAGCGATTGGGGCGCCCCATTTTTCTTTCCATCGATGACAAGCTATCTATCAAACAACCGCTTCTCCCCTGACGAAAGTCAGGCTGGGGCTCTCCGGATGCGCCACCGCTGGCGGCTGAGCGCTCAATCGCCCGGAAGCTCACGCATCCGGCTGGCCTAGACTTTGACACTCTCCCAGCCCATCAATCCCATTCCGCGCATCGAGACTGGTAACTCGCGCCATTTTTTTACTCGATTTTTCGCCACCCACTCCATCATCTTGTGCTAATCAGCGGCCAAACCTAGTAAACACCACAAGCACCCCCAGGTTCCCGTCAAATCTTCTAATATTTCAGACTTTTTGCGGTTGACTTGTCATTCGCCCATCGATTCGAGTAAACTCGTTATTTCCGTTAAGACCTGCAAAATCGGCCGGTTAAGCTGGCATCGTGGAGCTAACCATCGCCCCAGTCCTTCCATTCCCTCGACCTTCCTTAGGAGTTCCCCCCATCGTGGCCCAAGTTGAAACCAAGCTTCCCTACAAAGTCCTCAATTGCTCATCCGCGGAGTTCGACCGCCTCGCCTCTTGGGGCCGCAAAGAGATCCAGTTGGCCGAAAACGAAATGCCTGGCTTGATGGCCCTTCGCGAAAAGTACGGTGCCTCTAAACCGCTCGAGGGAGCCCGTATCGCCGGCTGCCTTCATATGACGATCCAAACCGCTGTGCTGATTGAGACTCTGATCGAGCTCGGCGCGGAAGTCACCTGGAGCAGTTGCAACATTTTCTCGACCCAAGACCACGCTGCCTGCGCGATTGCCGAGGCGGGAATTCCTGTCTACGCCTGGAAAGGAATGAGCGAAGAAGAGTTTGATTGGTGCATCGAGCAGAGCCTGTTCTTCCCCTCGGGCAAACCCTTGAACTTGATTCTCGACGACGGTGGCGATCTCACTGCCATGGTTCACAACAAGTATCCCGAACTCTTGGGCGATATCCGCGGCCTCTCCGAAGAAACCACCACGGGGGTCCATCGGCTCTATCAAATGCATGAGCGGGGAGAACTCAAGGTCCCGGCGATCAATGTGAACGACTCGGTCACCAAAAGCAAGTTCGACAATCTCTACGGCTGCCGCGAATCGCTGGCCGACGGCATCAAGCGGGCGACCGACGTGATGATCGCCGGCAAGGTCGTAGTGATCGCGGGCTACGGCGATGTGGGAAAGGGTTGTGCCCAATCGATGAGCGGCTTGGGTGCTCGGGTGATCCTTACCGAGATCGATCCCATCCTCGCCCTTCAGGCCGCGATGGAAGGTTACGAGATCACGACCATGGAGGAGGCCGTGCCCCAGGGAGACATTTTCGTCACCACCACCGGCTGCCGCGACGTCATCACCGGCGAGCACTTAAGCCGCATGAAGAACGATGCGATCGTCTGCAACATTGGTCACTTCGATCTGGAGATCGACATGGCCTGGCTTAACGGCGAAGTGAAGGCAGGCCGCGCCACCAAGGACCGCATCAAACCGGCAGAGGTGGGAGCCGTCGACAAATACACCATCAACAAGACGGGCAATTCGATCCTAATTCTGGCGGAAGGACGACTGGTAAACCTCGGTTGCGCAACGGGGCACCCCTCGTTCGTGATGAGCAATTCGTTCACCAACCAAGTGTTGGCCCAATTGGCCCTGTGGCAGGAATCCGACAAGTACCCACTCGGGGTCCATGTCTTGCCGAAAAAGCTCGACGAAGAAGTCGCTCGCCTCCATTTGGAGAAACTCGGCGTAAAGCTCACGAAGCTGACCCAGAAACAAGCCGACTACATCGGCGTGCCGGTCGAGGGGCCCTATAAGCCGGAGTACTATCGGTACTAGGATTTAGGGCTAGAAGCTGGGGACAAGGAATTTCGGAATAAGACCGCCGGCTGTTGTCGGCGGTTTTTTTATTGGCCGACTTGGCGTACACTCTTTGAGATTGATCAGACCCTAGCCTCCAGCCCCATCCTTCCCTATGCCCGATATCTCTGCCTTTCACGGTATCCGTTATGATCTTGCCCAGGTTGGCTCGCTGAGTAACGTCATCGCCCCCCCCTATGACGTGATCGATTCCCAGTTGCAGCAGGAACTCTATGAGAGGCACCCAGCTAACTGCGTGCGGATCATCCTTGGCAAAGACCAAGACTCAGACGACGACTCCCACAATCGCTACACCCGCGCGGCCCATACGATGCGGAACTGGCTCAGGGAAGGGGTGCTGTTCTCTGAGGGTGAGCCAGCGCTCTATGTCTATCACCAAGTGTTTACCGAAGGGGAGCAGGAGTTCACTCGCCGAGGCTTCATGTGCCGGACTCGATTGGAACGATTCGGCGAAGGGAATATCTTTCCGCACGAAGAGACCCACGGCGGAGCCAAGGCTGATCGGCTGAAACTGTGGAAGGCATGCAAAGCCAATTGTAGTCAGATCTTTGGACTCTATCCTGACGAAGCGAATGCTGCCCAAGAGATCCTGGAGTCGGCGGTCCTGGGAGTCGCACCTCTAGAAGCGACCGACCATCTAGGGGTGCTGCATCGTATCTGGCCAGTGACCGACATCTCGACAATCACTGAGGTGATCGCTGCGATGGGAGGGCTCCCGATCTACATTGCCGATGGGCACCACCGTTATGAAACCGCCTGCAATTACCGCGATGAGTTAGCCGCTGAACTAGAGGCAAAGGGAGAACAACTGGACCCCGAGCATCCGGCGAACTTCGTGCTGATGATGTGCGTATCAATGAGCGACCCCGGCATGATCGTGTTGCCAACGCACCGATTGTTTCGTGGGCTTCCAGCACTGACCGCCAGGGAGCTTGCCGAGCAACTGGGTGAATGTTTTGCATGTGAGGTATTCGGCCAAGGACCTGAGATCGCACCTGACCTCTGGCAAGATATTGAGTTAGAGGAAGACCAAGGGACGCTTGCGTTTTACACGGCCGAGGACCAAACTTGGACCGTTGCTCGACTGACGGCCGAGGGCCAACAGAAAATGGCTGACGTTGCAGGTGACCATTGTGCCGACTGGCAGGGTCTCGGCGTAAGCCTCTTACACCGTTTGGTGATGGAGCACCTGCTCGACCAACCTAACCTGCCCGCCCCCAAGTATGTGCGGGCTATCGATGAGGTAGTAGAGGGACTTCAGCTAGGCGATTCCGCCGGCCGAGATCACACCGGCCAACAAGGAACAGGAGGCCGATTCGAACTTGCCGCGATGGTGATGCCAGCTACCGTAGAACACATCCGGGCAATCTCAAACGCCGGCGAGCGGATGCCGGCCAAGAGCACCTATTTCTATCCAAAGCTGCTCAGCGGCCTGTTATTCAATCCACTTGAATAGTAGGAAAGTGGGAACACGTTAGGGGGAAGAGGGAACATGCTTGGAGACCCCTTGGCCTGCGCCTTTCCGATTTCGTCTCTTTCCTTTTTGTTTCACGTGAAACGATAGCACTGAGTCTCCCTCACAGGCTGACTTGGCAATCTGGGTGTTCCACGTGAAACGGGCTGACAGAAATGATCGTTTCACGTGGAACGGCTTCTGAGCCGCGTTCTGGCCGATAACCCACACTGTACACTGCTGTCTCCCATCCCGCATTCCGCAATCCCCTTCTGCAATTCCTTATGGGCCGAGTCATTTGCATCGCCAATCAGAAAGGGGGAGTGGGTAAAACCACCACAGCTCTTAATCTGGCCACGCTGCTCGCGATCGCCGGGCAACGGACATTGCTCGTTGACCTCGACCCACAGTGTAATGCCACGAGCGGTTTGGGGCATAAACCGACGGCGCGACATGCCTTGATCGATAGTCGGCCTCTGCGAGAGTCATTCGTTACCACAACCCAAGCGAACCTCTCGCTGTTGCCGGGAGCACGCAGCTTTCAGGATGTCGATGCATTGGCTCATTCGACTGATAGCCAGTCGAGCATGTTGGCCACTCACCTGGCAGGCAGTCTCGGTTCGTTCGACAGCGTATTGATCGACTGCCCACCGTCGCTGGGGCAACTGACGCGTACAGCTCTGGCGAGTGCTAGCGAAGTATTGATGCCGATCCAATGCGAGTTTTTTGCGATGGAAGGCCTGACCCAGATGATCGATGTAATCCGACAAGTGATGCAGCGGCCGAATAGCCGATTATCATTTGGCGGGATTTTGCTCACTATGTACGACGCCAGCTTGGAACTGACCGCCGAGGTGGACCGCGAGGTGAGAGAGTTTTTTGGAGAGATCGTATTTCAAACTGTCATTCCCCGCGATGTCGCTGTCTCGGAGGCTCCGAGCCACGGCTGTTCGGTTGTGGAATATGCACCCCGTTCGCGGGGAGCACGTGCTTTTGTAGAACTTTGCCTGGAGGTAATGGATCGTGAATAAAGATCGCCGATTAGGACGTGGCTTGGAGGCCTTACTGGGATTTTCCGCTGATCATCCCCCCACAAAAGAACATCTCGCTGCTGGAGAGGGCCTGTCCGACCCAAACGCACTGCAAGCAACTGTTTCAGGGGATGGCCAACAATGGATCAACTTGGATTTGATCGATGCGAACCCCTATCAGCCTCGGCAACAATTTGACGAAGCAGAGATCGCCGACCTCTGTGACAGCATTCGCACTCACGGCTTTTTGCAGCCCATCGTTGTGCGACCTTTCAACGGTCGGTACCAAATCATCGCTGGCGAACGTCGCCACCGGGCAGCGAACCTCGCTAATTGGCAGCAGGTACCTGTCCTCATCCGCGAAGTCGACGATCGTGAATTAGCCGAGCTGGCGATTGTCGAAAACATTCAACGTAAAGATCTCAACGCGATTGAGAAGGCTGCGTCCTTCCAGCGGTATCTGCAAGAATATGGCTGTACCCAGGAAGATCTAGCCAGTCGAGTAAACATCGACCGCTCGACGGTCGCCAACCTCATCCGGTTGCTGGAGCTACCCGAGGAAGTAAAGTCCCTGATCTTGGTCGGCGACATCAGCCAGGGCCACGGTCGGGCGCTGTTGCCCCTGGGAGATGAAGGGGAGCAAGTCGCCTTTGCCAAGAGAATCAGCCAGGAATCCCTCTCCGTTCGGGCAATCGAAAGGATGGTCCAGGAATATATCGAGAATGCCGACAGCGAACGGTTATCAGTATTTTCCGGCGAAAAAGCTGGTCTGCCCACTGCCACTTCCTCGGAATCTAGCCACCTGTCCCAGCTCGAAGAGCAATTGCGGCTCGCCTTGGGAACCAAAGTGGATCTAAAACAGTCTGCCAAGGGAAAGGGAAAAATCACGATCCATTTCAGCAACCATGAGGAATTTGACCGGTTGCGAGAAATCCTAGCCAGCTCGAACACATCCTACCGCGAGGCAGGATAGTGTTCACATGAACATTGTCGATTGCCGACTGGTTGGCTAGTCGGTATGATCGAGGACTTGCCGACAGCCTTGGGTTGTCGAGACACGGGGCGTAGCTCAGCCTGGCTAGAGCGCCTGCTTTGGGAGCAGGAGGCCGCATGTTCGAATCATGTCGCCCCGACTTTTTTTGAGAAACCCGTTGGGTTCTTCTCAAAATCCCAGGTCAAGCGACCGCCGGGTGTCCTCCGGTTGCGTAAAGCCAACCATCTTTGCTCGCTTCCGCGCACCGTGGCGGAAGTTTTGTCTGGCCCATTTCACCGAAAACGAAAAAAACAAATAAAAAACTCGGCGTCTTTTTTATGTTTTCCAGCGGTTTTATAAAGATTTTCAAATGGTTTTGTAAAACAAAACCTCGACTCCCCGGGACCAGACTCCCAATGCTTCGAGCGGTTCGAAGGCCTGGCGGCAATCGACGGATCGCTAGCCGCTTCGCTGCTAATGCCCGCCGGGCACGCAGGTTTCGGGCTCTAGTCTCTCGACTCTTAGCTCTCGACTCTTAGCTCTCGACTCTATTCTCAATTGTCAAAGATCATCTGCTATGGTGAGCAGCGATCATTATCGCGATTTGGGTAACCCATTTCTACAAAGATTTTTGAGCCAGTCGAATTCCGCAAAGAATAAGATGCAGAACTGAAGCAGAATGAAATGGGTCAGAATGTTCCGACCCATTTCTTCCCTTAAATGTGCAATACATGCCCCGATTAAAGTCCACTTCTGACCCCGGGGATATACCGAGTCGCGGCTACTTAGCGTCTTCAGTGCTTTGAGGAAGTTCACTTTCTTCAATCTCAGTTACCGTGAGATCAGTGCTGATAGCTCGAATCATGCCGTCCTCGTTGCGCCACCAGAACACGATTGAGGGCTGGCCATCGGCCGATTTCCCTTTGCCAATGTATTCATAATCGGAATCCGACTTGGTTACCAGAAAAGGTATGATAGACCCTAAGTGCCCCATAACTTCTGTATCCTCGTCGGACAACTGACCATCCCGAGAGAATAACAACGCCCATTCACCCCAGCTTGTGATACTCTGAGGGAATTGACCGTCAGATTGCTTTAGATAGCCTCGCAGCGCTGAAATGATGCTTTTTTCACCTCCAACAGGTTTTGGGAGACGGGGCAGATTGTGGACCTGATATCCAGTCGGAATTTCAAGACTAAATAATGAATCGTCAAAATCCTGATTGAATCGAAAATCTTTTATGACTATCTGACGAATGTTATTTCCTTCGACGAGCGGACCGAACTCAATTTGAACGAGTTTGTTCGTTTCCACGTCGATCCAAAGGACATATTCCTGATCTTGAACCTGGGCCACGAAGCCCTCAACCGTATGGCCGGCGAGTTCCCTGCGCTTTAATCGCCGATCCGGTTGGTCTGAATGGGTACGTAGCTTTTCAAACCAATCGAGTATCGTCGTAGAGTCTGGCAGACTTTCTTTTCTTTTTGTTTCGGTTGGAATAATCGCCATTTTAGTATCCTCAAGCAGCGTCAATCGTGGCATTCCTGAGGCATCGATAATTGAGACAGTTTGCAAAGTCTTGCGGCGCTGCCAGCCGTTTTCAGCCACCATCACGGTGCTCTCTATGGGTTGCTTCGAATTCTCCATGTAAACCAAGAAAACATAGCGAAACGCACCTGCCTCACGGAGCTGTTTCATCACTTGGCCAAACGCGGAGTTCGCAGAGGGCGAGAGCACGGCAACTCCGATCGCCAATAACACACTGGCGGCCAGTGCCATCGAAACCCAGGTACGTCGCGAAGAGCTCGAACCCGGTGCAGCTTGTCGCGGTTCACAATGAGGTGCAAGGTTTTTTGCTATTGCTTTGATGCGCTCGATGGCATCTTTATCAATCGGTTCAGAAAGTACCGCTGACACAGCCGCTTGCAATTCTGGATCTAAGTCGAGAGCTGAATCGTGCGAAGGGATATTTGCAGACATTATTCTGTTCCTCCATTTAGGACTTGCAATTCAGATCGTAGCCTTTTGCGTGCTTTGTAGAGGCATGTCGAAACAGCCTCGGGTCCGATTTCTAAAATCTCGGCTATTTTGTCTCGTTCGAAATGTTCATAGTAAGTCAATGTAAACACGGCTGCCTGTTGATCCGGCAGGCGACTTGTTGCTTCGCGTAGCCAACCGGCAAGTTCAGCAGCAATGGCTTCATCGTGTGGCCCGCACTGTGTTGCACGATCACTTTCAATCAGTTGGAGCACACTTCGACGGCTGCGCCGCATATCGAGTGCCCTTAAGGAAGCAAGTCGCACAAACAATCCAAGCCAACTTTGGATGGGCCCTGCCGCATGGAGCCTGACCGCCTCACTGAAAACATTCTGCGAAACATCCTCAGCATCTTGTACGGATCCGAGAATTCTGTAAGCAATCCGAAATACCCGTTCAGCGTGTTTATCGACTAAACAGGCCCAATCGGGCTGGGGTTCACTCGCCACGGGACTCTCCTTCGGATAGGTGAATTGGGCATAACAAGTAGATAGTCGTTGAGTTCGCTGCAAAATGGCCCAAATTCGTAAAGAAAATTGCCTCCTCACCAGAATCTGTGGGTCGCCCAGTGTCTTTTGGGCGTGTATGGCTGGCGTTTTCGAGGCATTTCAGGGAAAAAGAATGGTTCAGGAATTTGGCCTCCCAAAAGGGACCCTGACGGAACAAGCCGTCCGGGGCAAGCGGGGCTTTCTTCCCGCCCTGACCTGGCTATCCCTCGCCGGTTTGCTCGCCAGCAGAGCCCGACTCCGTTTCACCAGGCAAAAACCAGCCTACTCCATGATTGAGAACTGTCCAGCGCTGCCGTACACCACGTCCGGAGGGAACCTTCTTTTTGCCCTGCTGATGCCTGAAAAAACGCATTCCCGCCTGCCAAAACCCGATCAATCACCCACAAATTCTGGCGAAGAGCCAGATAATTCGAAAGATTCAAAGGTACCCGGTATGTCGGGTACTTTTTCAGTTTGGCTCTTAAGACGAATCTGTGGGTCGAAATTGGATCAATTGGGCAAGGCTGGGTTTTCTGAGGCATGGGAGGACAAAAGCAAGGACTGGGCAAATGGCGACCGGAGGCTATATTTCAAGGGCAAAAGGACATCCATATTCAGCAACCAAGGAACTCTGAGAATTCTCCGAAGCTACTATCTCACAAGCATTTACGGCGACAACAAGCAGGGAAGCGGCTCGAACCCGAATACAATTATGCCTGTCCTTTTTCCCAAAAAGCTCTGTCGTGGCAAGCGGGGCAAGCTGTGGCGTCGTGAGCGGGATTACTTGTTGCGGAATGCGTCGGCCGGTCACTTGAATTATGGCCTGGCCCGACCGCAGAAACTGCCCAATGGAAGCGGCATCATCGAGAGCACCGTCCGCCGTGTGCTCAACCTGCGAATGAAAGGGGCGAGCATCTATTGGACGAAGGACCACGCGGAAGACATGATTCTGCTTCGCGCCTACTACAAGTCAGGGTATTGGCAAGTCCTGGAAAACAAAGCCTTTGAGTATTCCTATGACCTTGCTGCATGACTTCTACAAACTAGAAACGCTCCCGCTGCCACTGCCCATCCGCTATGCCTGTAATTCTACTGATTGTTTTGAGCGGACGCCAATATATGTGACTTCGTGCCCGTGCAGGAGAGAGTGTTCAAGGTAATTGATAGTCCAGCGTGTGAGATTGCCGGGCAGACTGAGCGCGTAAGGATGCAACAAATCCAGGGTGTGTGAACCCAAGTGGGGCCTCATGTGCCGGCGGCGCTACGCGGATCAACGAAATACTCCTCGTGCTAGATTTGGCAAGGCGTTCCGCAACTCCTGCACGCCCGCGTCGGTCACCTGAGTATCAGCAATGTACAGGCGCCGCAACTGTTTCAGCCGAGCCAGCTCTTTCAGCCCCGCGTCGGTCACCTTGACGCCGCCAAGCTCGATATGCTGTAACAGCGTCAGCGCGGCAAGCTCCTTCATCCCCGCATCGGTCACCTGGGTATTGCTAAGGCGTAAGTGGGTCAACCGTTTCAGACCCACCAACTCCTTCAATCCCGCATCAGTTACCTGGGTGCTGTAAAAGCTAAGGGAGCGCAACCGCGTCAGCCCAGCAAGCACTTTCAGCCCCGCGTCGGTCATCTGCGTTCCGCCAACGTCC
Source organism: Bythopirellula sp. (assembly GCA_041738415.1). Taxonomy (GTDB): domain Bacteria; phylum Planctomycetota; class Planctomycetia; order Pirellulales; family Lacipirellulaceae; genus Bythopirellula. Next base: position 27,048 of record JBGSPU010000050.1, read on the forward strand.
AGTTGCTCCAGCAGCGTCAGCCCCGCGAGTTCCTTCAGCCCCGCATCGGTGACCTCGGTATCAGAAAGCTTCAGCCATTGTAACTCCGTGAGCCCGTCCAGCTCTTTCACGCCCGCGTCGGTTACCCTGGTATTGCCAATTTTCAGCGAGCGCAACCGTGTCATCCCTGCCACGACTCTCAGTCCCGCGTCGGTCACGTCGGTACGGTCCAGATGCAGCGACTGTAACTGCACGAGTCCGGCCAGCTCTTTCAGCCCTGCGTCGGTTACCTTCGTGCGCCCGAGGTCCAGCGATCGCAACTGTGTCAGGCCGGACAGCTCTCTGAGCCCCTCGTCTGATAACCGGGTAGCGCCTCCGTATTCTTCTCTAAGACAGAGCGAACGCAATTGCTTCAAGCCGGCTAGCTCCTGCAGTTGCTCGTTGGTAAGCGCGTGATGAAACCACAAGCCAAAAGGAACCTCTGGCGGCGGAAGGGCGTTTAATCCTCCTTTTGGAAACGCCCAAAAACGGAATCCCGGCAAGTCCCCTTCGACGAGCCTTTGGCTTCCTTTGAAGTAAGCGGACTGGCCGGCGAGAAGTTGCGGCACTCCAACAAAGACCAAGTCTTGTCGTTGCAAGATCCAGCCCGGCTCGGCCTCCGCATTTTGCCATGCGGCGATGACTTCGGGCGCTGGCCGGGCCGGTTCGTTGATCGGCACCTGAGCCAATGTTCTAATGTATTGACGGTCGTTCTCGCTCAGTCGTGCGAGCGGCACAGTGACTACTGAGCCGCTCGTCTTCTTGAGGACAACGCTATGTTCCGTGACTTCAACCAAATCGGCTTCGACTGAGAACTCCCCTGTCTTGTCGGTCCAAGTGCGGCCATCTGCCCACAACTGGGCAGCTGAGGCCGCAAATACCACGCTCCCAAGGATTGCTGCAATGATGTTCCGTACGAACATGACGCATCCTCTTCCGACGAACAATAAATGGACAGAAACAAATCCGCCTATCTCTGCCCTATTAAACCAAAGCAGAAACCTAAATTGCAAGCTATTTCTACACTTCTGCTTGCTTGCCGACTATTATTATAATCGTCCGTGTCTTTATCCTCTCCCCGCAGACGGCCAGCCGCATCGATGCGACATTTCATGGGCGGTATTGAGAAGGTGGTTGGTGGATGGTGGCGAGTGGTGCGTGGATTGGGGTTGGGGGAAATGTTGACGTATTCCTTTTTCACCACGTGCAATTGAGAGCGCAGCATCCGCGCACGTGACCCATGTTGGTCATGTTGGTCAACTTGGTCATGTTGGCCGCGTGTTTTTTCGTTTTTTCACGGTCGATTTGGCACCTTTTTGGGGTTGAAACTTCTCTATTATCTCCATCGTCCGGATATTTATCAGTCATGGTAACTATGGTGGGGCAGTGCCCATCCAACGAGGGAATTAATCTTTTCTGGCTAATAGCCAAGGGCCAAAAGCTAACTGCTACAAACCCCAATATCGCGATTTGTGGGGCAGAGTTCTACAACTATTTTTGGGCCACTTTTTGGGGCGTGTCATAACTTGGGCTACTTTATTGACCGCCGCTACATACGGCACATCCTGTCAAATTCAGCGACTCTGCGCGCCGCCGCGACTAGCCAGTACCGTGTCCTGCGGAGGTATTTTTCACCTCAACAAGTTGGTGACCCTCCCAAACCGCCTCGGGTTGTCCAGCTTCCTTCAGTTCGAGAAACCGTAAATTGAAGGCGGTCGATGTGACCGATGTACCTAACGACGAGCTAACCGGAACGGCCGGAAACGACGTAGGGCAAACCCAATTCGCCTGGCTCGGCCGTGTCCGGTTGAGCGACTTGTTAGCCGCCGTCGTGACGAATTCGAATGCCATTGCCGAATGCCGACAGGGCTTGCCTATTGCGAATCACGAACGCTCGTAAAAAGTCAGTTGACGAACAATAGAGAAGCCGCCCGCACCACAATGCAAATGTGAATACGGCCACATATCCTGTCAACCACGGTCGATCAAGAAGCGGACTGAAATGTAAGACGGCGGCAGCAACCAATAAAATGGACGGGAAAACGATCGATGAGTCGGCGCGCACCGATAAGGAAAAGTTAAGAAACCAGCAAACAAGCGTAATCGGGATCAGGAGAAGTGACCACCAGCCGACTGCTATGACCAAGAGAGGTATGCTGGCGAGCATTGCCAGGAACGTACCCAGAAATGCGAACCAAACAACGAGTTTCTCGAAGTATGGTTTCTCGCCAGTGAGACGCTGGATTTCAACCGTCGGCAGGCGCAGGTAGAGATCACGTGCAAATGCACGGTCGACGCCAATGAGAACGCTACCATCCTTCCTGGCCCGCACAAACTCGTCGTACTCCGCGTCGGTCATGGTCATAGTGCCTAACGACCAAGTTCACGCGGCGGGCGCGTTTGATGTTGATTTCAAAGCCGACGCTGCCGCCCGCTCGCGTGCAACGCCTTGTTCTGTGGCGTTCACGTAAAGCCTCGGAATGCCGACGATATTTCCACGAGCGATTTACCATTCTGTTTCATTTCGATCAGCGTTGATAGCTCATCTGGATCGCTAACGATGTCCCACGCAAGGTCCGAAAGCCCGCAAAGTCCAAGATGTCGGTAGTGGTCAAGATAATCGTCAATTGAGAGCCCGTAATCTTCGAGAACCTGCGCAAGATCGGGAAGGGCCGCCAGCCGTTCCAGCTTTTTACGCAGACGTTGTTTTTCTTGATCAGCTTCTTTGAAGTAATCAAATCTGGACAATTCTCCTGACATCATTCGATTGAACGCTGCACCTTCTTCTGATTCGTGAATTCCGGTTCGATATCCGAGCATGCGCCGTGCCACGCCGGATGCGACGGGCACGATCAAATTCGTGAAAGCGAACGTCACCACGATGCAGAGAATTCCGTATTTCCAGTTAAACATGAAGAAGGCCGCGACAAACAAGCCCAGCACAACGATTGCTAGGCACCCTCTAAGGGTTTCAGTGTTGCGCCCGCGCAAATGAAGGTTGACCACGTAGAAAAAACCGAGTCCGATGAGTAGAGCGATGTAGGCGATTTTGCCGATCATCGGTTGGTTCCATTGCGTCGTTGAAGTGTGAGGGGCGCCGCGTTTGCCACAGAACAATAAATGGACAGAAATAATTCTAAATAACTAGTCTGTAATATACAAAGGCAGAATCGCTAAAGTCAATCTGCGGAATGACTTGCAGCGACGCGGCTGGTTATTATGTCGGATATTGCAGAAACTGCTTGCGATGGTGTACGCATGTGCGCATAATCGGCGGTATGAAACTGCTCGATCAAGTAAGACAAAAGCTCCGCGCTGGGCATTATGCTTATCGCACCGAGCAGGCTTACGTGCAGTGGATCGAACGCTATATCCGTTGGCACGCCCAACTCACAAGCTGCTGGCGCCATCCGGCCGAGTTGGGCAAGGGAGAGGTGGAGGCGTTTCTTGCCCATTTGGCCGTCGATCGACAGGTAACCTCCAGTACGCAGAATCAGGCCCTTAGCTCGCTATTGTTTTTGTATCGCCACGTGCTCCAACTAGACTTGGGGGATTTGAATGCCGTGCGGGCGGCACGATCAAGGCGATTGCCGACCGTGCTCACGCCACAGGAAGTGCGACGCATCTTGGATGAGTTGCACGACAAAAAAGAAGCCAATGGCGCCTATGAACTGATGGCCTCATTGATGTACGGCAGTGGACTACGTCTGATGGAATGCTGCCGGCTCCGGGTGAAAGATGTCGATTTAAACGGGCAAAAGGACATGCATATTCAGCAACCAAGGAACTCTGAGAATTCTCCGAAGCTACTATCTCACAAGCATTTACGGCGACAACAAGTAGGAAAGCGGCTTGAGCCCGAATACAATTATGCCTGTCCTTTTTCCCCTGCCTGTCCTTTTTCCCCACACCGGATTCCCACATCGGATTGACACGGATCGAACACGGATAAGATGTCGAGTTTCGTATTTTCCGTGTTTCATTCGTGCTACTAACGATTCAAGTTTTTGCGGAGTGCGCACATTCAATTCAGCAGGATTCAAAAAGGAGGAAAGAGGAAATTAGACGCGGACAAACGCAGATCGAGTGGATTATCGCGGAACAAAAAAAACGCACCTGCTGAAATCCGCGTTCATCTGTGTGCTATTTCTTCCTTTTAAGCCAACCGCTCAGCTTATGGACTGCTACTCTGTTGCCTCGATTTTCTCACGTTCAATAGGTTTAGTCGCGGCTAATTGTCTCGCTGTGTTTTCTGATTGCTGAGTGGGGATCGAAAAAGCAAGTTTTGCCGCGATTGGGGTAGTACCGCGCTCCGCTCTGCTGAGCAGGACTCAGCGGACGCGTCGCGGCTAACGAGATGCGCGTTGCGGCTAACGAGATGCGAGAGCTTGGCGGGCTTCGGCGATGAAGCGTTTGATCTTTGCAGGGTCTTTGATGCCAAGGGACATTTCGACTCCGCTGGCGACGTCCACGCCGTCGGGGCGGGATTGGTGGATGGCTTCGGCCACGTTCTCAGGTGTGAGTCCACCGGCGAGTAGCAGCGGTAGTGAGAAATAGGGGTCAGAAGTATTTTCTCTGTTGCGAGCGAAAAATAGTTCTGACCCCCTTATTCCGGTGCCGCCATATTCGCCGGGGATTGAGGAATCGATGAGGATCGCGTCGGGCAGTTTCCCTGCCCTCTGGCAAGCGGCCAGGTCGGCGGTCACGGGGGCCAGGCCAGCGGGGCCTACACGGTAGACGCGGAGAATTTTCAGATTCGCGGATAATTCACTTAAGAATTCTGGTGGCTCGTCACCGTGGAGTTGGACCCAGTCGAGGCCTACAGTCTCTGCTATCTGATGCACCTCGCTGGCGGGGGAGTTCACAAACACTCCTACCTTGGCAGCGATATCACCGATCGCCTCAGCGATTTCCTGTGCCGTCTCGGGGGTCACATAGCGTTTGCTGCCGCGATAGAAATTCAGCCCAATGGCATCGGCTCCGGCCTCGACGGCAACGAGGGCGTCGGAGGTGCGTGTGATGCCACATATCTTGATACTTAACATGGAATGGTCAGCGCGAAGGTGAGTTTCAGCAAAACATTGAGGATTATGCATTGTGCGTGTCAAAATAGTGGGGTCAAGCAGTCTGGATCCGAGACGTAGCAGTGGAGGCCAATGCCGGAGATTGCCGATGCTAGACCTTGAGTACCCTTGCACGGTTTCTAGCAGTCTGTCGCTCACTGCCGGGCGAGGGCGCATATTGGCCTTTGATTCCAGGATCCCGCACCATGGATGAGAGTTTCCCAACTAGTACCTCGCGGCGGGCGTTTCTCGCTGCGCCCGATCCTAATCGCTATTTCCCGGCAAACACGGTGGAAGAGGCTCGGCGGAGGATTTCTCGCTCGATCGAGCGGGGAGAGGGACCAGCGCTTGTTATTGGCGGCACGGGGATGGGGAAGTCGATGTTGTTGGAGGTGCTGGCGAGCCAGTTTCACGGCAAGCTCAAGACGGTTCTGTTGGCCGGCGCGCAACTCTGTACCCGGCGGGCATTGCAGCAGTCGATTCTGTTTCAATTGGGGCTTCCTTACCGAGGGGTTGATGAAGGGGAATTGCGTCTGTCGCTTCTGAGCCATTTGCGACCGCGGGACGGGGAGCCCCGGCGATTGCTCCTGCTGGTGGACGAAGCCGATTCGCTGCCGACGCGGTTGCTGGAGGAATTGCGGGTGCTGACGAACATCACCGCCGGTGGAGAGGTGTTGGTTAGCCTGGTACTCGCTGGCAAACCTGCCCTCGAAGAACGATTTGCGGAGCCAGAGCTAGAGGCCTTTAGTCAGCGCATTGCGCAGCGTTGTTATCTGGCGGCTTTTGGACGCGAGGAGACTTTTCAGTATCTGCGGGCTCAGGTTTCGGCAGCGGGAATGCAAGCGGGGTTTTTCGCCCAAGATGGCCTCGAGGCGGTGTTCGCGGCAACCGATGGTGTACCGAGACTTGTCAATCAACTCGGGGATCAACTGGTGTGGCTCTCCGATGAAACCGGTTACGCACCGATCGATGGAGCAATCGTTCAGCAGGCCTGGTCCGAGATTCAACAACTCCCGGCCCCCTGGAACTTGCAGAACGCCGAACCGGTCGGGACGACGGTGGAGTATGGCGAGCTCACCTTGGAAGACGAGCTACTTGATGAGGAGGAACCGGCCTTGATTCCTCTGAACGGCGGCGATTCAAGTGGGCCGTACGGAGAGGAGGATGCCTATTTCGAGCCGTTGTCGCCAGCCGATCAACTCGCCGAGCAGCTTGAGGACAAACTCGATAGCAAATTGGTCGAGCAGTTTGCCGGTCTGGAAATAGCCGACCGAGCTCACAACAGTACATTCGACACAGTTGCCGCTGCGAAGAATCCCTTTGATGAGAGTTTTCACACCGAGGAAGTGGTGATCGACCAGTATCTGGACTTCGAATCGCACGTGCTCACTGCAGCACCGCGAGTGATCAATCGTCTCGACACGGCATTTGCGAAGCAACTCAAGTTGTGTGAGCAGCCCGCTTGTGGCAAACGGCCCCTTGAGTCTTTGGAGATTTGCCCGATCGCAGGCGACGAACTTGAGGAAACGATTTTGGATGCTGAATTGGAGGAGAACTTCGAGGAGTCGCTCTCCATGGCAACATCGCGGTTCGAAGCGTCTCCGCGCGTGTCGCCCGGCGAACTGTTGGTTATAGAAGACGAAGTTGCCGCGGGTCCGACGGTTGTATCGAGCAATCGGTTTCGGCAGTTATTCAGCAGCCTAGAAACGGCGAGCACTCCCCAACGTTTCGCTTAAAGAAAAAAAGGGGACGGGAGTCGTTTTTGTGAAACAAGGAAACTACTCCCGTTCCCTTTTTTTAGTCGGCTTGGCCACGTTCAATGAGTTGAAGAATTTGCCGGGGTTGGTGGCGAGGATTCATGCCGAGCTTCCTGCGGTGGATGTGCTGGTTGTGGATGACAATTCACCTGACGGCACGGGGGACTGGTGCCGAGAGTTTGCCAGCGCGAATGCTTGGTTCACTTGCGTGGTGCGGGAAGGGAAATTGGGGTTGGGATCGGCGCTGGCACTGTTGATGCAGACGGCCGTCGAGCGGGGGGCAACGCATCTGGTGACCATGGATGCGGACTGGAGTCATCCCCCGGAACGCTTGTCGGCGATGATCGCGGCTGCCAAGACCGCTGATGTTGTCATTGGGTCGCGCTACTGTCCTGGGGGAGCCATTGAGGGTTGGCCTTGGCACCGCCAGTTGATGAGCCGCACGGTGAATTTTTTATCTCGTGGGATTCTTGGGATACCAATTGGCGATTTCAGCGGCAATTATCGCGTTTATGATTGCCAGCTCTTGGCCAAGGTGCCCTGGGAGGAACTGCAGTGTGACGGATACGCTTTCATCGAGGAAGTGCTGTGGCATCTGAAAGCCGCAGGGGCCACGTTTGCCGAGGTACCGATCACTTTTGTGGATCGCAAGGCGGGCGAATCGAAAATCTCCTTGCGCGAAATGGTGGGAGCTGTGAGGATGCTCGGCTCGCTTGCCTGGCGGCGCGTGCGAGGTGGATAATCGTTTCGATTTTTCTGGTCGTTACAATTGTTCGACGCAGCCCATTTCTCAATAGCCGATGGCGGAATCCTATGTTTCGGGGACTCGAACTATCGACCTGGCGCCGACGGTGAGGAAATTCACTCGTCTGATTTCCCCGACCTATGCTTGTTGAGCAGAGGCTTTTCATTAGAACTTTTCAGAGGGGGATCGTGTATGTCGAGCAAGCGCATTGGGATCTTGACCAGTGGGGGGGATTGTCCCGGTTTGAATGCCGTGATCCGGGGGGTCGTGAAGGCTTCGAGCCAGCTTGGTTACGACTGTGTGGGTTTCCTCAAAGGCTACGAGGGGCTCTATGACCCGGTGCGTTATATCACGCTGACCCATAAGAACACATCGGGGATACTTAACCAGGGGGGTACGATTCTAGGTTCGACGAATAAGGGGCGTTTTGCGGCGACCGTGGGTGTGGCGGATCGCGTGGAGCTTGATCCGGAACTGTTAGCTGGTGTGAAGCACACACTTGAGCAGCTCAACATTGCAGGGTTGGTCTGCATCGGCGGGGACGGTTCATTGGCCGTTGCTCAGCAGTTTCACGAATATGGGATCCCTGTTGTGGGAGTTCCCAAGACAATTGACAACGACCTCTCGGCGACGGCTTTTACGTTTGGTTTCGACAGCGCTGTGGAGTGTGCTACCAATGCGCTCGACCGTTTGCACACGACGGCCGCCAGCCATGAACGGATCATGGTGATTGAGCTGATGGGTCGCCATGCCGGGTGGATCGCCCTGCATGCGGGGATCGCCGGCGGGGGAGATGTCATTTTGCTGCCCGAAATTGGTTGGACGTATGAAAATGTCTGCCACAAGATTCTCGACCGCGAAAGCCACGGCAAGCGGTTTTCGCTGGTGGTGGTTGCAGAGGGGGCGGAGTTGCCTGAAGGTGGTTTGGTGGGGGAGCAAAAAGCTGGCGCTCAGGCTAAGCTGGGGGGGATTGGGCAGATCGTGGCGGCAGAAATCGAGCGGCGGCTGCATCGCGAGGTGCGGGTCTCGGTGCTTGGCCACCTGCAACGGGGCGGAGCGCCGACTACTTTTGATCGCGTGCTGGCGACCCAGTACGGCGCTCATGCCGTTCGATTGATCGTGCAAGAAAAACTTGGCGAGATGGTGTGTTATCATCCGCCAGAGATCGAGAGTGTGCCGATCATCCAAGCGGTGAATAAACTGCGCACTGTCGAACGCGGCGGCTCGGCCGTGCAAGCTGCCCGAGCCTTGGGCATCAGTTTCGGTGATTGCCCGGCGGATGAGAGTCCGTTTGCTTGGAAGGAGCTGGCGACGGACGAAGACGTGGCCACCAGCGATGATGTGGAGCTTGATGCTGAGTTCACACTCGATCTGGCCGAAGCGGCGGCAGAAGAGGCGTTGGCGGAATAGTGTCTTGAACTAGCGTGAATGACTCTGTTGCAATTAAGCATTTTCTCCTAGCCCTATTTATGGTTAGAATAGGAGTGGATTACCAACTTTTATAGACTTGAGTATCAGTGTTATGAATACTGTTCATCTAACCGGCGAAGCTTTTGATTTTCCTGGCGTAGTTGCGAAAGTGATCGCCGATGCTCAGCCGACGATAGTTGAAATTGATTCTGGAGAGAGTGTCGTCGTAATGCCACTCGAAGTATTCACATCCTGGCAAGAAACTGCCTATTTGCTAAGCAATCCGGCCAATGCGGCTCATCTTCGCAAGTCAATCGGTGAAATTAAGTCTAAGAACTACATTGAACACGAGCTTGACGAAACATGAGGATCGTCTTCACGGAAAGTGCTTGGGAAGACTATCTTTGGTTTCAGTTGAATAAGCGCAAGTTGCTCAAACGCATCAACCAACTCATCAGAGACACTCAGCGGGAACCTTTTGCGGGACTCGGGAAACCTGAGCGATTGAAGGCTGATCTCACGGGATTTTGGTCGCGACGGATCAACGATGAGCATCGATTGGTTTACACAGTCGTTGAGAATTGTTTGATTGTCGTGGCATGTCGGTATCACTACGAGCGGTGATTTCTCCATATCTTGCACAGCATTTCTGCAGAATCAGCGAATGCACAACTGGAAATCTCTGTCAAGTCCTGTAAAATCCAGGCTCGTTGTCTCGTTCCTATTCTCGTTTTCTCGCAGGAGTCTTTTTCCATGGCGGCTCAGACAAGCAGACAAATAGATACGGTCATGCAGGAATCGCGGTTGTTTCCGCCCCGACCCAGCTTTGTGGACAAATCTAGAATCAAATCGCTTTCTGAATACGAAGCACTCTGGAACAAGGCCGCTGCAGACCCGGCGAAGTTTTGGGGCGATTTGGCCCGCGAGGAGTTGCATTGGTTCACGCCGTTTCGCGAAGCACTCGTTTGGAACGAACCCTTTGCCGAGTGGTTTGTTGGTGGCAAGACCAATGCGAGCTTCAACTGTCTCGATGCGCACGTGGAAGCAGGGGAGGGGGATCGCGTCGCCATAATTTGGGAGGGAGAGCCTGGCGATAATCGCAATCTTACCTATGCCGAGCTGCATCGAGAAGTTTCGAAGTTTGCGAACTGTCTCAAGTCACTCGGTATCGGTGAAGGGGATGTCGTTTCGATCTACATGCCGATGGTGCCAGAGTTGGCCATCGCCATGCTGGCTTGTGCGCGGATTGGTGCGGTCCACTCGGTGATTTTTGCCGGTTTTTCTGCCGAGGCGATTGCCGACCGCAATAATGATGCCCAAGCGAAATTGCAGATCACCGCCGATGCGGCCTGGCGTCGTGGGAAGGCGCTCCCCCTCAAGCAAACGGTCGATGAAGCGCTGGCCAAATCGCCTTCAGTCGAGCATTGCATCGTGCTCGACCGCGTGAACGAAGCCATCGAGATGAAGCCCGGCCGCGATCACTGGTGGCACGAGCTCATGGCAAAAGCGTCGGATGATTGCCCTGCCACGCCGCTAGATAGCGAAGCACCGCTCTTTATCCTTTACACGAGCGGCTCGACCGGTAAGCCGAAAGGGATCAAGCACACCACGGCTGGGTACAATCTGTTTGCTAAGAAATCTTTCCAATGGGTGTTCGATCACTGCGATGAGGACGTCTTTTGGTGTACTGCCGACTGTGGTTGGGTGACGGGCCATAGTTATGTGGTCTACGGGCCGCTCTCTGCGGGGGCAACATGTGTGATGTATGAAGGGGCGCCAAATTTTCCTGATGAGAGCCGCTTTTGGGAGATTGTCGAGAAATATCGCGTCTCGATATTTTATACGGCGCCGACAGCCATTCGGGCTTTCATCAAGTGGGGCGATGAGCATGTCGAGAAGCATGATCTTTCGAGCTTGCGGCTCTTGGGCACGGTCGGCGAAGGAATAAATCCTGAGGCATGGATGTGGTACCACAAGAAGATCGGCGGCGAGCGCTGCCCGATCGTTGATACCTGGTGGCAGACTGAGACGGGGGGCATCATGATGAGCCCGCTTCCCGGGGCAATTCCCACCAAGCCGGGCAGTTGCACCAAGCCGTTGCCGGGAATCCTTCCCGAGATTGTCGACGAATCGGGGAAGCCGGTCGGTGCCAACCAAGGAGGTTGGCTCACGATCACGCACCCGTGGCCGGGGATGCTGCGTGGCATCTGGGGCGACGACGAGCGGTACAAGGAAGTCTACTGGAGCAAAGTCCCTGGTAAATATCTCGCGGGAGACAATGCCCGCTGCGACGACGACGGCTATTACTGGATCATGGGCCGCATCGACGACGTTTTGAACGTATCAGGACATCGCTTGAGCACGATTGAGATTGAGAGTGCCTTAGTCTCTCATCCCAACGTGGCCGAGGCCGCCGCAGTGGGACGGCCCGATGACCTGAAAGGGGAGGCCGTCGCGGTGTTTGTGACGCTGAAAAACGCAGAACCCAACGAAGAGCTTCGAACCGCCCTAAAACAGCATGTCCGCAAGGAAATCGGTGCCCTCGCCCAGCCAGACGACATTCGTTTCACCAATAGTCTCCCCAAGACACGCAGTGGCAAGATCATGCGCCGGCTTTTGAAAGACATTGCTGCGGGGAAGGAAACCGTGGGCGATACGACGACGCTGGAGGATTACACGGTGTTGGCAAGTCTACGCGAGGAAGAGTAATGGAATAACTCTTACTCTTTGCTTGGGACCACTGGTTGACACCAGGCCTGCATCGGGCCGTCTTCGATGGAGGCGTTGGCGGCCTTGGCCGAGGAAGTGACACGAGCGCGGACATAGAGCTCGTCGCCTAGAAACTTGTAGCTTGCCTGTGTTCCCCGCACGGTGGCCAAGATTTCGCCGATGTCGTCGCTGTAGCGATGGGTGGTGCGAATTTCTTTCCCTTCTTCATCGATCACTGGTTTGCTCGACCAATCGTATCCCTTGCGGGTGCCAATGAATTCGATCAAGTACTCCTCGCCATCATTCGGCTCGATTTCCACGAAGTACTCTTGGGGCGAGATGGCGATTCGCCGCAAGTTCACTCCGCTCGAAGCGTAAAACTTTCCAGCTTCTAGCGAGTCGATGAGTGTTTCGATGGACAAGTCTGGCGCCAAGACCATCACCCAGCCACGGCCGGGATTGCTCTTGTTCTCTCCCAATTGGTGGTGGTCATGTGAATCATCGGTCGCCAGGCCATAAAGCACGGGCAGTTGAAATTCACCAATTCGACCGGTCAGCAGGATATCCCAGATCCGGTCGCAGCTTGCATGCAAGAGATCGCCCTGGTCGTTGACATGGGGATGGCCGTTGTAAACCTCAAAAAACTGTTCACCACGGATCAACATCATATCCTCGGCCGTCAGAGCATAACCAAAGTTGGGGTGATTGACGTGAACCACCATCGGCACACCGGTCTTTTCACGTTGGCTGAGCACGGCACGAATATTATTCTGAATCGTCTCCGCGACACTGCCACCCTGCATGGGGGGGATGAACTCCTGAATATTGCTGGCGTTGATGTGGATGGGAGCTTCTTCAAATTTATCGCTGATCTCTTCACCTTGGATGAGCAGAAACTTGCCAGGGATATCGAGGCGGCTCGCTACTTCTTGGAACGTGTTCAGCCGCACTTCTAGTTTGCCTTCCGCGCTGGTTCGCTCTTGAACGAAATCTGAGAACGACGATTTCAGCTTTTCCAAGGCTGCCATCCCACCTTTGCTGGCTTCCACGTCGATCCACCGCTCTGTGTTGGGAAGCACATTATGGTCGGTGAACACGAGGAACTGGTATCCGTTCTCTCGATACCAGAGGGCAATGTTGTCCAGATAGTCGTCGCCATCGCTCCAAAGTGAGTGGGTGTGCATGTTGCCGCGATACCACTGATGGTCGTCGTCGTCCGCCTCTAAGACGAAACTGTCAGCGGCGAGTGCTGAACTGTCAAATAGACAGGTAAAGATGATTGAGAGGATAATAGATTCTAGAATGTGAATTAATTTCGTTATGATCATAGCTATGAATGTTCAAGAGAAATCGAATTTGTTTAAATCTTCGATGAGTGCCGGCAACTTTCCCTGGATAACATCCAGACGATTGCGTTCGACAGCGGCTTTGACGAGCTTGTTCGTATGGTAATCATCATAAGTCATCTTTGCGACAAAAAGTTGAATGTCGTTTGCCGCAGTCTGGAGGTCATAAACCAACTTTTCAACGTCACGCTACATAAATAAGTTTGCGATCTTCGTCGATGGAACGTTGCAGGAATGGATTCTCAATGGAAGAAATCTCCACTAAATCAACTTCCCCCTCAAAAATCTGTTCTAGCGCCTGGCTGAGTGCTAGAAACCGCTCAAACACTCCAGGAGTTAAAGGATTGATGAACTCTACGATAAAATCATAATCACTCGAATCTGAACTATCATGCCGGGATCGCGAGCCGAAGAGTTCGAGTCGCTTCACTCCGTACGATTGACAGGCGTTAGCGATACCTTGCCGTTGTACGTCACTTAATAGTAATTCAGTGGGCATCATAGAATATTCCTCTATCACCGTTTCATCATACCACGCTTTTATGAATTCAGCCAAGGTTCTCAATCGCCCTTTCCACCACTTGCAATTGGTCCCGGACTTCTATTAGTTTCTCCCGCTGTCCCTCCACGACTGCAACGGGGGCGTTTTTCACGAAATTAGCGTTCGCGAGTTTGCTCTCGATGGAATGGACAAATTTGGCGAGCTGGTCGCGCTCCTTTGTTAAGCGGCTGCGTTCGGCGGCCACATCGAAGAATTCGCTGATATCGACATGAACCTCCATCCCTTCGAGTGGCTTGCTGGCTGCGCGCTCGGGAGGCTCCACACTGGGACCCCAGGCGGTTGCCGTGGCGCCAGCCATCGAGGCAAAGTACGGCTCCATCGGTTTCAGCAGGGCGGCGGTTTCGTCATCGCAGCGCACTGAGAACTTGATCGGAGTGCGGGGGGCGATGTTTTTTTCCTGGCGGATATTTCGGACGGCTCCCATCACGGTCTGGAACTGAACGAATTGGGCCTCGATGGATTTATCGATCCACGATGCAGCCACCGTTGGCCACTCCGCAACACAAACACTGTCTACGGCGCGAGCTTGCTTCAGCACGCCGCGCACAGGAGCCACCTCGTCTAATAAGTGCCACACTTCTTCGGTCAAAAACGGCGTGAGCGGATGCAAGAGCCTGAGCAGCGTATCAAGGGCATGCGCCAACACTCGCTGGGCTGTGGCCCGTTGCTCCGGCACGGCAAACCGAGCCTTGGTCATCTCGACGTAGAAACTGCAAAACTCATCCCAGGCGAAACCGTAGAGTGACCGTGCGGCATCGGCAAAATGGTAGGACTCTAGTGCCGACGTCACCTCATCCGTCACGGTTGCCAGTCGCGACAGCAGCCAGCGATCTTCAAGCAGTAAATCACCCTCGGTGATTGGCTCCGGTTCGTACCCGATGAGGTTCATCAGGGCAAACCGCGAGGCGTTCCACAGTTTGTTGCAGAAGTTGCGCCCTAATTCAAATCGTTCGCTCACCGCCGCCCCGCGGGGCAATGCCTGATCCTCTTCCGTGCCGTGCGATTGCGACCACTGGGTGCTAAATGGTTTGCCGCACTTGTCGCATTCGACGCGCGGCAAGGTGCGATTCTTTTTTGTTTGCTGGATAAGGGCCTGACAATGGGGACACTCAAATTCCACCGGCAGCCGCACGTCCTGCGTCTCGGTCGTGAGATACGCGAGCCCAAACCGCAGCGAGTCGGCCCCGAACTTGTCGATCACATCGAGCGGATCGACGCCGTTGCCTTTCGATTTCGACATCGTCTCGCCATAGCCGTCGAGAATCTTGGGGTGAATAAACACCGCGGGGAAGGGGATTTTTCCCGTGTTGTACAGCCCCGCGAGCACCATCCGCGCGACCCATAGGGTGATGATATCCCTGGAGGTGATTAGCACGCTCGTGGGATAAAAAGTCTCAAGTTCGGGCGTTTGTTCCGGCCAACCGAGTGTCGAGTGTGGCCAGAGCGCGGAGGAGAACCACGTGTCGAGGACTTCGTCGGACTGGATAAATCCTTGTTTCTCCATTAACTCGACAATGTTGCTCTTATAAACATCCGGAGCTTCGTTCGATTCATCTCTGACACATACGTATGCAGTGAAACTACCCTTATCAGGATAGGTGTCATAGAATGTCTTAGTAGCATCAGTATCCTTCACGTACCGGACGCAAACTTGCGCGAGTTCCAGACATTGTTCTAAAGAACTAAGACGATCTGACAATTCATCTTGGAAAGCGTCCCCGATCGTCGCCAAGGGTGCCCCCCAGAATTCTTCTTGGGAATCGAACTTGCACGACCAAACAACTATTCGATGCCCCCACCACAATTGTCGCCCCACCGGCCAGTCGCGTTTCTCGCTGAGCCAGTCGAGATATGTTTTCGTGTATCTCTCCGGCATGATTTTCACGCGGCCATCGATGACGGCGTCCATCGCCGATTGGGCCAGTTCGTCCATTTCCACAAACCACTGGTCGGCCAGATAGGGCTCGATGGGGGTTTTGCTCCGGTCACTGTGCGCAAGGTCAATCTCGCGGTCTTCGATTTCTAGGAGTAGACCTGCCGACTCCATATCCTCGACGACGGCAGCACGGGCCTTTTTCATTGTCAGACCACGGTATTTCTCTGGTACGTTGTCGTTGAGCGTGCCGTCAGGGTTGAGGATGTTGATCGCGCCGATGAAATCATTCCGTTGCCAGACCTGGTAGTCGTTTTCGTCGTGTGCGGGTGTAATCTTCACGCAGCCGGAACCAAGCTCCGGTTTGGCCCATTCGTCGGCGATGAGCGGGATGGTGCGGTCTGTCAGGGGGAGTTGAAGCTCCACCTGCCGTCGGGCCATGTCGCGGAGCATTTCCAGGCGGGGGAGCATTTTGGCGCGGCGTTCCAGGAGCAGCGTAGCTTGTTCTTCGAGTTCTCCCTTTTCCTTGGCACTCGCTTCAATGATTTTCTCGCGCAGGTCTGTGCTGAGCTTATCAAACGCGGCTGCTGGGTCGGGATGCACCGCCACAGCGGTGTCGCCGAGCATCGTTTCGGGCCGGGTGGTGGCGATGGTGACATGCGTCGGCTCGCCGGGCCGGGGGTCGATGACCGGATAGTTGAAGTGCCAGAAGTGGCCTTTGGTGACCTCGTGGTACACCTCGTCATCGCTGACTGCGGTTTGAAGAAAAGTGTCCCAGTTCACCAGCCGCTTGCCGCGGTAGATTTTGTTATCGGCAAAGAGTTTGAAAAACGTCTCGCGGACCGCGCGGGCGCATTGCTCGTCGAGCGTAAAGCGGGTTCGCTGCCAATCGCAACTGCAGCCGAGTTGCTTGAGTTGGCCGATGATCCGTTTTTCGTATTGGGCCTTCCACTCCCAGATACGGTCCACCAGGCCCTCGCGGCCTAGGTCGTGCCGCGACTTGCCTTCTTCTTCCAGCAGCCGCCGCTCTACCACGGCCTGCGTGGCGATCCCTGCGTGGTCGGTCCCCGGCATCCAGAGCACGTTAAATCCCTGCATCCGCTTCATGCGGCAGAGGATGTCTTGCAGCGTGTTGTTGAGCGCGTGGCCCAGGTGCAGTGCCCCGGTCACATTGGGCGGCGGAATCACGATCGAAAACGGTGGCTTTTCCGATTTCGCATCAGCGTGGAAGTAACCGCGTTCTTCCCAGTAGGGATACCAGCGAGCCTGCGCAGCGGCGTGATCGTATTGGGCGGGGAGATCGGAGAAGTCGGGCATTGTTTCGGTGGTCGATGATTTTAAAGTTTTTGCGAGAGGCGTAGACAGAAGTGCAGATAGTTTACGCCTCAGAATCGACCAACTTCAACCCCGGCACATGCCGAAAATGCTGATCGCGGGTATCGAGCACCAGATCGTGCTGTAATGCCTGGGCAGCGATCCAGATGTCGTTGGTCGGAATAAGCGCGCCTTGGTGGCGTAGATCTTTGTAGACGATGGCGTAATGTTCTGCCTTTGCTTCATCCAACTTCAGCACTTTAACATTGGGTCGAGCGAGAAGTTTTTCAAACTTTTCTTCGTTTTCGCGTCTTTTTGATCCAACCGCGAAACCGCCACGCAGTTCGCCCAGAACGATGATCGAGAGCCAGAGTTCTTCGGTTAATTCGAATCGACTGACAACATCGCGAACTCCTCGCGCAAAATCCGTATAACGATTCGTATCGAAGATGAGCCTCACTGCCAAAGCTCCCAGTCGATACGCCTCTGATCTTCCAATGCAGCGTCGAATTCGGGATCTTCGACCCATGTGCCTGCGAGGTCAGAGAAGTCACGTCGCTTCGGCAACGGATTGCCAGCGGCATCAGTGGTCGCGGGGCGGACCAGAATCGCCCCGTACTCATTCTTCGTGTATGTCGTTTTGCTCGTATCAACCGGCTTTAACTCCGAGCAGCCGTTTGTGCTGGACTCATTTACTGAGCCAGTCGGATTAGCGGTGTCTCCTGATTCTGGCAGTGGGACCCCAAACTCGCGCGCAACGACATCTAGGACGATCGACTCTACAGACTTTTTTTCGGCAGTTGCCCGGGCCAGCAGCGCTTTTGCGATAGTAGGTGGCAGATTGTCAAGTTTGATGACCATAAATCTATTCTACCTTTGTGAGAAACATTGGCCTAGCGCTCAATCCACAGGCGACTACATGTTGTCCTTACACAGCTTATACTCAATGCTGTCCACCAGCGCTTGCCAGCTCGCCTCGATCACGTTCTCGTGGACTCCCACCGTGCCCCAAGTAGCTTCAGCGTCTCGGCTCTCGATGACGACCCGCACACTGGCGGCCGTGGCGGCATCGGAGTTGATGACGCGCACCTTGTAGTCGACGAGGTGCATTTCGTTCAGGCTGGGAAATAGGCCGTTGAGTGCTTTCCGCAAGGCAGCATCTAAAGCGTTTACAGGGCCATCTCCCTCGGCCACTTCGTGCCTTAGCTGGTCGTTGACCAGCAGCTTGATAGTCGCCTCAGTGACGGGTTCGCCTCCGCGACTTGCGACGCTTGTGTGATATTGCACCAACTCAAAGTGCGGAATATGGGTCCGAGCCAGCTTGCGGACTAATAATTCGAAAGAAGCCTCGGCGGCCTCGAACTGGTAGCCGCGGTTTTCTAAATCCACCACCTGATGCAACACGCGATCCATCAGGGCTTTGTCGTCTTGCAGATTCATCTTCGTGGCGAGGGCGATGATATTCGAGCGCCCCGAGAGTTCGCTCACCAGCACGCGGCGTTCATTGCCAACCTGTACCGGATCGATGTGCTCGTAGCTGGAAGCTGCCTTGGCGACGGCGTGAACGTGCATGCCACCCTTGTGGGCAAACGCGCTGGGACCGACAAAGGGCTGATTGACGCGAAAGTGCATGTTGGCAATTTCATACACATAGCGCGATAGCTCTGTGAGATGCTCGACCCCCTTACCTCCAAGAACTTCATAGTCTTTTTTCTTGAGTGCTAAGTTGGCGACCACCGAAATCAAATCAGCATTGCCGCAGCGCTCACCGAGGCCATTGATTGTTCCCTGCACTTGCACGGCACCGGCATCGACGGCGGAGAGCGAATTCGCGATGGCCAGTTCGCAATCGTTGTGCGTATGGATGCCAAGCGGCTTATCAACTTTGCTGGCCGCTTCAAGGGTGAGAGCGGCAATCTCCTCGGGCATCGTGCCGCCATTGGTGTCGCACATGATGATGATCGACGCGCCCGCCTCAGCCGCGGCTTGGATGGTCTTCGCTGCGTACTCAGGGTTCGCTTTCCAGCCGTCGAAAAAATGTTCGGCGTCGTAGATGACCTCGCGACCCTCACCGCGGAGGTAGGCAACCGTGTCGCGGATCATTGCCAGGTTTTCTTCCAGCGAGACCCCCAGCACATCGGTGACGTGGAAATCGGAGGTCTTGCCGACGATCGTGATCACGGGGGCCTGTGAATCAAGCAGCGCCTTCATGCCAATATCATCGGCGGGTTTCATCCCCCGGCGGCGAGTCATGCCGAAGGCACACACGCGGGCATGTTTGAAAGGCTGGGCGGCGATCCGCTGAAAGAACTCGGCATCTTTAGGGTTCGAGAGGGGATAGCCTCCCTCGACAAAGTCGAAGCCAAGCTCGTCGAGCCGGTGAGCGATGAGCACCTTGTCTTCGAGCGAGAAGTTCACCCCTTCACCTTGGGCACCGTCGCGGAGAGTTGTGTCGTAAATCTGGATTTGTGGCATAAATAATCGATGGTTAGCGAGCCGGCCATCCCGGGCCCGTTCGATTTGCTGTTTTGTAAGTCCTCAATTCTAACGAATTTACCCCCAGAAGGCGTAGACATCTCCCGAGGAATTAGGGTTCAGTGGCCATCTTTTCCCTTTTAACCGGTAAAATTGGTTCCGGCCGCACCTCGGAATTGGGGCAATATCCTCGTATCCGGGGCGAAGAGGCTGTTAGTGGCTCCGTGACAGGAGGAAATACCGGAGATTACTGGTCGGTTGTGCTACGCTTGAGCATAAACTGCCCCCTGATGTCCGCAATAGTGACAATTGGGGCAGCGAATTTTGACCCCATTTAACCTTTAGGAATCACGACTCATGTCCTCTGCATTGTTCTTAATTTTGGGTGTTGTTCTAGCGGGAATGATCATTGCTAGTGCCACGCAGTTACGTTCGCCCCAGTTGCGCATGGCGGGAATTGGCTTTGCGCTTCTCGTATTGTTGGCATGCTTCACGCTGGCTTCGTTTCGCTATGTGGGTGAAGACAAGATCGGCATTGTGACCAAGAACATCGGCTTCACCTCATTGCCGCCGGGAAAGATTATTGCGACCTCCGGTGAAAAAGGTCTGCAAGCCAAGATTCTGCCGCCAGGTTGGCATCCCTGGTACTGGCCCTTTATCTACGACATCGAATACGGCGAAGTGAACGAAATTCCGGCTGGGAGCGTGGGCATCCTGAACGCTGCGGATGGCCAGCCGTTGCCTCGCGATACGGCCTATGCACCCGAGTGGGAAGAAAAGGACGAGCGACTAATGGCACAAGATGCCGAGTTCTTCTTGGGTGAAGGAGGGGGCTACAAGGGACCTCAAACATCCGTATTAAAGCCGGGATCTTATCGTACCAATCCGAGGTTGTTCGAACTGGAAATTGTTCCAGTTACGACCATCGAAAAGGCCACCGTGGGCGTGGTGAAATCCAATGTGGGCGAAAGATCCAGTGCGGAGGAAGACGAAGCTCGGATTGGCGAATCACGGCATTTGGTGACCCGTGGTGATCGCGGTATCTGGCGAGTGCCCTTGCTCGAAGGACAATACTATCTGAACACCAAGGCGTATGAAATCACCAAAGTTTCCACCAAGAAACACATCGTGCTCTATACATCCCAGCAAGTTGCACGCTCCGGGGGGGACGAAGAACGTGAAATCATGGTCCGTACCTCAGACGGGTTTACCTTTCCGGTCGATGTGCGTATCGAGTTCGAAATTAAACCCGAGGATGCTCCGCTGTTGGTTGCCACGGTAGGAGACGATCAAGAAGGATTGCGAAGCGTGATGAACTCTGCCGTGCGGGCGATCTTTCGCAACAATGCTGAGGGGGTCAAAGCGCTTGACTATGTCAAACAGCGTTCTCACCAGGAGAGTCAGTCCCTGGACATGCTGAAGACGGAAATGGACAAAATCGGCGTAACCATTACGGGTGTGCGAATTGGCGACGTGGGTAACGAAGAAACGTTGGGCAATCTCTTGAAAACGCAGACCGACCGCGAAATCGCCCTGCAAGAACAGGAGACTTTCAAGGAACAACAACGGGCCGCCGAACAGAAAAAGCAGCTCACCAAGACCGAGCAGGAAGCCGAGGAAGAAAAACGCTTGGCCACGGCCGCCTACGCGGTTCAGATCGCTGAAAAAGACAAGGAAAAACAAGTGATTGCCGCTCAAGCCGAGGCTGAGGCGGTGCAGATCAAGGCCGAGGCCCAGTCGGAGGCCTACAAGTTGATCGCCGAGCAGATCGGCAGCGGCAACGCGGCGTTGGTGGAGTTGTTGAAAATTGTGGGCGAGCGCAATATCTCCATCACGCCGCGTGTGATGGTCGTCGGTGGCGGCACTGGGGGGACGAAGGACGGTGAGACCACTGCCCTGATTGGTACGATGCTCGACACGATGATGCAGGACGCACCTGTGCAGAAGACAAGTCGACAACCCGCACAGTGATCGCGATTGAGAATTGCGCCTGAAAACGCCAACGCCCAGGGATTGCAATCCCTGGGCGTTGTCTATGGATTCAAGATGAAACTCTTTAGCCAGCTCTGCGCAGTCCCAATGAGCCGAGGGCGAGGGCCATCAGCAGCCACGTTGCCGGTTCGGGAATATTACCATCAGGTCTGATTCTCGGATTTACTGCAATCCAACCGCTATCATCATTGGCACCTATGCTTTGTACGTGGGCTGCCGTTCGGTAGGGTCCACCAACGCCGCCGTTGCCTGGATCGCTGAGGAAGAAGAAGTCTAAAGCGACGAGCCCTGCGCCAGTTCCTGACCCCGTGATCAAATACTCAGCCATATCACCGACACCAAACCTGCCGGCACTTGCTTGAGCAAAATCAAACTCAATATCATAACTGGCATCAGGCCCAGCCGAAAAGGCATTGGTGGCCTTGTTTATTACGGGATCAGTAAAGGTACCAGTTTTTGTTGGAGCACTAAAACTAATGTCACTCGGCAAAATGGCAGGGTTAAGATTAAAATTCCATTCCCCCACGAACTCAGTTCCTACTAGTCCCGGTGTGGACAATTTTAGTTTGACCGTGCCGGGAGTATCCTCATCATCAAAAACCGCCGTGAGCCAGGGGGCAGCTCCAGCCGGTGGAGTTCCTCCGCTATATTCGATGAAAAGCGGGAAGGTAACCATAGCAGCGTTCACAGATTGAATGAATGCTGACTGAGCGAGAAACGCAACGAGAATTAGGTAAGGAAGAAATCGATAGCTTGCAAGTTCTTGGTGTCGCCATAATTTGGCGAAGTTCAGTGTCCTGTTCATGAGCGATCCCCTAAATAAGTGTCTTCTACAAAGTTGATGATACTGCCAACTTACTGATCCCGCGCCAGCCCGGGTTTCGATCCTGGCACCTTGATCGACCTTCACTTAATCCTTGCGCTTCGACACAGCCTCTGCGTCACTACCAACTGTCCAAGATAGCAGGACGCGTCAGATCGTCAAGTAAATTGCCCAAAAATCATTGGACCGGGCGGAAAACCCCCTATTGGAGGGTGACATGGTCCAGGAAATTGGACCAGAAATTCGCAAAAATGGCGAAATTATGCGGTATTCCGCAGTTTGAAGAGGCGTTCGTTTTTAGACAGAACCAAGGGGTGAAAAGGCCCCCCATCGGGTATAATTACCCAGTTTCTATTTCTTTGGAGGGTATTCGGTCGTCGCTAAGCGGAACGTTGCCCCGGCTCGGAAGTCGGGGATTCCTTCTCCCAGAGTTCTTCCTCTTCGTCTTCCCATTCGGAGTCCTCCTCCGAATTATCTTCCGCGTCGGACTCCGCTAAATTCCCCTCTTCATCGGCGTCCTCTTCTTCGTATTCATACTCATACTCGTACTCATATTCTTCTTCGTCATTTTCGGCTTCGCCTGGCGCGAGGTCGTCAGTCTCCTCGGCCTCTTCTTCCTCGGCGTCCTCTTCGGCCGAATCCTCGTCTTCGTATTCGTACTCTTCCTCTTCTTCCAACTCGTCGTCTGCCGATTCTGCTACGGCTGACTCCGCATCCAGCTCTTCGTCCGAAAGTTCTTCCTCTTCGTCGGTCAGGTCTGCTTCTTCCTCTTCTTCATACTCGTATTCTTCGTCGTATTCAGTTTCGGCTTCTAATTCGCCAGTCGCAGAAGCAACACCGCCGTGGTCCTCAACTTCATATTCAAGGTCGGAAGGATCTTCCACGACTGCCGATTCGATGATACAAGGCTCAATGTCGCTTGGTTCATCTGTGCCGGGGAGCACCTTGTTGGTTCGCCGCGGTTTTGGGGGAACGGTCACGGCGGTCAAGGGACCGTCGGTCGGCTCTGCGATCGCTTCGCCTCCAGCTTGCATGGTTTCCCAATCTTCGATGGAGATTGCCACCTCGCGGGCTTGCGAACCATTGTATTCGCCCACGATGCCGTCTTCGGCCATGAAGTCGATCAACCGGGCTGCGCGACCGTAGCCGATGCCCAGGCACCGCTGCAAGAGTGACACACTTCCCCGGCGTTCGCGGACAACGATATCGACAGCGGCCTCGTAGAGATCATCGCGATTCTTGAATTGCCCTGGAATCGCTGCTTCCTCTTCGTCCTTGGTCTTGAGTTCGATCAGTTCCTTGGCGAATTGCGGCGAATCAGTGCCGACAAAATCGACCACCCGCGTGATCTCGTCGTCCGACAGGTACGTCCCCTGCCCGCGGAGCAGTTGGCTTGTGCCGGGCGAAAGGAACAGCATGTCGCCGTTGCCCAGCAGTTTGTCGGCCCCCATTTCATCGAGCACCACGCGACTGTCGGTACGGCTTGCTACTTGAAATGCAATTCGGGCAGGGAGATTCGACTTGATCAACCCCGTGATCACATCGACGGTCGGTTTCTGGGTCGCCAGAATAAGATGAATTCCCACCGCCCGGCTCTTTTGAGCCAACCGGATAATGTGCTGTTCAACGTCTTTGCCGGCGGTCATCATCAGGTCGGCCATCTCGTCTGCGACAATCACGATAAACGGTAATTGCTTGGGGATTTGCTCCCATTCGGCTTCGCTGCCAGGATCGACCCGCTGGCGGAGTTCTTCTTCGCTGAGTTGGTTAAAGACCGTGATGTGCCGCACACCAGCGCGGGCGAGCAGTTGGTAGCGCTCTTCCATCTTATCGACCGCCCAGGCCAGGATTGCCTCGGCTTTCTTCATGTCGGTCACGACTGGGTGCATCAAGTGCGGTAGTTTGCGGTAGCCGCTGAGTTCGACCATCTTGGGGTCGATCATCAGCATCCGCACTTCGTCGGGTCCGCGACTCATGAGCATCGAGAGGATGATCGAGTTGAGGCACACGCTCTTACCCGTTCCCGTGCGACCGGCGATCAGAAGATGTGGCAACGTCGTGAGATCAACCACCAGCGGATTGCCTGACACGTCCTTGCCGAGGTAGATGGGGATCTTCATCCGCTTCGCGCGACCGTTGGCCTCTTCGATGACTTCGCGGAGGCGGACCAATTGGCGATTCTCGTTCGGCACTTCGATGCCGACGGTGTTCTTGCCGGGAATGGGGGCCACAATCCGCACGCTGGGGACCCGCAAGGCGATCGCCAAGTCGTCGGCCAGGTTGGTGATCTTGGCCAGGCGCAGGCCGGCCTCCAGTTGGACCTCGTATTGGGCGATGACCGGCCCGGTTTCGATCTCGACCACCTTCACGTTGAAGCCAAAGTTGCGGAAGGTTTTTTCCAGAATCTTGGCCTTGCGGCGGACTTCTTTTTCGTGCTCCTCATAGCAGACGTTGTCCGATTCCAATAGCAGGTCGAGCGGTGGGAGTTCGTAGTCGAATTCCGTCTCAGGAAACTGTTGTTCCGCCGCATCGAGTTGACTGATGACCTCTTCCCGTTCGCTTTTCTTGAGCAGACTTTTCTTTTTGCCTATGCCAAGCGCCGAGGCGAGTTTGTTCTTCAGCGGCTTGGCAGAGGTTTCTTCGTCTTCCTCTTCCTGCTCAGCGGTTTCTTCCTCTTCTGCAGCGGATTCCGCTTCTTGTTTCGAGGCAGGAGTGCGGATCAAGACCTCTTCATCGTCGCCTCCATCCGCTTCCTCTTCGTCGTCTTCATACTCCCATTCTTCTTCAGCACCTTCTTCACTCTCGTCTTCATACTCATATTCGTATTCCTCCTCGTCACCCTCTTCTCCTTCGTCGGCACTCTCCAGGTCATTCTCGGGGCGGCCCTTGCGGGCGAGTGGGTTAGTCGTGCTGAAATGACCCAGCGTCATGATGCCGCGACCAGAAACCCGGGTGGTCACTGCGGCGGCGTGAAACAAGAAATAGTCCGTAGAGAGCAGCCAGCCGGCCAACAACACACTCAGCGCGAGGATGTAGGCCCCCGTGGCGGCAAAGTGAGATTCCAAAAGAACTCGACCCATGGCACCCAAGAATCCCCCCGCGCCTATTTCGGGACCAGGGGACGTGTTCGGCAGCAGCAAGTTGGCGAGCGTACTCACGGCAACGAGCGACAAGGCCCAACCCACGGCCCGCAGCACGGGCTGGTCGATCTCTCCGCGCCACATCAGCACGACCGATAGCACCGCCAACGACCCGAACAAATAGTAGGCTCCCACGCCGATACTCTCGAGCAAGTAATGCGCCACATAGGCCCCAATTGGCCCACAAGCATTATGAAACTCGGTCTGCGGAGGTTGAATGAGCGAACTGGGGGGATCGGTCGAGTCGTAGGTGATGAGCGCAACACCCAACACCGCCGTAACAGCGAGCAGCATCAAGGTAAATAGATCGATTCGCAGGCTGCGATTTTCGAACATGCGTGGTCTCAACGATCAATTAGTATCGTCCGCGCTACCCTCATGGCAGCTTTCGGACCGATCGTGGGGGGCCAGTCCATGCCCGAGTGTTTGTCCCTAGTTGTTCATCCTGAAGTATTTACTATCCGAGCGCACCGGCAGCGCACTTGGAGTCCTATAAACAATTTCGACGGAATGTGGCACGAGATTCCATTCGCTTTGGAGTTCGCATTACGGTTTTCCCCGTGCGATAGTTGGCTACGACAGCGTCTACTAGCGCAACCCATACAGATAGGAGTTGAACTGTATGCTCTTTCCTAGCTGTTGGCAGTAGCCAATGGTTTCTGCGAAGCGAACGACGGGCCTGGCGCCCCGTGGCTATCAAACATAGATAGCTCACCTAATTATCCACGCTTGTTAGCATCGAGGGGTTCGAAGAATTGCAGTTGCTCCATGAAGTGGCAAGAAATGCAGGCGCGGAAATACCGATCATGCGGATGGCGCAAAGTTGCGATGCGTGGCGAGAATGCCGGGGTGCTTCTCTCGCAGCACGGCTACAAGGTGACCGAGACTGTCAATTCCCGCCAGATCGCTGTCAGCCGGGTAATTCGTGGCAGGGATCGGTCGGCCGAATCCAAGCTCACGGACTTGCTCCCTCGTGAGTGGCATCTGCGGTAGATGGCTCACCGCTGCTGCCGGTGGAATCAGCACTGCTTGGAGCCGCTCGAGTGTGAGCCCTTCGACTGGCGTTGACTGTTCGAGGGCGAATTCGCCGATTGCCGTGCGCGTGAGGCTGCTCATCACAGCCCCCGTGCCGAGACTCTCGGCCAGGTCGCGGCCCAAACTGCGGACGTAGGTCCCGCTGCCGCAGTCGATGGAAAGCTCTAGTTCTGGATACTCATAACGAGCGACTGAAAGGCCATAAACTTCGACCGTGCGTGGGGGAAGGGTGACCGGTTTTCCTTCCCGCGCCAAATCGTACGCCCGCCGACCAGAAATGTTGATCGCCGAATAAGCGGGAGGGCGCTGCTCGATGCAGCCGACGAATCGCGGCAAAGCCGCCGCCACTTCATCACGAGTAGGCACGCTGGCCGCGACGACTTCGCTCACTTCGGTCGCGACGTCCTCACTCTCACTCGTGCGTCCCAACAAGAATGTAGCGTTGTAGTGCTTTGGCTTCTGTTGGACGTATTCGACAAGTCGCGTCGCGCGGCCCACCCCCACAATCAGCACCCCAGTTGCCAAGGGATCGAGCGTTCCCGCATGACCAGCCTTGGCGGGATGGACGAACCTTTGTACTCGGTTGACCACATCCCGCGAGGTCCACCCGGCCGGTTTGTTGATGTTTAGCAGTCCAATCATAGCCTACTTCTGTGGTGCAGGCTTCCAGCCTGTAAAGGCAGCCAGGACAGCAGCTCCACAATCCTCCCCCTTTGCATTCAGTTCAGCATAAATGATACTCCATGTTACGCACTTCATCATTAGCAAGAACGAGAACCACTTTGTCTGAAATCGAAAACACGCAACCCGTCGATCTGGCCCATGCTCTGCGAGACGTCGGTATCGATCTGCCTGATGAGCAGATCGAAGCGCTGGACAGCTATCGTGCCGTCTTGTGGCGCTGGAATGAGCAAATCAATCTTACTCGGCACACCACTATCGAGAAATTTGTCACCCGCGACGTGTTCGATAGCCTCGAACTCGCCAAATTACTCCCGCAGCGCGAACGGATTCTCGACGTCGGCACCGGCGGCGGAGTTCCCGGGCTGATTCTCGCCATTTGCAGGCCCGATCTGAGGGTGAGTGTCTGCGAATCGGTGCAGAAGAAGGCCAAGGTGGTTGAGGCCATCGTTTCCGAACTGCGATTGCCCGCGACCGTCTACGGCTGCCGGGCTGAAGAGGTGCTACAACTGCAAACATTTGACACGCTCGTCGCGCGCGGAGTGGCATCGCTGGCTAAAATCCTCCGGTGGGTTGAACCGCATTGGTCGGCCCTTGACCGGCTGCTGCTCATTAAGGGCCGCAAGTGGGTCGAAGAACGGGGCGAGGCGAGGCATTTGGGGCTGCTTAAAAATCTGGAGCTTCGCAAAGCGGCTTCCTATCTTACCCCATCAACCGATGCTGAAAGCGTCATCTTGAGCATCACCAACCCGCAGACCTCCTTGCACCGGGGATAGCGTTTTCTTGGCAAACCCTTTACACTTGGGGGAAGCAATTCATGGATCCCTTGGTGGGTCCAAGCAAATATTTGTCACCTACACCAAACCATGAACGGAGAAAAAACGTGGCAGACGAAAAACAAGCAGTTCCCCAAACACCAACGGACAAACAGCAGGAACAACAGCGCGTGCAGGTCGACGACCACAATGCGTCCTGTTCTTACGCCAACTTTTGCCGCGTGACGGGCACCCCCGAGGAGTTGATCATCGACTTCGGCCTGAATTCGCAGCCCTTTGGCGTCCCCACAGAGCCGGTAGTGATTACCCAACGCCTGGTGACGAACTATTTCACCGCCAAACGATTGCTTCATGCTTTGCATCTCTCCGTGCAACGTCACGAACAAGCCTTTGGGGTATTGGAAACTGACGTACAAAAACGCGTCGTCCAAAAGCCCAGCTAATTGCGATGCTTCTGCGAGGCGAAAGTTGTTTGCGCTACGCCGAACGCACCGGTCGCGAGCGATTTGGAAACAATCCCCATCAGCCGCTAGGCGCTAGGCTCGTTTAATGATAGTTCAAAGACCACACAGACTCTGCTGCGAGCACCATTATCACAATTCTTGTGGCCCGTGCTGAAAGAAGGGTTCACACGGTTAGTTCTCTGATGTTTTCGTCGTGTCGTCGTGGTAAAATACCTGGCCACGATGCGGGAAAGTACCACAACGACACGACGGCACCACGAAGAGGAAGGGGGCTCACACGGCCCATGTCCAAAGCAAGGGCTTGCGTCGCGTTGAGTTCCTAATAATGTCTGACGGGCGGCAGCACGCAGGGCTTCAAGCCTTCATCTCGAATTTCTTCGGTCTGTCCCATTTCGCGTTTTTCGGGGCAGGAGCTATCAGAAGTAATTCAACCGGCTCAAACTGAGCGCGCTGCAGAGATGAGCGGGGCGGCACCTTGGGCCAGCAGCTCGCTGGCCAATTCACTTCCCAACTCCTGAGGGTGCTCCGGGGATCCGCTGGCCGAGGCTCGCAAGATTTGTGTTCCATCCAAGCTGGCCACCAAACCGTCGAGCAATAGCTTGTCGTTCTCGATTCGTCCCCAGGCACCGACTGGGGCGGAACACCCCGCATGCAGAAGTGCTAGCATCGAACGCTCCGCGTCGGTGGCGGCGCGAGTATCAATGTGCTCAAGTCGGCCGACAAACTCACAAAGCTGTTCGTTTCCCTCTCGACATTCGATTCCTAGTGCCCCCTGTCCAGGGGCTGGAAGCATTCGTGGCGGCGCAAGTTGCTCGCTGATACGAGTTCCCAGACCAAGGCGTTTAAGCCCCGCCGCGGCCAACACAATCGCGTCGAATTCACCAGAATCGAGCTTCGCGAGTCGCGTATCGACATTACCGCGAATCCCTTGGATGTTGAGATCGGGCCGCAAGGAACGCAACTGCGCCTGACGCCGTAAACTTCCCGTGCCAACCGACGCCCCGCCAGGAAGTTCTGAAAGTTTTTCACCCGCAGCAGAAACCAGGGCATCCGAGCAGTTTTCGCGTGCCGGGACGGCTGCCAGTGTGAGTCCTGGGACCGTTTCAGTAGGGAGGTCCTTCAGGCTATGCACGGCAAGATCAACTTCTCCACGAAGTACCGCCGCCTGAATCTCCTTCGTGAAGACACCCTGCAATCCCAACTCAATGATTGGTCCAGTTTGCTGCACGTCTCCTTGAGTAGCAACCTCAACAATCTCGATGGTCGCACCAAGTCGCTGCAACTGATCAGCTACCCAATGGGCTTGCCAAAGAGCCAGTTGGCTGGCACGCGTACCGATACGAATGGGAAAAATGGACACCAGGAATAATCGGATGACTGCGGAGGGTTGAAAGATCACACACAAATCATCGTAGAGGTTCCTACGGGGTCAGGCAACCTAGGGCAACAGCGACTACAACCCACTATCCTCTGTCAATCGAGCCATGCTGTTTTGTTCGCGCGCGGCAAGTGCCTCAGCGAGTTGCTGAGGAGGCACCACAACGCCGCAACTTACAACAAACTGGAAGGCCTGTTCAATGGTGATATTCAGATCGATCGTCTCGCTCTTTTTCACCGTCACGGTAAACCCAGTGAACGGCATCGGCGAGGTGGGGATCAATACCGAAACCACCGGCTCGTTGGCAGCACCGCGAATATCGAGCAAACTCTCGCCCGTCATAAATGCAACGGTCCAAATCCCCTTGCGAGGGTACTCGACGGCAACGACCCGTGTGTACTCCAGTTGAGGCTCGCTAAACATGAAATCCGTGACTTGTTTGACAGACGAATACACGTTCCGCACGAGGGGGAGCCTGTGGATGACCCGTTCAATTTGAATCCAGAAGATGCGTCCAACACCTGCCGCCAAAAATTTTCCAAGCAAATACAGAATCAGCAGAAACACGCAGAGGAATGTCGGAATCACGATGTAGCGAGGCAAGAACCGACGATTTACGTATTCGCGGATTAACTCGTCAGCGGTGGTTGCCTGAGGCAGCGGTCTGCCGGAATGCTCCGCAACATAATCGTAATAGCTCGAGGGAACGAGTTGCTCGTCGGGCATCGACTGGTAAGGTCGCATAGCATTGGCATCTTCGCCATCACGAATCTCCGTCTCTGTGACATCTTGGCGACTGCGAATATCCCCGCGAAAATGGCGGATCAGCAGTTCTCGTGTCCCCGTCTCCATCGGCTCGAGCAAATAATTGTTGACCGTGTTTCCCACCCACAAGAAAATGACGATGGTCAATAGTGGCGGCAACAACACCCCAAGCCCCCTCAGCACGGCCCGGCGGAAGGGGTCGAGAGTCTTTATTGGCGGATCGGTCGACTGAGGGTTGGATTCCATGTGCCCCTATTGTGCGATTCGTTGGCAGAGAAACAAGTCAGTTCTCGCTGTGGTTTGTCAAACTAGCTGAACTTGGTGCTGGTTTGATCGTTTTAAGTGTCAGATGTTCGGCCCACTACCAAGACTGTCACGCACACCGCTCCATGCTTCTTCAAGATGCGAGCAGCTTCACTGCATGTAGCACCCGTCGTCAATACGTCGTCTACCAACAGGATATGGGGGGACTCTAAATGATAGCCCCTGGCTATGCTCAAGCCACCGCGGACATTTCGAAATCTGCCCGAGCGAGATAAACCGTGCTGGGGTAGAGAGTTACGGCGACACTTAAGGAAATGAGCATAGTGATTCCAGCCGATTTCGGCCGCGATTTGCCTGGCAATCACCTCGGGGGGATTTGTTCCCCGTGCCAAGCGTCGCCTAGGGGCCATCGGAATCGGCACAACCGCGTCAATCGGCAGTCGCCGAAGTTCCTCGCCCCATCGATCAAGAATCAATCGGGCAAATAATCGCCCCAATTGCTCACTGCGATCGTTTTTCATTCTCAGGACTAAATCTCTCAGAATGCCCTCATAAGGTCCCAAAGCCAGTGTGGAATCAAAGTGAAGTTTATCGGCTTCGCATCGGGGACACGTTGCCATCGATCCAATGAGCTCGGGAACCCGCGCACCGCACCGCTGGCAAACAGGGAACTGAGGAGCCAACAACTGCTCACGGCAATCCGCACAAACTTCGCCATCCGAAGAGAGCACCTCCATCTCGGCCGCACAATTCAGACAACTCGGCGGAAACAACAGATCAAGCGATCGATTGCCCAGACGGTGCAGCCAGTTGGTTTTCGAGATTTGCATAGGAAGAAACCGGAAAAAATGGACGTTCCTGACTACAATGCTTACTCACCGACTCAGTTATCTTACCCCATAGGATACTCTCTGCCAGCAGTGCCGTCATTGGGCCAAACACGGTTCTCTTGACGCTAGCAAACCGGCTCCGTTACTCTCCCGCCCCACGGGCTCTCGTCAATCTACGTCTCCAACCAGCGATTCTTGCCGATGACCATAATCGACCGCTATGTTCTGCGCCAGTTTTTGCAGATCTTTGTGATTTGCTTTCTGAGTCTGGGTGGACTGTATGTCGTGATCGACGCTTTCCAGCATCTCGATAGTTTTTCGTCCTATGCAGAAGAGAGGGGGAGCCTGCTAGGAGCGATTAGTGAGTATTACGCCTATCAGTCATTCGATCTATTTGACCGCACCAGTGGGATCCTGGCGATGATTGCCGCGATGTTCACAGTGACCTGGCTGCAACGCCATCAAGAACTCACGGCGATTATGGCGGCAGGGATTTCCAAGTTCCGCGCCATTCGACCAATTCTCATCGCGGCTGTCATGGTGAGCTTCTTGGGTATGTTAAATCGTGAGTTCGTAATACCGCAGGTCCGCAATGAGCTCACTCGCGATACAAAAGACCTGAGCGGAAGTGAACTACGCGATCTGGAACCACGTTTCGACGGCCAAACCGAAATCGTCCTCGGGGGCGACAAGACGGTTGCCAAAGAGCGGCGGATCGTTAAGCCAACCTTTGTTTTGCCCGACTCGCTCTCGAAGTTTGGCAAGCAACTAGTCGCTGAGAATGGCTACTTTTTGGATCGCACCGCCGATCATCCCGCGGGATATCTTCTTGATAAAGTCAGTGTGCCGGGGAATATCAACAAGGTCTCTTCGCTCCGCAGTGAAGGACGCGTGCTGGTCGTTACGCATAAAGATGCAGCGTGGCTCAAACCTGGGCAGGCATTTGTGGTCTCGAACGTTCCCTTCGAACTACTGGCCAACGGTTCGTCGTGGAGACGTTACGCTTCGATTGGAGAAATGCTCCGTGAGCTGAATGAACCCAGTACCGAACCCGGGACCGATTTACGCGTCGCCGTCCACACTCGTATCTTGCAGCCCTTCATGGACACGACCATGCTCATGCTCGGGCTGCCGCTGATGTTTTCGCGGCGCAACCGAAACGTTTTCGTGGCGATCAGCATTTGCCTGTTGGCGGGGATTTCCTTCTCGATGGTGACGCTTGTCTGCCAGTCGCTGGGGGGACTGAGCCTCCTGCGGCCCACACTCGCAGCCTGGCTACCACTACTCGTGTTTGTGCCCATTGCGGTCGCGCTGGGACACGCGTTTCGCACGTAAAAACCGCGATTTCACTGCATGAGGGGTTGCGAAAGCTGCCTACGGGTGCCATCCTGGTGCTTCGTTGAGCTGAGCAATTTTGCCAGCCGAAGACTTCTTTGTTTTAGTAAGGACGGGACGACAGGATGAAAGTTGCCACAATCACCACCAATCGCGGCGAAATCCGCATTGAATTGCACGAAGACAAAACGCCCAAGACGGTGGCAAACTTTGTCAAACTCGCAGAGGATGGCTTTTACGATGGCCTCAAATTCCATCGCGTGATCGAAGACTTCATGGTGCAGGGTGGTTGCCCGCAAGGCACGGGGTCAGGAGGACCTGGCTACAAGTTTGAGGACGAATTTCACGCCGATCTGAAGCACGACGGCCCTGGTGTGTTATCGATGGCGAATTCCGGTCCCAACACGAACGGCTCACAGTTCTTTATCACCCACGTGGCAACCCCCTGGCTCGACGGCAAACACTCGGTCTTTGGCCGCGTGCTGGGTGACGACCAAAAAGTCGTCGATGCAATCGAGCAGGGCGACAAGATCGAGAAAGTCGTAATCAGCGACGAATAAACCGGGGCTTCAGTCTTTCTAGCCAGCGGCGGAAGCCGTTGGTTATTATTGAAGCATCGCGTGTCTTCCGTCGTAGGCTGTGTTCATAGATACTCTACCGGGCAGACTAGCTGCGATCTTCAGCGCGACGTCCCAACCCATGCCGACGATCGTTTGCTGATTGCCCGTCATGATTGTTGGACGCAGACTCTTCCGCATCTTGAAGTTCCTGCTGACGACGCTCCTTCTCTCTTTTCTCGACGAGCAGTTCCAGGTCCTCCGGAAGATTCAAGCGATTGGCCATAGTAAAATTCTCCCTTGGGAAAAAGGTAATTGGTGGAGTCCTATTGGGGAGTTCTACTTCTGGTAATTGAATTCTGGCGTTGGTTGCTCGGGGAAAACAATTTCGCCAGTGTCTGATCGTCCCCCCCCCGGTGGGCAATCCCAAGTTTCATCGACAGGGGGCAGGGGAACCGGCACCATCGATACCATGGGCACGGCATGATGACTGGCATGAATCGTGGCTAGCGGGTGACGCGGATTCAAGAAAGTATCATAAAGTTGTGCTTCATAAGGCCGTGGCACTCGTACTAAAGGACCTGTGAGCAGACGCTCTTGGGTGCGCATATAGTTATTCGATTCACGAGCGTCCACGATGGGATTGTACGGCTGGACGTGAGGTACCAAGGTGACGATGATCTCGGTTCGCTTCTTTACGGTCTGACGATTCTGGAACAGAATCCCCACGTAAGGCAAATCACCGAACCATGGGAGTTTGGCCTGAGTGTTGCTGTCTTCTTCTTGGATCAGTCCGCCAATCACCATCCCCTGGCCGTCGTTGAGGAGGATACTCGTATCCACGTTCGCAGTTTGCGCCGACGGTATTTGAGATTCTTGATTGACTTGTCCCTTGGAGACTTCGGGCTTGACCCTCATCAACACCCGCCCATCGCGAGTAATCCGCGGTAAAACACGCAGTATGACACCCGTATCCAGAAACTGGATATTTTGTTGCGTCGTTTGGTTCACATTCGTAGTGACTTGTGAATATCCCAGTTGGTCGCCGATCTGAATACTCGATTCTTGACCGCTTACCGAAAGTAACTTGGGGGAGGCCAGAGTTTTTGCGTCAAGCGTCGACTCCAGAAGCTGCACGAATCCATTTAATGCTGTCCCATCGACAGAGATAAACGACGTGGAATTTGTTGCTGGTCCATTGACGCCCCCAGTGGGGTTTGACAAACCTGCCGAGAGAAACCCAAAACCGACCTTATTGTTGTAGAAACTCGTGATCTGCTCAAAATTAACGCCGCTACGGCAATCATCGTTCAGTGTCACTTGCAAAATGTTGGCTTCAATCAATACTTGCCGGGGGGGCTGATCCATCTGACAGATGTAGTCGCTGATCCGCGCGACATTTGCCGGATAGTCGAATACCGCGACTACTTCACGAGTACGCCGATTGTCTTCTGAGCTGGTTTCTACGAGCCAACTGTTGCCAGCAGGTGATAATAGACCTTTGACAGTCTGATCGACGTCCACTGCTGAAGCAAAGTCGAGTTCAAAAACCTCGACGACCAGGCCACCCGCTTGGGGAGATACAAAACTAGCAGCTTCGATATTTGTGACATAGATAATCCCTTCGTTCATCGTCCAGGTATGGCCTGAGATGGCAAGCAAGGCTTCCATCACCTGCTGCCAGGGCATGCGGTCGAACGAAGCCGTGACAGGAACCTCTGCTGGTGAGGCGAACACGATGTTCAGCTTTTGCGTCTCAGCGACTAAGGCAATCACCTGCCGCAAAGGAGCATCGCGGACCATAAGCGAAATCAGCCCGGCATCCTCCTTGACTTGGATATTCTCTGCCGCGACCTCAGCGAGGGGTAGTTTGTGCTGCTTCAGAGTCGAAGCCTCAGAACTATTCGGTGGTGCCGGAAGTGTATCGT
Source organism: Bythopirellula sp. (assembly GCA_041738415.1). Lineage (GTDB taxonomy): Bacteria > Planctomycetota > Planctomycetia > Pirellulales > Lacipirellulaceae > Bythopirellula. The sequence goes on from JBGSPU010000050.1 coordinate 62,288, forward strand.
TGGCTGTTTTCCCTGCCCCCACTGCCTGCCGGAGTGCGTCCAATCCTACGGAAGTCCATGGGGAGGTAAGAGCCGCTGGTTTAGCTGGGGCTTCCGTCTCCTCTTCTTTAGAGGGACTTGCTATCTGCCCGCCAGTAGTGCGCAAAAACTTACTTTGCACCGACAATTCTTCCGAGTTAGAAGCGGATTGCCCCCAAGCTGGCATTGAGATCAGGATAGACACCAACCACAAGACTACCGGACAAAATATCCGGTGCCTCAGATCTGAGCCACTCTGTACTCCCCCCACCAAAATCATATCCTGCTCGATGTTACCAACGAATCAATCAGTCGCAGCTCTTAATTGGCTTCTTGAAGACACGGAGAATGCGAAAGCGCAGGCAAAGAAAACACGAGAATTCTCAGCGCATTTCCGCGTCATGGCGTCCTCTGCATTTAATTGTTCTCTGCATACCTATTCAATGGGAGTAACAAGCAGGTGAGTATGGTGGAACACTTATTCTTCACTAATTCGATTAGCATTGATTTGTGAAGATTAGCGAAAACTCGTGTTCCTCTTATCCATTTCTTTCTCTTCCCGGTTAGCTCCGTTTCCTCCTGTTTCCTATTTTGGTTGCGGTCAGATGCCGCATGGGGTGTACTCAGCGATCAATTTCTGTGAGCACAATCCCATCCCTATTGATTTCCGTAACCTCAAATCCCGCAACAGCATCACCTACTCGATAGCTTTCGTTTCCAATCGTGGCAATGCGTTCTCCATTTGCGATCACAATTATTTTCGCCTGCTCTTTTCGAAGTTTTTCCAGCAGTTGCTCTGCTTGTTTCGCTGCTCCATCGGCACTTGTCGCCACACTGTCCATGGTTGCCAGGTACCACAACGGCATTGCAAATGGATCTTTCTCCACTACAGTTTCGAGCGGCATCGCTGGCCACGCATGCTGTAATTGCGATTTTGCTTGCTCGGTGTCACCTATTTTCGGGACGAGGACTTTTTTTGTGACTGCCGCCTCCTGAGGCACAACTGATCGAGGAGGACTTTTAGGGACCGATGTCTCATCAGCTCCACCGGACTGTGCCTTCCACAGTACGAAGACAAATCCAACTGACAGGCAGCCTACCAGTGCTAGCTTGCCAGGAGTCGCCCCCGATTTCTGCATCCAAGTGGGCTCACTCATAAGACTCCCCCTCTCATACTTCTATCGTGGGATGAACCCCCAAAATACAAGACAAAATCTACCTGAAGCGGATACCTTTCCAAATTCTTGTCTGTCTCAATCTCCAATCGGGAAACTTCCGTAAGCCTGGGAAGATGGTCAACTTCATCGAGAAAACGGCAGATGCTGGCAAAGCTACCGTTGCATTGGAATGTTAACTCTGCTTTCGAGTAGCTTGTGAGTTGCTCCGTGGGACCCATTTGGTAGCCCACAATCACTACTCCAGTGGCGCGAGCGACGGAATTGACTTGTGCAATGAACTCATCCTCATCCAGGTTTTCTGGCAAGCGAAGTAACGTTTCCTCGACCGATTCTTTCAAAGACTGCAACTCCTCTTTGCTCTGACTATAGGCAGCACGTACCTGGGGACCTCGCTCATGAAGAAGCTTGAGTTGAGAGACTCTTAAAGCACTTTGATCCATCTGAGTATTGAGCGGTCGTGTGACGAACGCAAAATAAGCCCCCACAATCGCGATGACCACGAGGCAACCTGCCGCATGGAGCGCCCACCCCAACAGTTCCACTTGTTTGTCCTGGCTATTTCTCACGGTAGAGCCTTTGTTAGTTCTGGAAAGTACAATGCAGCGAGAAATCGTACACTGGCAGGTTTTTGATGCGTGTTTCTTTGTTTGCCGTCATTTCCACCGTGCCGGACGGAATCGACATTTGCAACTCTTCCGCTACCTGGCCTGCGGCGGATTTATTGTCGGCCAATCCAGCGATGTCCAACACCATCGGCGAGTTGAGCTGTGAGTAGGTAGCTCGTTCGGAACTGGAGATTTCGATTTTTTCCAAAAACGCACGATCGCCAACCTTTGCCACGGCACTTCCCAGTACTCCTAGTAACATGACGGTAGGTTTCCTGCTGGAGAGGGCCAGGACAAATTGCTCTTCATCGCGTATCGCGGCGATTTGTTTGGCGAGTCGTTTGTTGGACTCTTTCAGATGATTGATCGGTTCAAGTGTCGTTTCCAGCAGTTGCTGTTCGAGGGTTGTTTTTCGAACGCAATAGGAGTGCGTTGCAGTTACCATGGCTAAGATCAGCAACAGAGCACCGGAGACTTTCAGCCATTGCCTAAATCGAGCGCGATAGACTTCGCGACGACGTGCATACAGAGTCATAAGATTGATCGCACGACTCATGATTCCTCCCAGGCCAAAGCCGACAAGGCAAGAGCAGGCCCAAACATGCATTGGCTATTCGCAACGAAGGTATCGCTATCAAACTGGGTAGGATTCAATTCCCACACCTGTGATTCAATTTTTAGTTGGCGGGTCAAGTATTTCGCCACCCCATGAATCAGCCCACCGCCGCCAAATACGTAGACTTTTTGCGGAAGAATCGTGCGACGTAATCCGTTCAGATAGGAAAGCGTGCGTGATAACTCGCGCTCCAACTGACCCAGAGGTTCTTTAACCAGCTCTGCAACGACGAGGGACATCTCATCGGCATGGCGTAGCTTCAAACCACTCAGGCCATATTGTTGCAATAAGCCGTAGGCCTGTTCCGTTCGAACACCGAGACCATCAGCAAGCGAACGAGTCACGCGATCCAGACCGCAATCCTTGAGAACTCTTGCATAGACGGGTCGCCCTTCATGCACAACGCAGAAGGTCGCCTGACTCGCGCCCCAGTCGAGCGTTGCTACGGGAAGCATGTGCGGAGTGGCCAGGCCCAATCCCACCGCCCGCGCCAACGAATGAGGGAGCCCGTCGATTCGTTGGCAGGCGAACCCATTCTCAACAACATCCCAATAGAGTTGGTCAGACCACGGTCGAGCCACAGCCAGCACGTTCCAGCGGATGGGTTGATCGGTGCCGTCGTGGAATTCAGCCGGCCAAATATCGAATTGTAGGTGATCGGCTGAGGCTTGGGTCGCCGATTCGATGGCTCGCCGTACGACGGCCTCAAGATCATCAGTGACGTCGTTCAGACTATCCAGGTGATGAATGTCGCAGAGTCCCATTGGCATGGTCAGAGCGGCTCGCCGCCCCCGAAGCCCACTGGCCAACGCTACCGCGGCACCGATCTCACCGGACGCCGACGGCAAAGACTCGATGTCATCTTCAAGTTGTTCAGTGACTTCAGGCACCGACCGCGGCACGATTGCCCTCGCGACGACTCGCAGTGCATTCCCGCTCCGAGCCAACTGCGCAACCTTCACAGTGGCACTGCCAATGTCGATTCCTATCCAACCGGTTTGTTGACGACGAAACATGGACGTGTGATTTCTGGTTGCGTGTAGGTAACTTGAATTGGCTAATTTCTCTGGAAAGGCTAGTGTCCGCTATTGGCCAGACTAGAAAGATCGAAGACCGGCAGCATGACCGCCAGGACGACCACCGCGATGACGAGCCCCATACCCACGGTCAGGGCTGGCTCGATCAAACCCACGAGTTGTCGCATCTTTGCTTCAGCTTCTTCCTCGTAATAATCTCCCAAGAGTTTGCTGACTTCAGCCACATTTCCGGTACTCTCCGCCGTGGCCAACATATCGCGGGCTGAGAGTGGCACGATCTCGGCGGATTGCAGGACACTCGCCAGGTTGCGACCGTTCACGACGGAGTCTTCGAGTCGTACGAGTAGGTCCCGATACAACGAGTTCTCAATGGCATCGCGAGTCAGTCGTAGCGTTTCTAAAATCGGTACTCCGTTGGAAAGCATCATGCCCATCAATCGGCAAACTCGCCCCGTCAATCGGGCGCGGCAAACGTCTCGAACCACGGCCGTATTGACCCACATGCGATCTAATGCCTGTCTTCCCGCGGCAGTTTTGCGCCACATGAGCCCGCCGCCGACAAGCGCGATCGTAAGCGGGACCCAGAACCACCAACGGTCACGTAGCTCATCGGCCAAGGAAATCAGTATTTGCGTGATGATTGGCAGGGCAACATCATATTGGGCGAAGATTCCGGAAAAGCGAGGCAGCACGAAGATTACCAAACCTGCGACTACCGAGGTCGATACCGCCAACAGTAACACGGGATAGGTCATCAACGCTTTCATGGTGCGACGGTTGCGGAGTTCGCTCCGTTGCATCTGGGACAACTGGACCAAGACATCAGCCAAGGACCCCGAAGCTTCACCAGCAGCAACCGTAGCGACAAACGCAGCGTCGAAAACCGAACCGTGTCGGCGTAGCGATTCTGAAAACGTACTGCCTGCTAACACCGTCTGATGCACGCGCAGCAGTGTGTCTGCCAGAGGGGACTTATGGCTCTGCGCAGCCAGGGAACCCAACGCCGTCGAGACATCGATCCCCGATTTCAGCATAATCGACAACTGGGCGGTGAACTCAGCAATATGCTGCAATCGCACGGGTTTGCGACGCTTCGCAGACTTCTGCTCGAGCGCCAAAGCCGAGGACTTCCACTTAGCAAGATCCGCCGTTTCTAGTCCGGATCGCTTGTCTGCACGCTCGGCTTGAGCAGGTTGGATCGCTGGTTTTCCAAAAGTGGTGTTATAGGCATTCATGGTTAAATTCTGCGATTAGCGCGTGTGTTCTCTTCCAAGGGGTTATTCAACAAATGCCACCCGGGCGACTTCTTCCAGGCTGGTCTTTTCTTTTTCCGCAAGTCCCAGCCCACACTGCAAGAGATTCGGTAATCCTTTTTCTTGAAACCACTGACGCACCGCTTCCAGGGTAGCACCCTCGCCAATAAGCCGTCGTAATTCCCCTTCAGCAGGTAGTACTTCATAGATGCCAATGCGCCCTTGGAAGCCCGTGTCAAAACAATCACGGCAACCAAGCCCGCGCGAGAAACTCCGTCGCTTGTCTCCCTCATAATGCAAGGCATCGAGATATTCTGCGCTAGGATAATAGGAGCTTCGGCAATTCGGACAGATCGTCCGCACAAGCCTTTGCGCAATCACTCCTTGCAGTGCCGCAGCGAGCTTGTAACCTTCGATTCCCATGTCCGTCATGCGCGTGATGGCACTCACGCTGTCATTGGTATGGAGCGTACTCAACACGAGGTGGCCTGTCAGAGCAGCCTGAACGGCAACTTTGGCAGTCTCGGCATCACGGATTTCGCCCACCATGATTACGTCGGGATCCTGTCGCAGAATCGAACGCAGTGCCGTGGCAAAACTCACGTTTCTGCCGGCGTCCACTTGCACCTGGTTGATCAGCTCAATCTGATACTCGACGGGGTCTTCTACCGTGACAATGTTGTGATGTACCGACTTAATCAGTTCCAGCGCAGAATACAGTGTGGTTGTCTTGCCGCTACCTGTGGGTCCAGTCACCAAGACCAGGCCGTAGGGCTTCTTCAGCAATTCCTTGACCATTCCCAACACTCTGCTTGGCATCCCGAGTCGGTCAAGATCGAAGGTCAAACGATCCTTATCGAGGACACGAATCACGATCTTCTCGCCAAGGACTGTTGGCAGTGTCGAGATTCGCAAGTCCACTTCTTTGCCGTCTGCCACGACCTGACACCGGCCATCCTGCGGAGTGCGCTGCTCGGCGATGTCGAGTTTGGCCATCACCTTGATACGGGAGACGATTGCCGGAAAGATATCTCGACGGGGTCGCAACATCTCGATCAATTGTCCGTCGATACGAAATCGAACCGTGCCAAACTTCCGACTTGGCTCGATATGAATGTCGCTCGCCTGCTTGCGTATTGCCTGCAAAATGAGATAGTTGACAAGGTTGATGACGGGGCTTCCATCCACCAGGTTATGCACCGAAGCCACGTCCATTTCGGCACTGTCGAGCTGAAGTTCGACTGCTGATTCATCCATGTCAGCAGTAACCGTGTCGACGTGAAACCCCTCTTCATAAGCACGCTGCAAAATTCGCGAGATGGAAGCCCGGAAAGCGAACACCGGACGCACGTCGAACCCTGTGACTTTTTCGATGCAATCGATGACGTCCAGATTCGACGGATCATCCATGGCCACGACAAGTTGGTTCCGCACCCGAAATAAGGCTAGCACTCCCAACTTTTCGGCTAGGGGTTGAGGAATGATTTGGACCGCGATTGGATCGAGGATACCTTCCCGTAGGCGTACTCCGATCACACCAATTTGTGTTTCCACAAACGGCAATAGTTGTTCTTCATTGGCGAATCCCAACTCCAGCAGTGATTCGCCTAACCTGTGGCCGTTTTGCGCCTGATGGCGTAGTGCCGATTCGAGTTCTTCCTCGCCGATCAGATCGGCACTCAAGAGTCGCTGCCCTAAAGGCCCCCGACTGGAGAGTGGATTCAAGGCCGGATCGTCCTCGCTGGCACCCAGGGGAACCGTGTATTGTTCGATCTGATCCTGCTGCTGCTCCGCGACGGTGATAACGCTCATTGGACAAAACTCCTCACGGCAGCCTTGTCATCCGGGAACACCTCAAAATGTTCCACGACTCCGCTGACTCGCAGGATCTCTTGACTCAAGGGAGTCAATGCAGCGAGCTTCACGCTGCCACCACGAGAGTGGACACTATCTCGAATATCCAAGAGCGACTCCAACCCAGCGCTATCGATTAGCGGTACGTCGTGAAGATTGAGCACCACCATGGGAAGTCCGTCGGAGAGACAATGTTGAACGGTTTCGCGTAACTCATCGGCATGTTCCCCCGTGAGTGGCACGTTCGGAACAATCACCTCCACGGCACCTTGACACCTGATCGCAAACATCAAGACGCTCCTTCCAGGGGAATGGATACCAAGAACGTGGTGCCCTGATTGAGGACGCTTTCGACCGTGATTTCGCCGCCATGCATCTGTACCACTTCATGTGCCAGCGAGAGCCCCAAGCCAGTTCCCGTTTCTTCTTGCACACGGGGGTCGGCACTGCGGAAAAACTTATCGAATACCTTTGGCACTTCTTCGGCTGCGATCCCCACACCCGTGTCGACGATGGCAAATTCGAGGCTGGCACGATCGATTTGAACTCGCAATGTGACGTGACCACCCACAGGGGTGTACTTGGCCGCATTGCCCAATAGATTGACCAGGACGGCAAGGATCTTGTCCTTGTCGATCTTGATTTCTGGCATTTTCTCGGGAAGTTCGCTGACGAATGTGATTTTCCTCTGTTCGAGCAGATGTTGGACTTTATCGATGACTTCTTCAAAGAGACGTGCCGTATCGACTTTTTGTCTCTCGATAGTGAGTGAACCCATTTCCATACTACTGATGCTCAACAGATCGTCGACAAACCTAGCCAAACGAGTGACTTCGCTGTTGATGATGTTGCAGAATTCTTTCTGCTGTTCGACATCGATCTCATCACAAGTGACCAGCGTTTCCGTATAAGCCTTGATGTTGGAGAGGGGCGTGCGCAGCTCGTGTGTTGCCGTGTCGATGAATTGATCACGCATTTTTTCGGATAGTTTTTGCTGCGTAACGTCTCTCAGGCACCACACTTGCCCTGCCTGTCGCGAACTTTCCATGCCTTGCCGCGAAACGCGAATGATGCGATCGGCCAACGTACCCTGGCGATGAATTTCGCACACCGCGGGGCGACCATCAGGGACGTAGTCTGCCAACTGCCCTGCCTGTTCGTCGATATCTTTCAGCAAGGTTTGAATCGAAACACCTTCAGAGACTTCCTCGCCAAGCAATGCAGCAACCGCTCGATTAGCGAAGGTAATCCGCCCCTCGATATCGGTCATCGCAATACCATCGGGAATACTCTCTAAAATTTCGCGGTCCTGATTGGCTCGTCGTGCGGTAGTGGCTTCCAGAAGTCTCGCTTCAAGCGACTGATTGTCAGGTTCCACCTGTTGCCGTTTCAGCAAGCTAACGAGACGGTTCCATCCTAAAGAAGTGGCATCTCCGACGCGGATAGGAGAAACGACTTCAGGGGTCCCGGGAGGCAGTGCTGCTACCTGTTGCAACTGCTTACTGATTTCATCGAGGGGACTCGTCAATCGGGAGAGAACCAGCGCCCCCAGGCCAACGAGTGCCAGGGGAATAAGTATGGCCACCGGGGCAAGAGGGGCTACTGACGCGACGGTATGCCAGACATCTTGCTCAATAACACCTATCTGCAGGGTACCCACAGGCTGATTGTTGGCATTCAGAGGCAACTGGTATTCGCTGATTTGCGAGCCAGCGGAGTTCGTAAACCGAACTCCCTTGAAGCCGCCCCATTGGAGATGACTCCCTTCGCGCTCGGACGCCAATTTGCCAATAAAATTCGCTTGTGTATGGGCACAGTAGTAGCCATCATTGGACACGATGGCACAGTAATCGAGGCCCGACTCGGCTCTGGCACGAACGAGGATCGCTTGCAGATTCTCCGTTCCATTTCGGAGGGTTTCGAGCTCGATTGCCGCTGAGAGTTTGTCCAGCCTCGAGAGGCACGTACTGACATTTCTGCTGCTAAGTACCGAATGGGTCGTGACCAGTACGCCAGCAGCCAACCAGGTTATTGCAATAACGCAGAACAGTAAGTAATAGGCAACGACCCGACGTGGCAAACCCAGATTGGTACGGCGAACAAACATGGTTTCTCTGCAATCTGAGCATGGGAGCAATCAACTTGGGACCTGCACGCAAGTGTTCAAGAGTTCTTTCACTTCGCTGACCACTGCAGCCGGGCTAAAGGGCTTACAGAAGACGCCATTGATACCTATTTCCTCACGCAGTTTGGGAAGTTCCAGTTCCAGACCTTTCGCGGTCAACAATATGAGGGGGCAATCAAAGTAGTTGGGCAACTCTCGCAGCGCTCGACACAATTCGATCCCGGACATGATCGGCATCTGTTGGTCGGTTATCACAATATCGAATTGCGACTCCTGGGCTAATTCCAAGCCCATTTGGCCGTTCAGAGCTATCTGAGTCTCAAAACCCGCGCGATCCAGCGCAAACTGGGTCACGCGTGCCAGGGCAATGTTATCGTCGACAATTAGCGCTCTATGGCCCATCGTCTGAGTACCACCTTGTCTGATCTTCAGACACTATTGGAGTAAATCTTGGGACCCAACATTCATAGTTTGTCGAAGGTCACTGCACCGTTGGTTGGCGTTGCCGCGGTACTATTGCAAATGAATTCACCAGTCGTCGGGTTGTACATCCAACCAGTCGCATCGTCCGCTACAGCGGGATCAGCAGCCGAGACTGTGATCAAGTTGTCCTTGGTACCCACGGGGGAGGTGGGAAAGTTGCCGCGAACGTAGGTCTTCATCAATTCGTGAAAATTGCCAGCACCGGTTCCATCACCCGTACAAGCAGGAAAACTACCAGCATTGTCGGCTGAGTAGAGTTCTATCCCATCGCGAATCACGGACAACGTCTGACGGAGTCCGTTCTCTGTGGCAACGCCCGAAGTCGAAAATAACTTGGGGGCTCCCACTCCAGCGAGAATCCCAAGAATCAAAATCACAACCACAAGTTCAATCAGGGTAAATGCATTTCTCTGGCGAGACATGATCAGTCCTCTTCTTGTTTTGCTACTCATTGTAAAAGTCTGCCGTTAGCGGCACTAAAACTTAGCTTGCATAATGGCCACCGCACAAATAGTTTGAGAAATGATCTTCTCTAACTAAACGGTACTTAGAAATAAATAGCTCATTTTTTCCATCGGGCTGCTCAGATCGTGCGAAAGTTCCTTCGAACATTGCCTTCCTATTCCTTACCGACCTTACAATCGTCCCTCTGCCTGCCAGAAATAGCTTCCAATCGAAAACTCTAAGCTATTCTTCGTATGTGAATAATTGACATGAACTCGCCTTGCATTGCACTTCCCATCGAGACCTACAGGACTGCCACCCTGGATCGTTGAGAGTTGGCCGGAGTTATCGCATCATGACAACCGAGCTTGTAGAGCATCGACTGAGCACTGCTCCTGAATCTCGACATCTTCGAGAATTAGAAGAGGCGCTTGATACGCATTTCGCCACTTGGGAGTTCTCTGGCGATCATTGGGAATGCAAAACCGGCGATTTCGATTGCAACGCTTTCTCTCTCGACACCGTTTATGACATCTGCTCGAAGGTGCGAAACACGCGTCGCCCTGCCAGCGAAACTATCGACGCTGGTGTTACCTTCGTTGCCATGCCATGGAAGGATTCGAAAACGAGAGCTTCTCAGGTCCTCACCGCAATCGTCGAAGAGAGTTCTCCTCAATTATTGCTCCATGCTCTCAATCAGACACTCCGAGCGGAACAGCAGCAGGAGGAGTTAGAGGGGCTCCGTGAAGAGAATGCAGTCTTCTTACGACAAGTGACCGAAGACTTCGAGGAACTCACCTTCCTGAGATCCATGGCCGAGCATCTTACTCTTGAGAACAACAATCAGGGGCTCACGCAACTTACCAATTATACCTTGTCGCTGTTGGGTCAGCTTGTAGGAATCGAACAACTCTATTTTCTAGAAAATCATGACGGTAAGTCAGTCGTTTGTGCCTCTTGGGGCACATCGGCTAAAACAATTTCAACGCTTGCCAACTGGAAAGTCGAAGCCGTTACGGACAGCATATCTAACCAGTTGAACGGAAAACCACTGGTACGCAATCGAATCAAACCTCTTGAATTGGGCTACGGCATTCGCTCGATCCGAGAGTTGATCATTGTCCCGGTCTCGACTACGCTCACGCGAATTGGTTGGTTAGTGGCAATCAATCGCAATGAGCAAAAGACGGAGAATCTATCGGAGCCGAAGTGGATCCTAAGTCAGAACGAACTCGGTTCTCGGGAAACATCACTTCTGACCACTGCGGCGGCGATGTTGGGTTCGCACTCCAACAACCTCTCCTTGTTTGAAGAACGCGAAAAGCTGCTCGTTAATGTCGTACGCTCCTTGGTATCAGCCATTGATTCGCGTGACCCTTATACATGTGGCCACAGCGAAAGGGTCGCGCTCTATGCCCAACGACTTGCTGTTGAGATTGGACTCGATGAGGATGCCTGTGAGAAGATCTATCTGACGGGTCTGCTGCATGACTTGGGAAAAATAGGCATCCAAGACTCGGTTTTGAAGAAAGACGGCCCACTGACGCCTGAAGAGTTTGCCGAAATTCAGCAACATCCCGAGTTAGGTTGGAGTATCTTGCAGGGACTCGAACAATTCGCTTATGTACTACCGGGCGTACTCCACCATCACGAACGTTTTGACGGCCAAGGGTATCCCGACAAACTCCGCGGGGATGAAACACCCTTAGAGGGTCGCCTCTTGGCAGTCGCAGATGCGTTTGACGCAATGACCTCCAATCGAACTTACCGACCGGGTATGCCCGTTGAAAAAGCCATCAACATCATTGCCGAGGGAGCCGGCACGCAATGGGATGCCGAACTCGTCGACGCCTTCCTGCGAATCATGCCCGATATTCAAGAAATCCGTGATTCGTATCGCCATCCTCCCCTGCCGAAGCGAACAAAACATGCTACTGCTACGCACGTCACAACACCAGAAATGAATCCTGTCGCCGTTTGATTCACAGACCAACAGAGTGAAAATGGACATCTCGACACCCCCCCTTTGTCAGTCAGATTTGCAGAGACGCCCTGATGGCCAAGCAATGCGACGGGCAGCCTTCTCTATCGTAGAATTGGCTATTGTGCTTTTAGTCCTTGGAATCCTGGCAGGCATTGCTGTCCCTAAGTTCGGTAGTGCATTGAAATCGGTACGCGCTCGCGGGGCAGCGAAATGGATAAAAAGTGACCTTACCTACGCACAGCGGCTCGCCCAACAGTCCAGTTCCATTCAAACCGTCACATTTGATACGGCCGCCGAGAGTTACGTTCTTGCAGGCGTAGGCGACATCAATCAGAGGGGCAAGCCCTATAGCGTCTCGCTGAATGACAGCAAGTTCAATGCGCAGTTGGAGACCGTTGATTTTGCGGGGAGCAGCACCGTCAGCTTCGACATTTATGGACGGCCCGATAACGCAGGAACGATCGTCGTTAAGTCCGCCGATAAGACCGAAACCATCCTGGTGAATGCCGAAGGGCAAATCACTATCCTGTGAGAAGTTGTGGCAGGGGAGGAATTGTGATCGCTATCTTTTTCCTCCCCTGCCGATCATCCCTCATTGCAATAATTCAGCTATGCAACGACAAGCATTCACATTAATCGAGCTAGCGATCTCCCTGGCGGCAAGTACCCTACTTGTCGCAGGGCTGGCATCCTCGTTATACATTTCGAGCCAGGCCCTTAACGAGAACGCCAATTCTTCGCAGCAAACACGAACCGCGGCTGTAGTTCTGCACGATCTGGCAACAGACCTCAACGAAGCGATTGCGTTTTCGGAGCGTACCGCTACGGCACTCACTTTTACAGTGCCAGACCGCAACGGGGACAATCTCCCCGAGACCATCCGTTATGCCTGGTCTGGCACTCTCGGTGATCCTTTGACGTATCAATTCAATGGCGGAACCGTAGTCACCCTCGCCACCGATGTGCAAAGTTTCAATACGACCGCGCTCACCCGCACGATGTTGGCCGATTCGGTTGCGGCGCCGGTTGCAGGTAATGTCGTCTTCGAGGAAATGACAGAAGCAGCTCTGGCCAGTAATGGAACAACGATCGCAATCACCAGGCCCCCCGGCACTGCCGAGGGTGACCTGTTGATTGCCGCGGTGTCGACCGATGGGAATGCCACCACTTCGCTGAATGGTCCCGCTGGCTGGAATCTGCTCACCATCGGCCCGACGGGAGTGTCACCGATCCAGCAAACCTTCGGTGTCTGGTGGAAGCTTGCCTCTTCATCCGAGCCGAGTAGTTACCAGTTTAATTGGGCCCCAAGCGAGCAAGCCTATGCCTGGATCATGCGATTCACGGGCCACGACGCAGCAACTCCGATCAATACATTTACGACCCAGGCTGGCACGGCATTGGTTGCTGTACCGAGTCCGGCGGTGGTCACGACAGTAGACAACGCGCTGATCTTGCGGTTGGCTGGTTTTGATGGGCGGTTGGTTACTGTTGACCTGCCCGGGTTACCGTTACATACCCCAATCACCATGGACAGAAGTAGCACAAGTTTGAGTGCTAGCTCCGGAGGGGCTGGATATCTAGCTCAAGCGGCCGCAGGTGATAGTGGAACCTCGATATTTACACTCACTGGTGCCGAAGAATACACGAGTGTCACCATCGCGATTGCTCCCGAGATGAGCCCATGATTAACTCTTGCACTCACCGTTGTCGGGCCCATGCACACCACAGAGCTGGCATCAGTTTGCTTGAGGTTTCGATTTCATCGCTCTTGGTTGGGCTGACGTTGATCGCTTCCCTGGAAACCGTGGGCTCCGTTTACCGCACCCAGCGACTCAACGCCTCACGGCTGACGGGTTCCAGTCTGGCAATGGAGCTGATGACCGAAATTCTTGCGATGCCTTACGAGGATCCCGAGGTCAATAGTCTCGTGCTCGGCACAGAAACAGGCGAATCCGCCAGCAATAGGTCCGACTTTGACGACGTTGATGATTACGATAATTGGAACTCCCTGGGAGTCAAATCGAAGAGTGGAACAGCCGTTGCCGGCTACGCGAACTGGCGCCGACAAGTCGACGTGAATTGGTTCGATCCGCTGACGGGACTCAATGGAATTCTGGATACCAATTTGAAGAAAATTACTGTCACGGTTACCAGTCCTGTGGGGAATGTTACCACCTTGACTGCCTACCGTTCGAAATGGGGGGTGTTGGAACAGACCCCGGCAATCGATATGACTGCTGTTACTTGGATCGGAGCCACCCTGCAAGTGGGAGTAGGAACTCCGGTTTCTTACATCGGCTCCCATATTACCAATCATGCGAGCGACGCCCCCTAAGCAAGCAAGGGGAAAATAAGAGGACTTTCCATGCCAAATCACATTTCGCGCAGGAACTCTGGGACCATCTATGTGGCTGTGTTGGGTGTCTCGCTGATCGTGGCAGTCATCAGTATCGCTGCGATGCACGTTGCCCGGATTGAGTTGCGCGAAGTCACCGCCGTGGATGAGATCTCGCGGGCCCGGCTGATGGCCGAGTCGGGCATCGAATTCGCAATCTGCAAAATCAAATCGAACCCCTTGTGGAGGCTCGATTATGTGAGCGGCGTGACGAATACACCCAGCGGTGCGCTCAGTTCGCTTACCGGCTCCGGACAGTTCGAATTCACGCTCACAGACAACGATGGCGATCTCAATGACGACAATCAAGACTCTATTACCCTCCGCTCAGTGGGCACTGCCGGGGGGGCCACCAGTGTGGTCGAAGTGCTGCTCCAGCCCTCCGGTGCCGGCCTCAATTGCCTGGAGGCCTCTCTCCACAGTTCGGGGCCGATCAGCATTCAAGACATTTTGACCACCGACCAGACGGTTAGCGCGAATAGCGATATCACCATTGCCGGAGGAATGAGTATCCAAGGGAATGCCTGGTCGACAGGCACAATCAACGGCAGTGTAACGGGTACTGCGAACCAGAATCAGTCCCCCCCCCGTGAGATGCCAGATCCGGTCAGCGTATTCGAGTATTACCTGGCGAATGGAACCCCAATTCCATTGGCAGCGATCCCCGGTGCTACCATAGAAAATGTGGTAATCTCCGCAGGCCATAACCCCTACGTTCCAAATGCGACCAATTCCCAAGGCATCTACGTGATTGACTGCCAAGGGAATAATCTCTTGATCGAAAACGCGCGCATCGAGGCGACACTCGTGATTGTAAATCTTGCCGCAAAGCTACAAATAGCTAAGAGCATTCATTGGCAACCGGCAATCGCCAACTTTCCTGCCCTCATGACCCAGGGTCTGGTGGAAATGCAATGGGACCGGAACTTTCCCCTGTCGGAACAAAGTTTGGGCATCAATTTCAACCCTGCCCATACTCCAGACAACGGCATTTCGGACAATGACACCTCCGATTCCTATCCGAGTATGATCAGCGGGCTCGTTTACATTGACGGCAACCTGGCTGTGACTCAAGATTCGAAACTTACCGGCGTAATTGTCGTGACGGGCACAGTTCTAGTGGATAAGAAAATAAGCCTGAACTATCAATCGACATTTCTTGACAGTGCCCCTCCCGGTTTTGCGGCGGGCGCCGATATGCAGATTGTGCCTGGCACCTGGAAGCAGGTGGCCTACTGAGCAACCCAGAAAACCGTGGGCTAGCGCGCAGCGGCTGATAAATCAGCCGCGACGCGCTAGCGTCTGGTTATTCCAGCACGTCACACCGAAAGTTCGTCAAAAATCTCGAAGCCGAGGTCTAGCTCCAAGTTGAAGTCGTTGTCCCCCAAATCAAGGGTATCGGTTCCCTGGCCACCGCTGAGCAAGGCCAACTTGATTACTTCAACGCCTTCCAGAGTAAGACTATCGTCTCCTTTGCCAAGTTTGACGAACAACTGCTCAAAGGCCGAATCGATTATCGCTACCTGGTCCTCCCCATCGTTCGTAGTGATAATCGCCAGTTGCGTAGAGCTATCAGAGATATGTACGTTGTCGTTACCATTGGCGGTAACAATGGCAATATGTGAAGTGCTAGAGACCCCTGAGAGAAATATATCATTGGTCCCTCCACCGATGACATTGAGAGAGTGACCCGCGACAAATGACTCAGACTCAAGCGCATCGGAACCGTCACCTAGATTGACAAAAGTAGTTCCACTAACTTCACTATTGACTAAGAAAACCGCATCATCGCCTCCATCAACGACAACGAACAAATTGTCACCGACGACAGCTTGATCGATCCCAATTTCATCATTTCCGCTTCCCGTAATGATTGTGAAGTCATCGCCGACAGTCGTCGATTCGTCACTAAAAGCGAAGAAGAAACCAGGAAGCATGTTGAGTGCATTCGATCCCTGGGTGTCAATAATGTTAAAATCGTCGGTGACTTGCAGTGCCGTCAGCTCGAAATAGTCATCACCAGCCCCCCCCTCGATGATCAAGTCGTCACCAATCGCTAAGGGGAGTTGAAAATCGAAATTAAATTCCGCATGTCCCAGAAATAATTGGTCCCCCCCATCTCCCAGATTGATCCTCAAGTCGCCTGGAAACTCAAGAGGACCCGGTCCATCACCAAAAATGCGAACTACGTCATCGCCACCTCCCGTGTTGATGATGACATTGCCCGTAACACCGGACACGAACAAATCGTCTAGCTGCCCGTTAATCGTGTCGCCGAAGATGCGATTCACGATTTGGAACTGCTCATTGAAATCATCTCCAGACCGCAGAATAAACGAGTTCGGCTCGGCATCGCCGGTGATGACCAGATCGCCACCAATCACTGCGACACTCAGGTCGGCAGCGAGCAATTGCTTTTGTTCGAGGCTTTCAAAACGCAGACGCTTTTCCATGCGATTGTGAATCATGTTACTTACGATCTCCACAGATGTTTACGAGTGAAAAATGTCCCCATCCGACTAAGCGAATGTGCCAGGATCGACAAGAAAGCCCAGCTAGTTAGGTATTTCTACCTAGTGCGCCCCTTGCGAACCAACATTATAGGCAGAGTTCCAGACGGCCTAAAAGAGCATTCCGACCTTTTTTACGACTTTTGTCCAGTACGGTTCTTGACGGATTTGGCGAAGAATCCGCTTGATTGGGGCTGCGCCGCCAAAACAGGGCGGCAGAAGCCGCTACAACCTGACCGATAGGACCTGCTCCAACCATTGAGCGTACCCCCGATGGGGGGTGTCATGTCTCCATGAATTCCCTTGACTAGTTGGGCAGCCTGTGGCGATTCGCCAGCTTGCACACCCTCCTGAAAGCGCTTATTTACTGGTGTTTACTCCCATTTCTTGCTGCTGCGACCTAACCTTCAACAGACGAATTGTGGGGGCCAGAAGCTTCACCATCCTTCGACACGACCATCGGACCAATCCATACCACACGAACTGCCCAGCGATCTCGCCGGAATTCCATTTCTTTCATGCCTCGATTCCCGTTACACATAGACTCGATCGCGAGCAAGCGAACCGTGCTTATCGAGTACACGCTCCTGCTAGCTGTGGGGGTGGTCACGCTCATCATGTGGAAATATGAGCGACAAGATCCCGTGCTGCTGCACCTCTATTACGTGCCGGTGGTGCTGACGGGATTCTACCTAGGGTGCTACCGGGCACGCTTCATGGCGCTGTTGTGTATCTTGTCGGCTACGGTAGTCTTAATACCAGGTACCGTCAGGCCGTTGACGCAAACATTGTCTGAAAATCTGTTGCCGACGTACTGTGTCTGGACCGCCACAATCATGCTGGTCGCCGTTCTCGTGGGAAAGCTCAGTGATGGTTGGCGGGCAGCCCTTGAAAGCCTCCGCAACGAGCACCGGAAGGATGTTCTTACCGACGCACTGACGGGCATCGCTAACCGTAGAGCGTACGAGTTTGAACTTACGCGTCGTGTCTCTCAGGCGGAACGTGATGGCACCCCAGTTACGCTATTGATGCTCGATATCGACCAGTTCAAGAAACTCAATGATCGCTACGGTCATCCTGCTGGGGATGCGGTTCTCAAAGGAGTGGCTGATATATTGCAAGCTACTATTCGCAAGTGCGACCTGGGAGTTCGCTACGGAGGAGAAGAGTTTAGCGTCATACTTCCCGGAATCAGTTTTTCAGAAGCCAGTGATGTTGCTGAGCGAATCCGCACCTTGATTGAGTCGCACCGCTTTTCCTTCAATAAGTTGACCCTGCGCACGACGGTCAGCATTGGATTCGCTCAATACCAGAGTGATGATAACATCGACTCGCTGACAAGACGAGCCGATGCGGCCCTCTATTCTGCCAAGGAAGCTGGTAGAAACTCTGTCTCTTTTCACGATGGGCAGTCTTGTCGTCACCAAGGAACAGAACTCGTCGTCCCGGCGAACACCAACACTCCCAATGAACGCCTAATCTCCTCACTCAATGAATCGTATGCCGATGAAACGACAGGCCTACCTAGTCAGTGGGTGCTGGTCGAAGAATTGCGCCGCCGGACTGCCGAGCGTAGTCGCTATGGGACCGAACTCGTCGTGGCACTGGTGCGCGTCGACCACTATGCTCCAACTCCTCTCAGTCAGGTTCACAAGAAGAAAAGTCTTTTGGCTAAGACGGCCAGACTCATTTGCGCGCAACTGCGCGAGACCGACCTGGTGGTTCGCTTTGGGGTGGACACCTTCGGGATTCTGATGCCCTCCACAACCATTCAAGGGGCTTCCGTTCCGCTCGAGAGAATCTGTGCCCACGCCCTCACTTATCGTGACACCCAATACGCGGGACTCTCCTACTCTGTAAGCATTGGAGCCGCCGAAGTGGTACGAAACGAAAAGCCCGGTTCAACGATCCACCATGCCCACTCGGCGCTAAACCTAGCCGTTGCCGCCGGGGAAGGCTGCGTGGAATACTATCATCCTGCTAGCTCCCTGGAGATGTCTCACCACCTTTAGCGCGTTGGCAAAATAGTCGCCTTTCCCTCACCGAAAGGCGCCTGCATCGAACTTTCTCACCAGCCACGAGAGGACTGCGCGAAACCTCTTGAAAAAGGGGGGAAACCAACTTGCCGAGTGTTGTGAGTAAGCTCGTTGCTGAAAAAACGGCTTCCTTCCTGATACTGGAGTTGTTCTCGATAAGGGTTGAACTTCCGCAGGTCCATCGGGATGCTGGCCTCAAAATTGCCTGTCCCAGGCACACCGAGACGCACATGGACCAAGGCTGAGGTGCAAAGGCCGAGATCGAATTCCGGTCGCACCTTACGGAAACGCAATTTGATCTCTGCCAGGTTCTCGACAAACATCGACTCGACAACGGTCGCATTCCATCGTTCAAGTTCTAGAAAACTCGCTCTCCCGGTGTGCTGGTCGAAGAGCTCTCCCAACAAACGCACGGTGATGTTCCCACACAAGGGGACGATTTGTCCGTGAGCATCAATCGGCGCAACAGCCAAAACAATCCCATCGGGTTCCACTGTACGATCAAGATTAGCCAATCTCGCGTCGATCTCCACGCTCATAACGCGCGTACGCGGAAAGTATGCCGGAGCACTATCCGCGATCACCTGGCTCTCTGGGGAGAAGACTTCGTATTCCGTAAGAAATCCGTCTGGATTGCTCGTCTTGAGATGTGAAACCTGCGAGGTGATTTCCGCTGCCGCTATTGGCTCGCCATCGAGTCGAGATGTTGCGACATCTTCCCATGGCACTGCCGTAGTTAGAATGATGCCCGCTTCCTCATAGCGGATCCACAATGTTCGCGAGTCGCTCCGCGTATCGATCTCACCGGTTAACGCGCGACCATCGGTCGTCACGATTTCAATCGCCGCAAAGCAGGGGCCCACTGAGCAAACGCCGAGGGCAATTCCCCACAACAGGGCAAAGTGGGTACGGCTGAGTGGATAGATTCCAAAGTTCATGAGAGAAGCCGGCTAGAATGAACAAGTTTCAGCACGTGAAAAGAGCTGCGGTTTCCTCCATTTTCCTTGCAACTCACCGGGATTTCCACAAAAAAGCATTGCCTCCAAGAGAAACAGCGCTGGGAAGTCCCTCATAACCCCTACAACAGGGCCCCGAAGAAATACACAGAAACTGGCTTGCAGCTTCGCGCTACCGCCTCGAACGAGGTTGGAATAGAATGGAGTCGACTTTTCCCTTTGGTAGCACCCCGCGTAATTCCCGTGATAGTTTTCTGGATCCACCTCAATGAATGACCAATGGTTTTTCGAGATCGGCGACGGAAACACCTATGGACCCTATCCGCTAGAAAAACTCCAGAGATGGGCCGCCGTCGGCAACCTGATGCCCACGCATCGCGTTCGCAACGTGGATTCCTCGGAATGGGTCATCGCCGCTTATGTCCCCGGTTTGGAACTGACAACCGTCATCCCCGACGCCACGGGGCAGGAACAGCCAGACGAGCAATCCTCGGGTAAAACATTCGGCACGTTGGTTCGTGGTTTGGGGCAAAAAAACAAGTCGAGGAAATCAACCCCGGCGGACCCCCCCGACATTGTCGCAATGTGCAACGAAATGTTGAAGATTGCCTTTCTGCGCGGGGCTTCCGACCTGCATGTCGATCCCGAACGCAATGTCACGCTGGTGCAAATCCGTGTGGATGGCGATTTGGAAACCATTCGCAAGCTTCCCAAGAATCTGCACAATCCGGTCGTGAGTCGCTACAAAGTCCTCTCGAACATGGACATCGCTGAACGGCGTTTGCCGCAGGACGGTCGCTTTGTTCACAGCTTCGAGGAAGAAAAACGCAAGGTGAGTATTCGCGCTGCCTGCCTCCCCACGACTCACGGCGAGCGCATGACTCTACGCCTCTTGGCACTCGAAACCGAAGAACTGACGCTCAATCGGCTAGGCATGTCGCGCAAGACCTACGACACGTTCGTCAAATATGCCAGCCAGCAACAAGGTATGATTTTGATGACCGGCCCAACAGGCAGCGGCAAGTCGACCACACTCTACGCCGCGTTGCGTCATCGTCTGGCCAACTACCCGGGACGTATCATCACCGTCGAAGACCCCGTGGAATTCGATATCGTCGGCGTCGCACAGGCCGAAGTTGATACTGCCGACAAAGTGCAATTCACGACCGTCCTCCGCAACATCCTTCGCAGCGACCCCGACGTGATCATGATCGGTGAGATACGTGATTTTGAGTCGGTCGACATCGCCATCAAGGCTGCCCTCACGGGGCACCTGGTGTTCAGTTCGCTGCACACGAACTCCGCAGCGGGCGTCATCACGCGACTTATCGACATGGGCGTCAAGTCCTACCAGGTCGCTGCGACTTTACGTCTGTGTGTCGCACAACGGCTCGTAAAACGTCTCTGCTCCCAATGCCGCATGCCTCGCAACCTGACGGCAGTTGAAGCCGCCAATCTGGGGAATTCAACCCTCGAAGGGAGCATTATCTACGAACCGGGCCGTTGCGAACGCTGCAATGAAAGAGGTTTTAAGGGCCAGTCTTTTGAAGCTATCACTGCAGTCGTAGGCGGGTGGGTAGATGGAGACTAGACCAACAGCAAGTTTGTGCGAGACTTCCTTCTTTAGGCATGTCCCCGTCTCCAGGAGGTTGCGCATGGTGTTTGATGAAGTCTTCGAGCCGTTTATCGACGAGAGCCCCGTGAGCGTGATGTTTCGAGGCACGCTGGAAACCCACATTTTCTGCTGAGCGACTGGACGAGATATTCGAGAACGTCGCCGAGCGACAGGTCTGCGGGGAGTTGGCGTTTTCCACTTGCGCCGATTTACTGAGCTTGGTTGTCACGCGGATTCAGCCCTCGGTGAATGCCGCCTACCGGAAGAAGGGTCAGGACATTGTCGTGTCGGTGAAGTCGGTTTACAACAAGCTCGCTGGCATCGAGCCGGCGGTCTCCGAGAGCCTGGTCCGCGAAACGGCGGCCGACTTAAAACCGACGATCGAGGCGTTGGGCGGCACTTTGTCGGGACCTTTGACTGGTTATGACGTGCGGATTGTCGATGGCAACCACCTGTCAGGGACCCAACATCGACTCAAGGAACTCCGCACGATCGGTGACGCCCCGTTGCCGGGCCATACGGTGGCGGTGCTCAATCCTCACACGGAACTGGTGGAAGACATCATCGTTTGCCGAGACGGCCATGCCAATCAGAAACCACTCTATCTCCAATTACTCGATAAGGTCGAGCGTGGTCAATGTTGGATCGCCGACCGGGACTACAGTACGCTCGACTTCATGACGGGAATCGCTGAGAGGAAGGCGTATTTCGTGATCCGCCACCATGGCGGCCTGAAAGGCGAGGGAATGGGCCGCCGCCGGCGGGTGGACCGCATCGACACGGGGATCGTTTACGAACAAGATTGGTGGTTTACGACCGCCGCCGGAGAAGAACTGGTCGTACGACGGGTTACTCTCAAGCTGGATACCCCGACCCGCGATGGAGAAACTGAACTCCACCTGTTGACGAACCTGCCGAAGAAAGTGGGCGCGAAGAAGATCGCTACGGCCTATGCCTCGCGTTGGCAAATTGAAACGGCGTTCGCCAAGCTAACGACGGTGCTCAAATGCGAACTAAACACGTTGGGCTATCCCGAGGCGGCGTTGTTTGGGTTCTGCCTAGCCGTCGTGATGTACAACGTCCTCAGTGTTGTGCAGGCCGCACTGCGGGCGACGCATCCGCAAGTCGCCATGCCCTCGATAGGGAGGGGAGTTGTTAAGAAGAAGGCCGCCTTTTCGATCTATTACCTGGCGGATGAGATCAGCGGAGTCGCGCGCGGCATGGCGATCGCGATTCCCGCCCAGCACTGGACGAGCGCGTTCGCCAAGCTGACCCCAAAGCAGCTAGCCAAGAAACTGCTCTGGTTGGCGCGTCGCGTTGACGTCGAGGCGTTTCTTGCCAACCCTTACGGGCCACAGCAACGCAGGAAGAGGCGCAAAATGACCACGCGCGGCGGAAACGTTTCGACGTACCGAATTCTCCAACAACGAAAACCGCAGCCAGGTAAAAAGCCGTGCACTTGACAGCTTCAAAAGACTGCCGGTAGTGGGGTCTTCGAGCGGGACTTCATCTCCTGGCGAAGATCGGGAGACCGCCTGCTGCGAATTGGACAGCCAACTGAAGAGCTCGCGGAACTTCGTCCCTTGCAACCACAACGGCTTACGCACACTTATTTCATCGAGTACCGACATATTGGCTCCCTCGACTCCCACGGCAAAGAAAAAAAAAGATTTTTCCTGCTCCCCTTTATGTACCCGAGAGACGATCGGTTTCCAGTGGTCGTTCGGCTCGCCATCGGTAATCAAAAACGCCCATGGCCGATAATAGGCGATGCCGTTCTCACGATAACTGGCCTTACGCTCTTCGATCATATCGAGCGCGACTCGGATCGCTTCCCCCATCGGTGTGCCGCCGATCACGTTCAGCCTGGGAGGATTGAACTCCAGTGCCGTGGCAAATTCTACCAGTCGGGTTACTCGACCCCCGAAGGTGACAATGGCTACCTCCACCCGCTTAGCTGCCAGGGCGTCGGCTAGCAATTCATCCCGATAAGTTTCGAGCCCCTTGCTCAGCTCCGCGATCCGCGTGCCATGCATCGAAGTTGAGATATCAAGAATTAGCACACAGGGAACCCTTGGCTCGGGATTCTCAGCGAATTCGACTGAATCAAAGGCATTTTCTGCTGAAATTTGGTCCATTATCACCCCAGCCTTTGCACTGGGCCGCCGGACTGCTAACAAGCTCGGACCGCCCCAAGAGGCGAATTCCGGTTAACGAATAAACTGCTAGCATGTCCTGGATGCTAGCACGTTACAAGTCATGACCCAAATCGAATCCGCGCGGAAAATGCGTTTTTTTCCTTTCCCCCCAGAAACTCTGCTAGCTCTCGCTGCAACCGCTGTTTACCACCTCAAACCTTCCTCGTATTCTCCCCAGTCGTGCAAACCCGAATTTCGCACATAATCAAGGCCCCCATCGGAGCAAAACCATGAACGCTCGCCAAACAGGTTTTCCCCTCTGGCAATTTTGCTGGTTCCTACTGTTGGCAGTTCTCTCTGCCATGGGTTCGACGACTGAAAGTTCCGCCCAGGAATTGCGGATCGAGACCGAGATCTTTGCCGCAGACCAAGAAGAACCTTTGAGTCGGACAGTCACGCTTTTTGACTCCAACACGGTCTACGATTTCACAGAAAAACCACCGGCGATTGCCGTCTTCCGCCCTCCGACCGCCTCCCACGCAGGTCAATTTATCCTGCTGGATTTGCAATCGGAAAGACGCACTGAAGTCTCCACGGAACGCATCACGGGGCTCATCGATAAACTAGTACGCTGGGCACGCGAGCAGGAAGATCCCTTGCTAAAATTCTCCGCCGATCCGCAGTTTGAAGAAACCTTCGATGACTCGACAGGGATGCTCAGCCTTACCAGCGATCTGTGGAATTATCGCGTTGCCACAGTTCCTGCCGACGATCCCACCACGCTCAAACGCTATCGAGAATTCACGGATTGGTACACGCGACTCAACACGATGATGAACAGCACACCTCCGCCCGGTCCACGGCTGGAACTCAACAAGGCCCTGGAAAAGCACGGTGTTGTGCCCGTTGAAATTCAACGCACCGTCGACTCCAGCAGTTCGACTCTGCGCGCAGTCCACCTGATAGCCTGGCGTCTTTCTCGTGAAGACCGCGCACGATTGGAAGAAGCCCGTCGCCACTTGGCAACTTTTGAAAAAGTGGACAACGCCGAATTCATCGCGCAGCAATTCGAGACCGATCTAGTCCGCGGGCAATCTGAGTAGGGAGATTACCCGTCATCCCCGCGTAGGCGGTGACCCAGTTCCCACGATTTCACCCAGTTGCTCGTTGTGCATCTCCTTATCACCTCGCCTGGGCCTCTTTCCTAATTGCCCGTCGATTTGCTTCCGTCATCGGAATGTCTTCCAGGACCTGTGTCTCCGACGTCGTCACTGATTGAACAACCAATGTGACTTCGTCGTGAGGCGGATGTCCCATGTGCGACAGCAGCTCGACGAGGTCTTCTTCGAATCGCTTCCGCCACTTGTATCCATATGCAGCCTGACTGAATTCCACCATCTCTGAGGTAGAAATATCATCCAGTGACACGAGTTTATACCACTCGTTGCCAACTTTGACTTCAGGTTGGGAGTCCTGCCAGCGCACCGCGGCGAAGGGAGATTTCTTTGGATAACCCGTCCCATGCGGGAGATCGGCTCTCTCGTAGTTCTGGTTCAGACTGGCCCTCACGACTTCCCAGGCGGCCGCTTCGGCACTCTCGAAATCGCCGTCATTCGATGTGACTGCAACCACCATGTTCTTCTCGGGGATAAACACAACCAGGGCGTACCACATCGTGTTCGAGCCATTGTGCCAGTAAAGCGTGTGGGGTATTTCCCTGCTTGGTACTTTCTTGATCCAGCCGTAGGCATAATAGCTGAGTTCTGGCACGTGAAGCAGTTTGTAAGTTTCGGCGGAGAGCAGCTTTCCCTCGCCAAGCTCGCCGTGCATATGGTCCGCTGCGTACGTGCAGAGGTCGCTCAAGGTCATGTGAACCATGCCAGAAGGGCCCATGATGGAGGTATTATCTGCCTGGTCATCCACGGACACTTTCCCACCGAGAACTGCTCGGTGACCGCGAGGCTGCAGGAGAGTTTCGTCCGGGCTCTTCGGTGGGCCGAACCCCGCGCTCTTGAGACCCAGTGGCTCATACACCTCACGTATCACAAGATCCTTCCAGGAGACGCCAGTCACCTTCTCGACCATCGCACTGGCAATCGTGCAGCCGACATTCGAATAGGCAAACTTCTCTCCGGGTGTGTATTCAGGTTTATTGGCAATCACTCCCAGTACCGCTTCTCGACGTGCCCGGGTGCATTCGGGACCAAGCGGAGGTCGTATGCGTCGAACCTCAATGGGAAAATTCGCCGGCGCGCCCGCTGTGTCTGTCAGCAGTTGTTTGAGAGTGACTGACTTCCATTCCTCTTGCATTGGTGCGTCAGGAAAGCAATCGCCAAGAGTGTCGGTCCACTGCATTTGGCCCGACTCGACCAATCGTGCGATCATTGTTGCAGTGATCGATTTTGCGATCCCCCCCAGATGCCAGCGGTCGCTGGTTTCAACAGGCACGCCGCTTCCTTTCATCCGTTCTCCAATGGCCGCAGCAGCCTCGACTTGACCGTCGACAATTACCATTGCTGCAAGACTGACGAGATTTCTTTCTTTGCGTAGATTGGCAATCAAACTCGCCAGAGATTCTCCCTCCGAACCGAAGTTTTGAGGAGGCCCGTCATAACTCGAGTCGAACACCCCGCTTGCCAGACCAATCACTGCCAGGGTCACAAAGCCGGAAACAGCGATGATGAGTCCTCGCCCGAGATTTCCTGAGCACTCGTTGTCTTTTGCACGGATTGCTGGCACAGGTTCACCAGTCGTTTCATCTTTGAGGCTGCCGAGCAGCGAAAGCAATTCCCTGCGTCGCGGTTCTAACTCCACCCGCACGGCACGTTGATTGATGAAATAAAGGAAATAGAATACAGCCAAGAAGAATACGAAAACAAAGACATTCACATCACTCAGTGCGTCCAGGGAGTTTCGAGACTTTAGCCAGGAAAGATGGGCAATGAATGCCAACATTGGAATAGCAGGTGGCAGCAAATACCACCAGAAAACATTACGCAGCAACCAGATTTGATCTTCCACCTCGGTCAAGGATTGCTCCACACACCGAATCAGTGGCTCATCCGGCTTGATAGGATCCTGCTTGTGACGCATGCGAAAGATCAGAATGAACCCGGCAATCCAGATTAGAGCTGGCACGACCAGATACCACGTCCATGGGGACGCCGTCGCGATACCCATATAAATCCATACTGGGAGCAATAGTAACGAGACGCCAATTTCAGTGAAATCTCGTCGGTCGATTGTCGCTCGAAAACCTCTTTGATTGCGTTGCACAGCCTGAAGCAATAAATCAGCATCGATCGTGACTCGCGTTTGAGACGACTGCGTCTGCCACGCCTGCTGAAAATCGTCAGGTTCACTGGAACTGTCAGGATACATGTGTCAGGCCTCTCATCAATTCGCTCAATGCTTTTTTCGCTCGATTCAGCTTCACACCTACATTGCTCTCGGAAATGCCCAGAACCTCGGCCATTTCCCGGTAACTCAATTCTTCCAGGTAGAGCAGCACCAACGCCGCATCATTTTTTGGTAATTGGTGAATTGCTTTGTAGAGCTTCTCAACGGTATCGCGCTGTTGAACTTGCTCGGCACCATCGAACCCCTCAGAAGCGACGGCTTGCACTTCAAGTAAGGGTTGCTGTCTCGCGCGGCGAGGTTTGTCCTTCCGTTGCCAATTCATCGCGGTGTGCAGTGCCACACGATAAAACCAGGTCGCCGCACTTGCTTTGCCCTCAAACTTTGGCAAGGAACGCCATGCCTGGAGCAGAATTTCCTGCGCAAGGTCTTGAGATTCGTCGTTAGTGAGAGTGTAGGCGCGCGCCACCTTCATGACCGAAGGACCATGCTCCCCAAGCCAGGTCATAAACAGTGACTTTTGCTCTTCGTCATGCAATATGAAACCTCTAGAAGTATTGGTAACACGTGCGGGCAATTCCTTACAGATTATAAACAGAAGAGGGCTTCCTGATGGGAAGAAAGCAGGCCAGGAAGAGTTTGCAGGACATTTTTCTAAAAACTTGCGATCCCATGTAATAACGACTTGTCCAAAGTTACTAATGATAGGTAAGGCTCGATGTTCTTTCTTTGGCGAGGTTTGGAATATGAATGGTATCTGCTGTGGTTCGACCCTGCTTTTAATTTCCCTGAGCTGTTGCGTTGGAATATCAGAAGCGTTGGGCCAACATTTAACGGAAGAGTGGGTGAAGAAAATGGCTGCGCCGATGGTTGAAAATCGAATCGCCGATGGACTGTCAGTCGGCTATATCGAAGGGGATAAATGGGGAATCGTCCATCTCGGGACCTCGAATCGAGCCAAGAAAAAAGCCGATAACTTGACCGTTTATGAAATAGGCTCGTTGAGCAAGATTTTTACGAGCCTTCTGCTAGCCGATGCGGTTGTGCGGGGCGACATAGATTTGAACGCGGCCGTGGAGGTAGACAATCAGGCTGGTATTCGATTGCCGACGTACGAGAGTACCTCGATCAAGTGGATTGATCTGAGTACCCACCGGTCGGGGCTCCCAAGGCTCCCCGAGAACTTGCCACTGACAAATTTGACAAATCCTTATCGTGATTACGATTCCCTTAAGGCAGCAGAGTTTCTAAACCAGTACGAGTTGCCCCGTCAGCCTGGGGAATCACAGGAATACTCCAACATCGGCGGATCGCTTCTAGGTTACTTGGTTGCCGAGAAGGCGGGCAAGACCTACCAAGAGTTGCTGCGAGAAAGAATCGCGGAGCCGCTGCGAATGACCGACTGCACCGTTTCGCTAAGCAAAGATCAAAGAAATCGGCTTGCCACGCCGCATGATACCTTTGGTTCACCCACAGCATTCTGGACGTCTGCCGACCTACCCGGCGCCGGAGGAATTTATTCCACGATGCGTGATATGATGCGGTTTGCAAAGGCTCAATTGACTCCACCAACGGGCCACATCGGAGAAGCTATCGAGTTGGCTTGGACTCAACAGCGAGACGCCGATGCCTCGGGTCCTGCGATGGGGCTAGGTTGGATGATTGCGGGAGATGGTCAAACGCGCTGGCACAATGGTCAGACGGGCGGATCGCATTCAGCACTCTTCATCAATCGTGAGTTAGAATGTGCAGTCGTTGTTTTGTGCAACACGGCCTTAATTAGCGAAGTCGATCAACTGGCGATGCAGATGGTCTTGAAAGCAGCAGGCCAGGACGTTGACCCAGATTCAGGTGAGCGAGGCAAAAATAATAGCTCGCCGCCCAAACTATCGCCATTCACAGATGTGCAATTTGACGAAAAGCAAGTTACCGTCACCTATGACGGCCAGACTTACCATTGGCTAGAGGTAAACGGGATCAAGGTTGAAGACATCGTGGACTCCTCAAAAAAGCAGTTTAGCGGGAAATGGCAGAAGCGAATTAGCGAAGACTTAGTCGAACTGCTTTGGGGCATGGGCCACCAACCTGGCAACATGGTGAAATTGCGATTGCAAGACCTCAGTACAAAGCAAGATATCGTCGTCGAAAATGCACCTATGACCAAAGAGAATCGCTCTGCAGTAGTTCGGAATCGAAGGCAGGCCGATGAGGCAGAGACTGTCAAGCAAGACGATAGGATCGACGAGGGGACAATTGATGCGGAACTTCGGGGCCGACTGGTCGGTCGCTATCAACTCAATCCCAACTTCATCTTCGACGTTCAAGACGGCGACGGACACCTCATGGTTGGCATTACCAATCAACCCACCCAAGAAGTGTATCCAGATTCTCCCAGTCGCTGGTCCTACCGCGGGGTAGAAGCCACACTAGAATTCAAATTGACGAAAACAGGTCCCGCGAAGAGCCTGGTTCTCCATCAGAATGGCGTCGCACAAACTGCTCGCCGAATTAAGGATGATAGGCCGGAGCCAGGCGAGGCTGCCGATCAACAGGCAGGCGAACTCGTCATTGACGAGAAACATCGCCGCCGGTTAGTGGGTCGGTATCAGTTGACACCAGATTTTATTTTCACTGTTCGTGATCGGGATGGCCGTATGATGGTTGGTATTACCAATCAACCTACCCAAGAGGTCTTCCCCGACTCCCCCACGCGCTGGTCCTACCGCGGGGTCGAAGCCACACTTGAATTCAAGCTGACGAAAACCGGTCCTGCCAAGAGCCTGGTTCTCCATCAGAATGGAATTCAGCAAACAGCTCGACGCATTAAGTGAGCTTAGATCCAAAGACCAGGCAGTGACGTTAACTGCCGCTGCAGGGTTGGATCAAGCAGCATGCGGAAATGACTGGATTGCAGGCTTCTCGGATTCCTCGTCGTCGACAGCCGGATGCACTCGCAGCGCAATTTTCGGTGGGCTACGGCGTTCTTGCACAAAGCCACGGGTTCCCACGCGGAAAAATTCAGCAAATTCGGCAGCGAATCCAATGGGGAATCGACTCTCCAGTGCAGCGACCATCTCACGAAACGAAAGTCCTTCGCGATAAATCAGGCGGTAGGCCGCCTTGAGTTCCAGCACCTCTTCGCGAGAAAAACCGGCCCGCTGCAACCCCACTTTGTTCAGTCCGACGATCAGCGCCGTCGCACCGTCGGTGAGCACAAAGGGGGGCAAGTCTTGCACTACCTTCGTGCATCCCCCCACCATCGCCAGGCGGCCGATGCGGCAATGCTGATGCACGGCGGCGTTGCCACCAAGACAGGCTCGATCACCGACCTCGACGTGTCCTCCCAACATGACCCCGTTGGTGAGTATCACACGATTACCGACATGACAATCGTGGGCCACATGGGCACCCACCATCAGCAGGCAATCGTCGCCGATCGTCGTAGTATTGCCAGCTTGAATTGCCCGATGAGCGGTGGTATGTTCGCGAATGATGTTCCGCGAGCCGATCACCAGGCGACCTGAATCTTGAGGACGATTCGCATGTTGAGCAAAGCCACCCAACACGGCTCCTTCGCAGACCGTATTGTCCATGCCGAGTGTGGTGCCGCTCTTGATCGTTACATGGCCGGCTAATTTGGTTCTGGCACCAAGGACTACGTCGGCTTCGACGATCGAAAAGGGACCGATCTCGACATCGGCACCAATCTGTGCCTGGTCACTGACGATTGCGCTGGAGTGAATCATAGAGGTTGGGTCCTTATGTGAGCCGAATCATAGCAAGCTGTGGGATCGAGGGATACGTCGAGCGGAGCCAGCAATTGGGGGGCAAATCGGTGGGGATGCCCTCTCCCTGGTAGTATCGGATGGGAGGGTTGTAACGGGTTAGATTTGCTAACAGATTCGTTCCAATTTGGCAGCGGGATATCCAAGTCTGGCGTTCCCCAACCCCTGGGCGGATGATGCTATCATGCATTACACTCAATCAAGGACGATTTTTACTCTGCTAGCACCACCAACACCCCCAGCATTCACTGAGGAGTACCCTGAACCATGACCGATGAAATACGACTCTATGATGAAGCCGACCAGCTAAAATCTGCGGGAAAGTTGGAAGCCGCGGCCGCGAAACTCAGCGAAGCAATCGCCATCAACGACCAGTATGCGCTGGCTCATTCCGCTTTGGCCGTCGTCTTACAGAAGATGGAAAAGCATGAAGAGGCCCTCGAGCACGCTCGCAAGGTCGCCGAGATCGACCCCATGGACCCTTTTAGCTTCACCGCCCTGAGCGTCACTTACCAACGCGCCTACGCCGGCACTGGCAACATGGACTACATCCGCCTGGCCGAAGAAGCCATGGAACGCAGTCGGCAATTGAGCCAGCGCTAACTAAAAAGCCGCCTCAGGAGCGAACCCTCCGCCGCAAAGCAAACACCAACGCCGGATGAGACAGTGTGGGGCTTACGGGCTTCGGATAACTACCAGGGTGGCGAGTAGGAACCACTATCAAGCTGACCGAGACGTGTCGGTATCACTTAATTCACTGGACATCGAGTTCCAAAAAAATGGTTCCTCACCAGAATCTGTGGGTCGCCCAGTGTCTTTTGGGCGTGTATGACAGGCGTTTTCGAGGCATTTCAGGGCAAAAAGAATGGTTCAGGAATCTGGCCCCCAAAAAACGACCCTGACGGAACAAGCCGTCAGGG
>JBGSPU010000014.1:0-36321 GCA_041738415.1 Bythopirellula sp.
GGCGACTTCGGCGCCTTTTCATCGGCAATCACCGATTGTTTGGCTCGAACAGATACGGACCACAAGGTGGCCCTCGATTCGCTGCTTACACTCCGTTTTCAAACGCTCCAAGAACCGCAGAAAGCGGCCGCGTGAGGTATAACTCCCCCGAGAAGCCCGCACAACTGATTGCACTCCAGCCCCCACATCCCTTATCCTATTCACCACAAAGCTGATGGGAGTCCACCGAATCTCCTCCTCAACGCAATGCTATGTCCGACATTCCTGTACTTATCCAGACTTACTCCGATGGTGCCCAACTGCTCCGCGCTGTGTTGCAAAGTGCGGCTAATGCCGACATCGATGCCAGGCCCATCGAGGGGAAATGGTCTGTTCGCGAGGTGGTCTGCCATCTAGCCGACTCAGAAATCGTCTATGCGGATCGCATGAAACGTGTCCTTGCCGAAGAGAACCCCACGTTCTTCGATGCCAGCCCCGATCTATTTATCCCCGCCCTTCATTGTTCAAAGCGGCCGCTGGACAGCGAGTTAAACGTAATCGAAGCGATCCGCACCCACATGCTCCCCCTCCTGAAGTCCTGCGCCGCGAGCGACTTTCAACGATCGGGCATCCACTCACTCGACGGTCCCATGACGCTTCAAACACTTCTCGAACGCATTGTAGGCCACGTTCCCCACCATATTGCATTCATCGAAGAGAAGCTGGCCTGTTTAAAATAATGGAAATACGTCCGATTTCTCTTTACCACTGTGCCCCCACTGGCGAAAAAGCGAGGAAACCAACGTGAAACTCTCTGCCTTATTTCTACTCCTACCTTTCGCCATTGCATGTCCGGTGTACGCTGCGGAACCTCCCAATATCATCTTCATTCTCGCAGATGACTTAGGTTATGGCGATTTGGGTTGCTTCGGGCAACAGAATTTCCAGACTCCCCATTTAGACCAACTGGCCCGCGAGGGGATGCGTCTGACAAACCACTATGCGGGATGTACCGTCTGCGCTCCATCACGTGGATGTTTGCACACTGGGTTACACACCGGACATAGCTATCAACGTTTCAATGGTAAGATTGAATTGCGATCCGATCCGCAGGACATCATCGTTGCTGGCTTGCTGAAGTCTGCCGGCTATCACACCGCTTTGATTGGTAAGAGTGGACTCTCCTGCAACTCAGACAATGGCATGCAACCGAACGAAAAGGGATTTGACTATTTCTTCGGATATAGCAGTCATTCTGCAGCCCATCGCTACTACCCCGAGTGGCTATGGCGCAATGGCAAGAAGATCACTTATCCCACGAACCACGGCAAGGAAGGAGAAGAATACTCAGGGGATTTGTTCTTAGCCGAGGCGCTTGCCTATCTAGAGCAATATCACGAAGGGCCGTTCTATCTCCACCTTTCATTGCAACAACCTCATGCCGACCTATGTGTGCCTCCGCAGTGGAAGGAGCCGTTCCTTGGCAAATTTGAAGAGGTCCCTTTCGAAGGCGATCACTATCGCGCAGAGCAGCACCCCAAAGCGACTTTTGCCGGGATGGTCACCTTCTTGGATCACTGCGTGGGTCAAGTGATCGCCCGGTTGAAAGAACTCGACATCGACCGCAATACGCTTGTGATTTTCTCCAGCGACAATGGCCCCATGAGCGAAGGGGGCTGGCACAGGAACTATTTCGATTCTGATGGTCCCTTGAGGGGTGGCAAACGTGATCTCTATGAAGGGGGAATCCGGGTCCCCACGATCGCCTGGTGGCCGGGAATGATCCAACCAAGTAAATCAGATCATGTCTCGGCATTTTGGGACTTCTTGCCGACGGCTTGCGAAGTGGCGAATGTCGATACGCCTGCTGGTCTGGATGGCATCAGCTATCTGCCGACCTTATTGGGCAAACCGCAGCCCGAGCATGAATACTTGTACTGGGAGTTCTACGAAGGCGGCGGCAAACAAGCGGTCCGTTGGGGCAAATGGAAGGGAATTCGCCTGAATGTGAGTAACTATCCGCAGGGTCCCTTGGAAGTCTATGATCTCGAGAACGATCTCGCTGAGACAACCAATGTTGCTGAAGCTAATCCCGAAATCGCCAAACAACTCGCGCAGTTTATGGAAGAGGCACACGTCGACTCCGAATTGATCAGCTTCCAAAAGAGCAAGTGACTTGGAATGATTGTCACCCCACTTTTCCGACGATCAAGATGGGTTCGACTGGCATGACGATCTTACTTAAAATCGGTCTCGTCCTCCTCACGCACAGCGGACTGGCAGCTTCTGTCCCCCTTGCTACTGCACAAGATTCGAGTGAACCCGAGAGGACAGCGCAGAATGATAGAGTTGCAATCGTCGACTACCGCAATTGAGTCCTTATCTCCACGGACATCGGTGGCACCGATCCCGACGATTTTCAATCGATGGTCCATCGTCTCGTGTACGCTGAAGTTCTCGCTCTCGAGGGGCTCATCTCCTCTCCCTATGGCTCCGGTCGCAAAGAAGACATTCTCAAGGTCGTTAATTGCTGCGATCTCGACTACGGCAACCTGAAGTCCTATTCCGACGAGTATCCCACCCCGGATTCGTTACGTGCGATCACCAAGCAAGGCGAAACCGAACGAGCACCCTACTCCGGCGTGCGACGTTCGACCGAAGGTTCCGACTGGATTGTCAAGTGTGCGAGGCGCGACGATCGGCGTCCCCGCCATGTGTTGGTCTGGGAAGGAATCGAAGACCTCGCCCAGGCATTGCACGACGCACCCGACATCCTGCCGAAACTGCGCTTCTATTGGATCGGCGGGCCAAACAAAAAGTGGAGCCCCGATGCCTACCATTACCTCGTCGAACACCATCCCGACCTGTGGATCATCGAGGTCAACTCCACGTACCGGGGCTGGTTCGTAGGAGGCGATCAGACCGGCCAATGGAGTAACTCGGGTTTTGTTGAGAAGCTTGTGGCCGGCAAGGGCGTGCTCGGAACCATTTTTGCCTCACAACTTGGCGGCATCATCAAAATGGAGGATTCCCCGTCCGTGGGCTGGCTGCTCAAAGGGACTCTCTACGATCCTTCACAACCCGGCTGGGGAGGTCAATTCGTGCGGGCCTGGGAGCGTCCCTATTCCCGTTTCGGGAATGAGAGTCTTTCCTCAACAGCGGTTGCGGGGGCGGACAGGATTGATATACTGAGCGGTTTACCAAGAATAAGATAGACCACTGTTTTCCAGTACGAGAAGGACCAGAACGATGGCCCGACAATGTGAAGTTTGCGGCAAGGGACCCCAGATTGGCAACTCCGTGACAATCCGCGGTAAGCGGAAGTATCTCGGCGGAGTTGGTACGAAAATCACCGGCATCACCCGCCGTCAATTCAAACCGAATCTGCAAAAAGTGCGGATCAGCACTCCTAACGGCACTCACAAGTCGATCCTGGCTTGCACGCAGTGTATTCGCTCCGGAACGATTACCAAGATCGTCCGCCAAGCACCATTCAAGGTTCCCGAGCAACCGGTTGTCTCTTAGATCTGCCTTGAAAGGATCGGCTGGCGTTGTTTGCGGGGAAAGGGTAATGGCGATCACTCGCAGTGATGTTGAAAAGGTGTCACTCTTGGCACGCTTGCAATTGAGTGACGCCGAATTGGATCGACTAACGGTTGAGCTTGCTCAAATTGTGGAGTACGTCGCTCATCTCAGCGAGGTTCCAACCGAGGGGATTGAACCGATGGCCCACGCGGTCGAGGTCCATAACGTATTCGTAGTCGACGAAGTATTGCCCAGTCTGCCTCGCGAGGCGGCACTCGCAAATGCCCCGCGCCACAACGAACGAGCGTTTCTGGTGCCTCCAGTGCTGGGTTAATTGAGACATCATGCCTCTTTCGCCACTCATCGAGATCTCGACTTCCGAGCAGATAGAACAGCTCCAGCAGGGGACCATCACCGCGGTTGAACTCACGCAGGCATATCTTGATTGCATTGCGACTCGAGAAGCCAAGGTAGGAGCGTTCCTCCGCGTCGAAAATCAGCGTGCTTTGGACCAGGCTGCGGAAGTCGACAAGCGCCGCCTCAAAGGGGAAACTCTCGGCAAGTTGGCCGGGCTCCCGGTCGCTGTCAAAGATGTGCTCTGCGACAAGTCGACGCTGACGACTTGTGCTTCGCGCATGCTGGAAAACTTTCGGCCTCCTTACGACTCGACCGTTGTTGCCAAACTCAAGATGGCTGACGCTGTTTTGATTGGCCGCACGAACATGGACGAATTCGCCATGGGGGGATCGACCGAGAACTCGGCATTTCAAATCACCCGAAATCCGTGGGACTTGGATCGTGCCCCGGGAGGATCGAGCGGCGGGTCGGCGGCCTGCGTTGCAGCGGAAATGGCACCTTTATCGATTGGCACTGATACGGGGGGTTCCATTCGCCAGCCAGCAGGACTCTGCGGCATTGTGGGGCTGAAGCCGACCTACGGTCGGGTGAGCCGCTTTGGACTCGTAGCATTCGCCAGTAGTCTCGATCAGGTGGGGCCACTTACACGAACAACGCAGGATGCTGCGTTGTTATTGGAAACCATCGTCGGCCATGATCCGCGCGATTCAACTTCGCTCGATCAACCCATACCCGCGTATTCAAAAACGATTTTTGAACCGGTCAAAGGCCTGCGGATCGGGTTGGTTCGGGAACATTTCGCTGAAGGTCTCGCTAGTGAAGTCGAAGCTGCAGTTCGCGAGGCATTCCGCGTATACGAATCGCTCGGGGCTACCGTCAAGGAAGTCTCATTGCCGCACAGCAAATATGCCGTGGCCACTTACTACGTGATCGCCCCTTGCGAAGCCTCCAGCAATCTTGCCCGTTACGACGGCGTCCACTACGGCCATCGCACCGACGAAGCTGCCATGGTCGCGGAACTTGCAGCCGAGCGAAAGGCACTGGAAACTGCCCAAGACGAAGTCGGTCTCGATCGGCTCGATTCCACGCTAGTACGGATGTACAAGCGGTCTCGGAGCGAAGGGTTCGGCCCTGAGGTTAAGCGCCGTATCATGCTCGGCACCTATGCCCTAAGTGCTGGATACTACGATGCCTATTACCTGAAGGCGCTTCAAGTCCGCCGCTTGATTCGCCAGGACTTTGATGCTGCATTCGGCGAGGTTGATTTAATCGCCGGCCCTGTTACTGCCCAAACGGCCTTTAAGCTTGGAGAGATGGTCGAAGATCCACTCTCGATGTATTTGGTAGACTTGTACACAGTGAGTGCCAATCTAGCGGGTATTCCAGGTATCAGCCTGCCCTGCGGGTTTGATAAGTCTGGTTTGCCGATCGGCTTGCAGTTGCTGGCACCGCCACTGGAGGAGGAACGATTGCTCCGCGGTGCATACATGTTCGAACAAGCGACCGAGTGGCATCAACGTAGACCAAAGTGGTGATTCGCGGGCCAATTCCTATGGAAAACTATACTACCATCATCGGCTTGGAAGTGCATGTACAGCTTGCTACCAAGAGTAAGCTGTTCTGTCGGTGTAGTACGCAGTTTGGCGCGGAGCCGAATACGCAGACCTGTCCTGTGTGTCTTGGCCTGCCGGGGTCGTTGCCGGTGATGAACCGTACAGCCTTTGACCACGCTTTGAAAACGGCGGTGGCTCTCCATTGCGAGATTCCGCAATTTACCAAGTGGGATCGCAAGCAATATTACTATCCCGATTTGCCCAAGGCGTATCAAATAAGTCAGTACGATTTGCCAATGTCCTCGGCAGGGTATCTGGAGATCATTGATGAAAAGCATGCCTTCGAGCCCAAACGCGT
The DNA here is from genome assembly GCA_041738415.1 of Bythopirellula sp. Lineage (GTDB taxonomy): Bacteria > Planctomycetota > Planctomycetia > Pirellulales > Lacipirellulaceae > Bythopirellula. The sequence continues at coordinate 5,773 of JBGSPU010000014.1, forward strand.
GCGGATCACGCGAGCCCATTTGGAAGAGGATGCCGGCAAAAGTATCCATGACGAAGCAGCGGGAAAGGCCGATAGTGAGATCGATCTCAATCGTACCGGAACGCCGCTACTGGAAATTGTTTCGGAACCTGATCTGCGAAGTTCTGCCGAATCCAAGGCCTATCTACAGGAACTCAAGCTGCTGCTGACGCACATTGAAGTGTCTGATTGCAACATGCAGGAAGGGAGCCTGCGGGTGGATGCCAATGTGAATCTGCACATTGATACAGTGGATGGAAAAATCGCCACCCCCATCGTGGAAATCAAAAACATGAACAGCTTCCGGGCCGTGGAACGGGCCCTCGACTACGAAGCACCTCGGCAATTCCGCGTGTGGCAAGAGACGGGCCAAAAGATTGGCGATGCGCCCAAACAGACCCGTGGCTGGGACGACATGGCAGGCGTAACCCGCGGCCAACGCAGCAAGGAGGAATCGAGTGACTATCGGTACTTTCCCGATCCCGACTTGGTTCCAGTTTTGATCTCTAAAGAGCAAATCGCTGAAGCCCGCAGGTCATTGGGTGAATTGCCGGCTGACCTACGAAGTCGGTTCGTCGAGCAATTCGGACTTTCTGCTTACGATGCCAGTGTCATAGTTAACCAGGGCCATGCTGTAATTGATTACTTCGAGCAGGTAACGCGCGAGAGTGGCGATGCCAAAAGTGCCTGCAATTGGGTAACTCAAGATATATTGCGGCTTCTTAAAGAACGAAACCAAACAATTGGCGAATTCGAAATATCCGCCGATAAACTGGCGGCAATGATCGCAGCGATCAACAATGGCAATTTGCCGAAACCTCGAGCTAAAGAGGCTTTTGAGTTAATGCTCAACCAGGGCTGCCCGGCGGAGCAGGCAATTAGGGAACTGGGAATCGAACAGGTCGACGAGTCTGCACTGGTCGAGCTTTGCCGTGATATGCTCGTGAAGAACCCGCGTGTGGTTGCCGATGTGCAGAGCGGCAAGGTGCAGGCAATTGGGGCCTTAATAGGTCAGGCGAAGAAGCTCAATCCCAACATCGATCCCGCACGGTTTCGTGAGATCTGTTGGGAGCTTGCTCGGCAGTCAAGTTCCTCAGAGTAAACCCATGAGCAGTGATTCCATTGTCACCCTCACCACCGACTTTGGAGCGAGCAGCCCCTATGTGGCGGCAATGAAGGGGGTGATCCTCTCGATCAATCCCCAGGTGCTATTGGTAGATATCACGCACACCATTCCCCCTCAGCAGATTCGGTTGGCAGCCCAGGTTCTTGCCGATACGACTCTTCTGTTTCCGACCGGCACGATCCATGTGGCTGTTGTGGACCCCGGTGTGGGGACTTCCAGGTCGATTGTATATGCAGAAATAGCCGGTCAGCGATACGTCTGCCCAGACAATGGCTTGTTAGATCGGTTGGCGGATCGGCACTCTCCGACTAAGATAATTCGAGTATGTGAACCGCAGTTTTTTCGCGCGCAGGTCGCTCCCACGTTTCATGGCCGCGACATCATGGCACCCGTCGCAGGGCATTTGAGCCAGGGCCTGGATCCTGACTTTCTGGGACCGCCGCATGCGACACTCGTAAAATTGAAATGGCGAGAGGCAGTTAAAATGGCCAACCGGATTGAGGGAGAAGTCATCGAGGTCGATTCCTTCGGAAATCTGATCACCAACATCACGCGCGAGATGCTCACCGACGTTCCTACAGATGGAACGGTTGCTATTCGATGTGATGACCATGAAACCCGCTGCATTTTCCAGACCTACGGAGATCAACCCGCAATGACACTCGTCGCCCTCATCGGGTCGAACGACAAGCTCGAAATTGCCATCGTGGACGATAACGCCGCCATTATGCTGGGAGTCGGCGTCGGCACTCCGGTTGAAATCTCCTGGTAAGTTTTCCACTCAGACCAAACAGCCAGGATTTTCCATGCCTACTCCCGAGTCACTTGCCAAGTGGGATCGTGACCACTACTGGCATGCATTTACCCAGATGGCGGAGTATGAACCGCTCATCATCGAGTCAGCCGAAGGGGTCTGGCTCTACGATATCCATGGCAACCGCTACCTGGATGGCATCAGCAGCATGTGGTGCAACCTGCATGGGCATCGGAATCCGGTGATCGATGAAGCTGTCAGCAAGCAATTTAGCAAACTTGGCCACGCCACTTCATTGGGGGTGGCGACTCCACCGGCCATCGAACTCGCGCGGCGACTTGCCGAGTTAGCTCCCGGCGAACTCAATCATGTTTTCTTTGGCAGCGACGGTTCGTCTGCGGTCGAGGCCGCATTGAAAATCGCCTTCCAATACTGGCGACAATGCGAGCGGCCCCAGCCAGCCAAGACGCGCTATGTGGCTCTGGGTGGTGCATACCATGGCGACACGCTGGGAAGCGTCAGCGTCGGCGGGATCGACCGTTACAACGCGATTTTCCAGCCACTGCTGTTTGAGGTGCACCGCTTGCCCGTTCCCGATTCTCGGCTGCTTCCGGCAAATTCAGGACCTGAACACTTTCTGGAGCAGTTAGAGACATTGCTCGAGACACATCATCAGGGAATCGCAGCTCTCGTGTTGGAACCTCGTATCCAAGCTGCGGCGGGGATGGTGTTTCACCCTCCCGGCTATCTACGAGGAGTACGTGAGCTGACCAGCAAGTTCGACGTGCTATTGATTGCCGACGAAATCGTGACTGGCTGCGGACGCACCGGCAGGATGTTTGCCTGCGAGTCGGAGCAAGTGGTACCCGATTTGCTGTGCTTAGGCAAAAGTCTTACTGGGGGTTATCTCCCTTTGTCGGCGGCTATCGCGACCACGGAGATCTATGAGGCATTTCTTGGCGATCAGGGTAGCGGCCGGGCATTTCTGCATGGACATACCTTTGGAGGCAACCCGATTTCCGCGGCTGCGTCGCTCGCGTCGCTTGATCTAACTACAAGTGATGAAGTCCAGACGCGCTTGCCGGCACAGATTGAACAACTTGCTGGAATACTCGGCGAGTTAAGTGCCATACCGAACGTTGCTGAGGTCAGACAAATGGGTATGATCGCAGCAGTAGACCTTGCTCCGGCTGACGCTCAGCGCCAGAGGTTCCCCGCTGAATTGCGGATCGGCCATCAAGTCTGCCGTGAGGCACTGCAGCGGGAGGTGTGGCTACGGCCACTGGGGAACACCATCGTCATCATGCCACCCCTGTGCATTTCGGCCGTCGAATTGGATTTCTTGGGGCGAGTCGTCCAAACAAGTATTGAGACGGTGATGCAGACGCTCGGAGCAACTGCCTCATAGAAAGTGGGGGCCCCCTACGAACAAATTCAATAAGTGGGCTGAGGCTTGCGGGGCCGAAATACCCCTGGCTTGTACTGATTATTGGGTAGCTCGTAATCTCCCCGCGGCTCCAAGGGAAAATCTTCCGGTCGAGCAGAATTCCCAAGTGCTACGGTCCTCAACTCCACCTTCCAGCCCATCAGAGTGAGAAATTCATCGAGCGAAATCGTCTCGATACCAAGACGGTCAGCACTTTCATTCATCTTGGCCCATGCCTGACGCTGGGCTTCAGAATCTTTAAGAGCACTATCCGGAAACTCGCCTAGGATCAGATAACGGGTATCCACGGTCATCTCTCCGATCACCTGGCCCCCCTCACCGGGCTGAGCATCCACTTTGCCATTGTTGAGTGCGATGATGCGGTTCAGTTCTTCGAGGTCACTCTTATCGTCGCCGTTAAAGTCGATGGTGCCAGTAATTGCGAATCCAACCTGCCGACCACGATTCCAGACCTGGCTGTAGATTTTGTCCCCTTCCATCAAGGGTCTGGTAGGAATATCGCTCGTGACGCGGGCTTCAGCCATGTGGGGGCTGAGAATCTTTGTGACTTCGATGCTCCCTTTCGACTTGGCTTTGAGAGCATCGCTTTCATCCCCACTGTAGACCGAAAAAGTCACTTGAGGACGCAAGTGGTCAGCCTCGCCGATGTTGATCCACACCTTCTGGTCTTTTTGGTTAACCCAGCGAATCAGGCCGTCAGCGGGCTGGGCAAAGGGATCGGGATCAAGCTGGTTGTTGCGCAGGATTTCAATATCGCGATCAAGCTTGGCAAGTTGTTCGGTTTGTTGCTTTTCCGCCGTGGACAATTCACTCCGAGCGTTGTCCACTTCCTGACGCTGCTGGGCTAGTTGCTCCGAAAGCTTGTTCTGTTCGGCGATCAACTCCTGACGCTGTTTCTCAAACTTGGCCCGTTCGCTAGCGGCATCTTCCTGCATCTTCTTTTCTGTTTTCTTGAACTCAGCAAACTGCTTGTCCATTTCTGCTTTAAGGGCCTGCAATTGCTGATTGAGATCCTTCACATTGGATTTTGCAGTCGACTCGCTTTGAGCCAGCTTAGAGTTTTCTTGCTGAAGATTCTGTAAGAGTGGGCTGTAGTACCGGACGGTTTCATCGAATGTGCTACCGTACTTGGTCATGTCTTCTTCAAAAGACTTTCGCACGGTATCTTGGGTATCCTCCTCCTTGAAGCCCATCCACTGCTTATATTGGTTGGCTTCCGATTGAGCGCTGCTCGCGGCTGTCCTCTGGCTCTGGGCATCCTGGATGGAAGCCTCAGCGCGAGCCTCCTGTTTCTTGCGCTCATTGTTGATGAGCAGCAGGCCCACGATAAGGAGGATCAATAACAATACCAAGGCAATGACAACGCCTTGCAAAGTTTGATTGTCTCGAGAAGCCATTATTATTCTCTATTCTTTTCGGAGCTTGCGATAGATTTGCTTGTGAAGGGCTGAAATGGAGGAATGCCGCCGAGGCAAATCAATTAAAGCGGCACGACCAACTTATTGTACGAAGCAAGTCACCAGGAGTGCGAATTCAACACACCGACTACTTGCCTAGGACAAGCCAACATTGGTGGAAAGGAACAACAAGAATCGCTCTAAGTCGAGCTTAATTAGGGGATTACGTCATGTCAAGAATTGGTGACTGGGAGGTTTGGGCAATAACGATTCTCCGGCTGGTATGCCTATCTACCGTCTGCCAGGACCTTGGTGCCGGGCCGAATGTAGGCAATACTGGCCCACAGGAAACCAACGAAATCGCTTTGTATAGTACCAAGAAACACGACAGTTGGACATTTTTGTGTCTTATATCCGCTGGAATCGGCTGAACTGACCATGCCCACTCACTCGCGACAATCAACATTACCCGGGATGGAAATGTCTCCCGATAGGGATAGCAATAGACGAGTAAACGAGCCCGAGATCGAAAAATCTCGGCAGATCGACACTCTTGCTGGCTGGAGCATTTGCGCAATCGACGCCCACTCGCTCATATTCCAGGTGTTCCATGCGATTCCTGAGATGACCAGCCCGCATGGGGAACCTGTCGCAGCAGTTTACGGATTCGTGCGCGATGTGTTGCAGTTACTAGAGACCCGCCGGCCGGATGCCATCTTTTGTGCGTTCGATCTGCCGGGGCCGACTTATCGGCACAAATTATACGCCGATTACAAGGCTGACCGCGGTGAGATGCCTGCCGATCTCATTCCACAGATTCCCAAGATCGTCGAGGTGCTCGAGGCATTAGGAATTCCGGTAGTGAGTAGTCCTGGTTTTGAAGCCGACGACGTATTGGCAACTCTCGCTCGGCGGTGCCACGAGTTGGAGGCAAAATGCCTGATCGTGACCGGTGACAAGGACTGCCGCCAGTTGATCACAGAGCGGGTTTCACTTTTTAATATCCGTAAGAACGAAGTTTACGACGCCCAGTCGCTGCAGGCTGATTGGGGCATCCTTCCCAGCCAGGTTGTGGATTTCCAAGCACTTGTGGGTGACAAGATTGACAACGTGCCGGGGGTTCCGCTGATTGGCCCCAAGATTGCTCAAGAATTGTTGGCCAAGTACGACACTCTTGAAAATGTGCTCGATCATGCCAGCGAGGTGGCCGGTGCCAAGCGGCAGCAGAATCTCATCGATCATCGTAGCGATGCCCTCATGTCGCAACAGTTGGCGCGCTTGGAAACGCAAGTGCCTGTCGAATTTGATTGGCAGGCAGCCCGACATCGCAAGATCGATTACGACCGGCTGAACGATCTGTTTCGCCTGTTCGGATTTCGCACCATGGGTCAGCGAGTGGCGGCGCTTGATGGAACGAGTTCTCTAGGAAAGTCTTCGCATCTCACTGCATCGCCAAGCAACTGCCATCTCGTCGATACCGAAGAAAAACTCGTAACCCTTGTCAATGAACTTGGGAAGCAATCCATCCTCTCAGTCGACACAGAGACCACCGACGTCAATTCGCGCCTGGCTCAGGTCGTTGGATATGCCTTCGCATTCAAACCTGAAGAAGGCTACTACGTCCCCGTAAGAGCGCCGGTTGGGCAACCTGTGCTTGATCCTCGAATGGTAGCCGATAAATTGCGGCCCGTCCTCGAGAACCCCTCAATTGCCAAGATCGGGCAGAATCTCAAGTACGACTATGTGGTTCTGCGGCAGATCGGTATCCGGCTTGCCGGTATCACTTTCGATACCATGATCGCCAGCTTTCTGTTGGACTCCGGGGAGCGGAGTCACAGTCTGGATGGACTTGCAATGCGTTACCTCGGTCACGAAACCATCAAGATCGATTCGCTCATCGGCAAGGGGAAGAACCAAAAGCGGATGGATGAGATTCTCGTCGATTTGGTGGCACCTTACGCGGCCGAGGACGCCAAGATTCCTCTGCGACTCATGCCCCTCTTGGCCGAAGGGTTGGCCGAGAATCATTTGGAGAAATTGAACAACACAGTCGAAGTGCCTCTCGTTGCCATCCTAGGCGATATGGAATTCGAGGGTATCTCGGTTGATACAGAGCGTTTGGCTCAACTGAGCGCACTATACCGTACCCGACTTGATGAGCTCACGATCGAAATCGAAGAAATGGCAGGACACCCCTTGAACATTGCCTCGCCCAAACAGTTGGCCAAGCTGCTGTTCCGCGAGTTGGGTCTTCCTGTGATCAAAAAAACCAAGACCGGGGCCAGCACCGATGCGAGCGTGTTGGAAGAACTGGCAGCCTTGCATCCTTTGCCGGCAAAGATTGTTGAGCATCGCCAGTATGCCAAGTTGCTCAATACTTACATCGATGCAATACCGACGATGGTCCATCCAGAAACTGGTCGGGTCCACGCCTCGTTCAATCAGGTAGTCGCATCCACAGGGCGGCTCAGTTCCAGCAACCCCAATCTGCAAAATATCCCCATCCGCACGGCCGAGGGACGGGAAATTCGCTCCGCTTTCCGTGCCGGACCGGCGAACTGGAAACTACTGGCAGCCGACTATTCGCAGATTGAATTACGAGTCTTGGCACACTTTTCTGAAGACGAGACCCTTTGTGCTGCATTCGCCAACAACGAGGACATCCACGCTCTGGTGGCCAGTCAGGTGGAGAACGTGTCACTGGACGATGTGACTTCCGACATGCGCCGTCGTGCCAAAGCCGTAAATTTCGGCATCATCTATGGTCAGAGTCCCTTCGGGTTGGCCAAGTCGCTCGGGATCTCACAGGACGAAGCCGCCCAGTTTATCGAAACCTACTTTGCCCGTTATCCAAGAGTGCTGCAGTTCATGACCCACACGCTCACGTTGTGCCGTGAGCAAGGGTATGTCTCCACATTGCTCGGCCGGCGACGATCTGTTCAAGGAGTGCGACCTGTTCCTTTGGGGCTGCGCGAGGAAAAAACGGGGGCTCTGCGACAACTGAACCTCGCAGAGCGGACGGCGGTCAATTCCGTGATACAAGGTTCCGCGGCCGATTTGATCAAGATGGCAATGATCGGTGTTGAGCGGAGCTTGCGCGAAGCGAGCCTATCCGCAAAGATGCTTCTACAGATCCATGACGAATTATTGTTCGAAGTATCTCCCGACGAAGTGAATGAGTTGGCACGACTGGTTGTCACTGAAATGAGTGGCGTGCTGCTATTGAGGGTCCCGCTGCAAGTAGATGTCAAATTTGGCGATAATTGGGCGGAATGTGAATCGTGGGAAGAAAGTTAAGCCCGGAAGGCGGGGGTCTGTAGGGGTTCATGGCCACCCACATTTTGAGGGGCGTAAAAAAACAATGCACGTAATTGGCCTTATTGGTGGGATCGCCAGTGGCAAGTCGGCAGTCGCTAAGGAACTGGCCGCGTTGGGGGCCACGGTTCTCGATGCCGATACAACTGCTCATGAAATCATCAATCGACCGGAGATCCAGCGGGTCCTGGTGGATCGCTGGGGGCAGGGCATCCTCGACAGTGGCGGCAAAATCGACCGGCTGGGTGTTGCAGAACGAGTCTTTTCCCCCTCCGACCAAGGTCATGAGGAGCTTCAGTTCTTGGAAGGGCTGCTGCATCCTGTGATTCGACAGGAATTTGAGGCCGAGATCACCCGCTTGTCTCAAACCACGGCGCCGGCAGTAGTTATCGACGCCCCACTCTTGCTGGAGGCCGGCTGGGGAGAGCTTTGCGATGTGCTGTTGTTTGTCGATAGTCCCCTGACCGACCGGCAATCCAGGGCCGAAAACCTGCGTAATTGGAGCCTCCAAGAATTTGCAGCGAGGGAAGCCGCCCAGATGCCGATAGAAGAAAAACAGCGTCGAGCTACCCATTTGCTCACCAACGACGGGTCACTGGAAAGTTTGATCGCACAGGTACGCCGATTCTGGCAGAGAATTTCGTAGATGAGATCGGTTGGCATTCGAGACAGCCTTAACCAAGAATTAACGCCGGGCAGACTTCCCCTGGCACGAGTTCTGTGTATATTAGAAGCACTGGCAGCAAGAGCATTCCCACTGCCAGCCCGCCCGACGCATTTCCCGCGTCAAAAATTTCCCAATTCGCTTTCCGTTTTTTTTGATTTTCTGCAATAATGGGATTAACTCGCTTAGAGTTCCTCCTCGTATTGTTCCGTTAGACTTTCCCCGCCGGCGCTGTTCGCGCGCCACACCCTCTCACTTTTCAGGAGTTAAATGTCATGTCCGAATCAGGCAACTATGGCACAAGGTCTGGTCGAAGTTCATCCTACAACCGCCGCCGCCGTCCCTTTGATAACAGCAGCGACACCCATATCGATGGCGACGCCCTCGCTCAACTGGAGCGCGAAGAGCCACTCTCAATAGCTGAAGAGCTGGATAAGGCTGCCGAACGTGTGCGCCGAGTAGGCAAGTCCATCGAGCGAACCGACTCGCCCGACCCGAACATGCACATCGCTGCCTTGCAGAAGATGCCCATGCCTGAATTGATCGAGGTGGCCGAAACGGAAGGCGTTGAAGAAGCGGCAGGATTGAAGAAGCAAGACCTGATTTTCCGTATCCTCAAGCAGCGTGTGAAGCTCGACGGGATGATGTTCGGCGAGGGAACGCTTGAGATCCTTCCCGATGGTTTTGGCTTCCTCCGCAGTCCCGACTATCATTACCTCTCCTGCCCCGACGACATTTACGTCTCACCAAGCCAGATTCGCCGCTTCGGTTTACACACCGGGGCAACAGTAGCGGGAACGATTCGTCCCCCCAAAGAGAATGAGCGGTATTTTGCTTTGTTGCGTATCGAAGCCATCAATGGGGCAGATCCGAATCTACTGTCTCGCAAAGTCTACTTCGACAATCTCACGCCAGAGCATCCTGATTCGCGGGTTTCCATGGAAACGACTTCCGACGAAATTGCTATGCGGGTGGTTGATATGATTGTGCCCATCGGCTTTGGCCAGCGCGGACTGATTGTCAGCCCTCCTCGTGCGGGCAAAACGATCTTAATGCAGAAAATGGCCAAGAGCGTATTGGTGAATTATCCTGGTGCCTATGTCGTGATGCTGCTCATTGACGAGCGACCGGAAGAGGTGACCGACATGGAACGCGAGGTGAAAGGTCCTAACTGCGAGGTGATCAGTTCGACTTTCGACGAACCGGCGGCTCGACACATCCAAGTAGCCGAAATGGTCATTGAAAAGGCCAAGCGAATGGTGGAATACGGTCGCGATGTGGTCGTATTCCTCGATTCAATCACACGACTGGCTCGGGCTTGGAATTCGGAGTGTCCCAGTTCCGGCAAGATTCTCTCAGGCGGCATCGACGCCAACGCTATGCAACGTCCGAAGCGGTTCTTTGGTTCGGCTCGCAAAGTGCAGGAGGGAGGATCGCTCACGATCATTGCCACGGCTCTGGTCGACACGGGCAGCCGCATGGACGAGGTCATCTTCGAAGAATTCAAAGGGACCGGCAACCAGGAAATCGTGCTCGATCGCCAATTGGTCGACAAACGTATCTGGCCAGCCATCGATATCAACCGCAGTGGAACCCGTCGCGAAGAAATGCTGATGGATCCCGAAGAGCATCGTCGCGTGTGCATGTTGCGGCGCGTGCTGAACGAGATGAGCCCGACCGATGCGATGGATTTACTCACCACCCGGCTGCGCAAGACCAAGACAAACGCCGAGTTTTTGATGAGCATCAAGGAGTAGAAAGTCAGCGACGATTGGCATGACTTTATCCATGGAACATCCTCCGCTAGACGGGTCTGAGCGATTTGCGATTGTCGTAGCCGAATGGAATCGCTCTATCACGGTGAAACTGTTAGAAGGTGCTTTGAGTACCTTCTCAACCGCCGGCGTTAGCGAGGCCCAGATTGATGTCGCCTGGGTACCCGGGGCTTGGGAGATTCCGCTGGTCGCACAACGGTTTGCGAAAAGCCACAACTATGCTGCTGTGATTTGCCTGGGGGCGGTCATCCGGGGTGAAACTTCGCACGATCAGCACATCAACCGGGCAGTGAGTATGTCACTGCAGCAGATCGCTTTGGACAACGACCTGCCGATGATTTTTGGACTGCTGACATGTGAAACGATGGAACAGGCGATTCATCGTTCGGGCGGCAACGTGGGCAATAAGGGAATCGAATGTGCCCAAGCTGCACTGGCGATGGTCGCATTGCTAAAAAAATGCCCACCAGCGTAGAATGCAGTGCCGCTTGTTAGAAATGGAAAAGGAAATTAGAACACAGACAAACCCAGCGCAGCTTCTGGCTGCAACCAACAATACTTTCATTTAACCACGGATTGTCACGAATCGAACACGGATAAGATGTCGAGTTTATTATTTTCCGTGTTTCGTCCGTGGAAATCCGTGGCTAAAAGATTTACTCCCATGACCAGTCGTAGTCGAGCTCGTGAAGTTGCGCTGCAAGCGTTGTTTCAGGAAGATCTCAATCCGAGAGATTCCCGCGATCAGGTTATGCCCTTGCTCGAAAACCGCTTGAAAGAGCCTGAATTACGTGACTTCGCTGTCTCGCTTGTGTTGGGAGTTTTACGCAATCGGGAAGAATTAGATGAACTGATTGCCTCAAAAGCAGACAATTGGAGTGTCTCTCGGATGGCCGCTACGGATCGCAACGTGATTCGTTTGGGGGCCTATGAGATTCGCTACACGGACACTCCTCCGCGCGTGGCCATCGACGAAGCGGTCGAGCTGGCCAAGCGTTTTGGCTCCGCGAATTCTTCGCAATTTGTCAATGGAATACTAGATAAGCTGATCGAAAGAAAGAGGGGAGTGAATGACGAAGTACCCAAGCACGAATGAATGATGAATCTTATTTGACATTCTTATTTCGTCATTCCGTACTTCGTATTCCGTACTTATACACATGGGTATTTTTGACAAATTTCGCAGCGGGCTGAAGAAGACCGCCAATCTGCTGAAAACCGACGTTCGTGATCTCTTCAAGAGCGAAGGTCGCCTGATCGATGACAAGTTTCTCGACGAGATGCGAGCCATCTTGTTCAAGACAGATATGGGTTACGATTCCATCGAGAAAATTGTGGAGGAAGTCTCGACAAAGATGCGAGGAAGAGTTGTGACGCTCGAAGAAGTCGTTGCGACCTGGAAGTCGAAGCTGACCGAGTTGTTGTCACAGAAAAACTCGCCGATTCAGTTCGCCGAATCTGGTCCAACGATCATCATGGTCTGTGGCGTGAACGGGGCAGGCAAGACGACTTCGATCGCCAAGCTGGCCCACCTGTTGAAATCACAAGGCAAGACGATCGTACTAGGGGCAGGGGACACGTTTCGCGCAGCGGCGGTCGAGCAACTTACGATTTGGTCAAAACGCTTGGGAGTACACATCGTCACGGGGGAACCGGGGGCTCACCCCGCCTCAGTAGCTTATCGCGCGGTTGAAGAATGCATTGCCACGGGTGCCGACGTGGCAATCGTCGATACGGCGGGCCGACTGCAAACTCAGAAAAACCTGATGGCTGAACTTACCAAGATTCAGCAGTCCATCCGTAAGTTAATTCCCGAGGCTCCGCACGAAGTGTTGCTCGTACTAGATGCCACGACTGGTCAGAACGGTATCAGCCAGGCCAGCCACTTCACCGAAGCAGTCGATTGCACGGGGATTATCCTCGCCAAGCTCGACGGCACTGCCAAAGGGGGAGTCGTGGTCGCTATCAAGCAGCAGGTGGGGCTCCCCGTCAAATACGTCGGCGTCGGCGAACAGCCTGAAGACTGGGCACTATTCAATCCGGTCGACTTCGTGGATGCACTCTTTGCCGACATTGGTGCCACGACGAGTTCTGTCTCCGCCTAAAGAGTGGACTCCAGTGCCCAAAAGCGCGACAGCCTCTGATTAGCACACTGGCAGCTTGACCCAAACTTACGCCCGCATATCGGTCTTTCAATCTTTTACTGGTGTTGTAACTCTTTTGAAATAAAAAGGTTACGCACTTTCTAGTTATCCCTTTGGCAACTGCTGGCACAGTGATTGCTCTAGGCTTTCTCGACGCATGAGAACTTTGCTGCAAGGTCGTCTTGCAGAGGTGAGGAGTTCCTTCGTCCGGGGCGTTTGCTGTGAATGCCCCCAGGACCCAAAAGGTGGAATTCTAGATAGCTGTGGGGTCCTGCGGTTTACCTATCCTTCTGACAATGAAAAAAGGGCGATTGTTATGTTTTCTCTCGTAATGACTCGCGGCTGGCAATCTTTGCTGGTCGCCCTGATGTTGTCGCTCGGTGCGACAGCTATTCTCAATCAACAAACGTGGGCGCAGGAAGAGGAAGTTGCTGTAACCGAAGAAACGGTTGCCGTGGAAGACTCAAGCAACTTGGGAGTCGGTTACGCGCTCGACAACGCGATGCTGTTTCTCGCCGCCGTGCTCGTCTTCTTCATGCAAGCCGGTTTTGCGATGGTCGAGGCAGGCTTCAATTCCTCCAAGAACGCTGTGAACATCTTGTTCAAGAACTCAATGGACATTTGCATCGGTGTGTTATTGTTCTATGCCATCGGTTTCGGCCTGATGTATCCCGGCAGTTACGGAGTTGATGTTGAAGCACACAAGTATTTTGCCTTCGGCGGGTTTGGACTCGACGGCTATGAAGCCACTGCCGATCGTACCTTCAGCCCCGAAGTGGACTGGTTTTTCCAAGCGGTGTTTGCTGCCACGGCCGCCACGATTGTTTCTGGTGCTGTTGCGGGCCGTATGAAAGTAGGAGCGTATCTGGTCTACAGTGCCATTATCACTGCGTTTGTCTATCCGGTGAGCGGTTTTTGGAAATGGGGCGGTGGTTGGCTTGGTCAAATGGGCTTTGCTGATTTCGCAGGATCGGCCGTCGTACATGCCGTCGGTGGCTTTGCCGGCCTGGCAGGTGCCATTATCCTTGGCCCCCGAATCGGCCGCTTTGTTAATGGCAAATCGATTCCGATGCCGGGCCACAGTATGCCCATCGCTGCATTGGGTGTCTTTATCCTTTGGTTTGGTTGGTATGGATTTAACCCTGGCAGCCAATTGGCATTCCAATCCACGGGTGACATTGATGCCGTGATGCACATTGCGATGACTACCACTTTGGCAGCGGGTGCTGGGGGTATCGTTGCGACTTTGTTGAGTTGGTTTATGTTTGGCAAGCCCGATTTGTCTATGGGGCTCAACGGCATATTAGGCGGCTTGGTAGGCATCACGGCTTGCTGCGATTGCATGTCGAACAATATGGCTATCGTCGTCGGAACTGTTGCCGCTGGCTTAGTGATTGCGGGGATCCTGCTGCTCGACAAACTGCAAATCGACGACCCAGTGGGGGCCTTCCCGGTCCATGGCATGTGTGGCGTGTGGGGTTGTTTGGCTATCGGTATTTTGCCGAATAGCTTGACCGCAGGTCCTGAGCCATCGACATCGTTCATGACGCAGTTGATCGGTACATTCTCGATAGCTGGTTGGTCGTTCGTCACCATGATGGTGCTGTTCTCAGTTCTCAAAGCGGCAGGAGTCTTGCGAGTATCTGAGGCCGAAGAACAGAAGGGTCTGGATGTGAGCGAGCATGGCATGCAAGCCTATTCCGGAACTCCTAGCTACTCATGAGTTTTCAGGAGTAGTTTTCGGTAAACTGATTCGCCGCTTGTGGATTACTGGTCCCTCCCAAGTGATCCACAGGCGGTGTGAGAAGATAGTTTGAAACGACTCTTGCCTGGGTCGCTGATGATGTCCCAACTGGCTTGGTTGCACTTCGCCGCCTACAGTGCGACCAAGCCGGGACGTCATCTATAGTTTACAATCCCCTAGCGGCAACTATCGATTCCTCCGCCTTACAATGGTTAGGAATCTCTGCCGACACCTTTCAGCCTGCTGACGAAAAGTTGGGCTGTCTGAGCCCATCAAACCAGAAGGATGCCCCAATGGCTTGGGTGGGTTTTCCGCCTATTCCCGCCCAGGCCGGGGTATCCACTGAATTGCGGATTGCGGAATTCTCGAATGCGGATTGCAGAATGCGGAATGCGGAATTAGGATGGGCAATTACGTACTACTTTATTCCGCATTCCGAATTCCCCATTCCGCATTCCTATGAAGCTTATCATTGCTATCGTCCAGCCGAGCAAGCTGGAAGACGTCAAAGCGGCCCTCTCCAAAGTGGAGGTTGTCCGACTCACGATTATGGATGTCCAGGGATTTGGCCGTCAAAAAGGACAAACCGAGGTCTATCGAGGTCGAGAGATTACCGTCAATCTCTTGCGGAAGGTGCAATTGCAGATTGCGGTGAACGACAATTTTGTCGAACCCACCATCAACGCCATCATCGAAGGAGGCCGTACCGGGGAAACCGGGCAGATTGGCGACGGGAAAATCTTTATACTCCCCTTGGAAGACTGCATCCGCATTCGCACCGGAGAACGCGGCCCCGAGGCGATTTAACACGGTCGCTCTGACTAAGAACGTCGAAACTCAAAATGCAAATTTAGCCATGACAGTGCTTTCTTTCTCCAGCGGCTGGGCGAATTCCAAGAAATAAAGTTACCCCGGCGTATCCAGATACGGATCCTGCCCCATTTGGCGTTGAACTTTTTGGCGTTCTTTTTCGTGGTAGAGCAGGATCTTGCGGTCGCGGAAGTGGCGCTTTTCTACGCGGCGTTGGGCGCGGTGGAAAATTTGTTCCAGACCGCGTAGCGGGCCAGTCGATTTTTGGCCGAGGGCTTCGAGCTTGGCAGCACGTTTGGGGCCAAAGCCCAGAAGAAGAATTTCGTCGTCGAGGGCGAGGAATTGGCGATACGTGCCGGGATCACCTTGGCGACCGCAACGGCCGATGAGTTGGCGGTCGATGCGTTTTGCTTCGTGCAGTTCGGTGCAGATTACGTGCAGGCCGCCTAACTCGCGCACTCCTTCGCCCAACCGGATGTCGGTACCACGGCCCGCCATGTTGGTGGCAACGGTAATCTTTCCTTGTTCACCAGCGGCAGCGACAATCTCTGCTTCTTGGGCTACATGGCGAGCGTTCAGCACGACGGGCTGCAATCCTTGTTCGGCGAGCAGATTCGCCAAGTGTTCGCTTTTGTCGATCGAGCGAGTGCCGATCAAGACGGGACGGTTTAACCGATGTTGCTCGATGGTATCCTCAACTACGGCGGCCCATTTTTGATCTTTGGTGCCGAATACCAAGGTTGGCAATTGCTGGCGGATCGGGGGACGATTGGTCGGGATTGAGAGTACATGGACGCGGTAGATTTTCTTCAGTTCGCCGCGACTGGTGGAAGCCGTGCCGGTCATCCCTCCCAGGCGTTCGTAACGCAGGAACAGGTCTTGAATTGTAATGCGGGCAGCCTGGTTGGTGGCAAAGGTGATCTCGACCCCTTCCTTGGCTTCGACGGCCTGGTGGATGCCGGCGCGCCACTTGCGTCCCTCGGCCATGCGGCCGGTGAATTCATCGACGATCACGATCTCGCCGTCACGTACCACATAGTGCCGCTCGAAAAACATTTCACGGGCAACTTTGATCGCCCGTTGAACATATTCATAGATTGTCGAAAGAGGAAGGCGGTCCATCTCGCTCGGTTTTTGCAGGGAACGGACGAATTGTCGTCCGGCGAGCGAGAGTTCTACCGTGCGTTCGTCGTGGTCGTATTCGTAGTGCTCGTTCTCGATGAAGTCGAGCGAGACTGCCGCAGCCCAGCGATATGCCTCCGCGGCGATTTTTTCATCCTCGCCAGGGAGGGCACTGATGATCAGCGGTGTACGGGCTTCGTCGATGAGGATGCTATCCGCCTCGTCGACCAGCATGAAGTGTAGGCCCCGCTGGACGGGTTGATCGTTGCCTCCGCCCGATGCGACGCCGAGCATTTTGCCGAAAATATCCTGCTTGCCATCCCCTTGAGACCGCATCAGTAGACGATCTCGCAAGAAATCAAACCCCATTTCGTTGGCAGTGCCGTAGGTGACGTCACAAGTGTATGCCTTGCGGCGTTCAGGCTGAGGCTGCTGACCCTGAATTATACCGACCGACATTCCCAAGGCAGAGTAGAGGGGAGTCATCCACTCGGCATCGCGGCGGGCGAGGTAATCATTCACGGTCGCAAGATGAGCCCCTTTGCCTTCGAGGGCAGCCAGATAAATCGGCAGCGTGGCCGTGAGCGTTTTGCCTTCGCCGGTCTGCATCTCGATGATCGAGCGATGGTGAATCGCAGCGCCACCCATGATCTGCACATCGAAGTGCCGCATACTCAATTTGCGACGACCGGCTTCACGGACGAGGGCAAACGCTTCGACAAGCAGTTTGTCGATTGGCTCGCCACTGCGGATGCGGTAGCGGAGTCCCAGACTCGACTTGCGGAGGTCGTAGTCGTTGAGGGCCTCCATCTGGGGTTCGAGGGCCGTGACAAGAGGAACGTAACTTGCGCAGCGGGCCATCTGGTCGCCAAGTGCCGACCGGATATTGCACGCTAGTCCGCTAGGGATTCTGGACACGAATTGGGGCGATGGTCCGTTGTTTTGGTCAGTTGAACGTTGGCTCGTGGATTTCTACGTGGCACAGGGCGAGCACGCGCTCCTCTGCGCTGTCGCTCCTCGTCGCGGCTAACCATGCATCATAACGCACTAGAAATGCTTGAGAATGGCAACTCAGCGTTGGCGCTGGATTCCCTCGATGGTGTAGGAAGGCATGATTTGTCCATTGCCGGCGTCGAGCACCTCCATGAAACCTTGGACGAGCAGGTGTTCGCCGGGCGGCAGGCCACCGAGTACCTCGGGATTGCTGATTACGGCGATGCCGCCGTATTGGTCCAGGCCTCCACCGATCGTAATGTATCTGAGGCCCCAGACTCCTCTTTCGGGGAAGAACTGCAGTTGCCCACGGAGCCAATTGTAAGCCGCATCGTAACCAAACAGATTGCTGTCTTCCTGGGGCTGGTTAGACAGAGGTTGAGAAATCGAAGGGGACCCAAAAGAGGAACCCGAGAGTCGGCTGCTCCCTTGGGGACGGAAACCATCGCTGGCCGCGCCGGGAAGAGTTGGCACGGCAGGCGGCAGTACGGCCGTGGCCAATTGGACTGGCGGCTGTGACTGGTTAAATCCTTGCGTTGCAATGGGGGGGGTGTAAACGTAGGGTTGCTGGGTGAGGGTCTGATCGTTGGCAGCGACTTGGAGTATGTCCGCCGGATTGTGGTTGGGAACTGAAGCGAAACGCAAGTTTTCGTTGTCTGGCGCAACGCGGACCACTTGGCCTTCGACCGCGCTAAGGGTCGCAGGTGCGTAGCCGCTGGTGGGTTGAACGCCGTAGGGGGTGACACTACCGGCGGGTGCAGGTTGGTTCCAGCCGCCGGGTGGGTTTAATGGTGCTGATTGTGGAGGAGACTGATAGGCAGGTGGATAATTGGTCGCCGGTGGTGGATACGTTGCACTCGGTGGGACAACGTTGGGTGGAACCGCACTGGGAGTTACAGTACCCGGTGAAAAGGGTGGTGGATCACCAGGGTAATAGGGCTGCGCTGCGCCGGGCTGCAACGTGCCTGTCGCCGGCGGGGGAACGCGGTCGGGTGACAGGAACGGATTTGTGATCGGCGCCTGTTGGCTTCGGCAACCAATGAAAACCAACAGTGTAACTATGGTGAATAACCACCGCATCGGCAGATTCCTTTCTACCGCGGAACGAACAGGATGGCACGGCAGTGGGACACTGGCTCGCTAACTGGGGAGTGAATGTTAGCTAAACTGCCGAGTCTGTCTAGGTGGATTTGCTGGCAAATGGCTGTTAGTCGTAAGCTATTAGCCATTGAAAACACCACCGTTTGCTAGCAAGCGGTGGCGTTTTGTGTTGTAGGCTGCGATTGCTCTGAAGTGCTAGCGGGCAGTTGCTACATGCGAAACGACGTACGGATTGGAAACCACCAGGGGATGGCTCGTGGCCGGGGTCTTGGTGACGCGGTCGTCGTTGGTGGGTTCTTCTTCCGGGGTGCTGGTGGACGTTGGCACAACATAAGGATTGACTATTTCCATCGCGGCGGTCGCCGACATGTCGATTTCTGGGGTCATCGTTCCTGGTGGATAAGCAAACGGGCTATAGCCGTAGGTCCTGGGGACCGGCGCGCTGTAGTAGACAGGCGGGAAAGCTGCGTAATACGGAACATTCTGTGACAGCACGCCGTAGAGCCGTCCTGCATCCCAAAAGTTATAACCCCCGCCGTAGAAACCCCCGCCACACTGTGCCTGAGCCTGGGCGCCTATCGACAGGCTGGCTACTGCCAAAAGCATCATGAATCCAAATTGCTTGATCATTGCTGAGTACCTCTTCTTCTGAAGTGCTAATCACTAGAAAGTTTCTCTAAAAAGTGCGACCTAGTGGGCCGCTATTTCCACAATAATCAGCTAGCTCAGAAACGCAAGTTTCTACGTGAAACCGGTGAAAATGGTGGTTTCTAAGTTCTTACTAGCCAGAGGCGGAAGCCCATTTATGGGAACTGAGGCATTCCCGAGCTTCCGCTGAAGGCTAGGAAAGAGCTGTGAAACATAAGCTCGCTTTACCAAATCCGTATCCGATCTTCTGGATCGCGGTATTGCTCATCTCCGAGTTTCACATCGAAGGCCTCATAATACGGATCAAAATTCGACATCGGCCCATTGCTGCGGTACATCGACGGCGAATGGGGATCGACGAGCAGGCGTTGCAACATTTCTGCATCGCGGTATTTTCGTTGCCAACTCTGAGACCAACCCAAGAAGAAACGTTGGTCGCCGGTCCAGCCATCGATGACCGGCGCTTCTTTTCCGTCCATGAACAGGTTGTAGGCTTTGTACGCAATTGACATTCCCGACAGGTCAGCGATGTTTTCCCCCAGAGTCAATTCACCATTCACGTGTCTACTGGCGATCGGGGAATAACTGTTGAACTGCTCAACCAGCCTGGCGGTCTGTTTCTGAAATGCTGCGCGATCTTCATCAGTCCACCAATTGTTCAAATTACCATCGCCATCGTATTTGCTTCCTTGATCGTCAAAAGCATGGCTGATCTCATGGCCAATGATCGCACCGATGCTGCCGTAATTGACTGCGTCATGGGCATCGACGTCGAAAAAGGGAGGTTGAAGAATCGCTGCGGGAAAGACGATCTCATTCTGTCCCGGGTTGTAATAGGCATTGACTGTCTGAGGGGTCATGAACCACTCATCCTTGTCGACAGGCTTGCCGAGTTTGTCGATCATGCGATTGTATTCCACTTCGGCCGAGCGAAGGTAGTTCCCCAGCAAATCGTCTGGTCTAACAACTAGCGCTGAATAATCGCGCCACTTGTCGGTATGGCCAATCTTGGTCGTGATTTTGGCGAGCTTTTCCTTGGCCCGTTCTTTGGTAACCGGCGTCATCCATTCCAGGTCGTCAATACTTTGCTTATAGGCAAGCATCAAGTTGCCAACCAGTTCATCCATCCGCTCTTTAGCTCGATGGGGAAAGTTTTTCTTGACATAAAGTTGTCCAGCCGCATCTCCCAGCACTCCGAAACCACGCTTGCCGGAGATCGCGTCGACGGCCCGTTTCCAGCGAGGTTGCAATTCAGGAGTTCCGGCAAGTTGCTTGCCATAAAGTGCGAATTGGGCGTCAACGTAGGGAGCAGGAAGTGCGCTGGCAAATGCATCTAGCAGATGAAAGCGGAGATACTCTTTCCACACATCCAAGGGGGTACTAACGACCAGGGCATCGAGATCTTGGTAGAAACTGGGAGTACAGACATTCAGTTCCTCAACTCCCTGCACGTTTGCTGCGTCGAAAAAGCTAGTCCAAGGAAGGCTGGGTGAGAGCTCGACCAACTCAGCGATGGTGTGCTTATTGTAACGTTTGTGGGCGTCGCGAAGTTCCGTCTTGGTCCATTGCAGTTTAGCGAGCGCGGTTTCCAATTCAAGAAGCTGAGCGCCAACATCACCTTCTCGTGGCAATTCGCTGAGCTCAAATAATTTGTTGATGTACTCCACCAGCGCCGCACGTGCAGCAAGATTCTCTTCGCTATCTTCCAAATAGTAATCGCGATCCGGCAGCGTGGTACCTGATTGAATCAGAGCCGCCAGATAGCGAGTAGAATCCTTGTCGTCTTGATCAACAAAAAATCCAAAGGGCGTTTCGACTCCGATCTGATTGAAGTGGCCGAAGAGTTTAATCAGATCATCGTGGTTTTTAACATTGTCGATGGCTTCAAATTCACCCTGTAATGACTGGATGCCGTTCTTAGTGAGGGTGTCTTCATCCATATAACTGGTGTAAAAATCACCGATTTGCTGTTCGATCGAACCCTCGGGATGGTCCCCGGCCGCGGCTTGTTCGCAGATTTCTTTGATAGCCAATTGGGCTTCGTCTTCGAGCAGACTGAACGATCCATAGTTCGATTTATCAGCGGGGATCGGGGTGTGCTTGAGCCAGTTGCCGTTCATGAAAAGAAACGGATTGTCTTGCACTCGAACCGAGGGGTCCATGGCCTTTTTGTCGAGTCCAGACTGAAGTTCCGCAGCCCGTATTAACGGGGTAATGAGAAATAAGGTCAATGCGACAGTTGCCAATCGGCTCATATTAAAAATCTCCTGGAATATCATTGAGGTGAACGAATTTTGTAGGCCGCAGCGAGTAACACGAGTTCCGGCAGGCGATGCCAATCGGTATTCATTGTCGGAGCTCGTAGAATTCGTTCCGGCTCATTGGCCTCCTAGACTGAATCGCGTAATTCTAGCCAAGATTTGGCTGGGTGGCGAGGGAAGAACTCGCTAGCGGCTCGTTCTAGCTTGAGCGAAGCACTGGATCTCGTGCTAGAATTGCTGGAATGTCCACTCATGAAGTTACGAATCGTATCAAAGAGCGAGCCAGAGAGCTGGGCTTTCAGTTGTGTGGTGTCTGCCCGGCAACTTCTCCGCTGGGGGTAGCTCGACTGGACGAATGGCTTGCCGCCGGTTACGGCGGTCAGATGCACTACATTGCCGACCGACGCGAGGCGTATGCCGATCCTGGACACGTGCTTGAGGGTGTGCAAAGCCTGGTAATGCTTGGCATGGTGTACAGCGGAATTTCTGACACCATGCCGACCAATGGCACGACAGGACGCGTGGCACGGTATGCTCAAGGATCGGTCGATTACCACGATTTGATTCGCGAACGCCTGCACGCCCTGGCGGACACTTTGCGGGACTTGGTCCCTGCGGCCACAACGCGGGGTGTGGTCGATACGGCGCCGTTATTGGAACGGGAATTCGCGCAACGGGCCGGCCTGGGTTGGGTGGGCAAGAATACGTTGCTCTTGTCGAAACATGCCGGGAGCTATTTTTTCCTGGCTGCGTTGCTCACCGACGTGGTACTCGATTTCGATGTGCCGTTCCAGGCTGATCACTGTGGCACCTGCACGGCTTGCCTGGATGCGTGCCCTACGGACGCTTTTCCCCAGCCTTACGTGCTCAATGCATCGCGGTGCATTAGCTATCTGACGATTGAATTACGTGACGCCGTTGCTGTCGATCTTCGTGCGGCGATTGGCGATTGGGTGTTCGGCTGCGACATTTGCCAAGAGGTGTGCCCGTGGAACCGCGCTGTGCCGCCATCCGCTGAAGGTAGTTTTATGCCCCAGCCGGAATTGAATCCACTCGATCTGCCTCCGCTATTCGAGCTGGATGAGGCGGAATTCCGGCAGCGGTTTCGCCACACACCCTTATGGCGGGCCCACCGCCGAGGGCTGTTGCGGTCGGCGGCAATCGCGCTGGGCAACCAGCGTGATCCGGCGGCCATGCCGGCACTCGGCAAGGGACTCAATGACATGGAACCCCTGGTGCGCGGAGCAGCGGCGTGGGCCTTGGGGCAGTTTTCGCAGAGTGAAGCAGAAGAATCGCTAACGCGACGGCAAGAGTTGGAATCTGATGAAGCTGTCCTGGGAGAAATCGAAGATGCACTTATCGTGATAAAGTCGAAAATGAATCCCTAGCCGGAGGCACGCTTGCCTCCGGGCTGAGATACCACCGGACCGCGTGGCGGTCCGGCTAGGAGCCGGGAGTTGACGCCAGTAAATGGGCCTCGACAATGGCGCATGTGACAAATGCGACACTTAACAATCTGCGACTCGGAAACTTGGAACTTGATTTTCCTGTGGTGCAGGCTGCGCTGAGCGGTTACAGCGACACGGCGATGCGGCTAATTGCCCGTCGATTGGGGGCTCCCTACACCCTCTGCGAGGTGATGCTTGATAAGTTGGTATTGCAGGTTCGCAAGCGCCACCGCACCCACCATCTGATGCATGTGGACGACGAGGAGCATCCGGTCGCGGGGCAATTGATGGGGGCTGACCCGCTGCAATTTGGCCCGGCTGCCGTGCGATTGATAGAACAAGGTTTTGATGTAATCGACATCAACTTTGGCTGCCCGGTGAAAAAGGTGCTGGGGCGATGTCGAGGGGGGTTTCATTTGAGTCAACCTGCGGTAGCACTTGAGATAATTTCCCGGGTGCGCGATGCCCTCCCGCAGCACATACCAGTCACTGTGAAAATGCGCCGCGGGATCGACGACTCTCTCGAAAGCCGAGACAAGTTTTTCACGATCTTCGATGGTGCCTACGAGGCGGGGGTGGCTGCGATCACCGTGCATGGGCGGACCGTCGCGCAGCGCTATGATGGACCCTCGCGGTGGGAGTTTTTGCGCGAGTTAAAACAGTATGCGGGAGATCGTGTTGTCTTAGGAAGTGGAGACCTTTTCGACGCCCAGGCATGTCTCGACATGATGCACTACACAGGGGTCGACGGCGTAACGGTTGCGCGGGGAGCGATTGGCAACCCCTGGATCTTCTCGCAAGCGCGGGCACTTGCTGCTGGCCTCCCGCTACCTGTGCCACCAACGCTTTTTGAACAGCGTGACGTAATTGCGGAGCATTATCGACTCGCCGAGGAGTTGTATGGAACGGAGCGGTGTCTGCCGAACATGCGCAAGTTTGGCATCAAGTACTCGCGGTTGCATCCTCTGAGTGATGATGTACGTGCAGATTTCTGCACAGTACGCGCGCCGGGAGCTTGGCGAGAAGTGTTGACCAAGTGGTATGGCATCGATGGCCCGGGAGAGTATCCGGTTGCGGAGGAGCCGAATCCGTTGTCATCGGCGGCGGGTGAAGCGTGTCCGGCTATCTTCTAACGCCAAATTTTGGGCACTAACCTACGAAAGCGCCCCCCCACCTTCTGGCGATTTTCTTCGGGAGAAGATTCTGTTGCAGGAGGTTGTTTGGCCAGCACAACCGGTTCACGTTCGACGGGGGGTACGTATTCCACCAAATAGCGTGACCAGTATTCGTTCACCAGCCGTAAGCAATCGACAACTTGTTGATCACCGAGGGCTGTCTTGGCGGCGTAGACTCGCTTGACTAACTCGCTGCGGCGCTGGTCGTCAAATCGCAGATCGCAGAGGTCGATGTCGTCCACCCAGAGATCTGCATTGCCTGTGACATGAAAAAGCACGCGGATTTGCTTGCCAATTCCCACGGGAAGGTCAGTGAGAGAGAGTTCACATAGCGACCATTGCCCGCTAGAAAATTCCTCGGAAGCGAAGGTCTTAAAGCGGCGATAAGTGCGACCGTCATCTTCTGACTCAACCGCCATAATCAGACGAGACCGAGGAGACATCTGACCCATTCGTACGTAGGCACCCACTGCAAGTTGCCCCGTCGCCGGAATCGGAAATAAATGACTTTGTGCTGCAACACCCAACTCGTTGACACTTGCCAAATGCAGGACACGCTCACCAGAATGGGAATTCTCACTATCAACTGCTACCGTGCCAACAGAGCCCTTCCGCACTTGCCAACCGAAAATTCGTGAAGTCCCTTCTTCCAGCTCAAAGCCTGGGTTCTGCAATTGAGGATAATCACGTTCGATATCCAGGTTGCCGGTGCGATCTTGAATGGCAGCAATCTTCTGTTCGAGATAGTCGTGCATGATGCCGTCGTCCATGATGCGGAGATCTTCGACTTTGAGCCGAGGGTTGTTGAATTTCCATGCCTGCAGGCCAAAGGCTTCTAGTTCGACGGTCCAGGGAGTTTTCCCAGCAGGTAGTAAACCCGAGGCTGGTGCATCGGCAGGCTCGTCGCTGAACCCATGGGTACCTAATAGTTGCCAATCGGTCGAGTCGTTCGTGTCGACAGAGGCCTGGAGTTGTAATTTCCAAGGAGATTCATTGAGACATACCAGATAAGTGGCCTCGGAAGTACGCTGCACTCGTAAAATGACAGGCTGTTTTTGGAGCATGCGTGATTCCGTGTAAACCAAGGGTAACTCGCTAATGGTCTGCAACACCTGACTTCGCTGGGCATCGAGGATCATAGGCAGGTAATCTCCACCCACAAGCATGTTCGGCAACGGACGGTTTGCCAATGCACCGGTCAGGTGGTAGCCTCGAAGAGTCCCAGCAGGCAATGGTTGGTGTGCCGCAATCAAATGGGTCATCTCTTGGCCAAAAGGGCTTCGTGCATCGTAACTCGCCAAGTGGGAATGGGTCACTGGATAAACCAACTGGTCCGTTGTACGTCGCTCGGCTGGCAAAAGCTCTCCCTTCATAACCAGTTCGTTAAGTACAAGGTTGGTGACATACTCTTGCAGACTCTCACCGGAAGTTTGAGCCACTGAATTTGCAATCTGAACACCAGGTATTGCCGCAAGTTGCTCGAGGTTGATTCCCTTTTCTGCAAGCAGTTGGTTGACTCGTCTCGGGTTTGAAACGCTTTGGCGGAGTGCCTGCTGCAAATCAGGACTAACGAAAAGACTTTCGGTAAGCAAGAACAATTGTGCTTCTGGCCGATGGCTGCGAACTTGATCGGCTAGCTTCGTATAGAAATTGGTGAGTTGTTGAGTTCTCCACGCTTGCCAAGTCTGCAGTTGCTGCCCCAGCAAAATAGCAGCACGCTCACGAAATCGGTTCTCGCCTGTTGTGGGCAAGGCTACTCCGGTGGCTTCAGTAAAGGCAGCGCATGTTTGGTCATCAAATCCCCATTGCAATCCGGGTAACAAAGCAAATCCAGTGCTATCGAGTTGTAGTCCGATACCGGCAAACGCGGGGTGATCGCTTGCACGCTGGGCGAGTAGTTCGACGAATGCCAGGATTTCTTCTTGCACACTTTCGTTGAGCAGGTTGTAACCAAACTGGGGATCAGGTCCCGTGAGACCGACTCCACGAAATTCTCGCCCTGTGGTATCGATGTTTGTAATGCCGGACTCTTGCGGGTTACTCGCGATCCTCATTTTTTCTAGACGTGGCAAGGGGGAGGCCAAGTCGAATGTCGGAATGATTCGTATCTTTTCCCGATCGCACACTTGCAGCATCAGTTCGAGCACGTCCTTGCGAAAGGGATCTTGTCCACTAGCGGCTAATTGGCCCGTATCGTAACGCGGTGAGGGCAACAGAATGTCGCTCGGAAAGAGGGAACTCCCGTCGGCTGCCACAGACGCAAACACACTGTTGTATCCCGAGAGTCGCAGAAACTGCGTCATGCGTCGCGCACCATCAAGGAATGTGGTCCAACTCTGGACACTCATGCCGCTTGAGGGATCGAGCACTTCTGCGGCGCCAAAATTATGGGCAAAAAGTGGTTTGGCGATGTATCCAGCAAGGAGCCGACCCGTCGCCATATTCTGGTTTGGTTGTGTCGCCAGGCTACTGGTGGCGTCGTCATGACGCGACAAGGTGATCGTGCCAAACACGCCTGGCATCGTGGTGTGATGATTGACGATCAATAACTGGGGAGTAAGAGTCCTTGGCCAAAATACAATTCGATGTTTGGTCAGTTTCGATTCATTTTCTGTAACGACCTCATCGACATACAAGCCCGAATCTAGAACGGCGGTGTTGACTCTTCCCGCAGCATCGGGTTCGACAATACTTATGCCAAGTTTTTGGCGTACATGCTCGGGATAAGATATCTCGATCAAATGCGGTATACCGACCTCCAAAATTGGGAGGGTAAATCCCTGCCAGGCCGGATCGGCTTCTTGCGGGGAGGGAGGTAATTCGACCAGACCGTTGTCATCGTTCGTCTTGGTGACCAAGCGCACGTTGCCGATCGATCCTGGTGACTTTCCACTCAAACGGGAGACTTGGGCCCAACTTGGCAATCGTTGCCACCAACTGGGATTGGCCGGGTCAATGGATAGGATTGGTATCCAATGATCGGTCAGGAGGGGTAGTTTTGCTTGGGGATCGACAACCACCAGATCGATATCACGCACTGCATAAGGTTTGGATTTTTGTCCTGGAACAAGACGCGTTGTGAAGCTCTCTTCGGGGCGAGCCGTTAGTGAGAGCCGATACCCACCCTCGGCTTGAGGGCAGACTACGTCGAATGAAAGCGGCTCATCGACGGCTGACTCGCTCGTGAGCACTTGCGTAGACTGCCATGCGATCTTCGAGTTCGGGCCTTCAAAGAGTTTCGCTTCTACGACGACGGAGCCAGACTTCAGCTCTTGGGTGAACTCAACTGCGAGTTCAAGCGGCCAGATCTCCCCGGGCTGAAAAATGAGATTCTCGCGGTTGGTACTCACGCGAAATCTATCTCCCGGAGAGCGGTAAGCTAGTACAAAACTCTCCATGGAATCGATGGGCTCTTTCACCTGTCCGTTGATCATCGACGAGAGTGGAACCTCGATAACCGTTGGTGTTGTCGATTGATCGGCACGAAGTTCGAAGCGGACTGTCGATTCCAGGTCTGCCGTAATCGTCACATCGCAGCCATCGAAACCACGCTTTTCTAAGGGATCGATACGTAGCTCGTTGCCAAGGAGTAGAATCGCAGCGCTGGCGTCGGTTTCGATGCCCAACGGCTGTAGGTTGGCGAGTGTGCCATCGGCACAAGTAATGGTGCCAAACCAACGGTGTTTGGCACCGTCGCCACTTCCCCAGGCCAGGCGGAGACGGACCGTGGTGCTTTCCGCCCAACAGCAAGGCGACAAGAGCACGCCGCTGGCAAATAGAACAAGCAGACAGCGCAGCAACGGCGCACAGCGACGTGCAGTAGCCTGCCGAACACTCGTCAGTTTCCACTCTATCGGACGTCCTTGTCCGACCATGGCTCACCGATTGATACAGAGGAATAGTTCGAGAAAACAAGAGCGCATTAAAAGCACAGTGGTTTTGATCGACATCCGTATCGAATCAAATACAAAGTGCTGTCATGGCAAGAATTAGGGTGGCGGATTCTAGATAGCACTCGATCAGCAGGCCAGATCAGTTGCGAACGGCACTGGGTAGTCGCACCAAAGCTAGCGATTGCGATTTGTCGGCCCGAACAGGTTTCATGAGCTCCGGCACTGCACTCCGATAGGTTTCGTAGCCTGAACTCGCAGGACGCGTGCCGGCCTACAATCCCATGAACTGCTAGCGCTGAGGCGAAACCAACTCTTCAGGCAGTTCGATTACTCGTAGATTTATGCAATTTTCGTTACAATTCAAGCACTCCGTGAGCAATTGGCGGAGTTGCTCAACGATCTCCGTGCAGCGGGAAGCGACATCATTTACTTCCCAGCGATCGTCCGGTTTGACGAAGAGCTTTTCCGCACCTTCCCCAAGAGACGCTTGCAACATCCAGGCCGGGGTGCGGATCATACGCTGCCCTGCTGAATTGCGGGCCAGCGCAAGTTGGCGCAGTTCGCCAGCCTCGCCCGACAAAAATTGCAACAGCGATTCTGCGGAAAAAGAAGCACGGTTTTCGCTGCCGAACCAGTCGAGCAGTGTCGCCCTCAGATCCGCAGGATGGGCAAAACCTCCCACACGAGGCAAAGGAATTTCGTTCCCACCCACCAGCAAGAGCCATGGCAAATGGAGTTGCTCACTATACAATTCAGCCACGCAGTGACCGATGAAACCGTGCTCTCCTAAAGCGAAGCCTCGCGACCCAGTGAGCATGGTGATCCGCAATGCCGCCGGTTTTAATGCTTCGAAGGAGTCGATGAACCCCGCAATGCATGAATCCAGTAACTCGACCTGCGCAGCATAGCCAACTTGATAACTCAAAAGTTCATCGGGGTCGTCACCTATTTGTAGTTGGGCGGGAGGCTCCATGAGGGGAAGCGGTGTAGGATCCTCTTCGTCCAACAGGCGAGTGCGCATCTCAAGCGGGGCGTCCCATGGGCCAGTTAGTCCCTGGAGGTGGATCCAGAAAATTCCATGCTCCCTGTTTTCAGCCACTTCTTTTTGCCAGTGGTTGAGTTGCTCGAGAGCTTGGCCGAAGAAAAGGGCAGTGTGGGTCTCTTCGATCTTAGAAGCAGAGACTGCAACGGGCGACTCAAAGAGAACGACTTCTGCGAATCCTTCTTTTTCTGCTTGATTGGCTACGCAGGGATCGTCGGTTAACAGCCAAGAGCGGACTTGCGATTTCTGGAGAATCTTCGGGAGGCAATCTTCAGTCTCTTCTTGAGGATTTTCGGCACAGTCGAGACCGCGCCAGACAGCACGATAGTAATCTGAGAGTTCCGGCGAGTCCGCTAGTAACCACTCAGCAACCACTGCCCGGCTTGCCAGGGAATCAAAGTTCGGCGTAGGGAATGTGGTGTTGCCATAGGTACCAAGCGCGGAGGCGCGGAGTCCATCGACGACAATCACTAGTGCCAGGCGTGTTTCCATGCGTAGCACTATAGCCGATTGTGGTTCTAGTTCGCAGCGCCTTCGAGGCGGATAAATCGATTCCAACTCCTGCGAGTAAATCAGATTCGTGCTCTTGAGAGAAACAATTTACGACTCGGAGATTCGTATTAATCTGCCAGAAAAAGCAGAACTCGGTCCGGCCTACGAACTCCGGAGGCTCACGCCAACCGGCTCGCCTCCCCTCTGACTAGCGCCAAACGTCTAGCGCCCAGCGCCTCCCATAATTCACCACCCACCACACCGCCCGCAGCGCGTCCCGCAGCCCGATCTTCTTACCCTCGGTATAATCCCGCCCGGCATACGAGACGGGTACCTCAAACACCCGCCACCCACCACGGGCCACCTTGGCCGCCAGCTCCGGTTCGACGCCAAACCGATCTTCTTGGATCGTAATACTCGCCAGCACCTCACGGCGAAACGCCTTGTAGCCGCATTCCATGTCGGAGAGGTTCAGGTTGGTAAACAGATTCGAGAGCAGCGTCAACAGGGCGTACCCCACGCGAATTTTGAAACGCCGGCAGGAGCAACTGCATCAACAGACTCAAGATCGCAATCACGATCAGCAGCTCGATGAGGGTAAACGCGGAAATGAGTTTCGAGTTACGAGGCGCGAGTTTTGAGTTGTAATTCATTTCTTCATCCCTTCGTTCCCAAGCTCCGCTTGGGGACACACTGTCTGCGAGGCTCCGCCTCATTCCGGCTCTTGACTCTCGACCCTCGTCTCTTGACTCTCCTAATAGACTCTTTTCCGCTTCGCCCGCTGCATCCGCTCCAGCGCTTCGCGCGAATCTCCCGCTCCTTCTCGTGCTTGGAGTGTTCACTGGAGAGCCGCTCCCGCCACGTCCGCCAGTCCTCAACCACCTGCGGCCCAAACCGCACGGCGACGAGCACTAAGAGCAGGACTGCGTTCGCCCCGAACCACACGGTCCGCGGCCAATTGCGCACATCGAGCATCCAGAGCACGGTTTGCCCCGCACGAGGAAAAAGCTGCAACACCAGTGCAGTCACCGCCAGGGCCAACAGCAATTCCAGCTAGGCGAAGCCGGTGCGATGGTGGGATTTATTGCGCATTTACTCATGCCCATTACAAAGTCGCCTTTTGCTCCGCAAAAGTAGCGCTACTTTCGCGTAGCGAAAGGCGACAAACTATTGTAGCACG
>JBGSPU010000161.1:0-4608 GCA_041738415.1 Bythopirellula sp.
TTACGGACTGGTCATTCGTCTCAGGTTGCTCTCCACCTTTCCTCACGAAAACGCAGTTACCACTGTCGACTACAGGCCGGTAACGTTAGCCTGAGAGGGACTTTCACCCTCCAAATCAAACGCCTTCACAGGCGCACTCGCCTTTCGCTCCGCGAAAGAAGCGGTTAATCGCCACTTTCGCGGAGCGAAAGGCGACGATCAGACCGTTATCAATCGACCGACGCTCAGAACGCGAGTTAGCACGGAAATTTTGCTTCCGTCGCGTCTCAGATCGCTGAAGGCCTCTTACTAGCATTTCTCTTCCGAGCGGGTTAAAAATAGAGTTGGTCGAATTGAGCAACTCTCCCCTTCACTGAACTTAGCGTCATGATTTTCTTCCACGAAGATTTTTTGCTCCAAACCAAAACCGCCTGCCAACTCTACCATGAGTTTGCCGCCGATGAGCCGATTCTTGATTACCACACGCACCTGCCGCCTGGCCAGATTGCCGCGAATCATCGCTTTGCCGATCTAGCCGAAATCTGGCTGGCCGGGGATCACTACAAGTGGCGTGCGATGCGGGCCAACGGCGTTGCAGAGAATTATTGCACCGGCGATGCGCCAGCTTACGAAAAATTTCTCACCTGGGCCAGGACAGTTCCCCATACGCTTCGCAATCCTCTCTACCATTGGACCCACATGGAGCTCAAGCGTTACTTCGGCATTGATGAGCTGCTCAACGAAGACTCAGCTCCTCGCATTTGGCAACAAGCCAACGAGCAACTGCAACAGAGTGATGATTTGACCATCCACGGAATTTTTCAGAAATTTCAAGTGCGTGGCGTTTGCACCACCGACGATCCCACCGACGACCTGGCCGACCATCGCCAAATCGCCTTGAGTAAACTTTCAACGGGTGTTTTCCCCACTTTTCGTCCTGACCGTGTCTTAGAAATCGACCAGACCCCGCAGTTCAATGCCTGGGTTGATAAGCTAGCCGTCGCGAGTGACGTACACATCGGTTCGTTCGCGCAATTGCTAACCGCCCTTCGCCAGCGGCACCAGTTTTTCCATGATGTCGGTTGCCGACTCTCGGATCATGGTCTGAGCCATGCGTATGCAGACTTTTGTGACGATCAGATAGCCGCCACGATCTTTGAAAAGGCCCGCAATGGCCACCATGTGAGTCCTTCCGAGCAGAGTCAGTTCGCCACGAATCTGATGCTCCACTTTGGGCGTTGGAATTCTGAAATGGGCTGGACAATGCAGCTCCACCTGGGTGCGCTCCGCAACGCCAACGCAGAACTACTCAAAAAACTGGGCCGCGACGTGGGGGGGGATTCGATCGGCGATTGGCCGCAAGCCGAATCGCTGTCACGTTTCATGGGTCGCCTCGATAGCGAGCACGCCCTCCCTAAGATGATTCTCTACAATCTCAACCCAGCCGACAATTACATGCTTGCCACCATGATTGGCAACTTCCAGGATGGCTCTGTCGCCGGGAAGATTCAGATGGGTTCCGGTTGGTGGTTTTTGGACCAGTGGGAAGCGATGCAATGGCAGATGAACGCCCTCTCGAACCAAGGGTTACTCTCGCGGTTCATTGGCATGCTCACCGACTCACGTTCCTTCCTTTCCTACCCCCGGCACGAATACTTCCGCCGCTGCCTTTGCGATCTGTTGGGCACCGATGTCGAACGTGGTGCAATCCCCCAAGATGATTCGCTCCTTGGTCCCATGATCCGCAACATTTGCTATGGCAATGCGCGAGAATATCTGGGGCTGGGGGTCTAGTAACCACTCACTGCGCCAAGAACAGCGGCAGTGCCGAATTACGCATCACATGCAGTGCCGTCTCACCGAGGATGCGACGTAGCAGCAGACTCTTGGAGCTGTTGCCGAGCACGATCAAGTCGGCTCCCCACTCATACGCGTAGGGTAGCAACGCGTCGATAGGTGGTTTGGCTACACATTCGGTTTCTGGCTCGTAGCCATGAGCCCGGCAATACTGGGCAACCTCGGAAAGCCGCTCTGCACCGATTTCACGATCATCATGAAACGTGACAATCTTCATCTTTGCCTTGGGCCAGAGACGCAGATGTGCAAACTGCTTGATCGTCTTAGCCGACTCCATCGATCCACTATAGGTCACCAGCACGTTGTTGATCGGTCGATCCCTTTCGGCGACCGCCAGCAGTGGGCGGATTCCCTCTTGCACCAGTTTGGCCAATTCATCGACGGGCTCGTCCACCACCCCATGTTCGAAAAAACTCTGCAAGCCGCAAATCACTAAGTCGTGGTAGCGAGTGAGCGACACCAGGGCGGAGAGGGGATCACCCGTTTCGCTTTGCAAACGGTAGGCGACACCTGCCTGTTCGCATGCCGTTGCGAATTCTTTATGCTCGTTGCGAATGATCTCTCTCGCTGAATCGATATGGCTTTGCTTCAACTCTCGTGCCGCGTCGCCAGCCCCCATGGGAATCGGTCCCAAGTCGTCCAGACGATCCACGTCCAACAGAGTCACCCCGGTGAGCTCCGCATCGTGGACCTGAGCCAATTTGACGGCCATGGCAGTCGCCGAACGGGCATATTCCAGGCTTCCCAAGCCTACCAAGATACGCTTCATCATTTGACTTCAACTCCACCAATTGAATGTTGCTCTGAGCGGTTCTAGGTGCTCGTGTCCGGTGACAAACGTCCCCTTCTACGCTAGATTATAGCATCTTTCCACATTTCCCTATAGGATGGTTCGTCGATGAATGTACCACCAATCTTCACAAAGCTCGAATCCACAGGGGTGCTTGCGGTAGTGATTCTAGACGACGTGGCTACCGCGGTGCCAATGGCCAAGGCCTTACTGGCCGGCGGCGTCAACGCCATGGAGCTAACTTTGCGGACCGACGCCGCGCTGGACTCGCTCGTGGCCATTCGCGAGGAAGTTCCTGACATGTTGGTCGGCGCGGGAACGATCCTCAAACCGGAGCAAGTCAGCCAGGTTGTCGACCGCGGGGCCTTGTTCGGTGTTTCGCCTGGGTTGAATCTGCGGGTGGTCGAAGCCGCCATCGCCAGTGGGTTGCCGTTCGCGCCCGGCATCGCAACCCCTTCGGACATTGAAGCTGCCCTAGAACTGGATTGTCACTTTTTGAAATTCTTTCCCGCCGAGACCTTGGGTGGTCTTCCTTACTTGCGTGCCATGAGTCCTCCCTACAATCACTTGGGCGTAAAATACATTCCGCTTGGAGGCGTAGGGCAAAAGAATCTTGCTGAATACATCGTCGAACCTCTTATCGCCTTTGTTGGCGGATCGTGGCTCACTCCAAAAGACAAGATTGCCGCCAAGGACTGGAAAGCTATCGAAGAACTTGCGAAGGCGGCCCGCAAGACGATTGACGCTGCCAGAAAAAAATAATCGACATTCTCCAGGGAGTCGGGTAGAAGCCGGGACCGGTTCAATCGCGACGCTTCGCAACTTAAAATCATCGAAGTTGCCAACTCTTCTTTCCCTTTTTCAATTGTAGATAAAAAAATGTGAAAGGTTGCTGACAATCGCTTCCATGCTTTCCTACGATTCTGCGGCATGAACGATGGCCGATACCAGATCCAGGCTGCTGATGACTCCTATGGGACGACCTTGACGATCGACAACAATCAGCCGGTGGATATGCTCTTGGCACATCATCCGACCCGCTTCGACGATGGGAAGATACTCTCTAATAGTTCGTACTCTCGGAGACATGTAGGCACGAACCAACTTCTTGTCGAGTACTTGAGTACCAGCAATGCCTGTGTGGTCGAGAGTTGTCGCCGCTTCGGCGATAGGAGAATGAGTAGCGTTCTCTTCCGATCTGGGGTTTACAAAATCCGAGGTACTCAGCACTCCAACACATCTCCCTTGACCGTCAACGACGGGCAATCCAGTGACACCGTACGCTTTTAGTAGTTTGGCGGCCTTGCCCATCGTATCGTTTGCAAAGACGGTTACGACGTCACGTGCCATCACTTGCTCAACGCGAAGATTCGCGATACTTTCAAGAGAGGTGACCATGGAATTCCTCCTTTCCAGGAATCCGAACTTCAGCCCAGAATGGGATTGAGTTATCCTTCCTCCCAGGTATGTGTGCAAAAGTTGGGCCAATACTCTCATGCCATGACATCCCCCGAGAAGCTGGGATTCTCCAGAGGAGACTGACGACCTACTGTGCGGTTTCGCACAGACCTAGGAAGACGATGCACAGGAGGGCGGCCCGATTGCGAGGCCGCTTCGCAATCCTGGTTCGGGAAAAGATGTACAAATGAAATTGCTGTGGCCACCAGAGTTTGGAAGGACCATTCCGCCACGATCCATTTATGTCCAGGCTCCGAATCTCCCCGCGCGGCCTATGGCCGCAACCAAAGCATTGCACAGGATAGAACCGAGAACAAGAAGCTAAGCGGTTGTTATTCAGGGGACATACCAGGTACCAGGGGACATTCTGGTTTTTAAAAACTAGAATGTCCGGCTCTGTAGAAAACATCGCGATCCCTTGCCGGAGTGAAAAGTCAAGCCTCTCTAAATCCTGTGATTCGTGGAGATTAGATAAAGTGGCGAGAGCATTTGTTCACTAAAAATTGAACCTTTTCTACAGAGCC
>JBGSPU010000166.1:0-4818 GCA_041738415.1 Bythopirellula sp.
ATGATTGAGCATTGTCCAGCGCTACCGTTCACCACGTCCGGAGGGAACCTTCTTTTTGCCCTGCCGATGCCTGAAAAAACGCATTCCCGCCTGCCAAAACCCGATCAATCACCACCCACAAATTCTGGTGAGGAGCCGAAAGTCCTGCAGATGGCCGGTTTGCTGGACGAGCGGCAACTAACCCGCTTCAAGAACGAAGCCCGGGCCGCGGCGACGCTCCACCATCCGCACATCGTGCCGGTGTTCGCCGTCGGCAGCGACCGCGGCATCTACTACTATGCGATGCAGTACATCGACGGTCCGTCGCTCGCCGAAGTGATCCGAGAGGTGCGGGCCGCCAAGTATGGACGGACAGACGCGGATGGCTCTGCCGGCGAAGATGACTCGCAACTCTCCGACGAGACCCGCCGTGAATTGCAGGCGGCGATCACCACCCGCCGGGTGCACGATCCGGGTTCTTACGTTCGCAAGGTTGCCAGATGGGGTGTGCAAGCGGCCGAAGCCTTGGCCTACGCTCATGAGAACGGCGTCCTGCACCGCGACATCAAACCGGGCAATCTGCTGATCGACGGTCGGGGCGATCTGTGGATCACCGATTTTGGCCTGGCGCGGATCGAGAAAGAGGCCTCGATGACCATGACCGGCGACCTGGTGGGCACACTCCGCTACATGAGCCCTGAACAAGCGCTGGCCAAGCGGGTGCTGGTCGACCACCGTTCGGACATTTACTCGCTGGGTGTGACGCTCTACGAACTGCTGGCACTGGTGCCCGCCTTTGTGGGTGATGATCGCCAGGAACTGCTGCGGCAGATCGCCTTCGAAGATCCGACGCCGCTGCGGCGGATGGATCCGACGATTCCGGTGGACCTGGAAACGATCGTCTGCAAAGCACTGAACAAGAGCTCGGACGAGCGCTACCAGACGGCGGCTGCATTGGGCGACGACCTGAAGGCCTGGCTCGACAATCGGCCGATCAAGGCGAAGCCACCGACGCTATTGAACTACGTGGCGAAATGGTCGCGTCGGCACGTAGGAGTGGTTTGGACTTTGCTCATAGGTTCCATGCTATGTGCTTTGGGGTTGGGTGTCAGCACCGCGGCAATTTCTGTTTCACGGAACGAAACTCAACTGGAGCGAGACAAAGCGGAAACGGAGCGCGCGCAGGCCGAACAGGCGCGCCACGAAGCGATCGAACATCGAAATAACGCCCGCCAGAACCAATACTATGCCGAGATGGTCGCTGGGCAGTCGCAAGTCGATGGCGGCAACCCAGGTGGACTTTACCATGGCTTAATCAGCTATCTTCCACTGCCATCAGAAACCGACTTGCGTGGCTGGGAATGGTATTATTTGATGTCCAGGTGTAGGCCGGAACAATTTACACTCACCCTACCGTGGCTCACTCCCTATGCGGAATGGAGTCCTGATGGCAAATATATTGGCACGCCTGGTGCAATTTGGGACGTTGCCACAGGCAAATGTATTCGCTCATGGAGTACCTCCTATATCAAACATGACAAGGTTGCCTGGAGTCCAGACGGAGAATCTTACGCCTGGGCACTGGTTGATGATGAAAACGCTTTTTACATTTGGGATCGCATGTCCGAAGGAATCACTCGTTTTGATGATCATACGGACAGTGTATGGTGCTTATCGTGGAAGCCAGATGGTTCGCAGTTTGCCAGCGGATCGATGGACGGCACGTTCAAGATTCGGAATAGCGAATCAGGCGTGGTTGAGTGGACTTCGCCGGCGACCGATCGTTACGTCAATACTCTTGACTGGAATTCGAACGGCGAATTATTGGCTGTCTGCAAATGGAACGATAGTCTAGATGTTTGGGACCTAAAAGAAAAGAAAATCCTAGAGTCTATTCCGACCAATGGCATCAACCATGGGGCCTTCTGGCATCCCAATGGCAATATCTTGGCAATCACCTCAAATAACAAGTGGCTTCTCTGGGATTTTATGGAGAAGCGGGTCATAAAAACACAAGTATGCCCGCGTGCTGGGATCGCCAGATTTAGCCCCGACGGAAAGAAGCTTGCCGTGTCACATGGGGAAACAATCACCATTTGGGACGAAACAGCTTCTCAAGAGTTAGCCACGCTTAGCGGTCATCGATATCCCATAACGTGGCTGTCGTGGCATCCGAATAGTCGCCTACTCGTTTCCAACGACGAAGTCCGTGAAGTAAAAGCGTGGGATATAGATCAAATTAGCACCACACGCACTTTCCATCATAAGCACGAAATTGAATCGATAGCCTGGCAGCCCCAAGACGACTCGCTAGTTTTGGTAAATCGAGGTGCCGGTTCTTCTACCAGATTAGGTGCACAAGAATTCATAGTGCTTGGTGAAGAATCAGTCGCACTACAATTGCCTAATAAAGTCAGTGCAGATCGAGCTTGGGTAGCAGTTCACAACGAAAGCGATCATTGCATAACAGTGGCTGACGCCGCGACGGGAACCACGCAGTCGATAATTCCTCTCGATCCTGCCCATACGCTGCTTGCATATAAACTATCCGAGGATGGCTCTCGTCTCGTAGTCCAATCGCAGCTTGAACTAAACCTCCTTATTGAGGTTTGGGATGTCGCAGCTGAGACTGTTAGCTGGAGATGGAAGCAAAGCCGGTATTCCAAATCGACGAAGCATATTTTCACAAGCCTAGCATGGAGTAAAACTGGCGACCAATTGGCTGCCGTCAGCGTTGGAGATATAGGAGAAAATGGATCGACATACTGGCTGTCTCATCTCTACATATTCGATTTCAATTCTCCTAACCCTGTCGTCAAGCACCTGCCAGATATCGCTCGAGTAGGTATTACTGCTGTTAGTTGGAGTGATGATGGGCAATCGATTGCATTCGGAACTGAAAGTGGACTCTGTGAGGTGCTTGATCTAGCAGAAATCAAATCAAGGTTTTCCCTAAAGGTGCATCTAGATGGTATTACTGATACTGCTTGGCACCCTGACGGCACGCGTATCGCATTGGGCACACGCGACGGCTGCGTGCTCTTGGTAAGTGCCAGGAAGGGCAACACATTGCTAACCTTCCCACATTTTAAGAGCCCAGTGGTGTCCGTTGTTTGGAGTCCTGATGGCAAAAGTCTGGCGGCAGCAGATAGCCAAGGCGAGATTTGTATTTGGGATGCCAGCCGAGGATATGCTCTAGCTTCTGGTGAAGAGCGACGCGGCGAATTGGCATGGGCTTATCGCGATCAGCGACGAGAAAATTTCAACTCAGATCCGGCAGATTCGCTGCGGGAATTCCTCAAATATGCTCCGGACGACCTGGGCTATTGGGTGGATAGAGGAATCGTCCAAGCAGAACTTGGCAAGTTTGATCGCGCTGTTGAGGAATTCTCAAAGGCGATTGGAAAAGACCTTAAGTATTATTACTTACCTGCCTACTATCGGGCTCTTGCGCTTTTGGGAGCGGGAGAAATGGAACAATACCACCTTCGCTGTGCCGAATTAATGGAAGAATTCCGCGACACTCCGGTTCCCTCGACGAAGGGGCTTGTCGCCTGGCTAACTTGCCTTTCTAAGAATCCACTAGTTGAAGTGAACGACCTTTATGCAATGGCAAAAGAGGGAGACCAAGAATACACCGGCTACAGCTATCGTCTTTATCTTGGAAGTGCCCTTTACCGCGGTAAACGACTTACTGAAGCGAGCAAACTTCTTTCAGATCTCGTAATTGAACTAGAGTCGAACGGCGACTGGATGACCGGCTTTGAAGTAGCCTGTGCCAAGTATCTTGTAAGCATGTCGCGATTTGACTTGGGCCACAAAACTCAAGCCAAGCGATTGCTTCGTGAGGCCAATGATGTTGCCGAGGCTTATCTCGCACGAGCGCCAAGTAGGTACTGGGAAAAGATTCTTGCCATCAACACTTTGCAAAAAGAAGCTTCCAGCATGATCCAGCAATAATTGCGTGTGACAATTCTAAGAATTCTAAGAAGAATTCTAAGGGGTCGGGTGTCTTTTTACCAACAGCTTAGCGGCTCGCATCGATACCAAAACCGTGACGTTTGGCGCCGCTCTTCACGCCGAAGAGCTGCGTTGGCTTCATGCGACCATCGAAGCAGTGGTGGCCGAAGGTTGTCACAGTGAAAAATGAATCGCTGCAAAGCGACTTGTTAATCTATCATTGGAGATGACTGTGGTCGACAGCACAACTGAGCAAAGCGTCCTACGTCGGCAGCGCAATCGGTTCGTTACTTGGCTGTTGCGAGTAACACTTGCTCTGACACTTTTATTATTGTTAGTGGTTAGCTACGCATTTGGCTCCAGGTATATTGCCTCGCGTCGGGCCGAGGATATGCTTTCGGCCATCTCCCAATCAGGCTTGCCAACGACGCGTGCGGAAGCTCGTCAATACTTTGAGTCGTTGCAGGCAGGGCCAGAGCTATCCGAAGATTGGAATGCCCTCTTCAAGGCTTTCGAAGAAACTAACCTCGATGCTGACCTTAAGGAACTCGAAAAGCATGGATCTTTGTTTCCCATTCCTGGAGATAACAGCCCAGACCTAGTGGCAAACACAGAAGTATTAACAGCTTTCACAACAAAACACTCTGCACTAATCAACCAAGTCCGTTCGACCGATCGATTTCCCAAGCAACTCATTCAATACCGTTGCGACTATTATTCATAACCACAAAAGTATAACCTACTTGGACAGCGCCACTTTGGGCCATGATAGCATGTTTAAGGTTGTTTGTGCATTGAGTTTACGTCAAGGGCCTTCGATTGCTGTTGCCGTCAGGAGATAGAAAAGACGATCCTCCGCGTTGTTCAACAGTCCCAACA
>JBGSPU010000167.1:0-10682 GCA_041738415.1 Bythopirellula sp.
ATGATTGAGCATTGTCCAGCGCTACCGTTCACCACGTCCGGAGGGAACCTTCTTTTTGCCCTGCCGATGCCTGAAAAAACGCATTCCCGCCTGCCAAAACCCGATCAATCACCACCCACAAATTCTGGTGAGGAGCCGAAAATTCTTCCAGGGGCGCATCAAGTCGACCGGAACAAGTCGCAGAGGTTGTATTATTCCTGGCATCCCTCAGTGCCAGCCACGTGACAGGGAGCCTGTTTTTTGTCGAAGGTGGCGAATCGCTTCTACAAGGCTAGCGGGCCATTCTTGTTCATTGAGAAACCAACTTCCTGGTGAATAACCAAGCAGGTTGGTCATCCGGTCACCGGTCACACTGTCCCTAGCGACCGACGATCTGACCAGTTGTAGTGATAACTAGTTTATTCTGCGAAGTATACACACATTGGTTTTTTGGCATGGTGTTTGCGAGTTTCTCTCCGAACAGTCTCGCTTGGCAATCTCCTCTGAACTTTTTTTTGAAAGGAGAAAGTAATGTCAAACATTCGAAGAGGAATCTATCGAGGTTTCCATGAGTGGTGGCGTATTGCATGTCACCCTTCAAAAGCAGCTAGAGCACCAACGTCGAAAAAGTGAAGTCCGTTAGGGGAGATCTCCAAAGTCCTACGAGACTGCTTGGCATGGAATCGAGTTCTTAGCGTGTTTAGCTAGATCATGAATTTGATTTCCAACTTATTCTATTAGTCACTGGATATCAGATGAAAGGAAGAAATGATGTTATTAAAAAAACTCATTGCAGTAACTGTCAGTTGCGGTTTCATTACCGGACTACCAGCTTACCTAGCAGCAGCCGAAGACTGGTGGGAAGACTCACCCTACTACGCAGAGGACGCGTGGTATGACGTGACCGAGTGGTTTGACGGAAACGAATACCATTATGTCGATAATGCGAACGATAATTCCGAAACAGACTACGATTCCGATTCCGATTACGACTACGACTATGACTATGACTATGGATATGGATATGGATATGGGCCAGACACGAATGGGTACGATTTCGACCCGGATATCTATGACGACTATGGATTTGACGATCTTTATGACGGCG
The DNA here is from genome assembly GCA_041738415.1 of Bythopirellula sp. Classification (GTDB taxonomy): domain Bacteria; phylum Planctomycetota; class Planctomycetia; order Pirellulales; family Lacipirellulaceae; genus Bythopirellula. The sequence goes on from JBGSPU010000167.1 coordinate 1,088, forward strand.
ACGACTGGTTTTACGACTACTGGGACGATGGCTATGCTTCCTTCAAAGACTGGGACGACGACGGCAATTACGACTTCTCCTCATCCTACTATGACTACGATGGAGATGGTTTGTATGATGCCTATTTCGCGTACCACGATTGGAATGACGACGGCATTTATGATGATGTCGATTACTTCTCGTTCAATGATTCGGAGAATGACTCGAACCAATCGGCCCAGGCTAACGCTCGGAAGTCGAAGAGTTCGAAGCGAGAAATGGTCCGTGGCGAAGTTGTCAATATCAAGAAAGCAACCGTTCGAGACACCAAGCACTTGATTGTAAAAATGGAAAAGCCCGACGGTAGTGAATTTATTGTAGAACTTGGCCCTGCAAGTAAACTGCAACAGTTGAACATTGCAGAAGGTGATCATATTTCTGTGCGTGGACCCATGACCAAAGTGGGTGATCGAAAGGTATTGATTGCCCAAGCACTGCGTGTGGATGGAAATTCACAGGGTCTCGAAAAGATTCAGCGGAATGGTCAACAGTTTCGAGGTGAGGTCGCCGGTACGCGTTCGTCAAAAGTTCGTGGTAAGAAGCACTCTTTTGTAATATTGGCTTCGGCCAACAACAAAAAGAAATTGGTTGACCTTGGACCGGCAGACGACCTCAATGTTGATCCCAAGGAAGGTGATCAGATTTCCATCACTGCTGTACCTATCAAGGTCGACGACCGGGTCGTACTCATGGCTCAAGAAGTGCGTTGCAATGGCAAGAAATGCGAGATAGATCGTACCGGCAAGGCGAATTCACAACGGGGAAATCAGCAGCGAGATTCCCGAAAGGAACGCCAAGATAATCAGGATCGTCAAACCTCGAAGCAGCTAAGTGCTCCTAGCCTCACGGGCAAAGTTGAGAAGACCCGCGAACTGACGGTGCGGGGCAACGAACGGAGGGTGGCCACTATTAAGACGCAACGTGGTGATCGAATCCTTGTTGATTTAGGACCGGCTGGAGAGTTCGACGAAAATCTTCGCAACGGGGATCAAATCACTGTCCGTGGTCCAATGGTTAAATCTTCGAAGAACAAGCTTGTAGTTCTTGCTCGCTCATTAGAAAGAGATGGTGAGAAGATTGCCCTTGGTCGCCGGGGAACGATGCATAGTGATGCAACGCAAAAGACGATTCGAGGCGAGGTCACATCGACGCGCAAGACCACGGTCAGAGGTAAACAGCGTCAGTTAGCCAAGGTAGAGACAGACCAAGGCCAAACCGTGGTAGTTGACTTGGGTCCCCCCACTGCCTTGGGCATAGATCTTGCCGAGGGAGACCAACTGGTAGCTCACGGGGCCTTGGTCAAGGCCGGCAATCAAACGGTTTTGATTGCCTACGAATTAGAAGACCAAAATGGAAGCTCCGTCGCTATCAACCGTCATGGTTCGCAAATGACTCGATAAGGTCAGCCAATCACGACTGATTTCGCAACTCGAAAGTTGACGAGCGCCGCTCGGTCAAATCAAGGCCGAGCGGTGTATTGTATGTGCGAAGCCGCAAGCGGTTCATCGTCAATCCGCCACGCCACGATCTCTTTGAAATGCCTCGACATACCGCGTATCGATAGCGTTCTCCTGCATACGGATTCGAATGATGAGGGCAAGGGTTTCACCCGTAAGCGGTGGCAACAAACCCTCCAACTCCGCTTCATCTCGTTGCGGAGCGTTTTCAGCGGCATCCACAAGCTTTTTGACCTTGGCAAAGGCCTCACTGAGTCGCGTGATCTCTAGGAGGATCGCAGCATCTTCCTCTTGCAACTTTTCCACGTGGGTTAATTGCCCAGGGTCTTGTTCCACGATTTCGCCATATTGCGACTCATGCGAAGAAGAAATGTGGTCGGAGTATTTTTTTGACAAGGCTTCCAATTCAGCCAAGCCGCGCTCCGACCAATCATACAACTCACCTGGTACGACAGGAGTCTCCAATTGCTTCTCAAATTCCGCCAGGGATTCAAGGAGTTTAGCATCTGAGTTTGGTTTTTCTGCCATAGCAGTTTGCCGTCTGTTTCGGAAGAATAAGAGGTGATATAGGAGTTCAGAAACTCATCATAACCGCACTGCTGAATTCCTAAAACCGTCTTTCTCTTCAGTGTAGGGATCAATCGGTTCGACTGGAGGCGCGCCTGGCCAACTATCGGGGGGTCGCGAGGCATGGTTGGGAATTATGGCGAACATAGAGAGCAACATCCCCACCATGATGTTATTCTGAAGTCCTCCGTCGAGAGGGGGCGTGGAGCCGAGTCGACCAAATCCGATGAGCCATATTCCTACGGGCAACAGCAGCCAATGAGCCCAGGCCGTTTTGTGCCAGTACGATGCCAATGACAGCACAATCAAGGCGCTACCAGCCGCCAGGTCATTGATCCACAACGGAGCCTCGTCCGCCCCGTGCTGGAAGACAAATGGGCTTACTAATAGCCAGCATCCCAACATGCATTCTACCACTCGGGCCCACATTACTTGACCTCCCGCACTAGTTCCCTGCCAACTCGGCGACCAATCTCTGTTTGTTTTCCGCAGAATGCATTGCAGGTTTCCCGCAGACTATGCGTTTCCTTCCAAACGCGAAACAAATACTTCAGCGAGGAATAGACTTCATCATAGGCCCAATACGCCAGGATCAGCGAAATGGCGGCAGTAATCAAGCATAAAAAGCACCACGAACCGACCACCGTTCCTTGCAAAATAACAAGGACACTACTGACAATTCCCAAGGGTATGACGTCGATGCCAAACAAGATTACCAACCAAGGTCGATATTGCCAGCGGCGCGTTGAACCCGCCATTCCCAAGATGGCATCCCCCAGATAGGCAAATGCCCCAAATGCCGCGTCAGGAACTCCAACCCAGCGATCCATGGTTTGCGCCACCTTCGAATCGAGGACATTCCTCGTGCCGTCACCAAATACAGGATCCCACACCGAATCGATCAGTCGCCATTGGTAGAGTGCCATGTAAGCCGCAATCAAAGTCGCAATCGCAGCCAGGATGCAAATGGGCACTCTTTGCGACCATGCAGACGGGTTATAGTTCCACGGTGCGACTGCTATACGGTCTTTGGAGAAATGAATCGACTTGCTCATCTTAGCCTGCCTTGTAAGGAGGTGCTTTATTACTCGCAGGAAAAGCGCTGGAGAAGGTCTTCTGGGGGGAGAGGGAGTTTGTTTGACATGTACCACTTTCGCGGATTCTGTTTCAAACCGGCTATCATCGCTGGCAAAGTGGCGGAAAGTCGGTGAGTGGGCTGCCATCCCAGACTCTGACAAGCTTCGGAGTTGTCGACTGGGTAATGAGAGTCTGCCAGGTCCACCATCCACGGTTTGATGAATGGTTTTTCATTGTGAGAGCCTGCGAGCTGTTCTTTCGCCCATGCCCCCACTTTTGCGACTATTTTCGGAATTCGAATCGTCGGCCAATCTGACTCACCGTAGATCAGTTTTCCAATCCTGTCTTGTAATTCTTCGTAACTGAGGCATTCGTTCTCTGCAATCAGCAAGACCTTGTAGTCGCCGAGTTGGCTGCGTCTTTTTACGACGCATTCTAGACAACTGGCGGTGTCCTCCAGGTGAATGAAGGCCTGCCCCCGTTCAGCATCGCCCGGGAACAAATAACTTTCTAATTGCTGTTCGGCGATGCGGCGAATGTTTTGGGTGATGGGAGGCGAATGGCCTGCTTCATCGTACGCACCCGCAAGTCGGAGAATCACGGCTGGAATCGGACCATGGTTTTCGCGAATAACTTGCTCTGCATCGAGCTTCGACTGAGGGTATTCCCACTCTGCTAACGTGGGGGAATCTTCGGTTAGTTTGTCGCCGAGATCGCAAGGTTTCATTACCAGCAAACTACTAGAAAAAACAAACTGTTCGACGTTGTCGAACTCTTGCAGGCCGTTGAGCAATCGGTGTGTGCCTTCGACAGTCAACTGATTGTAAAGCGGACTCGGTTCCCCAGAGAAGTCATAGTACGCAGCAAGATGGATTACACTCGCGATCTTGTTGCCGAATCGCTTTCGGACGTCCTGCAACGCTGCTGATACGCTTAAGTCCTTAGTCAAGTCGCATTTGATCCACTCGATGCCACTTTTATCTTTTTCCGGCTCATTAAGGTCAAGGCCGACTAAGGTACAACGAGTTTTTATTCGCTGACAGACTCGACTTCCGATCAACCCGCTATTACCCGTCACGATGACTAATGGCTTCACTTTGGATTGCGTCATAATGCAATGTCCTCCACTCTATTGCGGTTGAGATTTCCTCCATTTGGTTTAATGAGAATATCTGCAAATTCTGCGCCAAAAGATGGCAGTTTTCAGGCTTATCCTGCGAATCAAGTTGGCCTCATTTACTCAATGCACAATGAAATCAAGCCGAAAAAGGCATTGCCCCAATACTGTTCGGCACGAACTTTGTCCCACAGCGTCCGTGTCGTTTTGGCCTACCATGAACACGAGTCAAGAGTGAGGGAGTCGGCGCACTTGCGCAACGAGTCCTCCTGAGAAGTGCTGCGGTCAGAGGGACCCACCGCGCAGCGTCAAGGGCCGCAGTGAGGATGGATCACATCATCCATATGCGTCTTGACGTTTCAATTTTTCGATATGCGACATGAGCTCCTCTTCGTCGGCGAGCCCAATAAAATAAAAGCAAATCATCTCATACGTGCGCAGCGTCGGCTTCCTGTTGGTCCACAAGGCGATCAGCAGGCAGACAATGATAGCGCAATACGTCTGGATCTCAATCCAGTTCTGGTCGTGACTCAACAGATGCCGGCAGCCCAGCATGTGCTTGAAAAATCGGAATAATATCTCAATGTGCCAATCATAATACCTCCTAAGATAACGCTTTGATAATGCCAGCATTGCTGGCGTGTTCGGATATTTTACTTATCGGCTTTTTGTTTTGGGGTAATCAGTTCCGTGGGAAAGGGCTGGGGGCCACCCGCGTGGGGCTTCACGAAGTTGGCGTAAGCGTTTTAATTCGTCAACGTCGGCATAAACCGCCCAGCGACCTTGAGCCTCGGCAACCTTGCGTGCGTTGATCCAACCGACGTTCTTCCAGCGATGCAATGTGGCGATTGGCATTTTGAGTTCTGCAGCCAGGTTCGCCAGCCACCATTCGTTCTTCTCGAGATGCTGTGGCAAGTCGTCATCCGACAAGGAGCCGGTACTTGCTCTGCGTTCTCGGAGCAAGTTGCATACGATTTCCTCGCTGAATTGAGTGGCTCGCTTGGGAGGATGAAAGCCTTCCGCGTTAAGCGTTGCTGCGATCTCGGACAATGTCTTGTGCTGTCCACGCAGCGTCTCGATACGGTCGACTAATTTTTGGTAGTTAGACAACTGCTCATACGTCTGCACCGGACGCGTCAGCGAATGACGGCTGATGAATCGGAGTCAACTGGTGAAGTAGGTTCACTCTGCCGGAGTGAAACTCTAGGGAGGTCACGCTCGGCAAGCGGGACCTACTCTGCCGTGGCCCACATATCTTGGTAGCAATTGTGCCAACTTGGCCGCGAAAAACGCGCGGCCAACATGACCAAGTTAGCTCTATCCACTAAGCACCACCCACCTATCACAACCTCGCTGGCTGTGCTAGCAACCTGTCATCTGACTCACCCCTGCATAAAGATAGCTGACAGTGCAGCCTAGCTCCGTTGACACACCCCAGCCCAGTTGCCATACTCCGCGCCTATTTCGCCCACAGAAGTGGGCTTCAATGCCATTGATCCTCTTGTCCTCCATCAGCAATTCGATCCGCATGGAAGCGCTGCTCGCTCACCTCTGGCTTAGACACTGCGCGACTTGTACTCGTATAGTAGTGCTCGCTTTGGCCGTTGGATTGTCTCAGAGCAGTCAGGGAAAAGAATCAACCGACGGCGCACTAGATTCTGCCTTTGACGACTCAGCAGAGAGCGAAGTCTTGTCCCCTGATGCAGCCAAGTTCGACCAGTGGGAATCGCTCTTCGAAGAGAACGACGTTGCGGTAGACAATACTGCCCGCTGGAATGATCCTAGTGTCAAAACAATCGACTGGATGCGCCATTTTGGATTCCGCCATTCCTCCTCCGAGGGTCGGTACGCTCACAAAGGGGTTCCTTTGGAGGGGACAAGTTGGCTCAATCGACCGTACCATGCCGACTGGTTTGTCGGCTCCTTGTTAGGAGACGAATTGATCGCCGGACGCGTCGACCAGAATAACGAACTGATTGGCGGAGTGCGAATCGGTTTTGACTTCGACTACTATTGGGGGCTCGAATGGCGCTTCGGCTGGTCTCACCCTGACAGCGGTGTTATCAGCGAATTTGACTCCTTGCAGAACGGTACGTACTTCATCAGCGATATCGATCTTAAATACTATCCCTGGGGCGATACGGTGGTGAGACCCTACTGGCTGCTGGGATTAGGCATGGCAAGTATCAGCTTTCGCGACGACACAGAAGTTGGCCGCGATGTGACTCTCGCCACGATGCCTTTTGGCACGGGTGTTGAGTTTCACCAATGGCCCTGGCTCGTCTGGCGGTTTGAGGTTCTTGACAACTTGGCCTTCGGCGCCGATGGGGTGGAGACGCTCAACAATTTCTCGCTCACTGCAGGGATGGAATACCGCTTCGGGGCAAAACCCCAGTCGTACTGGCCCTGGCGATCCAGCCGCCGCATTTGGTAGCATAAGCGGTGGTTCCTCTGGTTATCCCACCCCCCGTGCCGAATTGAAATCCTTTGTCAGGCTGTTCGATCAATCCCTTGCAGCAACATTTTGCGGTCCTCGGCGGTGGCATCAGCGGGCTGACGGCCGCTTATCGCTTGAGGCAACTCATGCCGGATGCGCAAGTAGATTTGTTCGAGGCCAGCGACCGACTCGGCGGAGTGCTCTCGACCCTCAAACATGACGACCTTCTGATTGAGCGGGGCGCGGATAGCTTTCTCGCCAAACAGCCCTGGGCCGTCGAGCTGTGCCAGGAACTGGGGCTAGCGGAGGAGCTGATTCCTACTAACTCAGCTCATCGACGTGCACTAGTGCTTCGCGGAGGGGAACTCTATCCCGTTCCAGAGGGATTCTTCATGATGCGACCCCAACGTAGGTTGCCGATCTTGCGAAGCGGGCTGCTGAGTTGGCCTGGTAAACTGCGGCTCCTGGCGGAACGCTGGCTCTCGCGTCCGGCGAATATCGAGCAACCTGATTACGATGAGTGTCTCGCTCAGTTCGCCACAGATCGGCTGGGGAGCGAGGCATTCGAACAACTTGTGGAACCTTTGCTCGCCGGCATTTACACGGCAGACGCCAACCAGTTGAGTGTTGCGGCAACCATGCCTGAGGCAATCGAAGTGGTTCGCAAGCATGGAACGCTGTGGCACCGAGCACCTACCGCTGATTCATCGGCGGCGACTGCCAGTGGAGCGCGATACGGGAGCTTCGTTACGCTGCGGGATGGGATGAGTCGGTTAATTGACGAACTTGCACGGCGACTTCCACCTGCAACCATTCACTTGAATCAGCCGGGTAATCAACTCTCTCGAGACGACCGGGGTAACTGGAGTGTGATAGTTGCCGATGGTTCAAGTTGGGGACCATTCACCGGAGTCGTGGCTGCCCTGCCTGCTTCGCAAACTGCCACCCTGCTCGAAAGCGAGGATGCGGCACTCGCAATGTTACTCCGGCGGATTCCGTACGCGAGCAGTGCCGTAGTTTGCTTGGTGTTTCGGCAAGAGCAATTTGCGCGGCCTCTGGATGCCTTTGGACTGGTCGTGCCGGCTGTGGAGAACTCAAGGATCGTGGCAGCGAGTTTTTCCAGCATCAAATTCCCCGGACGCTCTCCGGAGGACCAGGTTGTGGTGCGAGTCTTTTTGGGGGGTGCCTTGCGGCCGGAATTGGTTGATCTGTCGGATGACGAGTTACAAGCGATTGCCATTGAAGAATTGATACCAATCCTGAAAATTTCAGGAGTACCCTTGCTCTCTGAAGTGGTGCGTTGGCGCAACAAGATGCCTCAGTATCACGTAGGTCACGTACAGCTTGTCGATGAGATCGAGACGCGTGCAGCCCAACTCACCGGCTTTGCACTTGCAGGAAATGGCTACCGTGGGGTTGGAATTCCCCACTGTGTTCGTAGTGGAAATGAGGCAGCTCGTCGCCTGACTGCTAGCGCCCAGGAATCGCCTTGCTAGGCTAGCTCCAGCCGAGCATCCCCGGTGAAAAGTGAAAAAATCACGTGCCGAGATTGCTGGCCAGAAATCTGGAAAGAGTATTCATCTCCCGAATCAGAAGACTTCGCATCGTTTCGCAGGAGTTGGCTCACATCTTCCCCCAGCGTAGGATCCTGGGCAAGTGCCGCCTCAATGAGCGTCCGCTGCGGTTGGTTGCCCACGACGACGAGTTGGCCATCGCTCACAGCCAACTCCAGAGGTTCCGTTATCTCAATCCCTGCTGTAGAAAGTGCTTTTTCAATGCGGTCGGCAAGCACCTTTGCCGGCGACTCTGCTTCGATCTCTAATTTGTTGTCGACCGGTGAAAGGGAACTGGCAGCCGCGCGAAGAACGTTGGCAAACGGTTCCAGGACGGCACGAGCAGACCGCTCCAACAGGTTTCCCGCATTGGCAGCAGAAGCCCCCGCAATCCCTAACAGCACCGGTTCCATAAAAGCAATCCTCGGTAAAACAGCAATTTCACTAGCTTGCTACAGAGGAAACATCGACCGGGGCGGCGAGTTGATTGAGGAAAAGCACGAAGAGTTTAACGCCGCTAGCACTTCCTAGGCAAAGGATCGCAACTTCACTGTGGCAAACACAGTCAGTTCACGTGATCATTGAGACCAACCCACCGCAAGTTGAGCTGCCAACGTCTCGTGTGCCAGCACCGTTCGCAGGGCTTGAACATGCTCTTTTGCAAAGTTCAGATCTGCATCGCTCAGTCGCGAGAAAGGGACGGCTATGCGAACTCCTGTAGCCTTTTCCAGAATGACGCACTCCGCTGTCAAACTCACGATGTGAGCCTGGCATGAAAATCTTGCCGAGCTATCCGTCCACAGGCGTGGCTCCGAGCTGGCGATGCGTCTCGATCCACGCACTCGGGAAGGAATATCTTCTCGACTGAATGGATCAAATTGTGCGGGTGGTGTGCTCTCCTTTGACTCTGGCTCTTCATTAGATGGTCCGAAGAGTTCGTCAAATGAATCAGCCTTCTTTTCCGAATCGGGTGGAGACTCGACTTCCTTCGAATCCTCCTCAGGAACTGATTCTGATTCGACTTGGGATTCTTTCGCTGGTAACTCTTCGGTATCTCGCTTGGGTTCGACAAATAGTGCTTCCGTGGAATTTGGCTGGGAGTTGGGCGTTTCGCTCGGAGGAAGTGGCTTAGGCTCGGTGAGGGCCGATGGCTCCTCAAAGAGTGCATCGATTTGAGATTTTTTTTCAGGTACTGGTGAAGTGGTTGCTTCGAATGGCACTAGGTTAAGCGCTGCGCAGATGACAGCGCTTTGTCATTTCACCAGATCGCTGATTTTCACGCCCATCGATTGGGCTACAGCTAGCACGGTGGAGATGCGGGGATCTGACGTGCGATAGAGTAGGAACC
>JBGSPU010000172.1:0-10220 GCA_041738415.1 Bythopirellula sp.
TCCTACTCTATCGCACGTCAGATCCCCGCATCTCCACCGTGCTAGCTGTAGCCCAATCGATGGGCGTGAAAATCAGCGATCTGGTGAAATGACAAAGCGCTGTCATCTGCGCAGCGCTTAACCTAGTGCCATTCGGCGATGGAACTAGCCATCAGTCGGGCCAACAGTGCAGGCGTGTTGTTTGTCGCAGCCGCCGGCAATGGGGGTCCGGACCTCCTAGGAGATGACAACGACCAGCAACCCCATTTTCCATCGAGCTATACGGCCGAAAATATCATTGCGGTGGCAGCCACTGGTCCCAACGACGAGTGGGCTCGACTACCCAACCAACCGTCCGGCGTCTCGTTTTCCAACTTCGGTGCAACCTCGGTCGATCTGGCCGCTCCGGGTGAAGCTATCCTGAGTACGATCCCTCGTGGAGCAAGTGCCGGATCGCCTCAGAGCGTGTACGCGCGTCAGTTTGGTACCTCGATGGCGACACCGATCGTAACTGGCGCAGTTGCGCTGATGCGGGCGGAATTTCCCAGCATGAACCATCTTGAGATTCGCGAGCTACTCTTGGAAACCGTTGACCCCGTCCCACGGCTAGCTGGCAAAGTCGCCACGGGAGGTCGGCTCAATCTGTTGCGCGCCCTCCGCCCAACTCCTCCCCCCACTCCCTCAGAGACCGAGGTCGCTGTCACCGCAACGGATGATCTCGCCGCCGAGGACTTGGAGGAGCCAGCGCTAGAAACTATGGAGATTAGCACGGCCGAGGCCATGGAAAACGCGAAAATGTATTTTCGGCCGGGACTTTCGAGCTTTGAGCAAGAACCTGACAAGTAGCTGCTTGGCTCATCCGGCAGGCGTACGAATAATAGAGGTAGAGGGCCTATTCCTCTCCAAGCTTTGCCGAGAATCGAGGTGTTCCATGTGTGCCGTCCGGATGCTGTTGATCGGGGTTCTGTGTTTGGCGAGCGCTGCACCGGGTTGCGGGGCTCCTCCAACAAGCACTAAGGAAAAATCTGAAGAGCATACGTACAGAATCGTCGTCGCAACGGATCGTCAGGACCGGATTCCCGCGTTGAATTCGGACGCTCTTCCCGGGATCCAAGTGATAGATTCAAAGCGTCTTCCCGGGAAAAAGAGAGAACCGTTGACTGAACTCCATGTCCGCACGAAGAAAAAACTGAAGGACGTGCTGGATTCCTTGCGAGCCGTCCCGGGGGTGGAAGGAGCGGCCCTAGTCGCCGCCCATCGTTACCGGCTCGTCGTGCAGTTTGAGAAACAGCTGCCCGCCAAAGCTGCCTCTCAAAAACTCCATGAGCTTAGCCCCCTCTTGGTGAGTACCCCCGGTAAGATGAAGAAATCGCCCTACTTTGAGGTGTTGATCGAATCGAACGATTCCTTGGAGAAAGTGATCGCCTCGGCAGAAGCAGTGGAGGATGTGGTCCTGGCCGAGCCGAACATGACCTACCAGGCGCAGTGATTGGACTTCAAACTAAAGCCTCTTCGTAATCGCCTCTCTGGCGGCCTAGGTAAACCACGTAAATTGTGCCGCATGTTCCGATAATATCAAGGATTGGTTGGTTTAAGGAACGATTGATATTGGGGAGCTGTTGCCAACTCCTCTGTAGCTAGCGACGGGAGGTCTCTTCGTGAAATTGAAGGTTTTCGCTATATTGTTGTTATACGGTTGCACAGCAGGTTGCACGCATGTGCAGCTGCGCCACAACTCCGTCCGGCAATCGGCGACGGTGGTTGAGATCTATCAACAGCAGGTCTTAGAGAATCTCGCAAAATTTGTGCGGGATCCTTATGCGATGCCCCACTTTGCGGTCGCCTCGGGGGGCCTGAATGCCGTAAATGACAACCACGTCAGTCAGCTCGGGTTGAGTTGGAATACGTTTCGATTCACGGGGGCGACGCTGGGTGGGAACGCCGCCCGGTCGATGTCGCAAAACTGGACCCTGGTACCAGTCAACGATCCCCGAAAACTGGAACTGATGCGGTGTGCCTACCAACAGGCCGTCCGCAATTGCCATCCCACCTTCGCTGCAGACTGTCCGGATTGCCAGAAGCGCTTTAACAGATTCTACACGGGGGATTCCAACACATTTCCACCTCTACCTGGCAGCCCCGATTCTACCGGAATTATCACATCGAATTGTTTGAATTCGGGCTGGTTTCATGCTGGGTGTGCCAAATGTGGGGAAAAGATCCTCCGCAAGAATAGCTGCTGCCCATGCGGGATTTACTGCGGCTGTGCGGTTTGGGTCGAACCCGGTATCGGCACCGACGAACTCACAAAATTGACCATTGCCATTCTGGACTATGCGTTGAATGAGCCTCCTTCAATAATTCCGCCCACGATCGAAGTCGTAGCCTATTTGGGAAGCACCGGAGGACCCGCCACGGCCTCCACCGCGACGTTTGTCAAACGTGGTGTCTTGACGGCCAAGTCTGATGCGCAATGGATCCTCTCCGAACACGAAAAGGAAGAGTTCAAAAAGGAACCAAAGATTCAGCAAGATGGTGTCAAAACTCACGAGTTGCCCGAGCCATTGTCACAGGTTTTTGAGCCTTTTGGTAGCTTTCCAGCTCGACAAGTAGAGCCAGTACGTTCGGCAGCACCGCCTGCCACCTTCGACCAGCTCTTCCAACAAGAACTGATCCGTGTCGGACAGTGATAATCCTAATGGAGCATCAGGCACGAATGCTTGTGTGGCATGAAAGGGCTGATAATTAGATCAACAGCCTTACCTTGTGGTCGAATGGCAGTAAAGGGATTGGCAGGAGAGGGTGTTGTTTTAAGCTCTTCACTGTCCAGACAGGTGCTAGGTAGGAAACGCAGCGAAGTCGCTTGGCTGCTCCAAATTGCATAAAGTTGTTGCAAGACTTGCGACGTTAAATGTCAGCATGATGTTGGCGGTTTGTACTATGGGTGAGGTTGCAGGCAGATGTGAACTACGAGCATTCCCACCTTGCTTGTGCTTTCGCTATGTCACAGAGTTTACGAGTTAGAGTAGCTTTGCACGTACTGTTTACTGGCCCAATTCGATTTGTCCGATCATTGGGAGATAGGATCAGCCCAGATGGGAAATCGGAATTCTTGAATGTGTCGATGGATTAAATTCTCCTGATACTCCAGACATTAAGAGAGAAGGGCTCCCAACGCTTCACGTCTACCAGATTCCAGTAGAAATTTTTTCAGGGTAATTGTCGAGAATCGGAAAGCCTGAGGGATAGGGACAAGCCTTGCTGGATAGACCACTGGTTACCGGAACCAGGGGTTGCAGGGTTTCGACCATGGTCAATGCGATCTGGCTTCGTGTACACTGGGATCCGGCATGTCATGGTATCCGTGCCATGTGGGAAATTGCTATTGATGAAATACGTCACCGCCATCATCCGAATGTCTTAGTTCACTCATTATCCACATAATTTCTTTCCAAAGTCGCATTGCCGTTGGAATTTCTAGTTCAATCCTCTGGCTAGATCAGACAATATGAATTTACTGTTTCTTTCATTTTTGTTCTTTTTTGCTCAGTTGAATCAGACCGCAACGAAAAGCGATAGTGCGGTAGCTGTTCACTCACAGGTCACCAATCAGGCTCAGCAGGGTAAGTTGCCCGAAGAGAGTTTTGGTAAGCGTTTTCTGCGGAAGGAAGTGATCTATTCGGGGGGCAAATATCACGAAGAAGAGATCCCTTATCTTCTGATGCCCCCCTCTTCGATAAAGCCCGGAAATAAATATCCAATGATTATTTGGTTCCACGGACACGGTCCCGTTGAGTATTCCCATGAAAAGCTTGGCACCTTAAACTGGCTAGAAGAATTAGTGGGAGCGGATCGAGAAAACTTCGGTAATGATTATTACGTGCTCGCTCCTCGCTGTTTTGGAAAAGAACCTTGGTTCACCGGATTTGGGGACCCCTCGGAACGATTTCCAGACCAAAAAGGTGATGAAATACTCTCTATTACACGGGAAATAGTCGATGACGCCATCTCTGAGAATGATTCCATTGATATAAGTCGTATTACTGCAACTGGCGTCTCAACTGGGGGTTCTGCCTGTTGGGAATTTGCCATGAGGAACCCTGGGCTGCTTGCAGCAATTGCCCCAATCGCTTCGGATGGTGGTGATTCTAACAGCATCGACGAACTCAAAACTACTTCGGTTTGGGCCTTTCATAATAAAAACGACAATAAGGTTTCCATTGAGAGTGTGAGAAGTACCGTTGTCGTTTGCAAAAAACACGGTATTCATGCGTCTCTAACGGAGTTTGATGCAGAGGGTCACAACGCTTGGAGTGAGGCGTTCCAAGAATACAACCTACTCGACTGGCTCTTGCTGCAGCAACGAGGCAAGAACTCCGCAATTGCTGCATTAAGTTTCGAGTGGAGGCGGGGAGAATGGTCAAAGAAAGCAGGCGTTGCCATTCTTTTGATTGTTATTCTAGTTGCATTGGTGCAAGAACTGAGACGGAGAAAGCGGCAACATCTAACACCTAGAAAGAACCTTGATGCTGATGTCAAACAGTGATCGCAAGACGGATTGAAGAGAAAACCATTTGTGTTAACCAAGGAGTACCAGTCAGATGTCATTGAAGTTTTATTTATGGTTTGTTTCCCTTGTCATTTTATTCACTGCTGTTGCTCACGCTGTTAATATAAGGCCGGATGCACCCGAAGGAGCGCGTGCCGTAATTCAATCCGCAATTGATGCGCTTCCTGACGTTGGCGGCACAGTCTTCATCCCCGCAGGCCAGTATGTGCTTGATGGTATGATTCATATTAATCGCTCTCATGTGGCACTGCGTGGTGAACCTGGCACGTTGTTGTGTATGGGTGACCATGTACAGCATCCGAATTTGCTTATCGGCACCGATGCAAACTTGCTGGAACGCGGCGAAGGATATGTGCCTAGTAAAAAAGACAAAATTCGGGACGTTATAATTTCGGGAATCGAGTTTGATGGCAATAAAGATAAGCAAGACAGCGAACTACATCCAGCCAAACCGTGGCTACGAAATAACGCAATCGACATTCGCGCTGTAGACGACCTGTTAATCGAACACGTCGACACGCACGATGCTCGTAGTGGTGGCATCGTTGCTGGTTGGCATTGTGAGCACATCACGATCCGCAATGTGAGGTCACATCACAACTTCTTCGATGGAATCGCGCTCTACGCCAGTCGCCACGTGCTCGTCTCCGATTTTCTTTGTTATAGCAACATCGCGGCAGGCCTGAGCATGGATCATCGTCTCGTTGATATCACATTTTCCAACGGACAACTTTACGAAAATGGCAATGTCGGAATTTTTGCCCGCGATGCCAATGGGCTCAATTTCTTCAACCTCGTGATTCGTGACAGTGGAGCTATGGCTGTGTTTCTTTCGCACAGACATTATCCCCCAGACCACGAGAAAGCTGGGGAAATCATTGCTGACACTGGCATACGCAATTGCAATTTCAGCAATTGCAGCTTTGTTAACAACAATGGCCACGGCATCAACGTGGAGTCGAATCCCGATCTTTTCTCGAACAATAGTGCAATAGGCTGCACTTTCAGTGGTAACATTGCCCCCAGCATTCGTTGCAAAGACGCTAGAATGCTGAGCAGATCTAACAATGTTATTCACAACGAGAGATTCGCGGAGGAAATTGCTAAAGAGTAGCCAATAATACGCATCTCAAATGAAATCTGCGCTTTCTATGTAGGTTGCGTGGCAGACGGTTTTCATAGTCTCGGTGTCGAGGCAGGTGCTCTTCCAAGCTCGTTCAGCTGCTTCGGTGAGGTGTTCAAAGTCTTCGTAGGCCCGATTGGACCAGTGATGGCTCTTCAGGTAGTGCCAGAGGTTTTCAATCGGGTTGAGTTCGGGCGAATAGGGTGGCAGCTCGACCAGCGTCACGTTCGCTGGCACCTTGAGATGCTTGGCGCGATGGAAGCCGGCGCCATCCCAAACCATGACCGCATGCTCCTCGTCGGCTAAGCTGCGCGCAAACTGCTCCAGAAAGATGTTGATCACGTCGGTGTTGAGCCGCGGACTCAACAATCCTTCCGCCTGTCCGGTTTCCGGACAGACGGCACCGATCACCCAAAGATAGTCGTATTGTGTTTGACGCACGGCGCGTGGGCGTGAACCTGTCGGAGCTCAAACACGAGTGATCGTTCCTTGTTGTCCAAAGCGGGCTTCGTCTTGAAAGAAGACTCGCAAGCGTTTGCCCGGATGCCGCAAAGCTATTTCCGCCAGCTTCTCCGGGAACTTTTTAAAAAGCGGCTTGCGCCTCGGGATCGGCCTGACGGTGCTGAGGACGCGGCACGAGTGACGAATATCCCATCTGATGCAACAGGTAATAAACGGTTCCCAGGGAACGCACTTTGCCAAATTCCTCTTTCAGAATGCGCTGAATATCTTTGCCGCGCAAACTGCAGACGACGTCTTCGCTCGTAGGCCCCGCATCGATACGCTGCTTCAACTGCTCTTGCTCAGCGGCAGTTAACAAGGGCGACTTTCCGCGACCTGGCTTGTCCTGTAAACCTTCGAGTCCATCGGCATTGTAACGCTGTACCCATTGCTGACAGACGCGACGGGAACAGCTCAGCGAGCGGGCGATCGCCTGAGCCGCATAGCCTTCCAATGCCAACACAACCATCTGCATCCGCTTCGAGAGTTTCAAATCTTGCTCAGCACGAGCCAGCTGTTTCAACTCCGTCAAACTCAAGTGAGCTTTCACATCCATGCCAACCTCCTGTAGGGACAAGGTTAGCTGGCAGTATGATAGGTAGAATGGGAGGGCGCAATGGCCTAGGGGAAATGCGCGCTGATTTTAATTGATATGCGTATAAGATCGATCTCCAATTGCATACTGGAATACGCATAGTACAGAATAATAGAAACATCAGGCGGAATACAGCAATTATTTGATTATACACTGCAAGAAATCCATTTTTTCTTTCGCGGCAGTAACACATACTCAGAATAGACCAATACGTCGGAGTTTGCATTTCTGGTTACGCAGGATGATTTGACAACAACTACCGCATAGAGCGGGGACTGTCGACTCCGTCATCTCTGCCACCCATCAACCGAAATACTTCGGGATCGATTTCGTAAGAAGTGGGTTGGACTGAGCCGTCGTTAAAAGACATGTTAAAGATAGTCGGATGGGCCGAGCCAAAATGCTGGTTGTTTGGCAGCGCGGCATCGGAAGTTATTTTCCTGGCAGCATTATCTACGTCAGCCGTGTACCGATTCATATCTCCATCGTGGGCAACAAAGATGCTCTGATTATCATTCTGATAGTAGCCATTCCTGTATTCAGCAACGGGAATATATTTTTCACCCACGCAAAAAGTGTTGCTAAGTCCGTCGGTAAGCTGAGCAATCGTAACTTTACTTCGTTGATGACTTATCCCGTTCTGTAACTTGCCTTCGGGACCGGAATACATCCATTTCCAAGAATCCGCTTCCTCTAAGGAATTTGGCCCAGGTTCTGTTCCGGGATTGATATTACCAGAATTGACTGCATAGTCACTTCGCGAAACTCTACATAGATCACCATCGCCGTCTCTGCATTCTTGTGGCAACAATGGCGAAAATCCAACAAGGGGTGACTTAAAACCTGTGACGATCATCGGGTACGCTCTCGGTAAGCGGCGCGATGGACAATTGAAAATTGTGATCGGCGTGGCATTCGCCTTAAGTATGGCGAGCTGCTGTTCACGACTTCCTTCGGGCAAGCCAGCCCCTAATTTTCGCACTGCGTCCTGCTCAATGTACGGCAGGATGTTGTAGGCCCACCCCCCAGGCTGATCCTCGCCAAATCCTCGGTCGGGATGGCCGACCCACTGCCACCCCCAACCACTAGAAGGATAGCGTCTATAAGTGTCGTGGTGTAGCTGAAATGCCAGAGTGACTTGTCGAAGATTATTGGCGCATTGAGCTTGACGCGCGGCCTCACGAGACATTTCGATTGCGGGCAGCAACATCTGCACAAGTAAGCTGATAATGCCAATCACAATGAGGAGTTCAATTAAGGTAAATGCCTTCTGAGTCGACTTGCTATACATTGCTTTTTGCTCCAATTATCTGGATCTTTGTAGGTGTGCGAAATTTTAAGTATGGTTAAGGATATTTTGAATTATTTAGTTCGGACGAAGTCATCCTCCTCCAGGATGAAATGGACCGAAGCATCGCAGTTGACCACGTTACAACCACCAGGATGTGGCCCCCCAAAACCAGTTCCACCATTTGCATCAGCAACTGGACTGCCTTCGGCAGCACGACCAATAGCATCACTGTCTCCTACGTACATACATGTCAGATCACCCGCTCCCGTACCTGTGGTATAGTCTTTCCGGAGCAAAGATTTCTCTCCGGCAAGAAGAGTATTGCTCATTCCAGTGCTCAGCTGAATGTCGGCAATGATTACTTCTGACTTCTTGTACGAGATCACTCGATTGATTGCATAATCGGCCTTAGCTACCTTTTCCGGTAACGGTATTCCTTGGACATTTTGAAGCGTGGAAGGACCGTTGTAAGGGTAAGTTCGTGCAAGACGCCTTGAAGGACAGTTAAAAATTTCTATAGGTTTTTGCATTAATTCGACCAGTGCATTGCTTTTCGCCTGAGCTGCTTTGCCTTTGCCGATATCGCGGATATTTTGCTGTTCCAAATATGGCAGTACATTATATATCCAGCCGCCGGTTTGGTTCGTACCAAAACCTTTATCGGGTTCCCCGATCCAATCTCCTCCCCAGCCACCCGTAGGAAAGACACCGTTGTGAGCGTCAGTATGTAATTTTATGCCTAATCCAATTTGCCGCAGATTGTTAGCACAAGTGCTACGGCGGGCCGATTCTCGCGCCATCTGGACTGCGGGTAGAAGCAGAGCAAACAAAACACCAATAATGGAAATCACCACTAAGACCTCCACAAGGGTAAATGCGTCACGAATCTCGGAGGAAGTTCTTCTTCGTATCACCATGTGAAAACCTAAATGTAATTGCTAGAAATAAGGCTCTTCGCCAGAATCTGTGGGTAGAAATTGACCATTGGACCTCAGCTCAGGCTCGACAAAGGGGGTCCGCCCCTCGCGCCTCTGCCCTCACATCAACCCTCAACGGCGGGGCGAAGGGCTGATGTGAGGGCGACGGCGAAGGGGCTCGCCAACTCCTATGCAGTATACAAATGACTGACAAATGACTATTGAATCCACTTGTTTTGTATCCATTTACGATCTGACACTCAGATTGAAAATGACAGAAAACCGCTGAAAATACAGTATTAACAGCCTCTAAGCCCCGGATATGCTGAAATCTACCCACAGATTCTGGCGAGGAGGCAGAAATAATGACACTTCTCGGCGAACACCACCTCCTCGGAGCACGATCCGGTGCAAAACGTCCTGTTGAACAAGGGTTCAAACGGACAGTCCTGCTGCAGCTCTGGAAGGACTAAAATGGCCAATACTACCACCGTGACAATTTCGCTAGCAATTCGCTGGTAAATCGGTGTTTGCTGTCACTCAAATGGTGGCGTTCACCGAGAAGTCTCGAAATAATCAATAGATTCGTCGACTACGGCTTTCCTTCATTCGTTGTGCTGCATCTTTCTGCTCTTTCAGCTCGCGGACTTTTTCTTTCTTGTCTCTCTCTGCGTTAAGATGCTCTCGTCGTTCGCGCCAATCCCTTATCAATTCCGGGCCAAATCTAACCGTCAAAAGCATAGCAACAACAAAAATATTGCCAAAGAACCATACGGTACGCGGCCAATTTCGAAAATCCACAGCATAAATCAGAGTCCGTCCCCCTTCTGGCCAAATCTGAAGCAGTAGAACAAAAACAGACAGAAGTAGCAAAAGCTCTAACCAAGCAAAACCGTACCTAGAGGTTCTTGATCTTATCATCAAAGTAATAATGCCTTTCGACTTTTTAGAGGACAATGTCACTTAGTCGCATGGAAATGAACTCTGGTTATGATATCCTTGATCGAAGCAAATTCGTTTACGTAAGGCAGGCCGGTCGAAGCATTTTCGACGATTCCATTTTTCAGTCGAACCTCGATGGGCGTTTCCACAAACCACTCACGATGGCTCTGTAGAAAACTTCCAGTGCTAGCTAAACATTGGCTCTGGTTGCACTCGTACAGAGTGCATGGCAGTTACCAGTAAGTCTCCGATCCAAGTTGTGTTGGCCGCGCTTGCTACGGCGCGTCGTGGGCTGCCTGCCT
>JBGSPU010000033.1:0-34086 GCA_041738415.1 Bythopirellula sp.
CAGGGCGCAAGCTCCCGGTTCATTTTGGCGCGGCAGTCGATTAGCGCTGCCGCACCCATGATAACCAAAGCCCACGGGATTGGCGATTCCCTTTCCCATTGGTTGGCTGTTAGAATTGCCACGATTGGTTGGAACCACCAATTTCGAATCGATATTGCTTGCAAAAGGACTCTCATGCCCGCCGTTAACCTCTCGTATGACCCACGCGGAACCTACTTGCCAGAGCATGGTTTGGTCCCCAACGAACTGGACAACTTGACGCCGCAATTAAATGCTGCACGCAACGAGGTACTAGCTGATGCTCAGTTGTGGGCCGATGGTGTAACGCCACCTTCGAACAAGGAGCCCCTCGATGCCGGGTTTCAGCATCTGCCAGAACGACTCTTGGCCGAGTACCATTCGGAAGGTCCCGAGAGTGAGGTAGGTCACATCCTGGCCACGGCCAATCGGCTCTCAGCGGTTGTCGATCGGGTCATTCTCTTGGGAATCGGCGGCTCTTACATGGGGGCGCGTGCGCTGTTGGAATCGTGTTGCCATCCATACTACAACGAACTGCCTCGCCCGCTTCGCGACAATCGGCCACGGATCAACTTCGAGGGCAATAACGTCGACAACGACTCCTTACAGGGACTCTTCGACTTACTCCCTGCTACTATCACGAACAACGAAGTGGCCGACCGCTGGGGTATTGTGGTAATTAGCAAGAGTGGCGGCACACTCGAAACGGCTACTGCCTTCCGCATTCTGTTGAGACGGCTCCAGAAAGCACTCGGCACAAATCGCGAGCAACTCGCCGATTTGGTCGTTCCCGTCACCGGCACCAGTGGCAAACTTTTTGAATTGGCAACCGCGCTGGGTTGCCGTGAGATGTTTCCCGTCCCGGACGGCGTGGGTGGACGGTTCTCCGTGTTGTCGGCAGTGGGCCTGTTGCCCGCCGCCATCATGGGACTTGATGTGGTGCAACTTTTGGAAGGTGCCGTCGCGATGAACGAGCACTTCCGCTCGGCTCCGGTCGGCAAAAATGTCGTACTCGATTACACTGGCATCTGCCATCTCATGGAAAAACAGCAAGGCTGCGATATTCGCGTGCTCTCGACGTGGGGTAAACAGCTTGAAGCCTTCGGATTCTGGCACGACCAATTACTTTCGGAAAGTCTCGGCAAACGAGAACGGGGAGCATTGCCGCTCACGGTAGTGAATACACGGGACCTGCATTCTCGTGGCCAGCAGCACCAGGAAGGGAAGCGGGACAAACTGATCACGAATGTTATCGTCAAGCAGAGTAAGAGTGAAACTGTGTCCATCGGGACGAGCGAATTGAATCAAGATGGTCTCAATGAATTAGCCGAGAAGACGATCCCCGACCTTCTCGCCGCCGCCACCCAGGGAACGAACCAGGCCTATCGCGACGACAATCGACCGACGGCCGATATCCACCTGCCGGGGATCAACGAATTCGTTATGGGCCAGCTTTTTCAGATGTTCATGCTAGCCACGGTCGTCGAAGGAAGACTGGTGGGCACCAACCCCTACGGTCAACCAGGCGTCGAAGCGTATAAGAAAAATATGAACGCGATTTTGCGAGGAAAATAATCTGTGAAAATGAAAATACTGATGCTTTTGTTGGCGATGATACCATTTGCGGCTTCGCAAGCTCAAACCGCACTCCAGTGGAAATTTGTTTCCGGCGATACCCACGAGTATCGGCTGACTCAAACTGCACAGCTCAAATCCGGTACCGGGGATTCCGTAAAACTCATTGCCGATGTTGCCGAGCAAATAGACTTTACCTGGAAAGTGGTCGAGGTCAATGCTGAAGGTACGGCGACGCTCTCCATCCAGGTAAACTCCTTTTCATTGACGGCAAAAGGACCCGACGGACAAGAGGTAGCTTATGACTCGCAGACGGAGGAAGACCCGCAAGGGTACGCAGCGATGCTGCTGCCAATTGGTCGACGCTTGCATGACGAGGCGGTGCAGTTCTCAATGACCACCCAAGGCGAAGTGAAGATTCTCGACTTGCCAACCGATCTGGCGGAGGCCGTTAGATCATTACCAGGAGGAAAACTTTTTGCCAAGGATGGGGGCGCAATAAGTTTCGAATCATTGGCGCGCTTAGGTGGACCATTGTCCCTGCCGGCTAGCGAAGTCCAAGAGGGAAGTTCGTGGACCGAAACCACCGATATTGAAATACCCTTTCTAGGTAAAGCGTCTGTTGAATTTATTTATGAGATAAGTCAGTTGCGAAATGATAAGCCGGTTCTCCTTGAGCAAAAAATGTCTCTCTCTCTAATACACGGAGACAGTGAGACACCGTGGTCGCTGCAAGATCAGGTCTCCGCAGGAGGTGTGCAGTTCGACACGGAAGCGGGGAGGCCCGAAACAGCGACGCTGAATTACAAAGTGGAGTTGTTTCCCGAGTCCAATCTTCCGGAAGGCAACCCAGGAGAACCCATGACGCTCCAGCAGAAGACCGAATTTCGTTTGCTGTCAGACGTTGCCCAGTGATTACTCCTCAGCAGGTTTGGCGTTCTGGTCAACGACTAGTATCTGGATTTCATCCCCTTGGACGCGGACTGGATACGAGGGGATTTTTAGCCGGGGATTGTCCCGCCAAGTGCCGTCGCAGATATCGAATCGCCAGGCATGCCAGGGACAGGTGACTGCCCCCTCTTCGTCGAGTTGGCCAGCACCCAGCGAGGCACCCATGTGTGGGCAGAGATCGTCGATGGCATAATACGTGCCGTCTCGATTAAAAACGGCGACCAGCTTGTCTCCGATCGCAAAGGTGCCCCCCTGCCCTGCGGGAATTGCTCCTACTTTTGCCACCGTGACAAATTCCGACATTCAGGTATCTCCCTTTTCAAAAATATCACCCGCCAGTTGATATCAACAGGATAATGACAACAGTCCTGTACTTCTAGCGGTCTCATAGCCGTTGACGCCAGGCCATTGGTATTATTCGAGAGAAAACATTGGCCTGGCGCCATCGGCAATTGAGGCCTGGATGAATTGCTCTGATCAGACTATTCTTTAATGGCTAGTCTCATTTGCTTAAACTGAACAACATCGCACCATGCCAACCACCGATCCTCTCATTTCGCTTCACGATTTTCAGCAACTCATTCGGGAGATGTATCTGGAAAAAGATGTAGCGCGCGGCATCGATGGAACCTTCATGTGGCTAATGGAAGAAGTCGGCGAGTTGGCCGCCGCCCTCCGCGAAGGGTCTCATGCCGAGCAAGCTGCTGAATTTGCTGATGTGCTCGCCTGGCTTACCACGATTGCCAACGTGGCCGGCGTTGATCTCTCGGCGGCAGTCGCCGAAAAGTACGGCTCGGGATGCCCGGGTTGTGGATTGTTGGTTTGCACCTGCGACAACGCGGAGAAGCCGTGACTTGTGCGCCTAGGAACTTGATTCTACTTCTCTTTGCACTCGCCTCCCTTCTGCTGATCGGGAGCGAACTGCATGCCCAAGAGGAGAAGCCTCGGATAACCGACGTACGCGTTGGATTCGTCAATGCCTACAAATTGGGGTGCTGGACGCCGTTACAAGTGGACATTGAGGGAGGATCGCAGCCCCTCACGGGTGTGCTTCGGATCACTGTACCCGACGGAGATGGCGTGCCAACCACGGTTGTGAGTCCTCCCACTCGACCCGTCGGGATCGAGCCAGGTCGCACAACGACTGTCCCTCTGTATGTCCGAGTGGGACAGTCAAACGCACCACTGGAAGCAAAATTTATCTCTACGGACAGCAAGACGCGCGTCGCACGCACCTTTTTTGCTGGACCTGAAGCTGGTGACGGTATCATTGCAGGTGGATTGCCGGCTACCAACCGGCTGCTGGTAGCACTCGGTCCGCCGTTGGGACTTAGTGATTTACTGGCCAACGATTCGGACAACGAACTCACGCGAACCCGTCTCATCCAGTTGGAATCCACAGCCGATCTGCCGACCCAGTGGCAGGGTTACGAGGGCGTGGAAACGCTAGTCCTCACCACCTCCCAACCTGAATTGTATCGTCCCCTTTTACAGAACAATGCCCGGGTCGAGGCGATCCGCCGCTGGGTCGAAATGGGGGGCAAACTTGTGATCTTTTGTGGCTCGCAAGCCGAGGAGCTGCTGGGGGCCAACGGGGCGCTGGTCGAATTGATTCCTGGCAAGTTTTCTGAGATCGTCGACATCCAGCAATCACAACCACTGGAAACCTTTAGCGGATCTGAACAATCGATCACCCCTGATCGACGGGTCAGCTTCCAGACGCCAGTGTTCACAGACATACGCGGTAGGCTAGAAGCAGTCGTTCGACGAGGTCCGCTCGATGTCCCCTTAGTCATCCGCTCCTATCTGGGGTTCGGTGAGTTGACATTTGTCGGCCTCGATTTCGATAGGCCTCCTCTCAGAGATTGGTCTGGACGCGTTAGCTTTCTGCGAAAAGTGCTGGACTGGGACAGTGGTCGAAATTATCAACAAGGGACCAATGAGACGGTCGCAGAAAGTAATGAAGATATTCTCACCCAACTCCGCAATGTGCTTGACCAATCGTTTGTGGGAGTTACCGTAGTGCCGTTTGCATTGGTGGCTTTTTTGGTGATGGGTTATATCTTGCTGATCGGCCCCGGCGACTATTTTCTGGTGAACAAGATTCTTAAACGTCCCGAGTTCACCTGGATCAGTTTTCCGTTAATGGTAGTCGCTGTATCGGCAGCCGCCTATTGGTTTGCCAACTGGCAGAAGGGAGACCAGTTGCGCTTGAATCAAGTCGAAATCGTGGACTTTGATGCGACTACAAACGCAGTGCGGGGAACGACTTGGACACACTTCTTTACTCCACAAGTGAATAAATTCGATCTCTCTTTTCGTCCAGCACTACTCGGCAAAGAAAACATTCCCGAGAATAAACACCTGGTTGCGTGGCTGGGGCAGCCAGGTTATGCCCTCGGTGGAATGCAATCGAGTAGTGGCCAGACTTCGCTCTTTGAAAATGGTTATGACTTTGCCCCAGCACTTGATGCGATGGAGAATGTACCTGTGCAATTATGGTCGACAAAAACCATCACGGCACGTTGGAGCAGCGAGACTCCCGTGCCCTTGGGGCTATCGCTATCTCAGACGGATGAGCAATTGCTCTCCGGTTCAATTACCAATAATTCTGGCGAGATACTTGAGGATTGTGTGCTGATTTACGGGCAATGGGCTTGGAATTTAGGGCAGATTCCGGCCGGATCATTGATCGACCTCAGCGCAGCCAAGCAGCCCCGGATGGTAAAAACGCTTCTCACCAGCGCGACAGCCGGCGATATGACCATTACCAACACGGCTCCGGACGGCACGGTGCCGTTTCGACTGGCTCAGGAAGACGTGACCCGTCTCGCCAAGACGATGATGTTTTTTCACGCGATTAGCGGAGATCGCTATACTAGCATGTTGAACCGTTATCAATCCTTTGTGGACATGAGCCATTTTCTTGACCAACCTGAACTGGCGATCCTGTTCACCAAGAGCAGCACCCCGGGAAGCCAATGGCTTAACGAGGAAAAACCACTTGGCAGCGATGAAGATCGTCATTGGGTATATTATCGCTTCCTATTGCCTGTGAGGCCGCCGACAAGCAACTGATTACTATTTTAGCGGGGTCGAGACGACCCGGCTCATAAACCACTAACCACTAGCAACCCTCGTGATAGAAGTCCACGACCTGACCAAGAAATACGGTGAGCTGTTCGCCATCAACAAGATCGAGCTTAAACTCGATCGAGGTGACGTGTTTGGATTTATCGGACCCAATGGGGCAGGCAAGACCACGACCATGCGGATCTTGGCCACGCTGTTGAATCCCACCTGGGGCGAGGCCTACGTCGGTGGCTACTCAATCTATACGAAACCAAAAGAAATCCGTCGCATCATCGGCTACATGCCCGACTTCTTCGGCGTCTATGACAACATGCAGGTGATCGAGTATCTGGAATTCTTTGCTGCGGCTTATCGAATTAAGGGCCCTGAGCGACGCAAGATTTGCAATGAAGTCCTCGACCTGGTGGACTTGGGCTACAAACGTAACGAATTGGTGACGAGCCTCTCACGCGGCATGACCCAGCGGCTTGGCCTCGCACGCGTTCTGCTTCACGATCCCCAGGTGTTGCTGCTCGACGAACCTGCGAGCGGACTCGATCCTCGTGCACGGATCGAAATCCGTGGTCTGCTCAAGGAGCTACGGAACATGGGCAAGACGATCATGGTTTCGAGTCACATCTTGCCGGAACTGGCCGACATTTGTAACAAGATCGGCATAATCGAGCGGGGGGAATTGATCGTCAACGCCGATGTTGCCGACGTGATGAAACAAGTTCGCCAACAGACTGTGCTCAGAATCGACGTTTCTGACGACCGCGAAGCGGCTGCCAAACGACTCGAACAACACGAGATGGTCGAGAACGTGGAGCTCGACAAGCAGGGGCTGCGAGTCACGCTCTCGGTAGGTGACCACGATTATAGCCAACTCGCCCGACTACTGCTGGACAACGGCCACTCTCTCTCTCGGCTCGGTGAAGAAGAAATCAACTTGGAAACAGCCTTCATGACACTTACGAAGGGAATTACGTCGTAAAGGGTCTTTCTCGGCCTTGGTCAACCCTAACCCGCTAAACCCCTTGTCCAGGCAGCACTTATTTCAGATACTAGTACGCTTGATTGGTCATTGGGTATTTAGACATTGGTCATTGTTGCTCCGCCCCGTTCGTCTAGTGGCCCAGGACACCGCCCTCTCACGGCGGAGACAGGGGTTCGACTCCCCTACGGGGTACTGCATTGGCTTGTACAGCACCGCACATGGTTGAACAATTTAGTACTTTAGCCCGGTTTAGCCGGGCTTTTTTCTGGTTTGTACGCTCGTGCGCTTTGATACGCGCATGTGCAGCTCAGTGCAATACCGCCCGTTTAGTCTGCGTTTGTCCGCCTCAGAGCTTGACCCTCGCCAGGGCTGATTCGTAATCTGCCTGGGTATTGACATTCATAAATGACAAAAGCTGGGGGTCGACCGCTCGAAAATTTTCTAACGGGATAGGATTGGCGGAAATCTGCGCGAGGAGTCCGTGCAAGGAGCGGCGGCCAGCGGCGAGTTGGCGGTTTGCTTCGGTAAGAACCCCTACGGTGTAGACCGCTGTCAGAGGATAGAGTCGCTGAGTGTCCTGGGGGACGGCGGCGGCGAAGTCACCAAGTTCATCAAAGAGCTGGTCGATCACAGCCGGCTCCAGCAAAGGTGTATCGCAACCAGTGGCAAATACTGCCGTTGCCTGCCCCTCCAGTGCTACCAAGCCAGCAGCGAGGGCGGCGAGAGGTCCTTGCTGTGGTTGCTGGTCGCGGATTATTTGCAGCTCAGCCGGAAGCTGGGGGAGTTGTTGGTTCGCGGCGGCGATCAGGACAATATGCTGCGGCTCGACGGACTTGCTGACCAGGCGCACGGTGCGAGTAAGCAACGTTTCTTCGCCGAAGGCGAGCAGCGCCTTGTCGGTGCCCATGCGGATGGACTGGCCTCCGCAGAGGATGATGGCACCACGTTGCATTCGTGAAGTCTCAGAAGGTGCAACCGTGGCGTTCTGGCCACGACTAGTAAGGATTTGCTACGCTGAGTGATAGTTTTAGTTGACGTTTGGCGTCAGCACAAACTTGTTATACTGCAAATTGTCAGCATAAGCACGTCCAGGGGAATAGAATGAAACAGCGCGAGGTACATGTGAGATCCTGGCAATCGTCCTTTCTGGTCATTTCCCTGCTATTTGTCGACAATCTTTGCGCAAAGGGCGTGTATGAGGCTGTTCACTCTGGCCAGGGTGAACTGCGGATTGTCGACTCCGTTCCCATTGCTATCTTCCAAGGCACTCCCGCAGAGATCGGCCAACAACATGCAACGCTGTTGGCCAAGCCTGGTGCTGAACTCTTGAGTTTTCCTAAGCGGATGTTTGAGGAAGAGGGGAAGGAATTGTTCTGGCCCCTAGTGGTCTCGGCGGGGAAGATGTTGATGAACAATGCCCCGGCCTCTTATCGCCAAGAGATCGAAGCGGCGACAGGTCAGGCGAAACTCGACGCAGATACGCTCGCCGTGGCCAACACGTTGCTGGAATTGCGTCGCGTCGGCTGTTCGTCGCTGATCGTGGAGCCGGGGCGGAGTGCGACCGGCGGGCCTCTTTTGGGTCGCAATTTTGATTTCCCCAGTTTTGGTCTGCTTGATCGCTATAGCCTGGTCACGGTGATTCGACCCACAGGAAAACATGCGTTTGCAGCGGTGGGATTTCCCGGTTTGATGGGCGTGCTGTCGGGGATGAACGATGCCGGGCTTTGTGTGGCAACGCTTGATGTTTACGAAACAGCAGATGGTTCTGTCGGATTTGAACCAACGGGGGTGCCGCTCATGTTGGTGTTTCGTCAGATCTTGGAGGAGTGTACGACCATTGCTGAAGCGGAAGCTCTGCTGGGCCGCACGCAAGCAACCACCCGTGCCAATTTAGCCGTGTGCGATCGTACCTCGGGAGCCGTATTTGAAATCACCCCCAAGCAAGTGCTCCGACGCGACTCCGCTGAATCGCTACTCCCCTGCACCAACCATTTTTGTATGCCGGGGCTGGCGACAGACGAGCAGTGTTGGCGCTACGATGTGCTTAATTCTGCGCGGGATAAATCTAAACTTAGTATTCGTGATCTTCAGGGTTATTTGCATCAAGCTAACCAGGGAGAGTTCACGCTGCAAACGATGGTCTTTGAGCCGCGAGAGCTCGTGCTGCATCTGGCGCTGGGGACTCCGCCTAGCTCGGGCCACGAAATGCAGAGGCTGGACTTGCGAGATCTGTTGATCTCTGGCGAGAGTGCAACGAAATAGCCCCGTGCCACTTTGAAGACCAGGTAAACTGCGCAGTCTTTGCCTGTTTCGCAGACTGGCGAGGCGTCTTCAGCAAATTCGTTTGTCGTTGAAAAGTTAAACCCGCTGGCGTTATGGGGCGATGCTATTGTAGGGGCGCATGAACAACGAAGGCCGACCAACGCTGAGCGTCGGTGCCCGCGACCCGGCTCGCATTCATTTTCAACCTGGCAGGTGTCACCGTGGCTGCTTCCGATCTGTCAAAACTGACTGCTATTGTTCGCACTTTTGAGCGTCCTCGGGCGATTGGCCGGCTGCTGAAAAGCCTTCGTCGCTATCACCCCGAACTGAAAATCCTCGTGGCAGATGACGGTGTTGAGGCGACTCCCTGCAAGCTTGCCGAGACCTTTCGGTTACCAAGCGAAAAGGGGCAGGCAGCCTGTCTGAATGCGTTGCTAGCACGAGTGCGAACCCCTTATTTCCTGGTGCTCAACGAGCAAGCCGAAATCCATCGCGAGAGCCAACTGACCAGCTTGCTGGAGCTTGTTTCTAATGACCAGCTCGATATCGCTGGAGGAAATCTGATTGCTTGCCGGCACAGGCTTTGGTTTTTCGTTTCGCGCACGTCGCTGAGCAAGCATGGCTTGCTGGAGATATCTGGTGACCGACTCGCCCTGCTCCCAGGCACGCGTTCGCAAGGTAACGGCTTCTGGTGGTGCGATCTCGTTCCAACGTATTTCGTCGCGCGTACCGATCGAGTGCGGGCGATGGGTGGTTGGGATCCTGAGTTGCGGGACGATTGCCATGAGGAGTTTTTCTTTCGGGCTCACCGTCATGGCATTCGTGTTGGGATGCAGCCTGAGGCCTCGATCTGGCAGTGGCAGGAAGCGGCTTCACAGCCGGTGGATGACCAGCACTCTCGGCATCTCGCTCTGGGAGTTGCCAAGATGGGCCTCACGGAGATGACCGATCTCGAAGGCCGCGTAATCCGTCCTCCCCGACTCTCGCGAGCTGCCTAAATCTTTTTGGGGTGATCGACAGTAAGCCGATTTGCAGGTTCTGGGCCCATGGTTTCAAAGGGCTGGCCAGAATGTGATTAAGCTCTGCTGGACCTCGTCGCCAACGATCAATTCTTCTGCTATCATTGGCGCCTGCTTGGCTTCAATCATTTCAATTGAATCGACGAGGTACCCTGATGAATCGAACCCGCTTGTTCTGGACTCTTTGCTTATTCTTGGCATCCGCTTTTTCAACAATTACTGTCTGTTTCGCGGAAGTCTCGGTCCCCAATATTTTTAGCGACCATCTGGTTTTGCAGCAGAAGCAGCCAAACAAAGTTTGGGGCAAAGCCAGCCCTGGCGAAGAAGTTTCCGTCAAGATCAATGGCAGCACGCAATTGACAACGGCAGATGAAGATGGCAATTGGAGCGTGATGCTGGAACCACTTGAGGCGGGTGGTCCTTATGAACTGGTCATTGCCGGGACAAACACGATCGCAATCGCCGACGTCCTCGTGGGTGAGGTGTGGATCTGCTCCGGACAGTCGAACATGCAGTGGGTGGTCAAAAACTGTTTCGATTCTGATCTCGTTGAGGCTACAGCCAACTATCCGAAATTGCGTATGATCAGCTATCCCAATCAGGGTAGTCAAACGCCAATTTGGACACACAAAGACGCCGCCTGGCAGGTCTGCTCACCCGCGACGGTGGGTAATTTCTCGGCGGTCGGATATTTCTTCGGGCGCGAACTTGAGCAGGTCCTCGATGTACCGATCGGATTGATTAACAATTCCTGGGGAGGCTCCGCGGCAGACGCCTGGGTCAATCGCAATCTCTTGGAGGCGAGCGACTATTACCAACCGACCCTCGAGCGTTGGCAAAAGATGGAAAAGCAATTTGAAACGCTTTTGACCAAAGCGGATCTGACCGAGGAAGAAAAGAAACAACTGGCGGATTTGAAAAATCAAATGAACGGAAATTCACGTCCGGCCAATATTTACAATGGGGTGCTCAAGTCTCATCTGGGCTACGGCATTCAAGGTGCCATCTGGTATCAAGGTGAATCAAATGCTGGTCGCGCGTACCAGTATCGTGATTTGTTTCCCACGATGATTTCGAACTGGCGCGACGAATGGAACCAAGGAGATTTTCCCTTCTATTGGGTTCAGTTGGCTGATTTTGGGGCGGAAAAGCCTGAACCCGGAGACAGCGGTTGGGCAGAGCTCCGCGAGGCGCAAACAATGACCATGGATAGACTTCCGAACACGGGCGAAGCGGTCATCATCGACGTGGGAGAGGGCAAAGACATTCATCCCCGCAATAAAGTCACCGTCGGTCAGCGATTGGCGCGGTGGGCTTTAGTAAATCAATATGGCAAGGATCTTGCTTACCACAGCCCCATCTACCGTTCGATGGAAAAAAAGGACGGCAAGATGATTCTCTCTTTCGACCACGTCGACGGTGGCTGGCGGCCCTTTGATGTCAACGAGCCGATTGGTTTTACAATTGCCGGAGCGGACAAGAAATTCGTCAAGGCAGACGCCAGGATTCTTGAAGACAATCGCATCGAGGTAGCGAGCAGCGAGGTGCCCGATCCGGTGGCGGTCCGCTATGCCTGGGCAGACAACCCGGTATGCAACATGTTCGATGTGATCGGGTTGCCGCTGACCCCTTTTCGCACGGACGATTGGCCGGGAGTGACGGTGAAAAATCACTGAGCGTTTGTACGCCTGATCCGACTTCTCCGATAATACAGCAATAAACCGCATGTGGACCAAGCTCCTAGCAACAGCAAATTAGGCTCGGGAACTGCTCTAGAACTTGCCGAGAGCGGAGCGACAAAGCCATAGTTCGCTTGCCAATCATCAAGAATCCCGACAGTTGGATTGCGTTGCCAGATGAGGAAATCGCGGCCATCAACGTCGCCGTCGAGGTCGAAGTCACCGGCCAGGATGGCAGCCAGCGATACCGAATTGCTGTTGTAGTTAAGGCTCCATGCCAGCGGACCGTTGAGTTGCGGTACAACAACGTTTGCAAAGGTTCCCTGGATGGAGGAGGCCGTGATGATCTCAAACGTATCTCCGAGCGAAGGTGCAAAGCCATTGAGGAGCGATACGTCGAGCGTGCCCCCCAGGGTGGCGATACCAGCGCCAAGGATGTGTTGCAGTCGGTCGAAGCTGCCAAGCGACGTCCCGCCGATTTCGATTTCCAAGACGCCGTCATACGTTACGCTGCCACGATTGACCGTAGCAGGCGAAAAACCAGGGGCATCGGTGCCGGTGATGACAACGTTATCGAGGGTGCCGACGCCCTTCACGTAACCGGCGAGTGTGATTGGCTCGGAGAGCGAGTTGCCGGCGACGTGGCCGTTGTTGGTGAAGGGCTTGGCGGGATTGTTGGGAGTGGAGATTGTGCCGTAGCCAGTGACGTTTGCGCCGAAGTCGAGCGTGAGGCCGTTGTTAGTGGAAAGGATGCCGGATGAACCGGCGCTTCCCAGCGCCACGAATGAGGCGGAATCGAGCACCGCGTCGTTGGCGTCCTCCAAGTCAAGCTTCGCGCCGCCTGCTACTTCCAACGTGCCATTACTGTAGAATCCGTTTGTAACCAAGGAATTCCCTACCCGCAAAGTTAATCTTTCGGCCCTCAAAGTGGAACCAATCTCACCCAGATAAGTCCCAGTCAAAATCCCATCGCCAGAAATCGTCCCGTTGCTTCCGACCAAGTAGCTATTAGTCGTAGTCAGCATCGAGCCTCCATTGAATGTAAGCGTCCCGTTTATGGTGGGCCGTCCTTGCGAGTGGACAATTGCTTCCATGCCGCCGACATGCAACATGCCGCGGAAGTCGACCGTGCCAGTCGGGAAAGACGTGACTTGATTCAAGCCGGAACCCGTGATATCGCCGATGAGGATGCCGTAACCGGTGAGGCTATCACCGGCTCCGAGCGTGGCGCCGTTGCGGGCCACGAGTGCGCCGCCTTGAAGTTGGGTCGAGACCCCCAACTCAGCCGAATCGGCGTCGAGGAGTTCGAGCGTGCCGGAGTTGGTGACGATCGTGCTGCCGGTGAAGGCGAAGCCCGTGGTGCTCGCGGAATTGCCGAGGGTCAGTACGCCACTAGTGGCGGTGATCGTGGAGCCGCCGGAGACGTTGGCGTTTACCGTGCCAAAGCCGGAAAGCGAGCCGCCGGCAAGCTCGAAAGTAGCGGCGTTGATGGTACCGGCGGCGAGGTTGACTTGTCCCGTTGCCCACACTTTCACCGAATTTGTAACCTCGACGAGTCCACCATTGTGTATGGAAAGGTTTCCGGAGGCGCCGGCAGTGCTCTGGTAGCCACCGACATAGACATCGCCTGAATTTGTCCAGGTGGAGCCGACGCCACTCACGGTGACAACGCCCCTGGAACTGCTACCCGAATAGCCGACGTAGCTGATGTTGCTACTGGTGGTGCTACTTGAGACGCTGCCGCCGCCTAGAATTGTCAGCGATCCATAGCCGCCGGATACGCCGATGTATAACTGTTGTTCAAGCGTCCAATTTGAATCCGCCCCGTCGACGATCGCTGCGCCTGTCGCACCGCTATTATAGCCAACGTAGCCGTAATGACTGGATACATTCCCACCGTCGTAGATTGCGAGCGTTCCTTCGCCGAAATAGCCGATAAAGGGAGAGGATTGGACCATGCTCCAGGTCGAGCCGGCGCCGCTGACGGTCACCGTTCCCGATGAGCCAGCCTCGCGGCCAACGTAGGCGTAGCGATTTGAGACAGCGCCGCCATTCTGAATGGTGAGCGTGCCACTGCCTTGGTAGCCGACGTTTAGTTCGTTGCTGTTGACCCAGGTCGAGCCGGCGCCATCGACGGTGACCGTGCCAGTTGCGTTGGAAACGCGACCTATGTATCCGTCTACATTGGAAACAGCACCGCCGTTCTGAATGCTCAACATTCCTTCATTCGCATACCCCACATAAAGATCAGAAGAATTTGTCCACGCGGACCCTGCCCCGTCGACAGTGACCGATCCCGTTGAAGTGGAACCCGCAGCGACGTAGGAAATATAACTGGTCGCAACGCGGCCGCCATTGCTTATGGTGAGGGTTCCGTTGCCGGAGCCGCCAACCTGGAAGCTCGAGTTGAGCGTCCAAGAGGACGAAGTGCCGTCAACCACAACGGTACCAGTAGAATCTGGGTAAAGACCAAGCAGGCCTTGCCCGGTTGTAAAGGTGCTTCCACTTAGAACATTAAGTGAGCCTTGGTTATTGTATCCCACCCAAACCGAATTCGAATTATTGGCACTCGCTCCATTCTTTAACGTTAAAGTCGGGATATCGTCTACATCCAAACCGTCAATTTCCAACGTGGAGGAACCTTGGTCGAACGTGCCACCGTTGACGATCAACTCGCCATCGGGGAAGGAGAACCCGGCGCCAGTCTGTCGGATGAAAGAGCCAGTCTGCAGCGTGCCACCGTCGATTGTTATCACATCGCCGCTGCCCCAGAGTTTCGTTTCACCGGCGACGGCCACCAGGCCGCCGTTGGTGATGCTGAGTGTGCCCGTCCCTGCGGCAGCAGTAGTGGAGCCGCCGAGGTAGATCGATCCAGAGTTCGTCCAGGTCGAACCAGCACCATCGACGGTGATCGCTCCGACACCGCTGTTATTACGACCGACCACTGCAACTACGCTAGTAACGCTTCCTCCATTTTGAACGGAGAGCGTTCCGCTGCCTGAATTGCCCACGTTTAGCGTATTTGAGTGGGTCCAAGTCGAATCGCCGCCATTGACGGTAACTATGCCGCTGCTGGCAGCCTGTCGCCCAATCACTCCCGAGACGTCCGAAACAACCCCGCCGTCTGAAATATTGAGCGTGCCTGTTCCATTTTCACCAACATAAAGATCGCTTGAGTTGGTCCAACTCGAACCTGCACCGTCGACCGTCACCGTCCCTATCGAGCCACTCTGATCGCCGACGTATGCCGCCGTGTTCGTGACGCTCCCACCGCCAGTAATGTCGAGCGTGCCCTGGCCTGCAACACCGATGCGGATCTCGTTCGTACTCGCCAGCAGCGAACCGGTGCCGTCGACACGGATGGTGCCGTCCGAACCGAGATTGTGACCAAGGTAGGTGTAAGTGCTGGAGGTGACGTGGCCTCCGTCGAGAATGTCGAGACTTCCAACGCCACTTTTTGCGACGCGGAGAAAAGCCGTGTTGTTCCAGGTGGAACCAGCGCCGCTGACGGTCGCCGTGCCGCTGGAGCCTATTTCACGACCCACATAGCCCTCGGTGTTTGAGGCGCTGCCGCCATCCAAAATGTTGAGCGTGCCATTGCCTAGATAACCGACACTCAGAACACCACCATTTGTCCAGGTAGAACCAGCACCGGTGACCGTGGCAATACCGGTCGCTCCACTTTGTGAGCCAAGGTGGGCAACGTCGGCACTGGAGACTGCACCACCGTTTTGGATGTCGAGCGTGCCATCGCCTCCATCACCGACAAACAAATCGTCCGTGTTAGTCCAAGTTGAACTGGTACCATCGACGGTAACCGCTCCTTCGCCTCCACTTGAAATACCGAGTCGTGCGGACGAATTGATGACGGTACCGCCATTTTGGACAGTAAGCGCACCGTTGGCAGCGCTGCCCACCGTTAGCATGCTGGAGTTAAACCACGTTGAACCGAGGCCATCGACCGTTACCGTGCCCGTAGCACCAGCCACCAGACCAATACGACCTTCAGTATCCGATACCACGCCGCCGTTAGTAATGCTTAGCGTGCCGCTGTCACGAATGCCCACGCTGAGGAAACCAGAATTTGTCCAGGTCGACCCAGCACCATCGACAGTCACCATTCCAGTAGAGCCCACTTGGTCTGCGACGTTCCCAAAAGTGCCAGATACTGACCCACCATTGAGGATATTGAGCGTGCCGTCGAAATCTCGGGCTACGGTTAGTCCACCGCCGGCATTCCAAGCCGCTCCGTTTTGCAGGGTGAGCGTCGTTTGAGAAAGTGCATCAGCACCTTCGAGCGTGTACCCCGCCAATCCGAGCAAAAATGTGCCACCGTCAACGATCAGATCGCCATCGTAGAAGTCTAACGTACCAAACGTAATGTCTAGCGATCCAGTCGCGAGCGTACCGCCATCGATCTGCAGCGTGCTACTTCCCGTAATTACCGTCGCGTCGGCAACCGATGTCAAGCCGCCATTGGAAATCGTTAACGTGCTTGAATAACCTCCTCCGCTGCCAACGAACAACGACCCCGAGTTCGTCCATGTTGAACCGGCACCGTCGACCGTCGCACTGCAGACAGAGCCAAACAGCCGGCCGAGATATCCATCGGTATTTGTTACTGTGCCACCCCCGGTGACAAGCAGCGTGCCGTCAGAATAGTCGAAGTCACCTATGTGCAACTCTCCTGAGTTATTCCAGGCAGATCCCGTACCATCGACGTGGACTACACCGATACCCGTGAGCGTAACCTGGGATATGTCTACACCACCGCCAACATGGCCAGAAGCGCTGGTGACGATGCCGCCACCGGTGATGTTGAGTTCTCCGTAGCCGACCATGCCGACGGTGAGGTCGGCCGAAGTGGTCCAAGACGAGCCTGCGCCATCGACGAACGCCGTTCCTGCGGAGCCTGCCTCTGTTCCCAAAGTACCGCTCATACTGGCGACCGTGCCGCCGTCCAGCACATAAAGTACCCCAATGCCAGAATTTCCGACCGTCAACGGAGCTGGGGACAGGTCCCAGGTGGAACCAGCCCCCAACACCGTGACTTCACCATAGGAACTGGCCGCTTCGCCGAGGCTTCCGCCTATACTCGAAACGGTGGCCCCATTGTTGATCGCGAGTGAACCCTCACCCGCGTTGCCGACGTAGAGGTTTCCTGTGTTGGTCCAGTTTGCACCAACGCCGACAAGTGTTGCAGTGCCGTTCGACCCGACCGCATTGCCCAGGGTGCCGTTTTGACTGGTTACACTGCTGCCGCTGAGGATGTTGAGCGTGCCTTGGTTGTTATCGCCAATGACTGCGTTTGGCACGTTGGCCGTGGTCGCACCATTGATAAAGCTAAGCGTCGGACTGTCGGAGGGAATCGCACCGTCGACGACCAAATCAACCGCCCCTTGATCGAACGTGCCGCCATCGATGGTGAGCGTTCCGCTATTGAGGTTGAGCGTGCCACCGCTGGCGTTGTCGAATGACCCGGTGGTGAGTGTGCCGCCGTCAAGATTGAGCGTGCCGCCGGCCCAGAGCTTGGTGATTGTGGCTATATTCACAGCTCCGCCATCGGTAACATCGAGTGTGCCGGTGCCGCCGGAAGCAGTTTCAGAGCCACCTACGGATAACCAGCCGCTTGTGGACATAATAGACCCGGCACCGTCGACTGTGGCGCTGCCTGTGGAGCCGGGAAGATCTGCCACTCTGATGTAGGATCCAGCGGCTGATCCGCCGTTCTGAAGGCTGAGAGTGCCATTTCCACCTTGTCCGACGACGAGGCCCCCCGAACTTGTCCACGATGAATCTGCGCCTAGCACGTTAATGAAACCCACTCCTCCTGATCCGATTCGCCCAGTAAATGCGTTCGTGACAGTTCCACCATTCTCAATGTTGAGTGTGCCAGTGCCACCTCCTCCTACAAAAAGATTTCCCGCCACCGCCCAAGTCGAGTTCAAACCCTGCACGTTCACGATCCCGTCGGAACCTCCTTGAGTGGCAACAACGCCGGTGGTGGCCGTGGTCACTTCGCCCCCATCCAAGATATTCAGTGTAGCGCTGCCGAAGTAGCCAATATTCAAGCTGCTTGTATTCGTCCAGACTGAGTTCGCGCCCTCGACCGTCACGATGCCGACGGACGTACTCTGATAGCCAACGTAACCCACTGCATTCGATACACTGCTGCCGGCATCAATCGATAATTCCCCGTTGCCCGTATTGCCGATCGCAAGGTTGTCAGCGCCAAGTGACAACGGATCTAGCAAGGGATTAGAGAGCGTGACCGGTGTGCCGTCAGGGTCCTGCACCACGTCTGTTGACCCAAGGCTGTCTGGGTCGACCGTGTTGGCAGCATGAGCGAGATGGCAAGTAAACAGTAAGACGGCCGAGTAACGAAGGCAATTGAAGAGTTTCATGTAGTGGCTTTCTGCTGATTAGTGGTTCCAACCTGTGGTTACGCGGACGAATACGCCATGGGTCCTGTTCCTTGCTATTCCAGTCCAGCCAGCAATGGCTAGCGTTACCAGGAGCAGCGAACTCGGCTCGGGAACTGCAGAGTTAGCTGCTACTAATGGTGTGCCGCCGGCACCGTACTGTTGCTGCCAGATCGCGAGGTCTTCCTCGTCGACGAAGTTGTCTTCGTTGGCGTCGCCGGTTATTTGTGAGGAGCCGCTGTCGAACCCGCGTTGCCAAACGAGAAAATCATGTCCATCGATGTCGCCATCGATATCGAAGTCGGCCGTGAAGATCGGCAAAAAGCCCTGAGAAGTGAACAGAGCCGGGTCGCCACCCGTGCCGGCGTTGCCAAACACATCCAGATCGACGACGCCGTCTACCGTTCCGTTCGACAGTTCGAGCAAGGTGTCGAAGATGGTGATGTCGAAGCCGATCGCTGTATCGAGTTCATACTCGGCACGTCCCGTGGATTGCAGATCGAGGACAAAGAAACCTGGTAAACCAGGAATTGGCTTGGGGGGTCCCGCGATGATGGTTTCTATGACCACCCGCGTGACCCGGCCTTGGGCAACTGGTGTGCCTGCATTTTTCACGATGAGCGTGTTGTCAAAGTTTGGCATGGCTCCAGGCAGATAGATTTGCACAGCGGTTCCCGTCGCGTCACCGTCTTCGAAACTCCCCTCGTCAAGCGGCATGGCTGTTGTATTTGGTCCTGGCAAGGGGAGCGAAAAAATTGCCGAACTCGAACGTCAGGTTAGTTGGGTCTCCTCCCAACGAGTTCAAGATAGTCGGCAAACCGGCAATGCTGTTGGCCGTACCAAGTGCCCCTTGCAGGAACTTAAAAGGCCCAAAACCGAACACGTTTGCCGAAGTCGCGGAGGGAAAGTACTTCAACGTGGGATGCACGTCGCTGGCTACCAAGTCCCAGTCGAACTCGACCGACGCTGCTTGGCAAGGAGGAGGCGAAGTCGCAGTGTATCCACACCAACAGACGACTAGAAGCATTGCATGGGTCATTGAGCATTTGGCTGTGGATTTCATGTGTCGTGCCCTGGGGAAAAGTTTTGAGTTATGGGTTTCGAGTTACGAGTTGGGGGCAATGAGTCGCTCTGCGGCAGAGGTAGAACAACGAACCAGCAAGTGCGGCCAGGAGCAGCGAACTCGGCTCGGGAACGGCAGTACCCGTGGCAATTAATCCCGCCCCGACGCCGTAGTTTGCCTGCCAGTTGGCCAAGTTTCCGATGGAAGGATTTCGTTGCCAGGCGAGGAAGTCACGGCCATCGACGTCGCCGTCGGCGTCGAAGTCGCCTTCTATAATCGTGGATGATACTACGCCGATCATTCCTGTGGTCGCAAAACTGCCAATGTCCCATTGCAAACCAGAGTTGAGAATTGCTTGACTAAAATCAAAGGTGTATCCGTCGTCAGATATTGATGCGAAATCAAGGATGTCAAAGGTATCGTTCAGAGCAGCGGTATATCCGAGGATCACTCTAATAACACCTCCCAGACTCAAGTCGTTCACTAGAAGACGATCGAATTGGCCTGCGCTCACTGCATTGATTTCAAATTCGATGCTTCCAGTCGAAGTCAAATCGCCAACAAGTGTCAGTTCACCTGGACTGTTGCCTGGGGCAAGTGTACCAGCGTTTGAGATATTGCCCTGAATCGATCCGTTACTAGCCAACGTGGCTCCACTTGCGATCAGCAATCCTTCATCTACAGTGAGAGAATAACTGTCGAGGGCAAGAGTAACATTCCCAGCAGAAATGTTGACCTCGCTAGCCGTGGCGTTAGATGAGAAGGCTACCTGGTAGGTCTCAGCTTGGTCAAAAGTTGCACTAAGCTGAATAGCCGGCGTGCCGGAACTCCAGTTATCGCCAGCGCCCCAGATGTTGTCAGTTCCACTTGTGTTCAGCCATTCCCCTCCCAACCCCACCTGGGCGACCCACCCCCGACCAAAATTGCCCAGCGGGCCCGCCCCGTCAGGATCGAATTCTCCTTGCCCGGCCATCCAACCATTGTCTGCCATGGCATCAACTCTACTCAAATGCCAAGTGCCCCCGCCCGAAACTGCCATCAGTTCCAGATCATTGAGGTCAATCGGATTACCATTCTCTCTCCAAACGATGGCACTATCGACAATTGGGGTACCATAAACGTCATACTGGGAAGTGTAGGAGCCTGCGGCTGTGCCATTATTGTTTACGACCAATGCATTAGAAGAGCTAAAACCACCATTAGTTTCAATTTCGAACTCACCAAGTTCCGTAACCGCTGTTCCCCCTGCCTCCCAACGCACGGCGCGAGCACCCAAGTAGTCGTCGCCGGAGTAGAAACTTGCAGTTCCCACAATTATGCCAGAATCGCTGATTGCAAAGGCATATGTTTCCGTAGCTCCGAAAGTATCGGTGCCGAGGTTGTCCAATTCTGTGGCTGCAGTTCCTTCTGAACTCCAGCGAACGGCACGAGGACCCAAGTATTCGTCACCAACAATTTTTTCACTGCCTCCAACGGTTACGCCAGCAATATTAATGGCGACAGGATATCCATAGCCTACCCCGTCGCTAGTCATCCCTAGCACGCCGAGTTCGGTAGCGCTGGTTCTACCGGCATCCCAACGGACAGGGCGTGTTCCGAACCAATTGCCTTCGGTGTCGTTTTTGTCACTTTCTCCTACAATGGTTCCCGAATTGCTCACATAGGATGCCACTGCATTACCACCGAAATCAGAGTTTTCAATCAGAGAATCCAGTTCAGTTATCGTGACTCCATTCCAACGAACCGCACGAAAACCCAAATCTGAAAAAAACTCGTTGATTTTTGAGCTTAGTCCGACCGCAGTTCCAGAGTCGTTAATGTCGTTGGCTGCAGCCCATCCACTGCCGTTGGGATATGTGCCCAAAGTCTCTAATTCGATGCCCGAGTTCGTATTTGGATTCCAGCGTACTGCTCGCGGACCAAAGTGAAGCCCTTGCATATTGAATTTGTCAGTCGTCCCTATTGCCTCACCAGTGTTGTTCACTGCGAGTGCCTGGCCAAATTGGAATTCTGCTGCACTGCTAGAAGATCCGAGAAAGTCCAATTCAATGGAGGATCCCGTGGCATCCCAGCGGATAGCTCGCAAACCTTCGCTAAGACCGCTGGCGAATCTCTCACTTACCCCTACGGCGATGCCGCTGGCATTGACGCTCCTTGCTCCGCCACTCCTAAACCCAGAGCTGGTGTTCCAGTCATAGGTCGGCGATCCGGCGATCTCGACCGGAAGTGCAAAAACGATGCAATTCCTTGGGAGGCACATTGCCGCCAGGATGGCAAAGCACTTTATCCAGAAAACAAAGTTTTGCATATATTGGGCAATGAAATCTGTCCAGCATTTCGGGAATCTGATCTCTTCCTTTAACATTGTATAAACCGTTTCTTTGTCTAAGTGGATTTCACAGGTCGATTTTCGCATCCCGCAGTTGATAGTTGTTGCTCATGATGATTCCTACTAACTAACGACATTTCTAAACGGCTGAAACAAATCACAGCCCACATCTGCTTGAGGCAGAAGTAAGCTTAGTTTAAGATCCGCCTAACATGCATCGAGCGTTCTGATA
Source organism: Bythopirellula sp. (assembly GCA_041738415.1). Taxonomy (GTDB): domain Bacteria; phylum Planctomycetota; class Planctomycetia; order Pirellulales; family Lacipirellulaceae; genus Bythopirellula. Next base: position 21,620 of record JBGSPU010000033.1, read on the forward strand.
CGGCACCGTAGTTATGGACGTTCAATCCGACCAAGAACTGTGCAACCAGTCAGGAGCCTGATCTAAAAAACGTAATATGTGTATCATTTGGCGTAATCGCGCGAATGAGCTTTAGGTGCTGAAAAACATGTTAGTGATTCGCATTGCGGAGTAGGCAGAGCAGCACGCCTACAAACGTGGCCAACAGCACCGAGCTTGGCTCGGGAACTGCACTGCCTGATGCGAATGACAAAGAAGCTACTTCGGTGTTGTATCGATTTTGCCATATAACTAAGTCGCTTGCGTCAATAGTGCCATCACCGTTGGCATTACCCTCACTGTGTAGAGTACCGGTGCCGTAGCCACGTTGCCACGTTAAGAAGTCGAGGCCGTCCACGTCGCCGTCGGCGTCGAAGTCAGCATCACTAGGAACCAAAGAAAAGGCCAAGGTTGCCGAATACGAATCAGAACTAGATGTGCCCTCCCCAATGGCATAAGCAGAGACGAAACCTTGAAGTCGGAAATGACCTGGGTCAATAGTACCTGAGTCGCCGAGAAAATGTATTTCAAGCGGCAATATGGGAGGGAGGCGGGTCAGTTGTACAAAGTTATAGCCAGATTCAAAGCCAGACATTGAATATGAATAAGAACTATCGAGCGTCAGTTCGATTACGGTCAAAGTAGTGCTGCTGGTAGAGTTTATTTGGGTAGGGGAGTAGGCAGACGCTCCCCCAGAAATTTGAAAAGTTGTACTCAGCTCATCGTAGCTCAGGCTTGCCGAAGAGCTGGCAGTGTGGGTTCCTGTGGGTTCAGTGTTGCTGTAAGCCGAAGCAGCGGCGTTGTAGTTTCCAAAAACAGCCTCGACATTTTCCATCTCGGCTACGGATGCCTGTTCATTCCAATCCTGGTAGCCGATTCCGGAAAGCGCCGACGCATATCCTGTCGTTTCAACGCTGGTGATGATGATTGCTGCCTGTGCCGGTAATCCATTACTTATCTGGAACACCAGGAAAGATACGACCAGGAAAGAAGTTTTCTTCACGAATTTCTCCTTGTGGCAGATAGATGGGCTTGAATCGCGGGGAAATTAAAAAAAATGTGCTTTCTTGGGATTTATTCCCGGTTTAAGAGACACTGGGCGTATCTTTAGTGGCCATTTTAGACTAAGCTGAACCCTTCGAGGGCGCACGCAAAGCGCACCTTGAGTTTTAAATAGTGTCTTTACCACTGCTTGGGGAGGGACTGCCTGAGTCACCAAACAGTTTGAGTCTTTTTGCTCTCTTGGGGGGTGGATCGTGGCTTGGACGAAGAGCGACTTGAAGCGCTCGTATCCCTGCAACAAGGAACTCTTGGCCTTCTTGAGAGAGCGCAAGGGCTGGACCCAAGTTGAGCTCGCTCGCTTTTCAGGCTACAGCAAGCGGCTTATCTGCAAGGCTGAGGCCGGCGAGGCGATTTGTTGCCATGCAGTCAATGACCTGGCAGAATCGCTGAGTCTTCCCGATGAGCCCGTTTACCCGGAAGACCTCATTAGCGATCCGGTCAAGATGGCGCAAGACTATATTGCCGCCCTCTACATCCATCAAAAAGACATCGTCAAGGCGATTCGACATTTTTTGGATGAGGACATCACGATTCGGCTTCCCGGTGATCCCGACATGTTGCCGTTTGCGGGTGAACATCGAGGCATTGTCGAAGTTGAGCGAGCCTTTGAAATCTTCTATTCCATCCTGGAGGTCCCTGACGGTCACGATCATACACTTTGGTATACCTACTTAGGTCAGGGAAACGAAGTGATAGTCTGGGGCGAATCTTGGATCCATCCTATCGGTGCCCCCATGAAAGAGCCGATGCGGCTGGTACATCGAATGAAATTTCGCCGGGGCAAGCTGCTATTAGTGGATGTCGTCTATGACTCACTACATGGAAAGAGAGTCTTGCATCCAGAAGAGCATGCGTAGATTGCTTACAGAATGGATAGGGTGCAGCAGCGCTATTCGGAATCCCCGCCCGGAGAACCGGGCGCTAGCGCGTTGCGGCTGATAAAATCAGCCGCAGGGCGCTAGCCTCCGGTTCATTTTGGCGCGGCAGTCGAATAGCGTTCCTGCACCCGAATAAATATAGTGTCCGATAGCTGGTTGCTGGCATTTTCACGGCAAGAAAAAACCGCGAGGCAACGGTCGAGCGAGAAGTCTCGCACGGACGGTGTCTCACGGATTGTGATTTGCCGAGAAGATGCTCGAAGCTGATGCATCCGGCTCGCCTTTCGTGATAGTCCACCATCTGGCGTCGAGCACTCGCCCGCTTGCGATCACTCCGTCTCGGGGCTATGCATCGGCTCGGTAGGGACTGGCTGGTATTCCGATCTTGGTAGTGCGGCAAGATACCACTCCGCCTGACATGAATGGCAAGGACAACCGCCGTAGTTCGTGTAAGGTTGAGGGCAAGGCGCACAATACTTGCACGGCACGCGGCAGCCGGGGTTGGCGTGGTACGCGGGTGCACAGCCTATGCTTGATATTGGGGCAAGCAATACCAAAGCTACATATAATCTGACAAATTTCACGGTCCGGCCCCCCGGATTGATTGGTGGATGAAAAATGGATCTGCTTGGCTAGCGAATCCTGGTCGCGTTATGGCTCTGGCAGCCGGTTCACTTTCGGAGAAGGAACAATCTCTGCTTGATTTGGCTCTCCCACTTCACTTGGATCAGATAGATCGGGAACGGCGATCGCCTCTCTGTTTTCCGGTAGTCGACCGCCAATAACATTTTCGAGTTCTGCCAAAGTTTGTCGCAGCGACGCTTCCAACCGCCGATAGGAGAGTTCGTATCGCAAAAGTACTCGGAAGTTGTCGATTAATGTCAGAAAATCCACCTGTCCCACGGAGTAAGCACTATTAGACACCTCATAGGTTTGACGTGCCTTCGGCAAGATATCTTCACGAAACAACAAGAGCATCTCCTGCTGGCTCCGTGCCCGAGCAAACAGATCAGCCACTTGCTCCAAGGTCCCATCTCGCAATGCATCGTATTCACGTGCCGTGGCAACGGCCTGGGCTTCCATCGATTTCACGGAAGAATCAATCCGATTACGATAAAGCGGGACATTGATTCCGGCCGTGAGCAACACAGCGTCTTCACCGTTCCTCACGGGACTAATACCGGTGCTAGACACATCAATCCACGTTGCTCCCAATGTTAGATCGGGCACGTAATCGAGTCGGGCGAGTTGGGCTTTCTGTCGATCGCGGGAAAGAGCCGCCAATTGGGCGTGCAACTCAGGTCGGGCGGCGACAGCCTGCCTTTCTAAAAGGGCTAAGTCGTGGGGCGCCTCTTCCGGTGAAAGCTCATGAACGGCAAGAAGCTTGGTTTGAGGTGAAACATGTAAAATGCGGGCAAGCCGTGCTTGGGCGCTCTCCAGTTGCTGACGTAATTGAATGAAATCATTTTCTGTATTGGATAGTTCTAATTCGGCACGGAGCACGTCCTGTTGACTGGTAAGCGTTGTCTTGTAGCGAGCATTTGCTAGATCGCGTATTTTTGTGAGTTCCTCTTGTTCAATTTCCGTTATTTCGGTTGCTTGTTGAACGTAGTACAGTTCGTAGTAGGCTTGCTTTACTTTCATGATCGTTGCCAACTCGATGGTTGCTAATTGGGCACGGGCAACATTGGCTTGAGACTCGGCAGCGCCGGAGGCAGTTTGCAACTTCTTGTAATAAGGCAGTTTTTGACTGAGCGCCAGCGAGATCTCCTGATTGCCGGCGGCAGTTTGTACCGGAGCGGGAAACGTAGTAACACCCAGCATTGGATCGGGTAGACTAGCCGCCACGGGGACCTGATGGGCGGCCGCATCTATCCGTTTGCGGGCTGCCTGTACTTCCGGATTTTGGTCAAGAGCGAGCTGGACGAGCCATTCGACATCTTGCGGCCCCTCCAACTCAAGCGCGATTGGAGCAATCGCCGCGGCCTCGGGCACCGGAGAATAATTTGCTTGGTGAGCAGATTGGATGATTTGCGCATATTCACGGTCGCGGACCTGACGCGTACCACGACAGCCAATCGCAACCAGACAGGCGGCTACCAATAGAATTATTCGATGATCGGCCATCCTTGGCCCCCCTTTAAGGACACGACCCAAGCCGTGCCATCGTACGTTGAGACAAACCTAATATCGGCATTTCCGGTATTTACGTCGTACTCAGTATAAGTCAGAGAACTGTTACTTCTCGATTTGGAGTTCATCTGTACCGATTAGGTAAACTCTTCGGCACAGAAGAACAGTCGAAATAGGGGCCGGGCGTCGCATCGCACCGATGGCGATTGCGGTGCCCGGCCCAGGATAATGAGGTAACGTCTCGCCAATTAGCGCAGTTGCTTCTCCTGCAAATATGCCGTGTAGTAGGTATCAACAAGTGATAAGGCAGCCTCAGGGTTGGCATTGATCTTTTTGATGCATGGAGGACAGCAAACATAAATCAGTTCGCCATCGACGACAGTCCACTTGGCTCCCTTTGGTAAGTCCTTCTTCATGATCGGGCACTTTCCTTGGGCACTCGCGATGTTGGCGTGAATCGTCGCCCAGTGCTCCGGATTGATCTTGCCTTTCGCGCACCCTGCACAGCACAGAAAGATTTCCTCCTTAGCTTCACCGATGGCGACCTTAACTGGATCGCCCATCGAGTCTAGTTTCGCTCCGGACACAGGACAGATTTCTTGAACAGCAATCCGAAGTTGGTCATGCTCGGAATAGTTAGTAGGGGTTTGTTGACTACCCTCACCCCAAACGAATGGACCAAAGGCGGGCATCAGTAAGATCGCTAAAGTAATGGTTTGTTTTTTCATAAAAACTCCTTTTCTGATAAAACAACTTGTGGAAACAACCTTGACAGCATGCAATGTTTCAAAACAACCAATACAGCTAAGCGGCCGACGAGGCCGCCAGTATTTCTTTTTTTCCTTCTTCCTCGTCATTCCAATACTCGTCACGCATTCCAGCTCGCATTTTGAACTCCACGTAAGCACAGTACAAAGTGGGAACGATGAATGTGGTAAATGGCTCAATCAGCATGCCACCGAAGACTGGCAAAGCCATGGCCCGAGCCACATCTGCCCCTCTCCCGGTTGACATCAACACAGGAACTAAGGCCATGATCGTGGTGATCGTGGTCATCATGCACGGTCGAATTCGTTTTAAGCCGGCTTCATAGATTGCGGTGCGAATGTCTTCCACGTTGCGGATGGTGCGAAGCTTGAGAGTATCGCGCATGTAGGTAGCCATGACGATTCCATCGTCGGCTGCCAGGCCGAACAACGCGATGAAGCCGACCCACATGGCCGTGTTCATCTCGACACCCATGATGGCTGCCGCAATCATGCCTCCCGCCGCAGCAAAGGGAATTCCAGAGAAAACGATCAGTGAGATCGGGAGATTTCTGAAATGAAGATAGTGCAAGAGCAAATTGATGAGAAACACTGTCGGCACGATCCACATCAAGCGTTGATTAGCCTCGATCTGATTCTGAAAGGATCCCACTGCCTGTAACTCGAAGTTCCCTTTGGGAAATACGAGTTCGCCACTCTCACGGGCAGCTCTTAGCGACTCCATCACTCCTTCTACGGTCTCTAAATCGCCAGAGGTGCCTGAAGGCGAAAACATGACGTGAGCCACCAATCTCGAATCCTCGCTATTGATCATCCCAGGACCCCAGGTGGTCGTCACGGTTGCCAGTCTCTCGAGCGGCACGACATCGCCGGTATGAGTCACAACAGGCGCCTTTTGCAATTCGTCGAGTTGCTCTCGAAAGTTTCGTTTGTAGCGAACTTGGATCGGGTATCGTTCTCGGCCTTGAACAGTCTTTGTTACGTCAACCCCTCCGAGACCGGCTGAGACGATTTGATTCACCATCATCGTAGACATGCCGTAACGGGCAGCCTCGTCGCGGTCGATCTCGAACTCATAATAGGGTTTGCCCATGACGACATCAGGATTAACCGTACCGGCATTTACCAAGAAGTGCTGTTTGAGTTGCTTGGCAACAGCAAGTGCCGCTTCGCCCAGACCTCTAAGGTTATCGCCGTAAATTCGGACTGCCATAGACGCCTTGATACCACTTTGCAACATCACCACGCGACCTTCGATAGGTTGGAGGGGTGAGGCTGGGGTCACGCCTGGCAATGTCGCCACGGCATTGATCTCGTCCCAAATCTTTCGTTCAGTCATTCCCTCGCGCCACTGGTCCCGAGGTTTAAGCATCACATACGTCTCAACCATCGCCGCGGGGGCTGGGTCGAGTGCCGAATCCACACGGCCAATTTTCCCCATCACGTTTGCTACTTCGGGAATCTCTTTGATAAGAAAGTCTTGTGTTTGCAGCACTTCCATGGCCTGCGAAAAACTTGCCGCAGGATACAGGCTCGGCATGTAGAACCAACTCCCTTCATCCAGCGCGATCCAGTCGTCTGATTTGAGCCCGGTAAAAGTGTGCTTGGCAGCGACATAGCCGGGCACTTCGTTCAGGTCTGCGCCCAGCATAGCGCACACATTTTCAAAGGGTCTCAGCACGGTTGGCAGCCCAATCCACGCTCCAAGTCCGAGCACAAAGATCATCGCAGGAAACGACAACATGAGGGCTTTACGTCGGAGAGCCAATCGCAGTCTACCGGCGTAAAGCCAGAGAACAAAGCGGCTGACTGGGTTCTCTTCCATGTGCCGGATTTTCTCACTGCTCATCCACCAGCCAGCCAGACCTCCGCACAGAGCGGCGACTGCTGTTGCCCAAGGCAAACTCAGCGAAGTCCATGCCGAGAGATGATCGCCCCAAACAAAATGACAGAGTCCGCCACTTAGCGCTGCCCCCCCGAGCGCCGCCCCCAGGGCTGACCAACGCGAGACCTTCGAGGTCTTCAAGAATATGCGGCAGAGCATGGGCACGACTACCACCGCCACGATCAAGCTTGAAATGAGAGCAAACGATTTTGTCCAAGCCAACGGCGAAAACAAGCGATGATCTCGGCCAGTGAGGAAAAACACGGGAAGAAAACTTACGATCGTTGTGCTCACGGCTGTGATAACAGCCGGGACGACTTCAGCGGCACCGTCCCGAATAATTGTCACGCGCCTTCGCTCGCCTCCCGGCGATCCTGCTGTCTGCCAGTCGGCTAAATGTCCGTAAATGTTCTCTAAGACGATGATTCCCATGTCGACCATCGTGCCGATGGCAATTGCAATGCCAGCTAGCGACATAATATTGGCGTCTATGCCAAAGAATTTCATGGCAATGAAAGACATGAGTACGGCCATGGGTAACGTCACGGAGATGACGATGCTGGCACGCACATGCAATAAGAATAGCACCATCACTGCAATGGTGATCAAGGTCTCATCCACCAAAGCACTTGAGAGCGTGGCGACCGTTTCCTCGATAAGCATTGTGCGGTCGTAGACGGCCTCAATCTTGATGCCGTCTAATTCAGGCTCCAAAGAAGTGATCTTTTGTTTGACTCGTTCGATGACGTCGCGGGGGTTCTCACCGAAACGCATCACCACGACACCGCCGACCACTTCTTCGCCATTGTAATCGAGTGCTCCGCGTCGGAACGCTGGTCCGGTTTGTACCTGGGCAATATCCCGAACTCGTACTGGCACTCCCTCGCGGGTCATCACCACCGTCTTTTCAATTTGTGCGATGGCCTCGGCCTCGGTCTTTCCAGATCCGATAAAGCCTTTTCCTCGAACGATAAATTCCATGCCACTCGATTCGACCGTCTTAGCGCCTACGTCGATGTTGGATGCTTTGACGGCCTCAATGACTTGGCTAAGCGGAATCTTGTGATAGCGAAGTGCATCAGGGTCAACTTCCACTTGGTACTGCCGCACGTAGCCGCCAATCGAGGCCACTTCCGCCACCCCATCGACCGATTGCAGGGCGTATTTGATGAAAAAGTCCTGCCTGGACCGCAGCTCGGCCAAATCCATACCAGCGGGTGGCTGCAACACATAATAGTAAATCTGGCCTAGCGCAGTAGCGTCGGGACCAAGTTGTGGAGTCACGCCTTCTGGCATCTTACCGGTGATTGTCGTTAATTGTTCTGCAACGCGAGAGCGTGCCCAATAGAAATCAACGTCGTCGCCGAAAGTTACTTGAACGAAACTAAACCCGAACATGCTCTTACCACGAACACTCTTAGCTCCAGGCACAGCTTGGAGGGCGACGGAGAGGGGATAGGTGACCTGGTCTTCGACATCTTTCGGCGACCGCCCCATCCACTCGGACAACACAATAACTTGATTTTCGCCGACGTTGGGAATAGCATCGATCGGCACTTTTTTCGTGGAGTACCACCCGTAGGCAATAATGCCAACGCACGCCAAGAGAACGACTAGTCGCTCACGAAGGCAAAAATCAAGTAAACCCTTAATCATTGTACGGTCTCCTGTTCATTTTTCTCGACAGGCGATTCTAGAGGTGGATTTGTGATCAGCAATTCCATTGGACCGATTTCGGGCAGTTCGATTTCATCATTTTCATGGGTACGTGATTGCGTCCGTTGAGACAGCATGGCCAGATACTTGGTTGACTCCTCAAGTAGCGCTTCGCGGCATCCTTCGCAACAGAGGAAGACCGTACGACCTTCAACTTCCACTTTGGGTGGTACTCCCATTGAACCAAGCGGAACCATAGTGACTGGGCAAACGCGTTGATCTTCGGCTAACTTCCGGTCGGTTGAGCTGAGCATTGCGAGAGCGGCCTCAATCTCAGCAGTCTCGGTATCCACGACGTCGTGCATCGCTTTGGTAGGATCAATCAAAGAAGGATTACCGGCCAATTGCATCTGTGAATCAATCAGAAAATTTCCCGAGGTAGCGACAAGATCTCCTTCTTCGATTCCATCCAAAACGGCTACTTGATCGGCGTTGACCATACCAACGGTCACATGACGAATCTCGAATCTTCCTGGCTCGGTTTCGACATAGAGGACACTGTGACCACCGTTCATCAGGACAGCGCTTCTCGGCACGACCAGACATTGATCCCTGGCAACGGGCTCCAAGGTAAATCCAAAGTCAGCAGCACGCACCAGGTCTACGCCACTGACGGGACATTGACCGGGGGAAGAACGTACGATGTGTGGATGACGCGGACTGATCCACTTCCCTGCCAGTTCGGGGTCATAGATTTGCCAAGAACCGTGCTCAGCAACTGCCAAGGGTGCGCGAATCGTGGCTTTGGCATAGTCACCAACCCGTAGGGAACCGTCAGGATTGGGTACCGCTACGCGGACGCCAACCGTCCGTTTCAATGCATCCACGGTCGGGTCGATAAAGGCCACCCGGCCTGAAATGGTCTTTCCCGGCAAAGATTGCACCTCGGCTTCTACTTTCTGACCGTAGTGAATAGTTGCAGCATCCTCCGGAAACAGCTCTAGCATCAGCCACACGGTCGAGAGGTCTGCTAGCTGATAAATGACCTGACCTTCTTTGACATATTGTCCCTCCACAGCAAGTTTCTCAATCACCGTACCACTGATCGGGGCACAAAGATGCATACGGCTATTCGCTTCACCTTGCTTCTCCATGAGCAAAATTTGCTGCTCAGTCATGCCCAATTCAATGAGTCGTTGCTTTGCGCTTTGGAAAAGGTTGGAACTCGTCTCCACGACCCGCTGCAGCGACGATGTCTCGCTATTTTCGTTGGCTTTCTTAGAAAGAAGGTACTCTACCTGTGCCGAGTACAGTCTTGGCGAGTAAACCAGTGCAAGGTGATCACCCTTCTGGACGACGACTCCCGTATAATCGGCATAGAGTTTTTCCAACCGTCCGTCAACGTAAGCGGACAGCGTCTTAAGCGAACTCTCGTCGTAGCTCAGTTCGCCGACTGCGTGAATCGTACGTTCCAGGGACATCCTTTTCGCGGCAGACGTGTGGATATTTGCAATGCGGCGGGCTACTGGGTCAAGATGCACGGATCGTGAGTCGCTTTGTCCACCTCCGGAAGCCGCCGGCACTAACTCCATAGCACAAACTGGGCAGCGTCCCGGCTCAGCCTGGGGTGGAGTACACATCATTGGGCAGATGTATCGAGTGCTGGAGGCTTCGGTCGAGGCGACATGAGCTGTGCCGCCACCACCAGCCGAGATCCAGCCTTGCTTTTGAGCTACTCCGAGACCAGCAATCAACATTGCTCCAGCCATGAGGAATAGAAGCGGCTGAATGCATAGTTTGCTCCATGAGTGTTGAGACTCATACTGTAATCCAGGAACCGCTGTCTCAACAGCTTTCGGTTCACTTGGAGGCATTGAGGCTTTCGTTTGACTTTCAGGGTCTTTCTTCGATTCAGACATAAATACCTCGCAATACAACTCGCTAGTTGAGGAAGGGTAGATTGATCATAAGATCGTTAGCGTGAACAACTCGTAATCCGAATATTGCTCTTAGGAAAATGATTAGGGTGCTCAATCTCCAACTCAAATGCGAAGACCTCTTTTGAGATCATTCAACCTCGTGCCACATGCATAACTCGATGCGTAGCACTCATTTAGCTAGAAATGCGCGCAGCTAGCACCGAAAGGGTAAGCGCGCAGAGGTGCTGAAGAATTCGGTTCAGATTGTGAACCGACAGAGAGTAATGCAGCGATCAAGGGAAGTGAGTGCGCCGGTTCCGGCTGACACATCGAGGTCTTGCCGCGTTGGACAAGGCTGATAAATCGTTGCGAGAGAGGCAAGTGCAGTGGAATCCGCAACGATCCTCTCAGTTGAGTTATTCTCGGCAGGGGGAGCCACAGGTTTAGGAGGAGTACTCTTCTTTCCACATTGGCAATTAGCGCCGCACGAACAAGTCCCTTCGTCACTGCATGAGCAACTGCCAACGGAACAACAGCTATGTTGCTCAGGCCGTGCGCTGCAACAAGTGTGAACCTGTCGCTTGCAGGAACTGGATTTGCCACAACGGCAGATCTTCGCCCCAGTACAAGGGCAACGAGTTGGAGTGGGTTGATAAGTGGCACTACAACAAGCCTGCGATGGCACCGCCGCTCCGATAGCAGGCGTGACCCTTGTACAGCCGCAAGCCACCGACGGCAAACCCTGGACGGGTATCACCATGGCGGCAAGCCACACAAAAGTGCGGGCAACGACGTGTTGAGTGATCCACATTTCGTATTAACTCAGTACAAGACGCATTGACGGATAGACACTCTCCCATTTATCTCATCGGGAAGCCAAGAGAGGCATCTTCAGGAGAATCAATCTGAAATCCATTGCGGGAAATCCCCCTACCCTGTGGAAGGTCCAGTAAACCGAGGGCAAGGTCAAGAGCAACTAATGCTAGCTCTCTACAATCATGTCATCCAAGGCATTGCTGTCAACATGTGTCTTGTCTTGCATGGCTTGAAAGTGTCCTAGTCAATCTAGACTCAAGACAGCAATGGAACCACAAAGTAGGCCCTTTGAAAGCACGCAGGTTCACCTCATGAGAGCATCGTTCCACTGGTCAGGGCTGCGGAATTGAATAAACCCATCAGTTATTTTTGTGGCATTTTATGGCTCCGCTCGGGCTGGTGACTCCTATTTTCTTGGTTCTACGTCAGAATTAGTGGGTAATTCACTACTGAATCAGGGAGGTGACTGATGGATTATTTGAGGCATGCCGCAGGCGTTCGATGGCTACTGAAAGAGACCGTCGAAGATGAATCGCCAAACGAATGACCATCCGTTGTACGACTCTCCGAGTCGTAATGTCAAAAACTACGACTCGGAGAATCGTGCAAGTGCGCCTGTGAAGGCGTTTGATTTGGAGGGTGAAAGTCCCTCTCAGGCTAACGTTACCGGCCTGTAGTCGACAGTGGTAACTGCGTTTTCGTGAGGAAAGGTGGAGAGCAACCTGAGACGAATGACCAGTCCGTAACGCAAGTGAACTCGATTCGGCCAAGCCTGTCGGGGAGGCTGTTTGCAATGCCCGAACCCTTGACCACGCAACGGTGATCCCACCGACTTACGAGTCTGCCCGGGGGATAGACGTGGCAAGTCACGGCGGTGAAGTAGCGTGTTAAAGCGACCGTGACGAAATGGCGATGCGGTGGTTGGAGGCGGAATGGTCAGAAGATCAAACGCGATAAGCAGGGAGACCTGCGTGGATTTTTTCAGGTGGGTGTTCATTCCGATAACGGACGAAGAGCCCGCCACGCAGGAGTCAGAGCTCCCATAGTAGCGAAGAAGCCGTGCAGCATAACGCGGTGGAGCCAAGGGGAGCAGGAAGGTAGTTGTGAGATGACCAAACCGCAGAACCGCAAGCCCGACCTATTGAGTCGGGACTACACCCCGGTCACAGTGCCGTTCGCGGCTACCCCGACTGGAGAGACACTCGGCATCGGCCAGTGGGCTCATCATGCGGTTTGGACGGATCGCATGTTGGCGACACTTTTGGAAGATAAAGTGAAGGGAGGAAAATGGCACACGCTGATCGACAAGGTGTTTAGCGAATTGAACCTGTTC
>JBGSPU010000086.1:0-28448 GCA_041738415.1 Bythopirellula sp.
GACTCGATGATTGACCATGGTCCAGCGTTGCCGTTCACCACGTCCGGAGGGAACCTTCTTTTTGCCCTGCCGATGCCTGAAAAAACGCATTCCCGCCTGTCAAAACCCGATCAATCACCCACAAATTCTGGCGAGGAGCCAGTTTTTTTATGTCTTAATTCACCAAAACGTACCCCCGCTTGGTGGAAGTACAACTTACAGGCATCGCATAAATGCCACCAGCGAATTCTGCTCCTCCTCATTAAGTTGCAAGGCAAAGACTAGATTGAAAAAAGCTACGGTATCGTCGAGCGTCATCAATCGGCCATCGTGAAGGTAGGGAGGCGAATCTTTGATGCCACGCAAGGTAAAAGTCTTAATCGAACCCGCAGCGACATTGAGATGATCGTTGATCACCTCCGGTTCGTAGAATTGTCCTACTTGCAGATCGTGCATGCGATTGTCGAGATAAAACGGAGCAGGATGGCACTGGACGCAGTTTGCTTTGCCGAAAAAAAGCTTTTCACCTTGTAGTTCTTTCTCCGTCGCTTTCTCTGGGATGAGCCTGCCTAAACGATCCAACTTGGGAGCAGGAGGAAAATCAAACATGTTCTGCATTTGGGCCATCATGGAAACTTGATCCGATCGATTGGGCAAATGCACACCCTTTTTGGCGGCAGTTACATGGTCCCCATCGAAATAGGCGGTGCGCTGCTCGAACTCCGTAAAATCTTCCACCGAACGGAGCGAACGCTTGGAGCCGTGAATCAATTGGTTGAACATTCCACGGAGACTCACCGTGTCGATGCGAAAGCGATTCTGCTGGGGGCGTGTATCGGGGTTGAGATGAAAGGTGGCATTCGTATGGCCGTTCACGTGGCAATCGAGACAAGTCACACCGAGTTGCGGCGCAGCGACTTTGCGATCATCCGTTTGATTGAATTGTTGTTGCGGGAAGGGAGTCAGCAAGAGTCGCATCCCTTCCATCTGCACAGGGGTGACCTTACCTTTAAGCAGGCGATAGTAGTTTTTGATGGTGAGAACCTCACCGTCGGTCACGTCTCCCAAATCGGGCCGACTGGAGAGAAACATTGGAGGCGGATATTCGGGCGTCAGGTGATCAGGCAGATCGAAATCGACGTCAAAACGCCGCAGATCGCGATGTTCGGCCTCTTGGATTTTGTCAATCTGCTCCTTGGGGAACACCATCCCGCCGGTGGCATGCTTAGAATGGGGCAAGGGGCGAAAGCCCAGGGGAAAGAGACCCTGCTTGCGGATCTCGACGGGCGACTTTTTACCCAGTTCCGCCCATGTGAGGCCGTCCTTGAGTTTCACGCGCACTCCCTCCTGCACCGCCTTGCGCCCTCCGGACATTTTTGCTTTGCTCGGTCTATCACTCAGATCGTAGCGACTCTCGAGTAAATTCTGCTGACGCTTGAGGACGTCAGCCTTTTGATTGGAATCTTGTTGGCGTGTTGCTTCAAAATCCTGATCGATGACTGGCATATAGGTCTGTGCTGGCTCTTCGGACCGAGATTGTGGAGGTTCTTGCTGTGCAACCACGTTCGTCGAAAGCATGACCGCATAAACGATGGGGAATGTTTTGATAAGGTTAGTGGGAACCAATTGACTCCGCTCCTAAATTCTTAAAGTATTCAACGGGGATAAGATGCCCTGGCGACGAATCAACGAATGGCACTGACTCCGAAGCAACAGGAAACATCTGCCCAGTGTTCAGATTTCGCCGCGCGCAAACTGAAGTTGATAACTACCGCTGCGCCCAACAAAGCCGCTGACAGGTCCCGAGGGGCTAAGCGACACAAAAGACCGTCGCGGGCTGTGCCAGGCAGAACCCGCGACGGCTTGGTTTCCTTACACAAACTCCTCTTCACCATCCATTGGGTGGCTTACTGATTGCGTTTCTGTCGATTAACACCCACATTCACGCCATCTCGATTAATATCAACACCCAAGTTGCCCTGGCGATTACCTTCACGAACTCGATTACGATCGACATTATAGCGCCGGTCGAGGTCGTTGGTAAAATTGGGGTCACCAAAATCTGGCCAATTATCCTGATCGAAGCCCTCAGCTCCCTCTAATTGACTTTTATTCACATTCAGTGTTAAACGATGCTCTTCGGAATCGTCTGGATCCACCGTGCATTGAAATGCTTCCCAGGGGACAGCAAACATTTTATCGCCAATTCCTAGAAAACCTCCGTAGGTGACCGCGGCGTAACTTACTTTACCAGTATTCGGGTCGATTACGACATCATTAACTTCGCCAAGATCCTTTCCTTGGGAGTTGTAGATGTTCATGCCAATGATTTCGCTGGCTCGCACAGTCTTTTCTTTAGCAGCATTGTTGTTGCGATTTTGGTTGGCACGAATCGCCGTGGTATTTTGCGCCTCGACTGCCGATGTTGCAGTCAGCAACAGTACAGCAGCCACGCTCAAAGTGGTAAGTGACAAATACTTCATGATTGAATTCTCCTCGTAAATAGATTATCTTCATGACCACAGTAACGTACTGAGGTCTCGCTTCGCATGTCTCGCAATTACAAGGAACACTCAAATTCCTTTACTTGTTTCTCGGCTTCTTCCTTTGCGATACCGTATCGCTGTTGAATTTTGCCGGACAGTTCTTCCCGTTTGCCATCGATAACCTCTAGGTCATCGTCAGTCAGCTTGCCCCATTTTTGTTGGACCTGGCCCTTGGACTCTTTCCATTTTCCTTTGATTTGATCCCAGTTCATAATTCTGCTCCTCACGTTAAGTAATTGAGAATGCCGTCAAAAACTGGACGGCATTCAGGGCTTTGCTCCGTCAACTTTGGCGGAGCGAAATTCTATCTCCGAGACCACTTCGATGTCATTAACGACATGGCGTACCCCCGGAACCTTGATTGCGATTGTCTGTGCGATTTGTTTGAGATAATAAGAAGTAAGCTTGCCCGATAAATAAATGGTGGAAGCCTCTGCTTCACATTGGACATTCGTCAATTGCGGATAGCCAAGTCCCTTAAGAGATGTTTTTACTCGCTCGATCAGCACAAATGGATCAGTGACGACGTGAAGATCGGACAACATTGACAGGCTCAATATGGTTCGTGTTTATGATCTTGCGATAATGGCTAGTTATTTTTTGTAACAAGCATGCTCATCGCTGAAGTCTAGCAACGTTCCCACTTGCTTGACATCATAGTTCTCACTTGGTCATTGCCAAAAAGTTAAGACTTCGTTCTGCCAGTCGGGTCAAATGCTGATTCGCATGCCCCTCTTCATTGAGCGTTTTTTGCAATTCGTCTGCCGCCTTATGTTCACCCAGCTTTTCCGCGTAAGCGCGGGCCGTCCCATAGCCGGCCATTTCGTAATGCTCGACGCGCTGAGCAGCGCCTACGAGCGCGGCATCACGTACTTTGGGAGGAATATCTCCTTGAACGAGCTCCTCGCCTTCCTTGATCAATCCTTCCATCGCGGCACACTTGTGACCACCTGGCTCGAAATCAAGCTCGCGGAAAATCGTTTCTAATCGCTGAACGTGGTCCTTCGTCTCCTGCAAATGCGATCGAAACGCTTCTTTCAGGTTGGCATCCGTGGCGGCAGATTCCATTTTGGGAAGGGCCTCCACGAGTTGCGTCTCTGCGCTGTAGAGATCCTTGAGTTCTTGAACGTAGAGTTTTTGTAAATTGTCCAGTTTCATTACTGGTTCCTCTCATTCGAATTGTTTTTAAAAGCAGCCGATCAAGCGAACTGCACATCACATGCCAAGGATAAATTCGCAACCATTTCGCATGTAGCAAACAAATTCGGACTCTATCGTGCCTGTTGAGAAGCCAGTCTGGTCGGATGACGTTCAGGGTTTTGGGCGAACTGAATGAGGGTTAAACGTAGAGAACACGGATTCGTCTTTTTCGCTCGCAATTCGTTTGGGAATAAACTATCTGCCGATGCGCAAAGGGCGATTCACGTGCGAATCGCCCTACGCTTCAACGTTTCAGAATTTGACCGCGACAACCTCACGGGTTGATTTGGTTCGGATCGTCGTCGGTATTGACTTCTACGTCAGTGTTGCCAGTCTCGGGGTCGCGTTCGACCTCGACTTCACCACTGGGGGTTTCAACATCGAGGACCTTTTCTTTGCGTTCGCAACCGCTGAACGCAAAAAGAGCTACTGCAAACAAGCATGCGGTACTCAGCCGCATGGTCAGACTGCCAAAGGTTGCCATTTTGTCTCCAGTTCCTGAAAGGGGAGGAGGTAACGTGAAAGTTGTATACCACTGCTGTGAGTGATCTCGAAAATCGGTCTCTTTGTTCACAGCACAGATGCAATTAGCGCGCCGTACCAAGAAACCTCACCGCAGGCGCTGTATTTTTAATGTTCCAATCAGAGACGTTCTCTGGAAGGTGGCGAGCCAACTGCCAAGATGGTCACAAATGCACCAACTAAGTTCGTGATTTACCCAGCAAGATGAGGGATAGAGCAGAAAAATTGGGCGATCCTCTACTACCGACGATATGGCACACGCAATGCGTTAAAAGTCAATAACATCCCGTCATTGGGACTAATATGAAACAACTACTTTCGGAGAACAGCCCATGTTCCAATTTTTGAACGACAATTCTGGTAAAGTAAAATATGCTTTGCTCGGGTGGCTAATCGGACTACCGTTACCCATCATTCTCATTTTACTTTTCGTTCGAGGTTGCGACTTCTAGGCACCACAAGTGAAATCGATTACTAGAGACCATTGACAACCAGCCCAGTTAGGAGATTCACGATGAACAAATCATCCGAAGAAAACCTTCGTCCGGTACGCGCCGGTGTTTTTGAAACTCTCGCTATGGCGGAGGATGCTTTCCGCTCTTTACAGGAGGCTGGTTTTAAGGCAGAAGAACTGACCGTCATTTGCAGCAATGAACTGCAACAGAAACATTTTCCTGCACCGGTTGCCAAGGAGGGCGATCCCACCTCGGCCAACTCCGCGGTTACGGGAAGTGCCCTAGGCGGAGTGCTCGGGGGACTCACGGCGGCGGCTGGTCTGGCCACTGTCGCAGGAATCCCCGTGGTAGTCGCCGGTGCCTTGGCTGCCGCCTTGACGGGAGGCTACGTAGGTGGATTAACCGGAATAATGATCGATCGCGGATTCGACAAAGAAGCAGCCGACTATTTTGACCAGGCGGTCTCCGCAGGAAAGATTCTGATCGCCGTAGAACCCGAAGATACGGAACCAAGCCGACTCGAGACCGCCGCGAAACTTTTGCGCGAGGCGGGTGCCGATCCTCTCTCGCTTTTGGAAGGTTGAGGACCCATCAATTCGGTGTCAAACAAATCGCTTCGGAATAATGCCGGAGCTCTTGCAACTCGTTCCGGCCTACATTCAAATGCTACCAAGGCTTGAGTTTCCACCCTAGAATGAAACCGATGCCCAGGCACCAAAGCGCAGCCACTTCAGGCTTCTCGCGGGCATAGGCCTTGGCGTATTCGATCAAGTCAACCGTTGGTTGCAATCCGCCGGCATCTTGCGGTAAAGTTCTTTGAGACGCGTTGAAATCGCTGTTTTCAGACTTTGTGCTAGTTGTTGTTGTAGCCATAGTAACCTCTCTATACTTGTTAGCGGAACTTGTAGAACATCTTGAGTCAGTGCTGTAGGCGTCAGCGGGTAATCATGTCTGTTAGCGATGGGTCTTTCGAGATTCAGGCAGAGATAAGTCATCCTCGCTACTCAGGGCCGACTTCAACCAGACGATATTCCGACTGAACTCTTCGCTTGAGCGTTGCCAGGCAGTCAGGCATCGCTTAAACTTCCACCATCCGATGCTTATCACGAGGGCGCTTAGCAGTAAGCCAGTCACGGCCACCAAGCCTAAGGCCTCCATCCGAGACCAGCCGTTGTGTTCAACCAATACCTCCGCAAGCGCGAGCATGGCTAAGGGTAACGCGGCGACCAGCAGGGCAAATCCGACCGAGGCCAATATCAGCATCGACCACAGGATACGACCTGCGACAGTCGTATCAACCTTGAACAGCTTGATTTGAAGTTCCGCTAGTTCCAGTGCATCATGAGCCAGTTTAGAAAAGCTCTTTTGCACTCGCGGCGGATAGACCGAAGCTCCGTTGGATTCACTCATTTTCGTTTTCCTAACCATCCCAAACATATTCCCACAGCTACAGCCGAAATCACCAAAGTACGCGGGTGATTCATCAGGAAGTGTTCGATCTGTTCTGCCCAAATGGATAGTTTGGCATCCTCTGAAACGGCCTCCGGACTTTGGTCCGCAGATGCAGACCAAAGGCCTTCAAGTCGGTCAGTTTCCAGGCGATTCATGGCCATGATTTCATCTCACCGTTCGAGTAGTGTCTAAGTAACTCATTTGGGTTGCGAGCTCGCGTAGGCCGGAAGTTGCTCCGAGTCTTGCCCTGACGTTTTTTCAAACGTCTGGCTCAGCATGTTGGTCGCATAAGTAACGGCAGCACGTGAGCCCACCGCCAAAGCGACTGCAAACAATTTACTCATCCAAGAATCCCTCTGAGGACGGGAAATGCCCTGAGGGGCGAACACAAGCTTCCCCTCTTTCGCTAATTGAGTAAGCGTATCAGCATCAGGAACCCTTTTTTCCACCCGACGAGGAACAACGAGATAACCCACTGCCGTCGCAGCCGCCAGCGTTAGCCAGGGATGACTTCGGACAATATAACGCCAATCGGTTTTGGCACGCACACTCGATGTTATGCGCTCGACATCAAAATCGAGGGAATTGCGCAGAGCTCTCATGCGTTGCCGTATCTCGTCGGGATCTAATTCAGGCGCCATAACAGAATCTCTGGTTACTCCCACAAAGGCTATCGATGGATTCGCTCACTCACCACATCGGGCAAGATGGACTCGAATTTATCCAACAATCGGCGTCCCAGGCCTTCTGCTGTAGAGCGATCCCACCAATGGGACGACTTTTTTGAACCTCCGATGGCCATCCCAATCAAGATGCCGACCCCGAGCCCGGAAGCCAATGCGATCAATAGGGAGGTACCCGCATTGTCTTGGATAACTCCTTGCACGCGGTCCACATTTTGAGCAGCCCTATGTTGCCAATCCGCAGCAAGAGCTTCGCCTTGCCGGCTAGACTGCGGTACATTTTTCGTTGCAGTAGACATGATAGCTTCGTACTCCTTGCATATTGTATTGAATTGAGTGGAAGATAGCGACTGTTGCAGAAAACGCGCGTGGCTGATCAGCGCGATCTCAAGACGAGCCCTACGATCACTCCCGCGATCAAACCCGTTCCAAAGGCGATGGCCACAGACTCGGCGGGACGACGTTGTACGAGTTGCTCGGCTCCTGCGTATCCTTCGCGAACTCGCTCCCGTACCTGACCAGCAACGTCACTAACCGACTCGCTCGCCTGACCCAGATAATCACGGGCCACGTCTTTGGCTTGGCCGAACATACCGGTGCATTGCTCGCTTAATTGTTCCACAACTTTCTCAATTTTTGCTTTGGCCTGGCCGGTCTTTTGCTGAATCAGTCCCACGAGTTGTTCGTAGTCACCTTGGACTTCCTGCAATTCATCGTCGGTCAGTTGCCCCCATTGCTCACGGATAAGTCCTTTGAGTTGATTCCAGTTGCCAGCAAGTTGTTCTTGAGTTGCCACTGCAAGCTCCTTTTAAAATTGGTGTTGAGGGTTGGTTCTCATAAGTTTGCGTAATTACCGCAACAACGGTAAATGCTTTTCCTGTCCTTAGTGATTTATCTTAATCGAAACGGATGCATTTTGCGCGCCGGTCTAGCTATAGCGTGTCCAAATGCCTTTCCACATCCTTTATTCTGCGAACCAGGCTTCTGACAAACAAGCGGAATGGTTGTTCGGCGTCCACGGTGGACATTATTGAACCACACCGCAGTCGTAACTCTTACGGTAAAAAGAGCTTGTAATGCCATACAGGAGTCGTTCCTATCTAAAAACTGGCTCTGACGAATGCGTATCAATGCAAATTAACGAGAAATACTCGCTAATTGCGACCGGCGGTTTATTCTGGCCCCGCCTTTGCATGTCGGAAATGGAATGACGGAGCTTCCGGATGTTGCGTTTGATGCAGTTTTGCTCACTTCCTTAGGTGCTGCAATGCATATTGCCACCACTACGATTATTCCTAAAACGCCCTGCTGCGGCAGTGCAACAAGTGAGGTGGCGTTGGATAAACTCGTATTGGAAGAACCGAAGTCAGAGATTTCGCCAGAGGTAAACGAAGAACAATTCGTTGAAGTATTGCATAGTTGGGACCTCAAAGACGCGCTGCTCGCCACACTCGCGGTACTGGCGGTCTTTTACACGATCTATTTCACGCGATCTATTCTTTTTCCCATCACACTGGCCGTATTGCTGAACTTGGTGTTCAAGCCCATCGTGATGCGACTGGAAGACTTTCGTATCCCAGCAGTTGTTAGCGCTATGTTGGTCTTGGTTGCATTTGCGATTGCCGTCGTTGCGGGGATTTGGCTTCTCTGGCAACCAGCGAATGAGCGGATCATTCAGATGAGTTCGCCGGGTTATCTTTCACGCCTGACGGAAAATCTCAAGCCGCTGCAAAAGCCGCTAGGTGGCTTTAATGAAGCCAGCAAGAAGATTGACGAAATTACCAATACTTCTGACGAAGCACCGGTGAAAGTGCAAATCGAGCAACCCCAACTCGGCAGTATGCTGAATCTTACAGGGGGGGTCCTCGCAAGCGCTATGATCATGTTCGTCTTGCTTTTTTTCCTGCTCGCTGGCGGAGACCGCTTCTTAGAAAAACTGGTTGAATTGATGCCGACATTCAAAGACAAACGGAGGGTCGTGGAGCTGTCCAGGGAAGTGCAGCATCGGATGGCGAACTATCTCTTCACAATTACCGCAATTAATGTTGCGTTGGGGGTTGCTATTGGTATTGGCATGTGGGCAATCGGATTGCCAAATCCTGTCCTCTGGGGCGTCATGGGAGCGCTGCTGAACTACATCCCTTTCGCAGGCCCAGCGGTTGGGGCTTTTATCGTCTTTTTGGAAGGGCTTGTCGATTTCAATAGTCTCGGACATGCCGCGCTTGCCCCTGCAATCTACGTGGGACTCAATGCCTTAGAATCCAATTTCATCACACCCGCACTCGTCGGAAAATATATTAGCCTCAACCCGGTGATGATCGTACTGGCCATCTTTTTCTGGGGCTGGCTCTGGGGAGTTGGCGGGGTACTATTGGCTGTTCCCCTGTTAGTGGCGATGAAAATTTTCTTCGATCAATCCCAGGTGCTGGCTCCCATGGGCGCATTTTTAGAAAGGTAACCAGCAAAATGATTCACTTGGACTAGGTTTTCGATACTACTGAACGATTAAGAGACTGGAAGCACAACTTCTGATAGATGCTTCGCTTGAGACACCAGAACCCTGATTTCCGTCGTTTTGTTTGACTCGTATCACTGAGTTAAAGAGAAATGAATTAGCTCGGAAAGAATAATCGCAATTAAGGCCAGAAACGTAATGTATCCACATCGATCTGAAATTCCAAATTTTAATTTGAGTGCCGCTCTGGAACGCCTCGGTGGATGCCGCGAACTCCTTCGCGACATGATCGGCTTCTACCTCGAGGATTACCCTACTCTGATTAATCGTATTGAAGTTGCTGCGGAGGCTGGAGATCCGGTCACCTTGGCACGAAATGCCCATAGCCTGAAAGGCTTAGCAGCGAATTTCGACGCAGTTCAAGTAATTAAGGCTGCCGACGCCACGACGCAAGCAGCTCGAAAAAGCGTGGGCCTGATACCCGAGCGGGAAATCGCAGCCCTCACGGAAGCTGCGACAGAGCTTGCCGAGCACTTGCAATCCGCTCTGGAAGAGGAGGAATAGAACGAGTAAATTTGGTCAATCTCGGATTAGACTGGTCACGCTTAGTCACCTACTCACCCATACTCTCCCTAGCATTGCCCGACAGGCTCGGTTTCTTTCTCCTCGTGATCGTCTTCGGTAACAGTGATTACCTGTTCAATGGAAATTCCAAGGGAACGAATCTTATTACGCAAGCTGCCGCGTGTGATTCCCAAAATGCGCGCGGCTTCGGATTGGTTGCCCTCGGTGTGACGCAACAAGATTGTCAGCAGTTGCGTTTCCATCTCCGCTAGGGTCTCTGCATAGAGATCGGTGCTTTGTTCCGCGATACGACTCTCAATAAAACGAGTCAGTCCCTTATCAATTTCTGCCCCGGATTCTCTCGTGATGCCATTGATCGAATCATGTGCTTTGAACAGGTCCTTGCTGAGCGCTGATTCCAGCAATACGGTTCCCGAGCAATACAGAAGCGCTCGGCGCAAAACGCTTTCAAGTTCCCGAACGTTGCCCGGCCAGTGGTAATCGAGCAAGGCGGCTTGTGCGTCAGGCGCAATTCCGCTGACTTCTTTGTCCAATTCCTTGGCCAGTCGCGCCAGAAAGTGCTCAATCAACAAAATGCGATCGTCGCCACGATCTCTGAGCGGAGGCAGTTCGATGGTGTAGCCATTGAGCCGATAGTAGAGATCTTCGCGAAACTCACTCTTGCGGCACATCTCTTCAAGGTCTTGATTGGTGGCTGAAATGATCCTCGCATCAGTTTTGATCGTCTCGTTTCCTCCGACGCGTTCGAATTTCTGTTCCTGGAGCAGGCGCAATACCTTACCTTGGACGCTGGGAGACATATCGCCCACTTCATCCAGGAAAATTGTGCCCCCGCTGCATTGTTCAAATTTACCAATGCGTCGACTATGAGCACCGGTAAAGGACCCCTTCTCGTGGCCAAATAATTCGCTTTCGAGCAAGGTCTCGGAGAGTGCAGCGCAATTCACTGCCAAGAACGGGCCATCTGCCCGAGCGCTGTGCTGATAGATGGCTCGGGCCACGAGTTCTTTTCCCGTGCCACTTTCGCCGCGGATGAGCACCGTGACATTCTGAGCTGCCACGCGACCTATGGCCTTGAACACGTGCTGCATCGATTCGCTGCGACCGACAAAGGAATCGTGTTTCTGGGCGGGGGTGAGCAATTGGTCCATCGCAACCGGCACAGTCATCATCCGCCGCGATTCCAGCGCTTGCTCGACCATGCACAACAGCCGTTCGACATCGATCGGTTTGGGAAGATAGTCGAACGCACCCAACTTCATCGCTTCAATGGCAGTTTCGCTGGTGTCAACGGCGGTGACAATAATTACTGGCAGGCGTGGATCGAGTTCCTTGAGCCGGGTAAAGAGATCCATTCCGGACGCATCGGGAAGAACCACGTCCAGAAGTACCACATCGGGAGGCGTCTCTTCGATACTCGCAAGCGCTTCTTTCGCAGTGGAAACCGAAGTAATCTCGAGGTCAAGCTCCTCGAGAGCACGCCGGATCAAATGATGAATCGAGCGATCATCGTCAATCGAAAGGAGTTTAGGCATCAGCTTATGGCATACCAATAAAGGGGGACACACCTAAATGCAAGAGCCATGTATGATACTCAATAGAAGTCCAGCAATAAAGACTTTGCTATGTTTAGTGCATAATTACAAGCCAAATCCCTGCGAGAGATGTTCTCGCTACCACCGCCAGACAAGCATTCACTTACGGAATGGTCACAAAACAACCGGTATGGCCGCTTTGGGTTCAATCAGGCCGAGTTTCACCGTGGATTTGTCGCCAATTGTAGATTTTCGCGGCTGGGACACCTTTGGTATGTAACTTGCGATGGTTATCTCACTGTTGCAGCGGAATTGTTCCGACTGCGAAACCTGATCGAAGGATCAAGTCGCAAATTTACGAAAGGCCGGGTGTACCATGTTAAGTTGGGCCCTCACATTTTTAGTTATCGCACTGATTGCCGCAGTATTAGGGTTCGGCGGAATCGCTGGCGCGTCGGCGGGAATCGCGAAAATCTTATTTCTCGTCTTCTTGGTGCTGTTTGTCGTGAGTTTGATTGCGCCGCGCTTGCGTGGCGGTTTGTGACAGCGAGAGTTAACACACGCTCTCGACAACGAGTATACCTATGAACAAGAAGTTTAAACCATGAGTATCATCCATACAGATACCCAGAGTAATTTGGATCCTGAATTTGTCCGCAACTTGCAGTCAATTCACCAGGCGAATGTAGACAGTGCCAAAGGCTTCGAAGAGGCCGCGAAGGACGTGAAGAACACGCAACTGGCTACCGATTTTCGCAAGTGGTCTCAAGAGCGTAGTAAACAAGCTCGCGATTTGGCCGAATTGGTAGAAATTAACGATGGCGAAGTGGACCGCGAAGGGAGTTGGCTCGGAAGTTTGCATCGGTCGTATATGTCGCTCAAAGCAGCAATTAGTTCGGATGACGACCATGCCATTCTCACAGAGGTCGAGCGCGGGGAAGATTCCATCAAGGAGGCCTATGAGGATGTTCTCATGGAATCGCCCGGCACGGCGGTCAATGACCTGTTGCAACATCAATATTCTCAGGTGAAAGCAACTCATGATCGTGTTCGTCAGTTGCGTGACGCTTGCGCCAGTAGTTAATTTGCCAGCGACTCGAAGAGATCAGTGCGCCAAGGCAGCGACGGAATGTCCGTCGCTGTCTTCATTCTTAACTAAGTTGATTAACTTTGCTGCTTTCATCCATCGAGGCATGTGATTTGCACCAGAATCTGGTGGAATAGAGAAACATTGCCAAACGGGTTGGCAAGACACGAAGTGGTTTTACACAAAAATGAGGAGAAGAAAATGAGAAAACAATTACTTACTATGGGATGTGCCGCATTGGCCGCCTTGTTGGCTTTGCCAATGACCAACGCCCAGCAGAGTGACGGACCGATTCGTCGGGGTGTACGGGGCGCTGCTCAGGGGACAGCCGACGTAGTTCGTCGAACAGGCGAAGCAACACGAAATGTCATTGGCGGCGTCGCAGAGGGAACCGCCAACGCCGTCCGCCGGACCGGTGAGGCCGCGAGAAATCTCGGCGAGAATTCTCGAGATCGCTTGCGTGGGGACTCTCGTGAGAACGAACGATTCAGCAATGAGAACCAAAATCTCAATAACCAGATTGATGGTCAATCTCAAGGTGAGTATCAGTCAGGTTATCGCGGTGTAGACGGAAGCAATGGCCAAGAGGTGCAGAATAACATGCAGCATCAACAGCCTGGTCAAGGTTATCAGAACTCGGGTAGGACTTACCAACTCCAGCACGATGCCTCGGGCCGAGAATTCATCTGCATGAACGGCCAGCGTGTTTATTTCGATAATCAGAACAGTTCCAGCAATGAAATGGACCGTTCGCCAAGCACGCCACAACCTGCCATGGATGGTTCTGAGAATAGCAGAAACTTGAACGATCAGAATCAAAGTTCGAGTAACTATGGCTCAGTTCCGGCCAAACCAGAACCCGCCACCGCGAATTCACAGCAGCCTAGTGGTAGCAGCGATAAGAATCTGCAAAATTCGCAACAGAACAATTCCCGTAGCGAGGTGGAGCGTAGCTCTGATTCATTGGACAAAGCCGACAGCGCAGAGCTGAAGGACAATAAGGCTGACAATCCGAGTGATTCCGATAAATAAGGTCTCGCCTTGACAGCCCTAGGCTGATTACCAAGCCATCAGTTGCCGACAGCGGCAATTGGTGGCTTTTTTCCTGGCAAATTTGGCAGCTATCAGCCATCAGGTTTACTATCGAGTATTTCCTATGGCTGACTGGCCGCCAAAGTGGTTCCGAAGAGTTCATCCTTTTTGCTGCCCGGAATCTGAAAACAACTGCAAAAAAGGTGATCTAACACGCCGAACCATTGGCACAAGAATAGCGTAAAGAACAAGCAGGAATGAATTCGCTAAAATTACGGAGGAATCTCAGAATGCTATCTTCTAAAAAACAACCGTCAAAGAAGTTGAAAAACCGTATTCAAGCCCGTTGCGACCAGGTGCGGGAAAGTTGGACCGACTCAGAGCGGGCCGTTCGACGCTTGTGGGCCAAAATAGCCCAGCGCCGACTCCTCTCAGCGGCACTTGCGCGTGAGCCGATTCAGTAAAGTCGAATCCGCAACCGTTTGCTGTTTAGCAAACCTAGTTCGAGAGGAGATTTTCTCCCCGCTCAGGTTGACGAGCGTTCTTGGCTTGTTGTTCTATTTCATCCGCTTCGCTTGTCAGAGATCCTTCCGACTGCGTGCTAATTTCCTCAGGTTGGTTTCGGACATTGGCTGGCAGGGCTTTGGGTTCACTGGATTGTGGTTCATTGATTTCTAACATGCGTACGGGGACCCCTTTGGGAAAAATCACTTCTCGCGACTCATCGGGAAGAGTGAAGCCACTTTGCGCCAAAGCATTTTTCACTAACCGAATTAGCGAAGAACGCACCTTCAAACCATCGTGCTTCGATATATCCAGCCAGAAATAAATGCGCAAATTCACCGTCGACGACGCCAACTCCTCTACCAAAACGAGTGGCTCAGGTTTGGCGAGAACTGCCGTATGTTGCTGTAAGACTTCAAGAATGACTGCCTGGGCCTTCTCTAGTAAATCCTCATAGTCGACACCCACCAGGAATGTTTGCCGTTGATTGGGGTTAGCAGTGATGTTTTCGATGACACTCTTGTAAATGGTGGAATTGGGAATCTGCACATGGTCTCCGTCGGGGGTCATGATCGTCGTACCACGCGTGGTCACACTTTGGACGAATCCCTTGCGTCCCTCCACAATGATCAAATCGCCCGTTCTGAAGGGACGTTGAATGCTGAGCAGAATACTGGCCAGGAAATTCTCGGCAATGTCTCGAAATGCGATGCCCAGGATAAGTCCCAAAAGACCTGTTCCACCCAAGACGGTCGCTGCGAGGCGGGTGAGACCCGAGATCCGCAATGCCAGATAGATGCCAATGAGCAGCAGGGGTATCGCTGCCGCTTTTGCCACTACTTCTTGGAGTAAGGCGTTCGTTGTTCGTCGCGAGGCGATCCGTCGGCTGACTTTGGCAATGAGTTTTGCGGCAAACCAGAAGATAATGAGCATCGCTGTGGCAACGAGCAGTACCGGCAATACTTGAATACTATTGTGTCTGAGTTTATCGATTTCTTCCCAGGCAGGCGTGAAATCCCAGGGGGATGGCTTGGAAACTGTCATCCGGTTGGCCACGGCTACAACGTCCTGTGTATTTCCCGCCAGTTTGCTCGCCCATTCTTTGTCTCCGAGAGTCTTTGCTTTTCCAGTCAAAAAAACAACTCCCTCTTCCACGCGCACTTGCGGATCAATGAACCATTCGGTAGCCCCAAGAATTTTCTTCAATCGCGCACCGATCTGTTCATCCTCCGCCACAGGCTGGACATCTACGCGGGCAGGTGCCTGCTGTTCATCTGACGAGGTTTGTGGCTCAGTCTCTGGAGGATTGTCCGGCTGTGCATGGACTCGCGCCGGCGGTAGCAGAGCGAATAGGCACAACCCGAGAGCAAGAGGACGGCAATAGTTGTCCCATGACGGGCTTTGGAGATTTTTCAATGGATAAAGTGCGTTCACAATCACCTGCCTCTCCTAAGTCAATTTTCTGCGATTCGTTTTTTCAAAGAGAATAGTATAACTTCGATTCCCCAATTCTTGAAATCGTTGTCGGAGACCTCTTTTTGAAGGTCCGCCTCCGCAGACAACCGCTCAACAAGCGGCTGAGAAGGAGGCTCAGAATGCGCAGAAGATACTTTCTTTGCGCTGCCCTGGGTGAAATAACTTCAATCACAGCCCATGCGGTAGGGAAGTTCGCTTAGAGGGAATCTTCGAAAGGACCCACTTCCG
Organism: Bythopirellula sp.; assembly: GCA_041738415.1. Lineage (GTDB taxonomy): Bacteria > Planctomycetota > Planctomycetia > Pirellulales > Lacipirellulaceae > Bythopirellula. The sequence goes on from JBGSPU010000086.1 coordinate 15,740, forward strand.
GTTCAACAGCCGAAGACGCCGCCGTTGATATCCAGAGTCGCTCCGGTGATGAAACCATCATATTCACTTGCGAGAAAGGTCACGGCTCTTGCCACGTCTGCGGGATTTCCTGCGCGACCCAAGGGTATTCCGGCTATTGTTTTTGATGCAGACTCGGGGGTCGTATGCGTTGCATGAAAGGCGGTTCCCAGGATCAGACCGGGGGCGACGGCATTCACGCGTATTCCCCAGGGGCCAAGTTCCTTCGCGAGTGATCTCGTCCAGGTGAGTACAGCACCTTTGGCAGTCGAATAGGCCAGCGAACCCGCGTGCCCCCCCATGCGACCCGCAAGAGAGGCAACGTTCACCACGCTAGAATTTTCACTGGATTTCAGGTGAGGCAAGGCCTGGCGGGTCACGCACATCATGCTGGTGACATTCACATCCATGACTCTTCGCCAAAAATCCAGATCGACCTCACTCAGTTGGCGACGTGCGATGATATCTCCTGAATTGTTGACAAGTATATCCAAGCCTCCCAGAAAATCGACCGCTAGGCTGACCATCGCGGAGGCGGCAGACTCGTCGGTCAAATCAGCGGCAAAACACTCTGCTCGCACACCCGGCGGTGCTCCTCGTTTGACTTGCTGGCTTCCTTCCGCACTCTTGTGGAAGTGGATCGCCACATCGCAGCCTTGTCGCATGAACTCTTCTACGATGGCCCGGCCTAACCCTTGGCCACCCCCTGTGACAATCGCTTTTTTCGATTCCAGCCGAGACACGGGCAACACCTCCTAGGTAGAGATTTCTGACTTCCCATGCAGTCAGTTTCTCAAGTAGAAAGCATCGTTTTTAAGGTTTGCAAGTCGGTCTTGAGGGCTTGTAGGTTCTCCTTAATGCCAGCATTGGGGAGATACTCGACATGCACTGAGATCGGTCCAGCAAAACTTGATGCGTTCAGAAGCTTGAAGAACTTCGGATCGAGCCTTCCCTCTCCTAATGGCGTGTGCTTCGATTTCAATCCGTCCCACACAAAATCTTTTATCGACAGGGCTGAAAAGTGTGGTTCCATAAGATTAAAGTAGACGGGCCACGCTTCGCCGGCTTCGACTTGGGCGTGTCGAATGTCAAACACGCAACCCAATTCAGAAACCGGATAGTCTTGGAGAAGACGTTGCAAGTCCCACATAGTTGCCCCCACGAAATCAGCTCCACTATGATTTTGATATATTCCGGCAATACCAAGCTCCCGGTTCATCTCTGCGAGGTCCTGAAACACGGGATGCAACTCGGCTACTTGTTCCAGAATGGACCGCGTTAGGTCATAGCGACAAAAGCCCATGCGATAGAGGGGGATCTTCAAGCCGGCCGCGGCTTGGAGCATGAGCCGGGCATTTGCCTGATCCGCACTCAAAATGTCCGTCGTGAGGATGGTAATTTCCAGGTTTCGCTTGGCGAGGGCTTCTTGCAGTTTGGGCAACTCATCGGCGGCGGCGGCAGGATGAATATAGCCATCCTTTTCTCGAGCGGTTACTTCGACACCATCAAACCCAGCCTCAGCAATAGCCTCGGTTAATTGATTGTAGTCGAGTTCCTGCAAAAACTTGATAAAGGCGCAGAACTTGCGCTGAGGTTTGGAATTCTCCGCCGCAAATAGTCTCGATGGTAGCGCAGTGGCAGCGGCGGCCAATGCGACGACCTTGCCGAATTCACGGCGTGAGGAGCTTGATTCATATTCTTCAGATTTCATATTATTTGAACTCGATTGTGAGTGGGGCAATTTGGTTATTCGGCTTGCTGCTCGCCATAGGCAGCGGTTACCAGCATCGCAGGATCGGACTTAGGATAACCCTCCCGCAATTCATTTGAGACATTGAGCCAATCTGGTTCTTGATAGCGTACGGACATCATGCGGAAGAGCTGGCTGGTTAGCGGGGAGAAGTGAAGTTCGCTGATCTGCTGGTGGGGCCATTCTTTGGAACCTGTTACAAACGGTAACAGATACTCGGCAGCGTTCTGCATCCCCCTACCCTCATCATCACGAGAGTGCCAGAGATCGTAGTCGAGCGATTCTCCCATCCGGGCAATGGTGCCCAGTGCTTGGAGATTGAAGAGACTGTAGTGGAAAGTATTGGTTCTTGCCAATTCTTCTGGCTGAGTACCGTCACGCGCAATTTGGCTGGATATCATTTCGTCTCGGACATGTTCTACGAGTGCTCTTGCCAACTCAGTCTGGCCCAAAAAGAGCGCAATCCGGATGGCTTGGGCGTGATACCAAGAACCGTGATTGTTGTTTGCCTGGCTTTCCTTCTGGCCATGTTCACTTGTTCGCAGCCATTGCAAGTATTTCGTGAACCACTCCTTCAAACCATTTTCAAATTCTTGATTGTAGGCAGGAGACATCTTGAGCAGTTCGAGAGATTCCAGCACATACATGAAATCTCTGGTATCGATAATCCCTGAATTTTTTCCTTCATTCCGACCAAGTACCGCTTGAGCATATTCAAGATGAGGATTCATGCGAGTTTCAGGATTCAAAAACCAATCATTGATGAGATGGATCGCATGTTTTCCATAGTGCTCATCGCCGAAATAGTAATACGCCAGCGATAAGGCTTGGACGTCCTGCATAAACTCATTAAAGTGATTTTTATCCCCCAGTTTTTTCTGCTCTTGGTTTGTCTCGCCATCACGACGAATAAAGGGCAATCCATCTGGTTTCGTGGGATCAGGCCACCAATAGGCGCCAAAGCTGGTGTAGTCGTGTTTGTCGCCACTCGGAGGGACATGTGCGTTGTAGGTTACTGAATAGGATTTGTTGCCGAGCGCTGCATTGGCCTGTTTCCGCAGCAATTCCGCCGCGCCCTTCAATGCAGGGGTCGGATCATCTAAGCCAGCTTTTGTGCTGGCAAGATGGTCCGCTTCCCAAATCAGCAAGTGGGGTTCCCAGTCCGCCAGGAGCTCGCTTGAAACTCCGAATAATAGCAGCAATAAGGAGATAATTGAAATTGATCGATTCATGAAACCTGCTGTTTCTGGGGGAGTTAGACTCTCGCGAAACTCCCGAATTGAACGACGGGCTCCCCAAGTTCTCGGGCGATTTCCGCGACTCGATAGCCGAATCCCGAGCCCTTTATCGAGCGCAGATCGAGTTTGCCTTCTCGACGTTGATACAGGCCCGGATGGATCCTCGCTTCAGGGAGCGAAGCCTGAGGATAAAACTGCATGGCGTTTGACTCGACCCCCAAAAGAGTTCCCGCGTGTGCCGCAAGCAAGACATGAGGAATCTGGGCTAACATGGGGTTGGTGAGGTCTTGGACCATGATGCTCATGCCGTGAGCCTTGGCCCAACAAAGCGTCAGAATCGCGCCGGTCTGTGTCTTACAAGTCTTGAGTGCCACTCCCGTCCAACCGAGTTCCTTGCCGAGTTTCACCAATTGCCAATTATGGGCACTTTCGTCCATCAACAGGGGTTTGCGCCTCGACACACTCGAGACATCAATCTTGTTTGCCTCCAGATCGTAGGGAAACGGTTGCTCGACGTAGAGAATCGCATCGAAAATGTCGCGATGTTCGGCAGCGAGTCGGTCGAGCACCCCATTGACGTAGGCGGGCTCCAACACGGTGCAATTGAAGTCAGCGCTGAGCGTGTAATCGCCGTGTCGGCTGGCAATGCGGCCCACTTGAACCAGGCGATCGAAATCCCATTGGGCATCGGTGCCGCGAAGCTTGACCTTGAGATTATGCAAGCCGTCTCGGTTGATCCAATCTTCTAACAGAAGCGGCTCTCCATCGCTGGGGGCATTGCCATTCAATTCAGAAATATCGAGTGGATCAACCCCTCCCACCAGATGCCAGACGGGAAGTTCCTCGGGAACTTCACGACTCATGAAATCCACGGGATACTTGCCCCGAAAATCTACCTCCTCTGGAGCTGTTTCCGCTAGGAAGTAAGACAAGTCATGGTTCATGAAGTCGGCATTGTAACAGTCGTAGATGGGACGGTCGTGCAGATTGCCATATGCATCATGCAGGGCAAGATCAAAAGGAGAACAACAAACCAACCCCGCCAACAGCGGAATGCGTTCCTCCAAGGAGCAGTCACGATTGAATCCAGCCAGAAGCGTCGGCAGCGTGTTTTCTTGAAAGTCGTAGCCGATTTCCAAGGGATGACCGTAACCAAGAAATGCAGACCAGGCCGAAGCAAGCTGCTCGCAAAAATCGCGCAATGCAAGGTCTCTCGTGCGATGAGAGATTGTGCTTGGCCACACCCAAGGCACACTCAGTGGGGTTTCACCCCAACCCTCGGCCTTACGGCCAGAGCGGTCTTCGACGCTTAGCCGGACACGCGCACACGTCACACTGCTCAGCGTCTCTGAGCCAAATTTCAGCGGCATTCGCGTGGTCACCGGCAAGAAGTACAGTTCCACGCCGGAGACGGCGATATCTGTTGACTTGCCAGTCATCGAATGTTTCGCAAGCGTTTGTGATGTGTTGGGTGGCGTCATAGAGCATTCTTCGAAAAACGAATTAGTTTCCTAGAGTAACTTAGGTCTTCCATGCCTGGTTCGTGGGACGGTTCATCATGGCACTGGCCTCTTTGTTGTCGATAATCCGCTCCTGAACCGGATCCCATTTCACTTTTGTTTTGAGCCGCAAGGCAATATTGCCCAGATGGCAAACGGTTGCACTTCGATGCCCCACTTCGACGGGCGCCGCTGGTTCTTCGCGTGATTTCACACAATCGATAAAGTTGCGCTGATGGTCGTCATTGCTGACGTAGACGTCGGGAATATCCATTCCACACACTTCGGCCTTTATTCCTGCTGGAATGGTGAAGAAATTTCGACCCTGATTTTCTACACGGACGCTCCCGTCGGTCCCTTCAATAATGCAGCGCACCTCAGGGACTCCCGTCATGCAGTCCAGAACAACGCCATTGTCGTAGGTGCAGCGGAAATGGGTGTAAGTCGCCGCATTAAAGAGACTCCCCTTGGGCAAGTAGTCCGCGTAGACATGTTCGACCAGGACGGGTCCCGAGTTATCCATGCCGAGCGCCCACTGGGCCATGTCGAGCGAGTGGGCACCAAAATTGGTGACCTGGCTGCCTGCATAGTCGTAGTTAAAACGGAAACGATACAGGCACCGATCCTTGTGATAAGGAGCATCCGGCGCGGGGCCAAGCCACATTCTGTAGTCGAATCCTTCGGGGACTGGCATGGGTTGCCAACCGGGGCCTGGACCGATCATGTTGTGCCTTCCCACGTTGGCGACGATTCTTTTCACGTCGCCAATCGCTCCGCTCTGAACGATTTTGACAAGTCGCGCTACATTAGGATTCGAGCGTTCGTGACTGCCCGTCTGCAAAATGCGACCATTTCCGCGCACCGCCTGCACCATCGCTTGTTGATCGCCAATGGTCAGCCCCAACGGTTTTTCGCAATAAATATCCTTCCCTGCCTGGGCAGCCTGCACCGTCATAATGCTATGCCAATGGTCAGGAGCGGCAATGATGACTGCGTCAATGTCGTCGCGATCAATGATCTGACGAAAATCGTTGTAGGCATCACACCCCTTGTAGGAGCCCGACTCGCGGGACTTGGCATAATGGCCTTCGACGGCATCTCTTGCCGGCTCGCGCCCGTAGAAATGTTTTTCCTCTTTGTAACCATTGCTGCCACGATTCACGTCACAGACAGCCAAAACTTGGCATTGGTCGTTGTCCAGGAATCTCGTCATCACGGGAAAACCCTGATTACCAACCCCAATGCAACCCAGTGTAATGCGGTTGCTCGGTGCGTTGGCTCCGAATACCGAAGCCGGCGCAAAATAGGGGGCGGTAGCCGCGGCTGCGAGCGCTGAAGTTTTGATAAAGTCGCGGCGTGAGCCGCCTTGGGGGGGGAGATTCTTAGACATGATTGAAGCTACTCCTGAGAAAGGGTCGCCATGAACTGTACTTCCTGGTGCACACAGCCGTCACCAAGAAACTGATGAGACTTAGCGTCATCCCCACAGGTTCAGGGACCGCCACTGTCGGTGAGGCAAGCGGCGCTGGCCCGGTGTATCCGCGCTGCCAAATGAGAAAATCAGTCCCATCGACGTCGCCATCTTCGTCGGCATCCCCATCAAGATGGGTCGCTGAGCTGAGCGTTCCATATCCGGTTTGCCAGGCGAAGAGATCGTTTCCGTCGACGAAGCCATCCTTATTGAAATCTCCCGCGGCGAACATCTGATCGAACAGAGCGTCCAGCTCCGCAGGCGAAAGCGAAAGGTCCAGGTCGAGTACCAAGGCGTCCAGGCGGTTCAACTCCTCCCGTTTGCCGATGCGAAACTCGAGAGGCATACCGACATTCGATGGGGTAATGGTAAACGTGCCGCCAACTTCCCAAAGATACGTGCCGTTTTGGGAAGTTGTCTCTTGCATCGTGGGATCAACATTGAAATCGTTGGGCACATACAGGCTGTCCGAACTGCCATTGAATCCCTTGGCACGATAGTAGGCTCGATAAGTGCCTGGTTGCTCAAAAGTCAGATCGTAAACAGCGATCGTGTCGTGCGTCCCAGGCAAATCAACTCGAGAACCTGACGGAGCGACTATTGCCTCGCCCCCGAGGGCGTCGGGATCGGCGACCTTGGTCCACACGAGTCCATTGTTGTTGGGGTCTAGAATCGAGGCAAAGTCTTCCGCCTGGATCGCGCAGCCACGGGCGAAGCAGCCCCCCCCGCCGCCGGGAGGATCGACGGGAGCAAGCCAGCTCGGGCCGACATCCGCTGCGGCCAGTGGCTTACGGACGATCTGCGCCATCGAAAATTCATCGGCTCCGACATCGAATAGACCGATTCTCGCTTGCCCGTCCATATCGTCGGTGAACAAACCGCTGTAGCTACCGACTCCCGCATCGATAGCCGGGCTGGTGGAACTCAGTCGCCAAAGGCCGTCAGGATCCAACTCAAGCTGGGGATCGACCACCGTAATTCCCCCAGCGCCGTTCTTGGGCCCCAAGCTGCCGCCAAAGGCGATATTCCCTTCCCAAGTCCAACCTGAGCCTTGATTGCCCTCAAAAATTGTGGGGCCGTTGCTGCGGAAGATATTGTTGGCGACGGTCACATTCTGGGCCAGCAGGGTGCGCCCGCTGCTTCCCAGTCCATCGTCGAAGGTGAGCATCACTCCCGAGGTATTGACCAGAGTGTTGTGGGCGATGACGGCGTCCGTCACCTGAAAGTATTGATTCAACGCCGAATTGGGCACGCCAGCCGAAATAGAAATCGCGCCACCGGCGCGATCGTCAACATTGGCAATGTAGTTGTTGACAATCGTCTGCCTCTCGCCGATGACGCGAATTGCTCCACTGTTGTTCTTATCGTTGCCGAGAAAAAAATTCCCTTCCACGAGCGTGTCGTTGCCGTGCCTGAGCGTCAGGGTCCCGGCCGATTCGCGAAAAGTATTGTAGCGATACGTGTTCTGACCTGACTTGTTTGAGATGATCTCGATTTCACCATCGAGCCGCTCGAACAGATTGTTCTCTACAGTTGTAAAGGAATCGCTGAGTGACTGGTCGCTCGTGCCAACGCGAATGGTTTCAAAGCCGTTGGCATCGCTGGGATTGTTGGGCACAGGGCGATCGACAAAGTGATTGGCATCGATCAGGTGGTTGTCAGCGCCTGTATCGTCCCGCCGCACGACAACGGTAACACCGGAGTGGTTCTGATTCTCAAATCGATTATGATCCACCCGATTGTTTTGACCAAAGAGTTCGACCCAATGATACCTGTCATCGACGTTCGCCGGGTTGTAGCCAATGATGGCGGAGTTAGTCAGTCGGCTATTCGTGGCCTCACCCAGCGTGCCACGGAATTCGACGATGGCATTGGAGCCGTTGGAGAGTGCCCCCCCTTCGAATCGCAATCCATCCGCGACCAGCCAACTGCCGGAGATATCGAGGGTGGAATTGCCATTGAGAATCACTTGCCCAGGGGTTTCAGCCCGCAAGGTGATGGGATTCGTGGAACTGCCAAACCCGGCAAACCTGATCTGCTGATTAGTCCAGATGCCATTGGTCATGATGAGGGTGTCCCCCGGCTGAGCCGATTGCATCGCGGTGGTGATTTGTGCGGCTGAGGAAACCATAAAGTCGGTGGCATAGACATCGCAATACAAGCAAATGTTGATCAAGAGAATTGCTGCGCAACAATTCCGTGGATTTCTCAAAATGGCAGGATGCGTGATCATGGTGAGCGTCTTCGAGCCTATTGGACAAATGGCTTGCCGCCATCCCACGTCAATTCAACCTTCAAATCCTCCGTAGGCTCTGTAATTTCATAACTCAGCTCTGAGGTGCGATAATCCGCATACTTCGGTGGAGCCAACCATCTCACCTTGCTCGCGCTGAGTACTTCCATCGAAGAAACTTGCACGCGATGGGTCCCAGGTACGACCCCGTCTGCCCCGTCGTAACAGGTAAGCGTAAATCTGCCCGTAGAATCAATGGCTCCCGAGGAGGGTCGGGAACCCTCAGGGACAAACTTGACGTTGCCAACGGTGAGAGGTTTGCCATCGATCAACACCTGCCCGGAGACGGTAACCCGAGCAGGCCGACCATCACCGCAGCCAAGTGCAAATGCCATCACAGTCAGTACAAAGGCAAACTGCCAATCGCACCGTGTCATGCAGTGGACCAATGCAAGACTGGTAGAATTCCGCTTCACTTGCTCTTCGGAGCCTCCTCTTCCTGGGGTGCGTCAGAGGTTGATTCCTTTGAGCTTTTTTGCTCTGAGTCCGCATTGGCCTTAAGTTTTGCCTCAGCATCGCTTGCACTCGCGTCATCGGTTTGCTCGTCGCCTTTCCAAGTCAGGTCGATTTGCATGTCTTCTTTCGGTCCCATTATTTGCACTTCGATTCCTGAGGTGCGGAAATCGGCATACTTACTAGGCGCGAGCCATTCGACATCGTTCGATACTTCGTCAATTACCTTCGAGGCAGAAACGGCTACTTGATAGGTGCCCGGAAAGACACCCAGTTGCTCTTGCGAAGTGGAGATTGCATTCTCAGATAATTCGAAGGAGCCATCCTCCATGATGGTACTGGTAAAGGGTCGACCTGATTTTGGCACGAAACGGATGGAACCTGTCTGCAAAGGTTGGCCATCGATTAGGACTTTGCCGGCAACCGGGTAACGAACCGGTGGTTCTTCGCACCCCAGCGATGCAGCTACAAGAATCACAATAGCCAACCGCGCTATGGTTTCTGTCAAGGGATTTGAATCTGATGTCATGTTTGTCATTATTACCTGGAGGCGATCAGTCGCCTTTGCAAGTCTCATTTTTGTCGATTTGATCCATCACGAGCGGAGCCCCCGCAATCGTAGAGAGGTTCTGATACAGATCAAAGTCGATGTCTTCCTGCAAAAACCCGACATGTCCATCGACGTAGACGAATTGCGCCCCGCCCGGGTGACGACTCGCAAAGGCTCCATTGACGATATCACCATTCACATTGAGTGTTTCGGCCCAGGGAGGGGTGTTGATAGCCACACCCGTTACTCGAAAACTATCAAGATAGCGGAGTACATAGGTCCAGATGTTTGAACTGGTCGCACCATTGATCTCCCCAATTGAGGTTTCAATTACTTCGCCCACAGAGATGGTGTTGCTGGTACCATCTTCAATCTGATTGAGTTCGACAACCGTCCGATATAGGTGGGGTCCCGTATTATGATGTTTGACCATGCAAGCATTTACTGGCGTGTATAAAGCGCCTCCGTTAGTCCCCCGATGCCCACCCACAAACGCATAAGAACCGACTGCGGGAGGTGGTGTCCAAGATGTCCAGTTTTGTCTGTAGAGTTCGCTCCCCTCGGAAGGACATATGTATCCCGCAACACTGGTACCGATTGCCTTTAACCGCTCATCAGTTCGCCAGGAATTATTGGAGTAGTCTGCAGCCGGCCAAATACTCTGGTTCTTGAACACGTCGAGTTGATCAAACAGTGCGTTGAGCTCAAGAAATGGGAGTAACATGACAAAGCCACTCGCGCCGGATCGCTCCTCTGCAGTCCTCAGCAATCTCATTTCTCTCGAACTGGTCGAGTCGGGGCCTAATCTGCCGACAGTGAGATGGCCATTGGTGCTTTCGTGATTGAGGTCAGCCAACCCAACTTGCTTCAAGTTGTTCGTGCATGACATCCGCCGGGCCGCCTCACGGGCAGCTTGCACGGCCGGCAACAAGAGTGCCACCAAGACGCCAATGATGGCAATCACCACCAGAAGCTCAACGAGGGTAAAACCCCCTGAATGTTTTGTCCTTGATTTTTGCTGACTTTTAGAAGAGGACATCTTTCGAAGCTCCCTACGGTGCCTGTAGGCCGGAGCGAGTATCGCGAGTTCCGGCATGATCAAAGTTTTTCCGTATTCATTGCCGGAACGGCCCACGGCTCGTTCCGGCCTATTAGTTCTTCACAGAGAGTTAGATTCTTATGCGTCTTCGCATGGCGAGACACATCGCGCCGCTTAGGCTCAACAACGCGACTGACGTTGGCTCGGGCACAGCACCGACCGCCGCCACGAGGGGATTCGTTCCGTATTGTTGTTGCCAAAGAACCAAGTCCGCAGGTGATCCGCCGTTGGTAGAATTGCCTCTCTGCCAGAACAAGAAATCGTTGCCATCAACGTCACCGTCGCCATCAAAGTCTGCATTGTCACTAGGCTCGTTGCTGCCAAAAATCTCCAGCTTGAAGTTGTCTATCAAAAGGTCGTAGTCGTCGAGACCTGTGTTGCGGATGGCAAAGTAGTCCCACGAGTCACTTGAGATTCCGTCGGGCTCACCCAAGCTGTTTAAAATTGGTTCGAAGTCAGATACTGTGTAAGAGATCCCTGTCGCCCGATCCGTCGCTGTCAAGATTGCCAAAATAGTATCCCCCGGAGTGACGTCGGTGGACCGCTCCAGAGTCAGTGACAGGTTATACACCTTGTTAATATCTAGATTGACCAAACCAAAGTCGTTCAGGCCGGGAGTCATTTCTTGTGGGACCGCAACGGTATCGTCATCGCCGGTTCCCTGCATGATGCGCTTATCATTCGGATCTGAGCCAATTAGATTAGTCTCTTCTCGGATGCGCCACGCTCCACCGTTGACTCTATTTCCTCCGGGTTTAAAACCGCTATTGGGATCTTCAATGATCACGGCTCCGTACCACCCTGGGTCTCCCGTACTGCCAATATCACTGCCTGTCACCGCAATGCTGGACCGCGTCCCATCAAAATAACCGTCGTCCTGCCCCCACACGGCGGAAGTCATCGTTTCGAAGGACCCATTCATATCGAGATCCATGTCGACGCCTGCGACCGGATTGGTCTGGCCTAGTTGGTTATCTAAGTCTTTGAAGAGACCAAATCGCAATTCTGCGTCGGCCGGTTGCTCAAATGAATTTGCATTAGGTGCATCTGCCCATACGCGGAAATCGAAACTAACTTTGACTTGATCTCCAACTAGAGGGCCCAGTGAGATTGTCTGATCGAAAAAAGCCGCTGCCGAGTTTCCACGGCCCTTAGAGTTGTAGGAAAGTGCGTAGCCATCGTTGATGGCGGTCTTACCCAGGCCGCCAGGTGTCGAAGTTGGTTGCGTCTCCAGCATGGCTCCCTGGGCATCGTCGACAATCGCGATAAACGCCCTTCGATCGCCTGAATTGTTCCCGGTGAAGCCCGAATGCGACAACCAGCGTAAGCCCACATCACCAGCATCCAAGGCAGACGCCACTTCGTTATTCGTGGCCAAGGCCGTGTTCGAACCGCGTGCAGGCGTGTAGGTGCCTATACCATTAGTTCCAGTATCTGTATCAGCCTCATTAATCACGTTGTCGTTATTGCGATCGGCGTCGCCAAATCCATCCTGAAAAACAACGGCTGCATCGGAGAATGAGGGAACGAGAACCAACAAAGCGGCAACAGTAGCTGCCAGCAACATGGTTTTTTTTGCCATAGAATTAAAATTCAGAAAGAAATCATCAATCGAATTGATTCGTGTTGCTTGGATAGCTTTCATGAGAAGGACCTTTCGTAGTGTTTAACAAAACCAAGAACTACTGCAATAAAACGCTAAGAGGTGTAACTAAGCCGTAAATTAGGCTCTTATTGGAATCTGACATGCATGAAGCAGAAGTGACTGAGATGTTTAATTGAGAAGAGTTTTCTTCGCCTCTACCTATCCTTGACCAAGACTCCGAATCCGGCAATCCAATTCCACGGAAGTTGACTCTGAATTTCCGGCAGGGGGTGGGTTGAGATCAGCGACAAATGTTTGAGAGCTGCTAGTGGAACTAACGCCTCTCTTGCACAGATTCAGCAAGTTAAGTTAGGAAGACCCGAGAAACCAAGATGGCAAGAGCCACGAACATTGAAGTAGCACCTCAAGGTTCGTGGCTCAATAATCAGCATCACTTGACTAGCGTAGGCTCTTGGAACTACACGCGCCTCCCCAAGCTAGGCAGCGCAATTAATGCCCCCATCAAAAGAGCACATGTTGCGGGTTCTGGCACGGCGAAAAACTCAATCGTTACATTTGAGAAATCGATTCCATTGTCTGGCTCGCCCTGAACATTAGTTGGACAGCGCCACTTTGAACGCTGATAGCACTGTTAAACTGTTGGAGTGTATCGAGTTGCGACGAATCCATTCATATCCATGCTCAGAGACTTGATGTTGAACACAAACCAATGCAATATAAGCACTTAATCAC
>JBGSPU010000087.1:0-61237 GCA_041738415.1 Bythopirellula sp.
ACCCTTCCCTTCGTTCCATCGGGAGGAATCGCCAGCAGGGCCCGATGGAAAGGCATTTTGACGGTTTTTCCCTGGAAATCAAGGGTTCGCAGTACCCATCGTGGAGCATCGAAATCACGCCCTCCAAGAAAGTTTGCACGTGGATACCTTCCCTTTGTGCTGAAAACCCACCTAGGCACGACACCCATCCGATCACGTTTCTCACCGAGATCAGCAAACCAAGGAATCGCAACGACTTACGGAAACTACGCTTCAGATCGGATGAACCTGAATTCCCGGTCAACATCACCAAGTTGACCAACATGACCAAATTGAAAGCGGCGAGGTCGCATTGACCGCTCTAAGATCGCGATTGGAGTTTCCGTCTCGGTAGGTGATAATTGAGAGAGTAAACGCTACGCCAGTCGGCGTTTCTTCTTGTCCTGAATGGTGTTGCTATGGAAGAAGTCTTCTTCATGCTGCTCGCCCTTGCGGCTTTGGCTGTGGCGTTCCTGGTGCCCGTCGGCACCTACGTGATTGTGAAGCGGCTGGAGCGGGATCAGTCCGAACGTTTTCGCGATTTGAGGAACGATCTCAACAAGATCGCCAGCCAGGTCGCCGAACTGCGCAAAGGTGCAGCGCCGCCGCCGACTCCTGAATCGGTGGTGACTCCTCCGCCGGCCCCGCCCGAGCGTACGCAAGTTAAACCCGAATTGCCGGAGTGGTCCGAACCGCTTGAACCCGTGATGCAATCCTTTGCGTCGGAAGAAAAATCCAAGTCGGCGACCTTCGGTGCAAAGGCACCTCCCAAGGTAAGTTTTCCGAGACCGGTTGCTATTCCACCACGAGAGCCGAGTCGGTTTGAGATCGCGGCCAAGGAAACACTCCAAAAAATTTGGAACTGGATCATCGTCGGAGAGGAGCATGTTCCGGCGGGAGTGTCGATGGAATACGCCGTCGCCAGCCAGTGGCTGCTGCGAGTCGGTGTGTTGGTATTGGTTGTGGGTGTCGGTTTTTTCCTGAAGTATTCTATCGAACGCGGTCTGCTTGGTCCGCAGGCGCGGGTTGCCCTTTCGGTAATCACGGGCCTCCTGCTTTTGATCATCGGCACACGCATCCTGGGCAAGAAGTATCATGTGCTGGGACAAGGATTGTTAGGAGCCGGCTTGGCGACACTCTATTTTAGTGTGTTCGCCGCCTCGAATTTGTTTCATCTGGTGGCCGCTACGCCTGCTTTTGCGTCGATGGGGTTGGTGACCGTGCTTGCGGGGGGGATCGCGGTCCGTTTTGACTCGATGCTGGTCGCCGTGTTGGGGATCATCGGCGGCTATCTTACGCCCGTGATGCTCTCGACTGGCGCGGTGAACTTTCCCGGCTTGTTCGGCTACATGCTCGTGCTGGGGATCGGCGTGTTAGGAATCTGCTACTGGAAGAACTGGCCGCTGGTGAATTATCTGAGCTTCTTTGCGACGTATGCGTTGTTCTTTGCCGCGATGCAGAAATACGACGTGACCCATTTTTGGGAAGTGTTCCCCTTCATGATCGCCTTCTTCGTACTTTTTTCCTTGATGACCGTGCTCTACAAAATCGTACGGCACACCAAATCGAACCTGCTCGATCTGATTGCCATGTTTGTCAATGCGGGGGTGTTCTTTGCTGTCGGTTATCGATTGATCGACGAGGTGTATGGGCGCAAATGGATCGCCGCGCTGTCGCTGGGACTTACCGCGTTTTATACGATTCACATTTACTATTTCTTGCGCCGCAAGCTGGTTGACCGCGAGTTGCTGGTCTCGATGATCGGCCTGGCGACGTTTTTTCTGGCGATCACCATGCCGCTCGTGCTCTCTCGGCAGTGGATCACTGCTAGTTGGGCGATCCAGGCAGTCGTGTTGATGTGGGTGGCCCAGAAACTGGCGAGCAACTTTGTCCGTCAGGTCGCGCTGATTCTGTTTGCCGTGGTGCTAGCGCGGTTCTGCTTCTACGACTTGGGTAGACAGTTCCACGGTGGTGTCGCCTCTGCGGCCGATCTTCCGCTGGCTGATTACCTTCGCGCGCTGGTCGAACGCGTGGTTTCCTTTGGGATTCCCATCGCATCATTCGGTCTGGCTTACCGCATGTTGGAGAAACAATCGCCGCCTGATCCAGGGGAAGCAGTCATCACCCCTGCAAACGACATTGAGCCTTGGCTCGGTGGTTCAACCACCTTGCGCATGCTAGTGTTTGCCGCGCTCTCGATGGCGTTCCTGTATTTGCACTTGGAGCTCAACCGCACGATGGGGCATTTTTACGCCCCCGCCAGGCTGCCGATTCTGACGATCCTCTGGATCGGTTTGTGCGGGTTCTTTTTTTACGAATACTCGCGCCGAGCAAATACCGTGCTGCTCACGCTATTGGGCATTGCTGTGGTGGGTGTACTATCAAAATTATTTCTATTCGATCTCCCCTCGTGGGGCGTGAACGAGCGGATGTTGTATATGCATCCCTACTCCTTCCGCGATGCACTGATGCGGTTGATCGACTTCGGGGCAATTATCGGGTTTCTTGGCGGTGCGTACGCACTATTAGCCAGGCATGACTCAGGCGCACGGATTCGTAGTGTCCTGGGGTTTGCCAGTTTAGCGATGCTATTTGTCTACCTCACGCTTGAAGTGAATAGCTATCTGTACCACCACTACGAGGGTCTGCGGGCCGGTGGGGTGTCGATCCTGTGGGCGGTGTTTGCGTTGTCTTTGATCCTGCGCGGCATCGGCAAGAATCTTGTCGCATTGCGGTATCTGGGACTCGCACTTTTTACCATCGTTTCACTGAAAGTGTTCTTTGTTGATCTTGCGCGGCTTGACCAATTTTGGCGGATCGTGGCGTTCGGCGTGCTGGGAGTTTTGTTGATGGCGGGTTCGTTTGTGTATCTCAAGTACCGCGAGGAGTTTACTGTTGCCGATGCCAGTGAGCGCACGCCGGTTGGTAAGAAAGAAGAAACGTCATGACGAGAAGTGTCATCGCAATCTGCATTTGGTTACTGGCGGTTACTTCCGCGAATGCCCAGAACCAATTGCATTTCGCTAAGCCTGTCGAACTCGCACCCCTAGAAGGGGAAGAATTGCTTGCCGTGCCATTGAACAGCGAGATTTATGAAGCCACCCGAGTAGGCTATCCCGACTTGCGCGTGGTGCAAGGCACCGATGACGAAGTGGCATTTCTGGTGCGCAGGGCAACTACCAAAGTGGGACGCAAAGTAAAACAAGTATGGACTGCCCAAGACATTTCGTTGCACCCACTGGAGAATGGCGGGCTTGAAATCACCTTTCGCATCGATCTGAAAGTGCATCCGCAGCAGCCACAGGGGATTCGGCTGATTACGCCACTTCGAAACTTTGAACACCACGTGCGGATCGAATCATCTGCCGACGGCAAGATCTGGCGGCCTCTGGTCGAGGATGGGCTTATCTTTGACTACTCACAATTCATGGACGTGCGAAACGTGGCAATCGAGCTTCCACCGTCGCCGGGCGAAGAGCGATCTTGGATTCGCATCACCATCGAGGACGTCACTCAGGAGCAGCAATCGCAATTGTTGGAGCTGTCTCGAAGTTTGCGCGGTGATGAAGAAATCAGTCGCACTGAGCGACTTACCATCAATCGTCAGCCGTTTCGTATTGATCGCATTGAGCTGTGGCACGACGAAATGCGACTCGACGCAGTGCGGGATAAACAGGTGGAATACCCACTCACTGTCGAGCGGATCGAACAAGACGCCGCGACCCATGAGACCCACGTTTATTTGAAGTCACGTCGCGAACCGCTTACGCGGTTGACGTTGGCCACTGCGGATCGCAATTTCAGTCGTGCGGCACGGGTGGAAGTAAAGCGAGACGTTGCTGGGAAAACGTCCTGGCAATCAATCGGCTCGGCTAATCTCACCCATCTTGATTTTCGCAGCTTGAAACGCAAGTCCCTTTCGATTGGCCTCCCGGAGTACCGCGAAACCGAGTATCGCCTGGTGATTGAGAATCGCGATAGTCTTCCACTCTCAGTGACTGAGGTCACCGCTCGGGGCAATGCGTATGAAGTGGTGTTTCTCGCCATGCCGGAATTCGAATATCGCTTGGCCTATGGCAGCGCTACGCTGGACACGCCTAACTTCGACACGGCCGCGCTAAAAGCTTCGCTCACGGAGGGATTTACTCCAATTGCTGCGCCGTTGGGTGCAGCGGTTGAGTTGAAAGTAGCTCCCGAACCGGGCGAATCACTTTTTAAGCGATTGTTGAACAACGGCCCCTTGCTGACGGCGATCATCGCGGTGTTGGTGGTGCTGCTTGCCGTGGGGTTGTACCGGGCGACTCGAAATCTGGAACAAGAAGGCGATTGAATATTGCGTAGGCCGGATAAGCTGTTCGCAGTTCCGGCATTCTACTTGCGAGTAGCTGGCAATTCCAATCCAGTCCTGATGCCCAAAGAGTCGATAATTCTAACCCAACTTCCCCAACTTAGGTGTTAAATCGCCGAGCGTAAATATCGTGCGCATTGGTTAACCGAATTCGCAACTTCCCGAACAAATAACAATATTCCCTCCAGCATCACATTTTCTGTGGAATTTGGGAAAAAGTAACGGTTGATTGCACAAGATCATCCTAAACTTTGCATTCTGCAACCGATATTCGCTCAAGAATTGACTGTTCTAAGAATCCTGATTACAAGAGAGGTCTGTGCATGATACGCACCATCTCGCGTTTCTTGTCGGAACAGCATTCGTAGCAGAGTAATCATCTGCGTGTATTCATCCACCAATCCTGTGATCCTACTCTGCGCATCATGATTGATAAGCTAAGAAAGCAACGGTCGGTTCCTTTTGTTGGCAGCAAGAGAAAGAGCTCAACGTACAAACCTGTTCAGACGAAATTGCAATTCGAGCATCTTGAACAGCGGCTGGCTTTGACGGTAGTTATCAACGAATTCCTGGCGGCGAACGATTCCGGGATTGTTGATCTAGCTGGACATCGGCACGATTGGATCGAATTAAAGAATACAGGGGTCGTCGCTGAAAATGTCTCTGGCTGGTATCTCACCGACAATGCGTCGGATCTCACCAAGTACCAGATCCCTGCGGCCGGTGCTTTGACTACGCTCGATCCGGGTGAAATTCTATTGGTCTATGCCTCGGGTAACAGTAGTGAAATCGGCCTTATAGGTAGCGAGATTCACACCAACTTTCAACTTTCTCAAGAACCAGGATATCTGGCGCTCGTGCAGTCCAATGGATTGACCATTGAAGACGAGTTCAATCTTTATCAGCAACAGACAATAGATGTATCTTTTGGAATCGGTCCTAGTGTAAGTTCTACCACCACCGACACGCTTATTACTACTGGTACAGCAGCTCTAGTTCGTGTCTTCGACGGACCGGACGTGACTGTTGACGATTTCTGGACAGAGATAAACTATCCAGCCACGGCAGGCGATGGGTGGGTCAACACGACTACCGGGGTGGGTTGGGACAACGACGGGGGCGGTGTCTATACCGGCTTGATCCCCACGCCGATCAGCAGCTTTTCCTCGCCCGACATTAGCGCCTATGTCCGCGTGCCGTTTACCGTGAATAATAAGTCAGAACTGGTTTCAATGAACTTGGAACTTATCGCCGACGATGCCTACATTGTATTTCTCAATGGCCGGCAGGTGACTCGCGATCGGCTCAATACAACATTGAGTATCGGAGAAGACTGGGAACTGAATGCACGCCGGAATCTGCCAGATAGCGTTATTGCGAACGAGTTCAAGCTACATCTGGACATGACAGCTTGGCTCGGTGTCATCGAAGAAGGCAACAATGTCCTGGCAATCTACGGCGCGAATCACACTAGCCAGCAGAATGATTTCCTGATTCACCCCGTTCTCACCGTGGAGCGTGCTAACGGCAGCGAGACGGACGGCTTCCTGGCCATTCCCTCTCCCGGATTAGAGAACGGCGCGACCTACGATGGATTTATCGAAGACACCCTGTTTTCACACGATCGGGGTTTCTATGATGCGCCGTTTTCCCTGTCGATCTCTGCGAACGCGCCGGGAACGACGATTCGATACACGACCGATGGCAGTATCCCAACTATGACCAACGGCATGACTTTTAACAATGCTATCAACATCGATCCTTCGACGAGCATTGACTATGCCGGTGCCGGTGTGGTGACCGTTCGAGCCGCTGCGTTTCGCGAGAATTTCATCTCAACCAACGTCGACACACAGACCTATGTCTTCTTAGACGAATTGATCAATCAAGATTCGCCCTCTGCTGATGGTAATCCAAACTCGATATACACCGCCGCTTGGGGACATGTGGGAGCAGACTGGGGTATCGACATTACCGATGGGGGTGGATCGATCAATCTCAAAAGCGCCCTTAAGGCGATTCCGACCATGTCGCTCGTGACCGACTGGGGGGAAATGTGGGGGGTGCCGGTCGTCAGTGGTGTCGGCGCTGCCGAAGATTATGATGGGATTTATACGCAGAAGTCAAGTTGGAGCGAGAAGAGCGACGAGCGAGCAAGTTCGTTGGAGTATTTCTCTGCCGACGGGAGCGAAGAGTTTCAGGTCGATGCGAGTGTGGAGATCCAAGGACACTCGAGTGCCGATAAGTGGAACAATGACAAGTTGTCATTCCAAGTGAAGTTTAAAGTTCCTTACGACACGAAACTAGATTCCGCCTCGCTGCTGGGCAATTCGGTGGCCGATGGGCTGGGTGCCGCTTCCAGCTTTGATACTTTGATCCTCGATGCGCATCACAATTTCACGTTCACGCATAACAATAATACTGCTCAGAATCCCTATCCTCGGTACATCAACGATCAGGTCGTTGCAGATCTTATCAATCTTTCGGGAGGCGATTCTCCCCACGGTCGGTGGGTTCACCTCTATGTCAACGGCATGTATTGGGGCATTTACAACGCGCACGAAAGGCCGGATGCTGCTTTCGCAGCGGAGTACTTCGGCGGCAATGACGATGACTACTATGCAATTAAAGCTTTCGATGGCATTGGCAAGTCACATGGAGGAACCCAACCTGAGTACCTCCAAACCGATGGTGGCCTGACCGCAGAAGCAGCCTATCAAGCCTTCCTCAATGAAGTGGACGATGGTCTTTCTTCGCTGAGCCAATATCAGGATGTCGAGCAGATACTCGACATCGATCCGTTCATCGATTATATGATCATCCACTACTATGCCGGCAACTGGGACTGGGGACAGGACAACTGGTTTGCCACGTTTAACCATGTCGACCCCAACGGGAAATGGCGATTCCACGCTTGGGACCAAGAGCATGCATTCAATACCAACGAAAGTCCCGACGGCCATGGGCCGACTTCAGACTATACGACCAAGAACGATATCTACGGCCCCACAGGAATCCATATTGATTTGATGGCGAGCGCCGAATATCGACTACGTTTTTCTGATCGTGTGGAAGAACTCATGCGTAACGGCGGACTGCTCACACCGACCGAAGGAGCGGCCGTGTTTCAAGCTCGCATTGATGAGTTGAGCCTGGCGATCTATGGCGAAGCGGCCCGCTGGGCGGACAATCGTCTGGCTCATTCAGTGACCAATTGGACTAATAGCGTACAGAGCGCGATCAACAGTTGGTTCCCCGGCCGCACGAACACTGTCATTGGACAGTTCGACACGCGAGGTTGGCTAGTTGCCTTAGAAGCTCCCAATTTCAATCAGTACGGGGGCGAAATTGTCACTGGATTTGACCTCACTATGTCCAACCCGAATGGTAGCGGCACGATCTACTACACGCTCGATGGCACCGACCCTCGCGAGGTTGGCGGCGGCATTAGTTCCGCGGCGTTTGCCTATAACGGAGCGGTCGATTTAGCCGAAACGACCCAGGTGCGGGCGCGCATTCGTACCAGTCCCACGGATTGGAGCGCGGAAGTCAACAAAGTCTTTACCCTGGCCACACCGCTTTCCCTACGGATTGTCGAACTGATGTACCATCCTGCGGATGCAGGAAATCTAGAATACATCGAACTCTTAAACATCGGCAATGCCCCCGTCGATCTGACAGGGGTACAGATCACGGATTTCTCCACGGGGGGCTATACGTTTAACAGTCAGACCTTGGGCGCTGGCCAGCGGATCGTTGTGCCTGAAGATGTGGCACAATTTCAAGCTCGCTATCCTACGGTGACCAATGTTACATCGACCGCTTACTCCGGCAATCTGAGCAATGGCGGTGAAGTGATCAGTCTGCGCGATGGCTTTGGCAACCTTCTGCAGTCGTTCACTTTTGATGATGTTGTACCTTGGCCAACTACGTCCGACGGCGGCGGACCTTCGCTCGAATATATTGGGCCCCTCAATGCAGGCGAAGACCCGCTCGACGGATCGCCGTTAGATCCGTTCGATGATCCCGCCAACTGGCAAGCAAGTTTGCAAAATGGTGGATCCCCAGGCACCGACGGCCAGACAACACTCGCTTCGGCCGACTTTGATGGGGATGATGATGTCGATGGTCGCGATTTTCTCGCGTGGCAGAGGGGATATGGGATTTCAGCACCCAACGCCGTGAAAGCCGATGGCGATGCAAATAATGATACTGCTGTTGATGATGATGATCTCGGCGTGTGGCAATTGCAGTACGCAATGACTCAACCCCTGACGGTATCTGCTCTGGTCGAATTTCAAGCTAGCGAGTTTCCTGCCGAACCGCTTTTCGTAAGTACGCTTACTCACAGTGATCTTGTCGAGGTTGCTCAGACCGAGGCTTTGGCAAAGAAAACAGATCGTACTTCTGCCGCAGTCAATGTCATCGAACAAATAGCGATGATGGAAGTCTTCGCTTCTGAGCCGTTTGTGCAGAGTGATGCCCCTCTGGATAGCCCTCTATCGGACTTGTCAATCTTGAGTATTCCCCGAGACGACGACGTGGAGTCATCTAAAGAAACGTCTCTCTGGGAAGAAGCTGTGGACGAAGTCTTTGCAAACGCATTGAAGTGATAGTGAGACTTCTCGTGTTAGCAGTTTGCCTCAAGCGGATGGGAGCGAGAGAGTTGCGACACTGCTCAAGCCGTTGACGATCAGTGATCACTGACTGGTCGACTGAAGAAGGAATTGCCCCCGACTCCACGCATCATTTCGCGGATAGCGATATGATTAGAAGTATTTGTTGTGTGTCTAGTGTGAGGCAAATTAGAAGTCAGGTTTAAGCACGTAAGTGCTTTCATATTATTCGCGATAAAGTGAAAACGATGAATTGCAGCAGTGATTACTGCTGAAGCTAGCCAATCAACCAGTTGCCTAAAATTCTGAGAATTAAAAACAGAGTGTCCACCTCGCACTCACGAGGTGGACACCATCGGGTGACTAATAGAGAGCAATTGCTTGCATTTAAGGAAGGATGACGGCATCGATGACGTGAATCACGCCATTTTCGCACTCGATGTCGGTCTTCACGACATTGGCACCATCCACCATTACTTTACCATCTGCCACCTTGATATCTACTTCAGAGCCTTGAACGGTCTTGGCATTTTGAAGTTTTACCACGTCGGCTGCCATGACTTTTCCGGGGATCACATGGTAAGTTAGGATCGCCGTAAGCTTATCCTTGCTCTCGGGTTTGAGCAGAGTCTCGACAGTACCGGCAGGCAGTTTAGCGAAAGCCTCGTCAGTGGGGGCGAATACGGTAAATGGACCTTCACCCTTGAGAGTTTCAACTAATCCCGCTGCCTGGAGGGCGGCCGCCAGTTTGGTAAATGATCCAGCATTCACAGCGGTATCGACAATATCCATCTTTTTTTCCGGTGAATAAGCGACGGTATTAACGTGGCCTGATTTAGTAGAACTGTTTGCACACTTCTCTCCGGCGGAAGTTACGGACGGTAAAATCAGCAGTGAGCAGGCCATAGTAAAGACGACTGAATTTAAATTACACAACATGTTTGGTTCTTTCTTCTAAATTGGGAGTAAGGGGTTAATAATTAGCTTTTTGAAGCGATTTGGCTGAATTGTTCGCCATGGTGGCCACCATCCGGATTGGCGTTATGGGTCTCAGTAGTTAGCGGTGTAAATTTCAGTAATTAATCCACCGGCTAAGACCGTCCTCAATTCGTTCAAATCGTTCTCTTGTATTGATACCGGCAGAGGTTCCGATTGTCAACCGAAATTCGTCCAATTTCATTCAAATATATTTTTATATTCGGTGTTTAACTTGATTTAGAGGCGATTATATTTGGAGTTTTCCAATATTCTGGAGCTGGACAAAGCGTCCGAGCGAGTCTATAATTCGTTCTAAACGGTCATTTAGTACTGGTTTCCGCCATCGAGTAGGTAAACTGGAGCATCTGTGACAAGACTCGTTACTCCCAAACAAGTGGCCCAAGCCATCGGCGTGAGCGAATCATCTCTCAAACGATGGTGTGACAAGGGCTTGTTGGCCACTATTCGCACGGCAGGTGGTCATCGACGTCTGGCCTTGGACGAAGTGTTTCAGTTTCTCAGACGGTCTGACCAAGAATTAGTGCGGCCCGAATTATTAGGTCTGCCTTCCAATACTGGGCAGGGGGAGATTGTTCTTCCAAGGGCGCGCGATCAAATCACTGAGGCACTGGTAGTCGGAGATGAGGAGCAATCTCGCCGAATCGTGTTGGACTTGTACCTCGCCGGGCAATCTGTCTGTGACATATGTGATAGTGTGTTGGCAGAGGCGTTCCACGAAATTGGCGATCGCTGGGAATGTGGCGGCATATCCGTTTACCGCGAACGACGTGCTTGCGAGATTGGCTCACGAATTTTACATGAGCTGCGCGGTGTTTTGCCATATCCCCCTGCAGATGCTCCGAAAGCCATCGGGGGTACCTTGGAATCTGACCCGTATCGAATGCCGACTGCCATGATTGAAGTTGTTTTGCGGGAACATGGCTGGCACGCTACCTCCCTAGGATCCCAGTTGCCCTCTACCACTGTCGCGGAAGCATTTCGGGATACTCAACCGAGGTTGCTTTGGATTAGTGTCTCGTCGGTGAAATCCGTGCCCCAGTTCTTGGAAGAGTATGCTTCGCTTCAACGTGTGGTGGAAGACGTAGGCGGGGTAGTCGTGGTAGGTGGACGTGCGTTGACCGCAGAAATCCGGCAACAAATGGTTTACTCGGCGTTCTGCGATACGCTGCGGCACTTGGTTTCGTTTGTAGACTCACTACAGATAAATCCTGCGCGGATCCCTGATGGAGAAGCCAACGATCAGCGTCAACTCACTTGAACTGAAAACAAACAGGTACGCTGACTATGAACATGCAGAATATTCCGAAAGACGCCACTTGCGAAATTGAGGTCTTTTACGATGGAGGCTGCCCTCTATGCCTGCGCGAAATCTCGATGCTTCGCCGCTGGGACCAACAAGGCAGGATTCTGTTTACGGATATCGATGCCTCGACATTTCAGGCCGAGAAGGTTGGCAAGAGCTACGAAGAACTCATGGCGAAGATGCATGCGAGACTACCTGACGGCACTTGGTTGCAAGAAGTCGAGGTTTTCCGTCGGCTCTATGAAGCAGTGGGGTTTAGGAGGCTGACTGCACTGAGCCGGCTGCCAGTCCTGTCACAGTTATTGGACATTGGTTATTGGTTATTCGCCAAAAATCGCTTGCGATTGACCGGTCGCTGTTCATCGCATGACTGTTCGACTAAGCGCGTCTCTCCAACTTCTCCTTGATCTAACGGAGGCCTTTGTGAGCGAGCAGGTTTTGCTTTTTGTCCATTTGGCTAGCACCCTCGTAATGGTTGGCATTGTCTGGTTTGTTCAGATCGTGCATTACCCGCTGATGGCCTACGTCGGGAGCGGACTGTTTCGAAATTACTCGAAATTGCACCAGACGCTCACCACCCTGGTCGTGGCTGGGCCTATGCTTATCGAGGCATTCACTGCGATCATCTTATTTGCATGGTTCCCTCCGCTCAGAAGTTCCTGGGCTTTCTTGGCAGCGGCGGCACTGTTAGGGCTGATTTGGGTGTCAACCGTTTTTTGGCAGATGCCACTTCATCACTCGCTTTTGGCGGGATATGACGAACAGCTCATTCGTCGCTTAGTCCGCACAAACTGGCTGCGTACTGTTGCGTGGAGCGTACGCGGCATCTTGATCGGTGAACTTTTCTGGTCGATGACGGTTAGCCCCTAGTAGAGTCTTTGCGGCTCTTTGTTTGACACTATTTCCTCCTACTCAAGTTTGGGTTTTTATGTCAACCATCGCGATTCTCGGGGCTACTGGAACGATTGGCGCCGCATTGACAAAGCACTTGGTCGCTCAAGGCGAACGAGTGCTGCTGCTGGGAAGAGACTCGAAAAAGCTAGCGAAGCTTTCTGCGGAAGTGGATCAACCCTCTGGAGTAGTTGATTTCACAGTGTCCCAATCCCTGGAAGATGTTTTACAAGACAATTCCGAACAGTGTGGCGGATATGGCGGATTCATTAACTGCATTGGTTCGATGTTACTGAAGCCGGCCCATACGACCTCTGATGATGAGTTCAGGCAAGTAATTGAAACTAACCTATTCTCGGCATTTGCAACCATTCGCGCCGGAAGTAAACTCCTTCGCAAGCATGGTGGATCAATTGTGCTGTTCGCTTCTGCCGCGGCAGAAATAGGCATACCAAATCACGAAGCTATAGCCGCTGCCAAGGGTGGGATCGTTGGCATGGCCCGATCTGCCGCTGCGACCTACGCGTCTCATAGTATCCGGGTCAACGTGATTAGTCTGGGATTGGTTCAAACACGGCTCACACAGCATATCCGAGAGAACTCGGCTTCCGCCGCTGCCTCAGTCGAATTGCATGCTTTGGGAAGGCTAGGAGAACCGGAGGATGTCGTATCACTGGCCGCGTGGCTGCTTGATCAGCACAATAACTGGATAACGGGGCAGGTGATCGGCCTTGATGGTGGATTGTCTCGTGTGCTGCCAAGACGCAGGCTCACTATTTGAATTGGGAAGAAAGTCGTTTTGCTATGCGCGCTGCACTAATCTATCCCCATCAATTGTTTCCTGATCATCCAGCGATAGTAGGTGCTGATCTCTGCGTTATCGTGGAAGAACCACTCCTCTTTACTCAGTACAGGTTTCATGCACAGAAACTCTTACTGCATCGTGCGAGCATGCAGTCTTACGCCACATGGTTACGTGAGCAAAACAAGCGGGTCCACTACGTCGAATCACTTGACATTCAAGAAACTGGCGATATTGCCATCATTCTTACAAAACTCGGTGTAACACATGTGCAAACTGTCGATCCTTGTGATAACTGGCTTCAGCATCGTTTAGCATCTTCTCTCCGACAAGGTAACTGCAAACTGACGATTCTTGAAGACCCTCACTTTCTTACACCACTTACTGAATTTGAGAAGTTCGTCGACCGCCGCGAGAAATTGCTCTTCAAGGATTTCTACACATTTCAGAGAAAGCGGCTTCGCATGTTACTGACCGAAAAAGGCGGGCCGGTTGGTGGCAAGTGGAGCTACGATGCTGAGAACAGAAAAAAGTTGCCACGTAACTTGCCAATTCCATCTGTCGAGTGGCCCCAACCAACTAAGGAAGTTCAAGCAGCTCGTGACTATATAATCCAGAAGTTTCCCGAGGCTAATGGAGACCTAACCAACTTCTGCTATCCGACCACACATGAGCAAGCGAACGATTGCCTGAATAGTTTTCTGGAACATCGATTCGCCTTATTCGGCGAGTACGAAGATTCCATTCACGCCGAACAGACTTACTTGTTTCATTCCGTACTCACCCCCGCGCTAAATTGTGGGCTGATCTCGCCTCAGAAGATCATTGACAAAGCACTAGAGCACGTCGACCGAGTGCCGCTCAACTCCCTCGAAGGGTTTCTGCGGCAAGTCATAGGCTGGCGAGAATATATGCGTGGAATTTATACGCATTTTGGTAGTCGGCAACGGACTCGCAATTTTTGGGGCCACAATCATACTATGCCAAAGGCTTTTTACCATGCGACAACAGAGATCGATCCTGTAGATACTGTCATCCGGAGAGTCAAGAAGCATGCTTATTGTCATCACATTGAGCGACTCATGGTGTTGGGCAACTTCATGCTGTTGTGCGAGATCGATCCGGATGCGATTTACCAATGGTTTATGGAGTTATTTGTCGATGCCTATGATTGGGTTATGGTCCCGAATGTCTATGGCATGAGCCAGCATGCCGATGGAGGACTCATCACCACCAAGCCTTACATCAGTGGGTCAAGTTACATCCTGAAAATGAGCAATTTCAGGCGAGGGCCGTGGTGTGCAATTTGGGATGCTCTCTACTGGCGGTTCATCGCTCGGCATCGAGACTTCTTCACTAAGAATCCACGTATGTCTGTCATGGTTGCCCAGTGCGACAGGATGGGCAGCCGCCTCGCCGAACACCTGCAAACCGCCGATACTTATCTTCAGAAGCTCCACAGTGCCTGAAGATTTTACCGCCGCAATCAGAAAGTCTGAGACGAACAGCAATGATGGAAAACCAACCAAATCGACGGATCCTCCTCACGGGAGCGACCGGCTACGTCGGCGGTCGACTGTTGCCGCTGCTAGAGCAACAAGGATTCCAGGTTCGCTGCATGACGCGACGTCCAGAATCCCTCGTCGGCAATGTTGGTGCTAACACCGAAGTCGTTGCCGGAGACGTTTTGGATAAACCATCGCTCACAACGGCTTTGGCGGGCGTCGACACTGCGCTCTATCTCATTCATTCCATGGGGGCCGACCATGATTTCGAAACCCAGGACCGGATTGCAGCAGAAAACTTTGCCCAGGCGGCAACCGTTGCGGGGGTACGCCGAATCATTTATCTGGGAGGGCTCGGCAACGCCGATCACAAGTTATCGAAGCACCTCCGCAGTCGTCAGGAAACGGGCGATGTACTGCGGGCACACCATCGGCATGTTGTCGAGTTTCGCGCCTCGATTGTGATTGGTTCCGGTAGCTTGTCCTTTGAGATGATACGTGCCTTGGTAGAAAGATTGCCAGTGATGATCTGTCCCCGCTGGGTACAGGTGAAAGCTCAGCCGATCTCAGTCGAGGACTTATTGGGCTATTTGTTGGCAGCGATATCGAAGCCGAGTGGTCCACCACAAATCTATGAAATCGGGGGACCCGACCAAGTTTCTTATGGACAACTCATGCAGGAGTATGCTCGCCAACGAAGATTGAAGCGATGGATGATTCCCGTGCCGCTGCTCACACCCTATCTCTCGAGTCTTTGGCTTGGTCTGGTCACGCCGCTCTATGCCCGAGTGGGACGCAAGCTAGTGGAAAGTCTCCGCAATCCGACGCTGATTTCAAATAACTTGGCAGAGACCACTTTCTCCATTCGCCCACGATCAGTTCGCGAGGCAATTGCGCGAGCCCTAGTCAATGAAGATCGTGAATTTGCTGAAACACGTTGGTCGGACGCGTACTCATCTGCCGGTACACCTCGTACTTGGGGAGGTGAGCGATTCGGTTCTCGGCTGGTCGATTCTCGAATTATTACAGTGAAAGCTACTCCAGAGCAAGCTTTTGCACCGATTCGCTGTATTGGCGGAGAAACTGGTTGGTATTACGGAGATTGGCTCTGGTCGTTGCGTGGATTTCTTGACTTGCTCGTCGGCGGTGTAGGTGTGCGCCGCGGCCGCCGTGATCCAGAAAGGCTTCGGGTTGGTGATGCTGTCGACTTCTGGAGAGTAGAGCATTACGAGCCACCTCATAGAGTGCGGTTGTGCGCAGAGATGAAACTTCCCGGTCGTGCCTGGCTGGAGTTTGAAGTTACTCCCTGCGAGCAAGGCAGCCGCATTCGCCAAACGGCAATCTTCGATCCGCTCGGAATCTTAGGCCTGAGCTACTGGTATGGAATTTATCCGTTGCATCAAATCGTGTTCGCCGGCATGTTGCGCAACATCGGTCATGCGGCTGAGCAAAGGTTTTTAGAGCCGGACCTGCTGAAGGAGTCTCTACAGGCAAGAGAAGCATTAAACGAGGGTGGCTGACGGGATTCGAACCCGTGACCTTCGGAATCACAATCCGACGTTCTAACCAACTGAACTACAGCCACCGTGTGCAGAATCTAACGATCCTACTATTGCCACTTGCGATGGTCAACGGGAAGCGTATTGCCGGGAGTTTTGTGGCGTAGGCAACTTGCCTGCGGTGACAGCCAGAATGGCTGCCCCATAGCGCGAATCCTTCAGGACCGCACTTTTCGCATCGCCAGGGTCAGCAGACTACCGGCGAGCATTCCGCAGACAAATAACAGCAGTCCTGTGGGCATTTCCTGGGGGGTTACATGAGCGAGCATTGATAACATAAGAAGGACTCCGGAGGGCAAAAATAGTTCGTTAAGAATTGGAACGTAGATCAACGCGGATTTAATCCTGGCTTTCGTCGCGAAACAGGCTTATTAGGTACTCACGATACTGCTTGTCCAGCTCGGCAAAACTTTGGCCGGTGACTTCCTGAAGCGTAGTCGGTTTGTCGCGGCCTGCATAGACGAGCTGCAGGTATTTCATGAGCGCAGGGCGGTAGATGCCGTCTTGGTAGTGCATTAAGAACGAGGCCAGTCCGGCCGACTGGCTGTAGAGCTGGGCGATGTCTTTGCGGCGCTGCAGGTCGGTGGTGCCGAGGCGGCACAACTCTGCTAGCGGGACGTAGTAGTCGTCGACGATGCACCGTTGGTAAGCGGCTGGGAGTCTGCCCGCAGTGGGAGTGCCGATGCTAAAAGCTTGCTTGCCCTCGGCGACTCGAACGGGAGTGAGAGATTCAAAGTAGCAAGCAATGCCTTCGACGACCCAGGCGTTGGACAGGCCGCCGACATTGCGGGCTGCGGGTGCGGACTCTTGGAAGAATTGATGCACGGCCTCGTGGTTAATCGTGCCGGCGTCTTGCTCTTTCCCAGCGAAGAAGTGTGTTGCACGACTCGTATCGAAATAGATGCCCAATGTCATACCGATCCGCGGTTGCTGGCGGATGAGGGTGTCTTTGTATTCCTCACGGGTGCGGTAGTAGATGACTTGAAACGGCTTGCTGCGGTAGCTCGCTGACGACTTGCCATCAAACCGCTTTTTGAGGTCGGCCGTGTCGATGAAGAAACTGCCACAGAGTTGCAGCCAGACCTGGTAGACTTCTTCGAGGCGGGTGGCCAATTCGACCGCTGCATGGGGGCTGTCGTTGGTGGTCACCTTGAAATGATCGGTGCGGATTCGCCAACCGTCGTCGATAGTTGCATGGCGACGGGTATCATCTTCGGCACTGATCCAGCGCTTGCCGACGGGACGTTCACCGGCCTCGTAGCGAGGCAAGGTACCGGATTCGATCCAGCCGAACTCGCGGTTCCATATCTTGCCCGCTTCCAACTGCCGCAGGGCATACGCACCGGCCCATGTGTCTTCATAACGCTCGTAGCCCAAGACACGTCGGGCATCAGTATGGTCGGGATCGAACATTAACGTGCGGGCGGTCCAGCGGAGGGCAGCCCCGATGTCCCCCTCATCGCAAAAGTTCTGAGCTCGGGCAAAGCTGGTTGCTGCCGTGCGGCGATCGTCAGCCGAGACGTTTCTGGATTGGCCATCCTCGGAGTAAAGGTCGGACACCGCGAAGAGCACCTCGCCGGTGGCAAGAGACGGTTTGCTGGCGACGGCCGAATCCGCATGCGCAAACGATGTGAGCATCATGGACACGAGCGGCAAGAAGAATTGAGGAGAAAATTTCAGCATGGCGGATTAACGGGCAGCAGCGGGGACTTGGCAGTGTCTTCAATTATACCATTCATGGGCAATCTTTCCTTTCTCGACATAAGAACTTTGGCTATGGGGCAAATAGTTTCTTCAATTTTGCGGTTTTGCCAGCATCCCAATCTTCAGGATCGGTCACGGCGATCCAAGCGTCGATGTAGCTTGCTGCAGCATAGTTGTGGCCGTAGCCGTGGGGCGTGGAAGTGGCCATGGGAATATCAAAGGCTGTTTGGAGAAATGTCACGATGGGATACCAGCGAAAATACGGCGACACATCGGGTCCCCGCTGGCCATCGAGCCATGCAGGTCTGCGGTACAAGAGACTCGGCGAGAAAAAAATCATGGGATCACTCGCATGTTGAATATAGACAAACCGCATTGTGCCCCAGCGTTTTCCCCATTGATCCAAGGAGTTCTCGCGCCCAGTGAATCGCACCATGGATCCGTCACGATGCGTAGGTAGCCAGTAGGGAGAATCAGAATTTCGATCGGCGGTAATTCTAGACCAAACCGTGCTTGGGAAGGGTGGGCCACTCCAGACTCCCCCTTGGATGGGATCTTCAAAAACGGTAAAGAGATCGGCGCTCGTTTCCGAACCGAGCGATCCCAGGCTCAAGCCGTGCAAGTAGAGTTTCGGCCGGTCGTCGCGCAGGAGAGTTGTCCAGCGGGCATAGATCTTTTCAAAAAGTTCGCGGCCAGCGACGCGCGAGCGCTGCGGATCAACTAAGATCGTGATCCAACTGGGGAGATACGAATACTGGATGCTGACGATTGCCGTATCGCCATTGTGGAGATACTCGACCGTATCGACCGCTCCTGGATCAAGCCAACCCGTACCCGTCGGCGTGGCGACTATTAAGACAGATCGTTTGAATCCTCCTACGCGTATGAGCTCATCGAGAGCGAGTTGGGCGCGTTCCTCAATGGTTTCCTTAGTCCGGAGACCGACATAGACGCGCAGCGGCTGCAAGGCTTCCGCACCTCGAAACTCGCTGATTTGTTTTTGGGTGGGACCTCGCTTGATAAAGTGTTTCCCTCGCCGCCCTATCGAGTCCCAATCAATCAGCGACTCAGAACTGCCAGATGCCAGGACATTGGCAGGCTGCTCGATATCTTCGTCGATGTATTCGTCGAGTTGCAGAAAGACGCCATCCGCAAAGTCCAAAGCAAGCCTGGCAAACACATGATTGGCCACCAGGAGCACAAGCATGACAACTACGACTGAGCTGAGGAAATACGAAATCCGTCGCGGCACAACGCGGTTGACTTGATGATGCACGACCAGCCAACCTCTTCGCAATCCGCGAATCACGTAAATGAGAAGAATTGCCACGACACCCGCGATCAAGGCCACCCGCCAAGGATACGCGGTCTCCACAGGCTCCATTTCCATAAGCTGGCGGATCGAGTTCTGCCAAATGGTTGCGCGCCATAAAAAGAGCACGGCCACCAGGGCGACGAGGAGCGCCGTGAACTGTTTGCTTAGATGCGAGAGATTCTCACTGGGTTTGCGGAATTCGAGATAATCCCAGAGCCAAACGCCGAACACGCCTACGCCATATCCAACCGCCAACACGATCCCAGACAATAAGCCTTGCACTGCAAAGTGCCGCGGCAAGAGGGAGGGAGTAAGCGAACCAGCAAAAAAGATCGTCGCCACCACGAGCCCCCAATAAGAAAAGGAGGCGTACAGACTTGTGAGGTAAGACTTGATTTTCAATGTGAGACTCTGGCCATTTATTTTGTAGCGTAAAAGCCATCAATCCGCAAACGCGGCGTCGAACGCTATGTTCGACGGCGCGAAGTCGAGCCGCTTGACGAACTCGCAGGCCTCGCGGGCGCCGTGTTCGCGGTTCATGCGGGCGTCTTCCCACTCGACGCTCAAGGGGCCTTCGTAGTTGATATCGTTGAGGGCACGGATGATTTCTTCGAAGTTCACGCCGCCCCGACCGGGAGAGCGGAAGTCCCAGCCGCGGCGTGAGTCACCGAAGTTAAGATGGCTGGCGAGGATGCCGCTGCGGCCGTTGAGGGTGACAATGGCGTCCTTGATATGGACATGATAGATGCGGTCGGGGAAAGCACGAATGAATTCCACGGGGTCGACTCCCTGCCAGATGAGGTGGCTGGGGTCGAAGTTGAAGCCGAATTCTTCGCGGTGGCCGATGGCTTCGAGGGTGCGTTCGGCCGTGTAGATGTCGAACGCGATCTCAGTGGGATGGACTTCGAGCGCGAAACGCACACCGCATTCACCGAAGACGTCAAGGATGGGATTCCAGCGCTCGGCGAATTGGGCAAAGCCAGCTTCGATCATCGACTCGGGAACGGGTGGGAAGGAATACAAGAGCGGCCAAATACTGGATCCCGTGAAGCCGTTGACCACTTCGATGCCGAATCGCTGGGCGGCGCGGGCGGAGTTTATGATTTCTTCGGCGGCACGCTGGTTTACCCCGGTTGGTTTGCCATCGCCCCAGACATGCTCGGGCAGAATCGCCTTGTGACGCTCGTCGATGGTATCGCACACGGCCTGTCCCACCAGATGGCAACTGATCGCATGGCATTGCAGATCGTGGCGGTCGAGTTGCTCGCGCTTGGCGTCGGCATATCCGTCGTCGGCTAGGGCTTGGGTCACGTCGAAATGATCCCCCCAGCAGGCCAGTTCGAGTCCATCGTAGCCAAACTCCCGCGCTTTGCGGGCCAAGTCGTCGAGCGGCAGATCAGCCCATTGGCCAGTGAAGAGTGTGACGGGGCGCGACATGAAACGAGTCTCCTATGGTATTGCGATCGAAATAAGCCGACGGAAGTTGAGGATCGGTCATTTTCGCAAATTTTCGGAGGTTGGCAACCTAAGGAAGCAAGATTAGTGAGCACCTTTCGATCCCTTAATAGTTGCGGGCGTCAGGCCCATGGTTTCTTCCAGGCACAAACATGAGCCTGGCGCCCACGGAAAGGAAGGTACAAGGTATACTTTGAGCAGAGCTATGGAAAATCCAATCGCTAAATTTCGAATTTCAACTGCGAGTTTTGCATTCGTTCTGTCGCTGTTGCTCGCCAATTGCGCCAGCGCCGAGGTGGCGATTGATGTTGAGGTCGCCATGCTTCCTGGCGTGCCAATTACTGCGCCGCAAGCGTGGGCCGAGCGGCTGGGGAAACTTGGGCTGGCACGGGTTCAGATTCGCTCCGCTCGTGGGAAAGAGAAACCTGAAGCGACGCTTCACGAGAGTGGTACCAGGGTGATGGTACTGGCGGTGCTCACTCCGCGTAATGAGCTGATAGTGCCTCAACACAAATTCCGCGCTGGCGATGTGGCCAAGCTACGTGATTATTTTGAGGGTCTGCCGCGGGAGTTGGTCGAAGCGGGAATCACGCGAGGTCCATTTCGATTGACTGAAGAGGAATTCGACAAGGTGTTTGTGAATCTCGCGAAACCACTAGGAATGTCGACCAAGGGAAAGAATGCTGCCACAGTGTTAGCGCACTGTGAGCGGGTGTTTCAATTACCCGTAAAACGTGCTGCCAACGCGGAGCTACTGCTGGCCACGGCCCCTCCCCTCAGGATGGAACTCGAAGGGTTCTCGGCAGGGACTGCGCTGGCAATCGCCCTGCGTAGTGCAGGTCTCACGTTCCGCCCGGTGAACGAGCCGGCTGGTCAGTTGGATCTAGAGGTCGCCCCCTATCAGAGGGGAGCGGAAGCGTGGCCCACCGGTTGGAAACTGGAAGAGAGTCCGCGTACGTTGGCCCCGCGGATTTATGAAGCCGTCAATATCGAGATCGAGGGCTATACGCTCGCTACAGCGCTCGCGGCTATTGGGCCACGACTGCAAGTGGCGATCGTTATGGACGAATGGATTTTGGATCGACTGGAAATCGATCCGGCAGAGATGCAGGTCAAGCTGCCGCGCAAGAAAACCACGCTCAAGAGTGCGGTGGACGGCATGCTGAGTCAGGCCCGGTTGGCTGGCGAACTCCGCGTCGACGATTCTGGTGCCCTCTTTTTATGGGTCACGCAGTACGGCCCCGATAGCCGTCCGGCGAGCCAGTAAATGGGAACTCCGGTCGCTAACGCTCGCGGCTCGCCTCATTCCGGAAGCTTACGCATCCGGCTCGCCTCAATGCCAGCCTTGGCGAAGTCGCCGCTGAGCAAGTAGCAGGTTGCCAGGAGTTGCGCGTTGGACTCGCTAGACGAAATCTCGCAGCACTGTTTTGCGATCCGGGTCGCATGTAGCAAGCGGCGTTGGCTCAAGAAAGCCAGGCACCGGCGGCGCAATTGCTCATTCGTCTCTCGGAGAGAAATCACCAGCTTCAAGTCGCTGCCGCAACGTCGACAGTTGATCTCCTGCGATGTGGTGCCAGACGTCGGCGGGGAAATAACAACTGGTCCCTGTTGCACTCCACAAGTGGGGCAACAAAAGGGGTCAAGCGGGGTTGCTGATGCGATTTTTCGAAGTCCGTCGTTGATTGATGCCATGGCGTGGGTAGCAGTTGTGGGATGCTAAAGTTTCCTGCAAAGAGCTCAGTTATCCTGTAAATAGAAGAGGAGGTCATCAAGCTCGGCGACAGTGGTATCAAAATCAGTCTCGTCGTCTTGGGCGTCTTCTTCCACCGCAGCCTTTAGTTTCGTAAGCAAGACAGTAATCTCCTTTTGGTCCGGCTCGGGAGCAGAAACGAAAATATTCTCCGCGCGTATGATGAGGCTGGCTGCCCGCTCCATGCGCTCGCGGACCTGAGGAGACAGGTGGGATTCCGGATCACACGTGGATTGATCTTCGGCAATTTCGCAGGGCGAGTCATTGAAAACTTGATCAATCTTGCGTTTCGCTTGTTCGTGGTCCTGCGATTGAAAGCGTGTGATGGCATTGTCGATAGAAATAGATTTTTCCAGAGAAGTATTGCGCTCAATGACGGTCGCATGGAGGGTGCCGCTCATGTCCAAATCGAATCGCACGAGGATTTCACTTTGGGCGTCTGCCTGCTTATCAAGGCCCTCCAGGGTGATCGTCCCAACCAAATCGTTCAAAGTGGCATCGGAGTGCTCTCCCTGGTGGATGTCAAAAAGTGCGACCTCCTGGCCTGGATAGTTGGTGTAGAAAATATGCGACCGCTTGGCAGGTAAAGGGGTATTGCGGTTAATGATCGGCGCGAAAAAGCGGTCCGTCGGAATCCCGTTCTCGACCGACAGACAGCGGACCCCCATGGTGTGCGGGGTAATGTCGACCAGCACAGGGCCAACTTCCTGCCCCTGAATGAGTCCTCCTTGAATTGCAGCGCCCATCGCCACACAGAGATCGGGGTCGACGCTGCTCAGCGGCTGTTGACCAAGCTTTTCGGCGACAATTTCTTGGAGCAACGGAGTTCTTGTCGAGCCTCCCACCAAGATCACCGTGTCGATATCTTTTGCATAGAGCCGGGCATCATTGAGTGCATCATCCACGCTGCTAATCGTTTTCTCGAGCAAGGGGCGTATGAGTTCTTGGTAATCCGATCGCTCGATGACCGCTGATAAATTCAGTGGCTTGCCTTTGTGCTCGGCGATAAAGGGGATATCGATATTCACGTAGGGTTCAAAGGAGAGCTGCTTCTTCGCCTCTTCGACCTCGTGTCGCAGGCGGGAATGCGCCGCAGGAATCGAGCGGAGATCAACCTGGTGCTCTTGCTGGAAGAGATCGGCCACATGATTGAGCAGCAACTGATCGAAATCGTCGCCACCCAGATGCGTATCCCCATGACTGCTCAAGACTTCGACGACACCTTGCTCCACTTGCACGATCGATACGTCGAAGGTCCCCCCCCCAAGATCGTAGACTAGTAGTTTCTTGTTTTCTTGGGTGCCGACGTCGTAGGTAAGGGCTGCCGCCGTGGGTTCGTTGATCAGACGGATCACTTCGAGACCCGCCAAGGCACCTGCCTCGTAGGTCGCCTGGCGTTGTTTGTCGTTAAAAAAAGCGGGTACCGTGATCACGGCCTTGGAAACACTGTGCCCTACGTGTTGCTCGGCACGTTCCTTGAGAGTGCGGAGTATGATAGCAGACACTTCTTGGGGCGAAAACTGCTGGTCGCCTAGCTTGAGTAAGGCGTCAGTGCCCATCTGTCGCTTAACCGAGAGAATGGTTTTCTCTGGCCCCAGCAATGCCTGGTTGCGGGCTGAGGTCCCGACCAAAAGCTTCCCAGAAGCGTCGATCCCTACAGCCGAGGGAAGCATCTTTGCGCTATGGATGGAGTCAAGTTCGACTGGGATAACTACAGTGAGATCATCTTTAAGAATTGAAACAACACTGTTGGTGGTTCCTAAATCAATACCCAACACGGTATCCATACGTGACTCCCTATTTCCTGGGTCTGAGTTTGATTCCTAGCGAGAAAAAAAGAAAAACGGTCGAGCCGATAGCTCAAGGCGTCGATCTTATCCGAGGCGGTTTTTGAGAACAAGCACAAGATGCTAGGGCCAGCCGTTTTTGGAAGGATTTTTACCTGGACTGACCACCTCATTCGCGTTAGCACGAAAACAAAGAATAAACGGACTATTTGTGCGCGACGACCTTTACCTCAGCATGGCGAAGGACTTGGCTGTTGCGGAGATATCCCGGTCGCAACTGCTCGACTACCGTACCAGGTTCCTGCTGAGCATCGACGACGGTTGCGACGATTCGCATTTGGCTGGGATCCACCGGCTGGCCGATCCCGTCGATCGGCGTAACTTGATTTTCGGCCAATGTTCGCTGGAGCTTTGCCTTGAGTATTTGCAAACCACTCACGTAATCGTCTTGATTCGAGGTCGCCGATTTGGATTGCCAATTCTTGATGGACCGCATCATTCTTTCGTGCCAGGATTTCAAGAGAGTTCGCCGCCACAAGGGTAGCTGCTGAAACTCCCATTGGCACTGTTCTAGCAACAACAGGTTGCCTCTTCCCTGATCCTCCTCTCCGCAACTGCAGGTTGCTAAAGCCTGGCCCAGCGCCTCGTCCACGTCCAGTAATGAATTGATAAGTTGCCGCGAGAGTTCTTCACCACGCGATTTGACCTCTGCCTTAGCTTCGATTAAGAGTGCATTTGATTGCCCGAGATCGTCGAGCCCTTTTTCGACGCGCTCGTTGAGAGACCGCACACTCTTGGTGTGCAGCTTGATTTCTTGCCGCAGGGCCGTAAACGCCTCGGCCACTTCGAGAAGTCCGACTCCCGGTGAACCGCTTTGTCGCGTGAGTTGTGCCAATTCCTCGATATCGTGGTTTTCAATCTGTTCGTTCGATTCGACCAGCCACTGGCGCAAGCGGTCGACGATGTCATCAATCTCATGTGCAGAAAGCATGTGACTTATCCCATGGCCAGCAGTTCATCCGTCGGAATTCGGCCTCGATGGTCCGAATTGACTTCCGCAATGATCTCGCTCAGTGAGTCTGTGCTGAGCTTAAACAGTTGCCGCTGCAACCGTCGACGCGGGTCAGAGAGATCGTCGTAAGCCGCGCGAATCTCGGCAAACCTGGCTGGTTGCGAATCGGGTGAAAACTTTCGAACCAACTCAAGATACCGAGACCGGATTTCTTGCTCAGAGGCAGTGGTCGGCAGGCCCAGTATTTGTAAGGGATCGGGCATCGTGCTAGTTTCTCCGGATCGAGGTGGGTGGGCAGGGGAACTTGGAGTCTAGGCGAAAATTGCGTATGCTCGCAATGTAACAGCAAGCCTGACCGGATTCGAGTCCGGCGCACTATCTTATTTCATGGAGGCTTTGAGCAAAAGTGGCTGGCAAGAAAAAGGGAAAACAGCGAACTGGCAACAAAGTCGACGATCTGGCGATTGCCGAACGCGAACTATCAAAGGGGAATACGAAGATCGCAGTCAAACACGCTCGGATTGCGTATCGCCGCGACCCTTCCGAACCAATCACGTTGCTCCTTAGTCGGGCGCTCTTGAATCGAACACGGGATCTCTATACTCGCAAGATGCTTGAACCAGCCCGCGCGATTCTGGAGGAACTCAGTTCCATCGCGGGAGATGATTTCTGCGAGGTCGACGAGGTGCAAAGGTTTAAGGTGCTGTTGGGTGTAGGAGATGTCCAAACGAACGGCCAACAGCTTAGCTCCGATCCTTTCCTGCTGAGCCAGTTGATCGACGCTGCAGTCAGAAGCGGGGATACCAAAGGGTGTCCAACTACACTGGTCCCCGAAGTGAAGCTAGTTCGCGAGTCGCTTGAAGCGGTGGCTGATGGCAGAGACGACGAAGCGTCTGAATTGTTGCAAGCAATTGGACGGCTGTCTCCGCTGGCCGATTGGAAACTGTTCGTGCGCGGATTGATCGCCTTTTATGATCAGGCGAACGACCGCCGCGATAGCAATTGGGCACGACTAACGGAGGGTCGATTACCATTTCGTATTGCACAATCGTTAGCGGTGGCTTCGGCCACCGCGGGGCAGGCACGGGATTCAGCAATTGACCGAAACCGCCTCCGGGAGGTCCGCAAGGGCCTCGATACCCCGTTAGCGAGAAATCTGCGTCGATTGCAAACCGCTCTGCAGGAAGGGAATCGTTGGACGGTGTCTTATGGGCAATTAAAACAAGAATTCAGTCAGTCTCATCCTGAAGTCGTCGAGCGCGTGTCGGAGATAATCGCCACGAAATTCATCCAAGAGTGCAACTACGACGAATTCGAACGGTTGCGAAGAATGAAGCCTTCGATGCGGCACGATCCGCGTATGTCGCGCGCCACTGCGCTCTTCTTCGAATTCGACGACTATATCGACGAAGCGATAAAGGCGTGGAACGAATACATCGTCGACCTTGCGAAATCTGAAAAGCTGAACCTTTCGCAACGCGAGTCGGCAATTGCGCTAGTATACCTACATTTGGCGCGACTGAGTCGAGCCGAGGCGATTGAACTCGAAGCTCAAGTGTACCCGGAGTGGCCGATGCATTTGCGAGACTCAATAGACGACGATGTCAAAGATTACCTGCAAGCGGCAGACGATTATTTTGCCAAGAGCCGACAGCACGATAAGGGGCTGAAAGGGGCCTATGCAGATCACTGCCGAATGCTCGACGAGTGGGGAGAGGTGAAACGAGCCAGCGGCCTGTATGAGGAATTTGCCTCGCGGTTTGAGGATGACTTCGAGGTCCAACTGGAAGCAGCCCGTCACTTCCGGCTCACTGCTCGGGAGCCAGCCAAGGCGCAGCGTTACGCTCGTAGGGTGGAGAAACTCCGACCGCGCGACCCGCAAGTGGCCAAAATATGCTGGGAGTGTGCTTTCGACATCGCGCGCCTCGCTGCCAGGGAAGATCAGTTCGAAGTTGCTCTCGCCGAACTCGATCAGGCAGAAAAATATGTTGGACCGGGTCGAGAATCTTTTGTGTTGGAAGCAATGCGTGCGGCCGTTGACCTGAAATCGGGTAATCTGGAAGGGGCAGAGGCTCGCTATCAAGCACTTGTGCAGTCTCAACCCGATTTTGCACCTGCTGCCGCGCTGGTGTATTGTGCCAATGCACTGCAGTGCGGAGTGAGCAATCGCATCCGCAGCGAGCTTAATACCGAGCTAACGGCGGCCACAAAATCTCGTATCAATTGCCTCGCCGGGGGCGCGATGGCGCGTTATTTCAACTCTTTGACCAGTGCAGATGTCACATACCATGGATTCAAGGCCCACGAGAAGCTTGTCTCAACCTACCTGAAAAAATGTCCGAAAAAGGGATGGAGTGAGGTCGATCTCGTCGACGCCGTTTTGTATGCGTTTGATCGGGAAGAAGCGGCACTCTTGAAGCAATTGTCGGGCATAGGATGCAAGCGTTTTGCCTCGAATCCTTATTTCTGGTTGGGAATTGGGGCCTATGAAATGTCGCGCGGTCCTCGGAGTTGCAATCGCCGCAAGGCAATCCAATACTACGAAACAGCGATCGCGCTCAGCCAAGATGCCCAGACCCATGCTCTGCCAAGTAGCCTATTGGAATACGCCTCTCGATCAATAAGTCTACTGAAAATGCCGCCCCCAACACGTCGGTTCCGCAGCTCCGGTTTACCTCCAGGCATTGATTTGAAGAACATGCCAGATGTGGCCGATTTGCCCCCTGAGTTAAGGGAAATGATGGATGACCTTGATCTATCTCCCGCAGAAGTTATCGAATCGGTCCTACGCGGCGAAAGCCCCGAAGAATTCTTCGAACGTCGTCGCAGAAATCGGCGCTGACATCGGTTAGCCGCGATCGAGTCCTACTCGAACAAACGGAACGCGTCGGAAAACATATGGCGAGCCGGGAGCGTAAGCCTTGGGCGTTCACTCCGGAAGCTTTCACCTCTGGCTCGCCTTTGGGACACACCGGCTACTTATTACTCCCCACTCGCCTGAGTTTGTGGCATCTGCTACGATGGGTGGCTTGCGCCATGACGGTTTATTTCCACCTAGATTCAATGGTTATGAATAAGACGCTCCCCTTTGACTCCGCCGTGCTCGAACGCATTTTGCGGGAATACCCGACGCCGTTTTATCTCTACGACGAAACGGGTATTCGCCATCGGATGCGGGAACTGCTGCAGGCGTTTAGTTGGAACGAGGGTTTTCGCCAATACTTTGCCGTGAAGGCGACGCCGAATCCGCGGATCGTGTCTCTGCTACGTGATGAGGGGAGCGGCGCCGACTGTTCCAGCATGGCCGAGTTGGTGCTCTGCGAACGGATCGGGCTCAACGGCGAATCGATCATGTTCACCTCGAACAATACGACCGCCGAGGAATATGCCTGCGCTCTTGAGTTGGGAGCGATCATTAATCTGGATCATCCTGACTTGATTGACACGCTACTCCGGGCAGGGAAGATGCCCGCGACAATTTCTTTCCGCTACAACCCCGGCCCAGAGCGGTCCGGAAACGTCATTATCGGCGACCCGCAGGAGGCAAAATTTGGCTGCACACGGGAGCAACTCTTTGCCGGGTACAAGCGATGCCAGGATCTGGGGGCAACGCACTTTGGCCTGCACACGATGGTGGTCTCGAATGAATTGAGCGTAAAGTCGCTGCTTGACACGGCGCAGATGCTCTTTGATTTAACGCGGCTGATCAAAAACGAACTGGGGATCGAGATCGAGTTCATCAATCTTGGCGGCGGAATTGGGGTCGGCTATCGGCCCGAGGACACGGAGGTGAATCTGGCCGACTTCGGTGCGAGAGTGCATCGGCTGTACGACGAAGTTCTCACTCCCGCTGGTCTTCGCCCCCACATTTTCATGGAAAACGGTCGCACGATCACTGGGCCTTTCGGTTTTCTGATTACCCGTGCGATCAATTGCAAGGAGACCTACAAAAATTATGTGGGTGTCGATGCCTGTATGTCGAATCTCATGCGTCCCGGCATGTATGGCGCATATCATCACATCACGGTCATGGGCAAAGAAGATCAGACTTACCGAAAAACGGTTGATGTTGTCGGTTCGCTTTGCGAGAACAACGATAAGTTTGCGATCGACCGAGAATTGCCGGAGGTGGAAGTGGGCGACGTGCTGGTGATCCACGATGCCGGCGCACACGGCCACGCGATGGGTTTTCAATACAATGGCCGGCTCCGCTGTGCCGAACTCTTGTTCAAACCAGACGGCGAAGTCGAGCAAATTCGCCGGGCTGAAACATTGGACGACTATTTTGCGACGGTGAATTTTTAATCTGTTACAAACTCTAGTTGTATTAAATTCCCGACTCCCTGGACACAGGCCGGCATTCTTCGAAGTTCTGCTGCCGCGTTTTAGGGAAGGTTTTCACGCGAGTGAAGCCCTGTTAGAATAAAAGGACCACAGGCACTGAAAGTGCATGGTGATGGGGGCATTGAATCAATTTCGCAGTGCAAGCAGATGGGTCTGAAGAATGCGACGATTCAAGAACATCTTGGTAGGCGTAGACTTGTCGCAAGGAGATTGGTTCGTCTCCTCCGAACTTCCTGCTTCCAGCGCCGAAGTCGTCGAACGCGCGATGTGGCTGGCGAAGATCAACTCAGCGCGTCTGACATTCATGTACTCGCTTGATGTGAGCGAAGCCGCCCGAAGAATGATCGAAGAGTCGGATGAGGAAGAAACTGTTGTCGCCGAAGCCAAAGACGTATTGAATTGCCTGGTCGCGCGTGCCGCAGCGGAAGGGGTCTCGGCCGATATGGACGTTTGCTTCGGTAAGAGTTGGCTTCAAATGATTAAGCGCGTCTTAGAAGCAGGTCACGATCTAGTCGTGGCGGGAGCCTGGCACCACGGTGCGTTCACGAGCTTGTTGATGGGAAGCACCGGAATAAAGCTCTTGCGAAAATGTCCGTGCCCAGTTTGGATCACCCAGCCACAACCAGAATCGCAAATCAATTCGGTCCTTATCGCCCATTGCCTGCGCGCTGTCGGCGATATTGCCATGGAACTGGGTTGCTCGATGGCGGAGCTTCAAGGCGCTGAGTTGCACGTGCTTCACACAATAGAATTTCCCGAGCTAAATTATGCGCAACTCGCCAGTGTGTCGGCCGACAAAGTGGCGCAGTACAGGTCACTTGCCGAACAGCACATCGACACCCAGCTTTCGCAGCACCAGTTTGCTCGTTCTCCGCAGGTTTACATCGTTACAGAGCCCCCCGATTGTGCCGTGCTGAAGCATGTTCAGCAGCACAATATCCAACTCACGGTCCTGGGTACGGTTGCCCACAATGGCATCACCGGACTGATTTCTGGCAACACGGCCGAGAACATCCTCCCGCTGATTCCCTGTTCGGTGCTGGCAGTGAAGCCACCCGATTTTGTCTCGCCGGTGTCTATTTGATTTAGAAATTAGGGATATTTATTGTGGCCAAGGCTTCGGTTTATTAACCCATTGAAGACGGAAAAATGGCAGACCTATTCGAACGACACTTGCACGAGGTTTCTGCCGCTGAGGCAATTACGCTGCTAGGTAGCGACACTAATAAAGGGCTTGATCTGTTTGAGATTCAAGCTCGCCTGAAAAGATATGGGCCTAACTCGTTGCCATTGCAAGTTGGGCATGGAGCACTCGTTGCGTTTCTGCTGCAGTTTCATCAGCCCTTGATCTACATTCTACTGGCTGCGGCTGGAATCACTGCCGCGCTGCAGGAATGGGTCGACTCGGGAGTCATTTTTGGGGTCGTCCTGGTGAATGCAATCATCGGGTTCCTGCAGGAATCCAAGGCGGCCAAGGCCCTGGAAGCCTTGGCGAAAATGACAGTCACCGAGGCACGCGTGTTACGCAGCGGCGAAGTACACCAGGTACCCTCCGTCGAAATAGTTCCTGGCGACATCGTGTTATTGCAATCGGGTGACAAGGTTCCCGCCGATGTGCGGCTGTTTCGTTCCCGCGATCTTCAGATCGACGAATCGACTTTGACTGGTGAATCAGTTCCTGTCGAGAAACAACCGGAACCTTTGCCAGCAGAAACACCGCTTGCGGAACGACGTAACTTAGCGTTTTCCTCGACTTTGGTCACATACGGCCAAGGTCGCGGTGTTGTGTTCGCCACAGGTGCGATGACAGAGGTCGGGAGAATCAATGAATTAGTTTCGACCGCGGACGTCCTGCAAACGCCCCTTACGCGTAAGATCGCTGATTTCAGCCGGTTGTTGCTTTTCGCGATCCTGGCGCTGGCCGTAGTGACCTTCGCTGTCGGGGTGCTGCGAGGCGAAACAGTATTTGAAATGTTCATGGCGGCCGTTGCCCTGGCTGTTGGTGCGATTCCCGAAGGCCTGCCGGCCGCTGTGACGATTACCTTGGCGATTGGGGTAAAACGGATGGCAGACAGGCGGGCGATTATCTGCAAGTTGCCAGCCGTTGAGACGCTGGGCAGCACCACGACGATTTGTTCGGACAAAACAGGCACTTTGACCGTGAACCAAATGACCGTGCGAGAACTCTGGGTACCTGGCCAGCACTTTGAAGTTACCGGAAGCGGATACAGTCCGGAAGGCGAGATCATGGCAGACGGGGACGCACTCCAGGCAGTCGATCACGTCGCGTTAAAGGAATGCTTACAAGCTGGACTGCTCTGCAATGACTCAACTCTGAAGCAAAAGGAAGGTCGATGGGAGGTGTACGGGGATCCCACCGAGGGAGCGATAATTTTGTCTGCGGAAAAAGCTGGGATCGATGCGAAGCAGGTTCATCAACAGTTGCCGCGCTTAGATTCCATTCCGTTTGAGTCCCAGCATCAGTATATGGCGACACTGCACAACTGTGGCGCCGACCAACCTCGATTGGTCTACGTCAAAGGAGCCGTCGAAGTCTTATTGTCCAAGTGCGATGCGGCACTGAACCGTCGCGGCCAGCAGATGGCCCTGGATCGGGAGGCAGTCCTTGAGCAGTTAGAAGAAATGGCCACTCGCGGGCTACGCGTATTAGCATTTGCCAGTGGCCAAATGAAGCCAGGCACCGATTCGATCGC
The DNA here is from genome assembly GCA_041738415.1 of Bythopirellula sp. Lineage (GTDB taxonomy): Bacteria > Planctomycetota > Planctomycetia > Pirellulales > Lacipirellulaceae > Bythopirellula. Next base: position 32,123 of record JBGSPU010000087.1, read on the forward strand.
GCACGCCGACGTTGTTGGTTTGACGCTTCTGGGTCTGCAAGGCATGATCGATCCGCCGCGCCCGGAGGCGATCCAGGCCGTGCGAGCCTGCCAGGCCGCGGGTATCCGCGTGAAGATGATAACCGGTGATCATCCGGTAACGGCACGGGCCATTGCGGAGAAACTCGGCTTGGATAGAGCGGTGGCCGGCACAGGACAAGCCTTTCTCGTGATGACGAGCCACGACCTTGCGGAAAAGAGTGATCACGAACTGATTGACATCGCCGATCGGGTGGCTGTGTTTGCCCGCGCTACCCCCGAGCAAAAACTCCGGTTGGTGAGGGCGTTGCAGGCCAATGAGCAAGTTGTAGCCATGACGGGTGACGGGGTCAATGACGCCCCGGCACTAAAACAGGCAGACATAGGTGTGGCGATGGGGGTAGGCGGTACGGAAGTCGCGAAAGAAGCAGCCGATATGGTCCTAACGGATGATAACTTCGCCACGATTGAAGCTGCGGTCGAAGAAGGCCGTGGCGTGTTCGACAACCTGACAAAATTCATTGTCTGGACACTTCCGACGAATGCGGGAGAAGGGCTATTGATCTTGACCTCCGTGTTCGCTGGTGTGACCTTGCCGTTGCTCCCCATACAGATACTGTGGATCAATATGACCACGGCTGTGTTGCTGGGCTTGATGCTGGCGTTCGAGCCAAAAGAACACGACATTATGCGCCGTCCGCCCCGTGACCCGAAAGTGCCGATTCTCACTGCGACGCTGATCTTCCGCATGTGCATCGTTTCATTGGTGTTACTTGCCGGGGCCTTTGGGTCTTTTGAATGGGCCTTGGGGCAGGGATATAGTGACGCCGCTGCGCGGACCGTCGCTGTCAATGTCTTTGTGATGGTGGAGTTATTCTACCTGTTCAATTGCCGATCACTGACGAAGTCGATGTTTGCCTTAGGCTTGTTCTCGAATCGTTGGATCGCAGTTGGCGTTAGCTGTATGATCGCCCTGCAAGTCGCCTTCACCTATATTCCCTTCATGAACTTCATTTTTCATACCGCTCCGATCGGTTGGAGTGCCTGGTGGCGCATTCTCCTCACTGCGGTCGCGTGCTATGCAATCGTCGGAACCGAGAAGTGGCTGCGCTACAAATGGACCTATCGTCGCCGTATGATGGAGGCCTCAAGCTCCTGACGGTGACCGACTTTCGTAATGAGGAAGTGATAGCTATGCATCGATTCAAAAACATCCTGTTGCTTTATGAGTGTGACCGAGCAACATTTGACCGTGCCGCCAGACTGGCAAAGGATAACCGGGCCCGACTAACTGTTGTTCAAGTCATTAAGAAGCCGCCCGACCAGTGGCAGGCACTGCATCTCGGTGGGTCGCCACTCGATTTACAAAAGCTGACAATCAAAGAATTTGAATCACGGTTGAAGAAGTTCGTTGCTCCGCTGAAACAGGAGGGATTGCGCATTTCAACGAAGGTCTTGGTCGGGACACCGTCTCTGGAAGTTATCCGCGATGTCATTTCACACAAACGGGGCCTGGTAATCATGACCGCTGAGGGAAAAGGGGGCCTGAAGAGGCGGCTGTTCAGTAGTACGTCTCGGCATCTGATGCGACAGTGTCCTTGCCCCGTGTGGATCATGAAGCCAACTCGGCGAAAGCGTTTCTTGCGAATTCTGGCTGCCGTTGATCCGGATCCTGAGGACGAGGTACGTAATTCTCTGAACGCAACCATCCTGCAACTCGCTTCATCGCTGGCAGCGCAGGAAAGTGCGGAACTGCACATTGCCCATGCCTGGACTCTGTGGGGCGAACAATTATTGCGGCGTCCGGCAGTCGCCTTAGCGGATTCAGAGATTCATCAGTATGCTCAGCAAGAAGCGAAAAAGCACCGGTTTGCGCTAGATACCTTACTCGCTGAGCACGCCCTTGAGACGGCACGAATCCACATGATCAAAGGGGATGCGGGGGCCGTGATTCCGCAGATTGCTAGAACTGAACAGGTTGATCTGTTGGTGATGGGAACCGTATGTCGCACCGGCATTCCCGGATTTGTCATCGGCAACACGGCCGAGAACATTTTGGATGAGGTTGATTGCTCTGTACTTACGGTCAAGCCTGAGGGATTTGTGTCGGCGGTGCAACTCACATGAACCGGTTTATAAGGGAACGAGCCATTGGAATCGGGAAACGCTTTTTACGAATTCGCTTTGCTCTTAGCCGCAGCAGGTGTGCTAGGCTTTTTGGCCCACTGGCTGAAACAGCCCCTGATCGTAGCGTACATTACGGTCGGAATCCTGGTTGGACCGGCGGGATTGAAATGGGTCACGATCGGCAGCGAGATCGATCTGCTGGCGAAGACAGGCATTGCTTTGCTGCTGTTCACTGTTGGATTGAAGCTTGATCTGCAGGTCATTCGCACGATGGGTCCGGTATCTCTAGCAACCGGACTAGGGCAGGTCATCTTCACGTCTGTGATTGGATACCTCATCTGTCTGGCGTTGGGACTATCACACCTCTCATCGATTTATGTAGCCGTTGCCCTGACGTTTTCCAGTACGATCATTATCGTCAAGCTACTGTCCGACAAGCGGGAAATTGATTCTCTGCATGGTCGCATCGCAGTCGGTTTTCTGATCGTGCAGGACTTGGTCGTCGTTCTGGTGATGATTGCGCTGACCGCGTTCGGAGCTGGCCAGCGTAGCGGCGAATGGGCTGCCGACATCTTCCTCGTCGCGATGAAGGGGGCAGGCTTGCTGCTGATTCTGGCGCTAATAATGCGGTATGTCATTCCGCCGGTTTTCCAACGTGCGGCGCGGTCGATAGAACTGCTGACGGCCTTGGCGATTGCCTGGGCAATCGCGCTGGCTGCAATTGGCGACTGGTTGGGCTTTAGTAAAGAAGTTGGAGCTTTTCTGGCCGGCGTTTCGCTCGCGCCTCTACCGGAGCGAGACGCGTTGGGATCGCGATTGGTTGGATTGCGAGATTTTCTCCTCTTGTTTTTCTTCGTCGACTTGGGCGCATATCTCAAGTTGAGCGTTCTGGGGCCACAGTTGCTTCCCGCTCTCGTGCTGTCCCTCTTTGTGTTGATCGGCAATCCACTGATTGTGATGATCATCATGGGAGCGATGGGCTATCGCAAACGCACGGGTTTTCTCGCCGGATTGACGGTTGCTCAGATCAGCGAGTTCTCACTCATGCTTGGCGCGCTCGGCAAGTCGCTGGGTCACATCAGCGGCGATGTACTGGCCCTGATCACACTGGTTGGTATGTTTACGATCACGATCTCCACCTACTTGATCAGCCACTCGTATTTGATCTATGAGCGGCTTGCGCCGGCGCTGTCGTGGTTCGAGCGGAAGAACCCGTTTCGCGAAGTTGCGATGGAGACGACGGCGGAGTCATTACACGGCTTTAGCGTGATCGTCATCGGGTTGGGGCGGTTTGGCAATCACATTACCAATGGATTGTCCCAGCGTGGCTACCGTGTGTTGGGCGTGGATTTTGATCCGGATGTGGTACGTCGCCTGCGCGAGTCCGACTGCGCGGTCGTGTACGGCGATGCCGAAGATCCGGAGTTCGCTGTGTCACTACCCTTATCGAATGCGAGTTGGGTAGTTAGTGCCGTGCCGCAACTTTCGGTGAATCTTGCGCTGCTACAATCACTTTCGCGACACGGCTTTGCGGGACGAACTGCGACGACGGCGTACGATGCTCCAAGTGCTGAACAGTTGAAAAACGCGGGGAGTGACATCATACTCTTACCCTTTCTGGACGCGGCCAGAGAAGCCGTCGATCGTCTCTGCACACCCATCGAGTCAGAGCCAACTGCTGGACTCCAGGGGCCAGAGAGTCCTAAAAGTGAGCAAACACCGAGTCTCTGAGGATTATGATATCGGTTTCGCAAGCGAATCAAGATTTGGGTTCCACCGCGCTCTGTTGTCGAGAAACTACTTGAGCGAGTTCGGCACCGAAGAATAAAACGCACATCGCGTAATAGGTCCACAGCATGATCGCCAGGAAAGCTCCGAGTACTCCGTAGGCACTGTATTTCTGGCCGATTACGAACGCGGAAAGAATCAGGCGTCCAATCTCCCATATGAGGGCCGCACATAGGCCTCCCGCAGCCGCCGCCTTCCAAGAAACGTTTGCCTTCGGCAAGAATCGATAAATACAGGTAAAGACGGCAAAATTCAACCCGGCTGAGACGCTCAGTTGTGCGGCCCAGCGAATCCATTCGCTCACCACTGAGTCGCCGGTTACGCTGAACATAGTTGACAGAACTATTCCACTGGAAAACACGACGAGCACGATGATCCCCAGCGCAGTCAACATAACGAAGGCTCGGGCTCGTTTGAGAATGACATGCTGAATCGTCTGCCAAAGGCTGCGTTTCTCACTCTTAACATTCCAAATTCGATCAAAGGCCGTCTCGATCTGGGTAAAAAGGACGATCGCGGTTGCCAGAAGTATCACTAGTCCAATGGGACCGCCGAGCGAAGCCTTGTTGCGAACTTGTGAGAAAACGGTTTTTACCTGAGAACTCAAATTCGGCGACAACTGCTCTTCGATGGTTGTGAGTAACTGGGCCTCTGCGTCTTGGCCCGATTGCGTCCACTGGAAAAAGAATCCCAAACCAGATAACAGTACGAGCAGCAACGGGAAGAATGCTAGTGCCAGATAATAGGACACAGCCGCCGCCAAGAGCGACCCGTCGTCGCGGGACCATCCCTGAAAAGCCTTTCGCAAAGAGTTAATCATGCCATGGCCGTTCTTCATAAATCTTAGGCGCCCGCTTTTCGAGGAACGTTTGCACACCTTCGCAAAACTGCCGCGCGGAAATCAATCTCGTATGGATTTACTTTCCGAGAACTTCCATTTTCCGATAACTGATTCGCACTGACCAGATGAAAAATATCCCAGTTAGAACTGTGATCGTGGAAGGTTCTGGCACACTGATCGGGCTGATATCCTCTTGAGCTTGTGACCAACCGTAGTTCAACTGCAAGCGGGCAAGATCCAAGACATCGACTTTGCCATCTGCGTTGGCGTCGCCGTCCCAGGGGGTGGCCCCTGATGTCAAGCCTTTCCCACGTTGCCAGACGAGAAAATCTCTGCCGTCGACGTCGCTGTCTCCATCGAAGTCACCGAGAAAAGTAGTTGCTGTGCGGCGATCAACGAGCAACTCGACCTGCGTGGCACTGGGCACAAGAAACTGTTGAACGCCGGAGGTGAGTTCCGCCACATTGAACTCGGTCCAGTAATTGCCGATCTTGGTGACGATACGATACCGGTCTGCGTTAGTTACGTTCACATCCCAGAGACCACCACCAGCGTTACTGGCGACCAGCGGCGCGGGCCGATGGTCCGCTGCGAAGTTTGGATTCTGGGCCTGGCCTTGGCCAGTTGCGTCGTAGAAGGCGGTCAATTGGCTTTCGTACGATTCTAGGACTCCTTCGCTAAACCACAGGCTATGACCGGCAGACCCCTCAGATCGGCTACGCTGGATCATGGCTTGTAAGTCGGCGTAGGGTGTGATGCTACTGGTCGGATTGATTCTCAATCCAAACACGAGCTTGCCTAGGTCGTTGGGTTTAAATGGAGTGACTTGTGCGTTCACGATGGAATTGAAACTTGAGAGTGAGGACCGATACATCTGAATCGCGAACTCGTCAAAAATTTCCTGCGATTCCCATAGTGGCCAATCCGCGTTGAAATTCGTAGTTGAAAAGCTGGTGATCGAAGGACTTACGGAGAATTTGATCTCTGGACGGGTCGCCATGACGGCCGCGTAAAACTCGTTGGCAAAGTCAGTCACCTTCTGCTGTCGCCATGCGCTAAACTGGGAATTGGTCGGAGAAGTGGGTGCCGGATTGCCAGTTTGTGAAGTGTAGAGATTGATCGTCGTTGTGTCGAAGCCAAAGTTAATTGGCCAGGCCATGTGATCGTCGAACTGGATGCCATCCAAGTCGTAGCGGTTCACCGCCTCGAGGGTCATGTTGATAATGAACTGGCGGACTTCTGGTACAGCCACGTTCATGTAGGCGAATCCACCATTGGTGCTGTCGGCGTACTGTCCTGACTGATTCTGCAGCAGCCATCCGCGACTTTTCATGTAGTTCGAGAGTGGATTATTGGGATTTCCCCCAGAGCCAACGAATTGACTCATCACTCCATATTCGAACCAACCGTAATATTGCATTTGGTTGCGATGTGCATGGATCAGAGTCTCTTGAACCAAGTCACGCGAGGTGCCGATCGTCGGATTGCGATCCGTGGTACCGATGATTGATTTGAGTGTTTGCGACGGAAAGTTGGTAAAGCCATTCTTCCAGGTTTCGACAAAAACCGTGTTGAGGCCTACCGCGCGGAGGTCTTGCATCGTTGCCTGTGTATTGATACCTGAGCGGATGTGGTCCACTCCCGTGGTAGTCAGCCAGGTACCACGTACTTCAGGGGCTGCTCCCAACAAAGATGACACTGGCAGCCCACAGAGTAGACAGAAGGCGAAATACAGGGGACGTACGGTCACTTAGTGTTTCCTCAGTTGGCAATATTCCGTTCCATATTGGTGTTGAATGACAATAGTTCGTCATTCGTCTGGAATTGTCCAGTGAATGGGAGTGTACTCTTGAACTCTCTGTTGCAATTCGTCGATATGCACTAGCGCTTCACGCGAGTTCATTCCCGTTTCGGCCATGTAAGCAGCCGCGGCTCCTGCTGCGGTGCCGGTGGACCATTCGATGGGGTGCAGTCGCGTTGCCGAATTGACCAGAAAGCTTTGTGCCATCGTCTTGCCGGCAACCAAGAGATTTACGAAACGGTAGTGAGTCAATGCTCGATACGGAAGATAAAAAGGAAGTGTATCGTGTGCCGCTTTGACGTACTTCGGATACTTGCAAGAGACCAGGGGATGGACGTCTGCAGGATAGGCACCTAAAGCGATCCGGTCAGGAAAAACCGTGCCGGTCACGTCACTCGCGGGACCCGAAATATCTTCAAATTTGAGCACATATCCATCCAGTCCGATCGAGCGGCGGGTGTCGCGGATGTATGGAAGCTTGGCCAATCCATGTCCGGTTCCCAGTTCAGTGCCATTAAGGGTAATCTGTTCTGGCTCGAACGGCGGTGGGACATTCTGCCGAAACCATTCATGCCAGCCGAGCGCCCGTTGTTCCGCGGCGGCGAGCACTTCCAGATCAATGCCTCCCCGCCAATCGGCGAGTTCCCCCTCTGTTTCTAAGCGGGACTTGAAGAGATAGCCAAACGGATAGTCATTGCCCCCTTGCTTGAGTCGGCCCGAGTAACCCCAATTTTGCAGGCAGAGGTCTCCCGGGGCGGGCTTGTCTTTGCCGTGAATGCGGCGGTAGGTCCAGATCAGTTCCCAGGGGTTTTTCTTATCGGCGTAGTCGGCAAAGCCGAAGCTCGAGAGATCCTGGTCGCTGGCGGCTTGCTGTTGCGGGGTGGAATGAAGCTCCTGAACAAAACAGAACACAGTCGACTGGCCACAATTGTCGTGGCCGTCAGAATCCCCTTCGACGTCTTCTGCCCCTTGCAAAAAGTCGGCCCCGGACAAGGCGAGCAGTTCGCCCCATTCGGTAGCGTCGATGAATACTGGGGCACGACCCTCATGTGGGCCGAACCGGAGCACTTCTTTACTAAATCGAGCGGAATCTTCGGGTGAATACCAATCCGTGAGTTCTTCCGAGGGGAGCCGATCGTAGCCCCTCGCTTCGAGTTTTGCAGCAGGAAATCTGCGAATGGCTGTTAGAGAGCGCATCTCGCCGGAGACTGGGTCCACCTCGACTCGCTTGACGACCGTTTCGAGAAACACGGTGAGATTCTCGCCGGCTTCTTTTTGTAGAGGGAGCAGTTGTTGTTCGAGGTACAATTTTGGTCGAAAACAGTAACGACTGACCCAGCAGTCCCCACATTCTTGCATGTCTGCGAGAGACTTGCGAAAATTGGACGTCATATTACGCGGGTCGCGGGCAATTTTTGCCACATCCAGTAGCGGTTCTTGCGTCTTGTCGTCGCGGATCGTGTGCCAGGCTTCGTCCACGGCGGGGACTCCGCTGGAGGTAAGTTGCCCTCCAATCCAGTCGGTTGGTTCCAGCAACGCTGTCTTGGCGCCACTGTTGGCCGAGGAGAGCGCGGCAGCCAATGCGGCGGTCGATCCCCCGGCGATCACCACATCGAAGTCGTTGAGTTCTCTGGTATCAGCACTCTTGGCGCTGAGCGGCGACAAAAACGCCCATACAATCAAGGCGAAGACAGAACGGTAGTTGCTCAAGGTCTGAGATGAAAAAGTAGGAATATACGGATGCGAATTCATGAGTTGTTTCTTCCGTAAGCCGTTGGCCGTTAGGCTTGGGCGGCTAGTTGGGAATCCTCCATGCGTTTAACGTGCCAGCGGAAAAGTGGCAGGAACAAGAATGCCCCCACTGCAGAAATCAGGCCCAACACGAGGGCGTTGCTGAAGCGGCCCACCGCCAATTGCGACAAACCTAGTACCGCCGCCGCAATCCAGGCTGCGCCGAGAATGCCAATCAGAGTTCCAAACAAGAGCAGTCGCGGCAGAGGTGTTTTCGCCCCCTCTTCGGCTAGAACTCTATTACGAATCGGACCCCACAAGCCCAATGGTCGTGCGCGACGATAGAAATTGCAAAGTGTTGCCTCACTTTCGGGGGCAGTCACGAGGGCTACCGTAAACCAAACAATCGTGGTCAAGCAGATAGAGATCACCGCTTGTAGCATCGCCATCGTGTCAGCATTGGCGGGGCTCAGAGCAATCTGAGCCGCCCACCACTCCCCCTGCGGCAACAGCCATCCCAATCCGAAATAGACCAGCGGGCCGCAGACCATGGCCGCCACCCAGGAGAGGAAGTTCACCCGCCACCACCACCATTGAGCCCAGAAGAAAGCTGCACTGGAAGCAAACATACCGGCAATGATGGTGGCAATTCGAAAGAGAGAATCCGCTGCTAACATCACCCCGACGCCACAGGCTAGAATACCCAGCATTGCCAAGCGACCAATCCATACGCAGGAGCTAGAGTCGGGGTCGAGCCATTTGGATTTGGGAAGAATCTGACGCAACACGTCGTTGACAAAGGTTTGAGCGCCGTAGTTCATGTGGCTGTCAATCGTCGACATCACACTCGCCAGCAGCGCGGCTAGTGCAATACCCAGCACTCCCACCGGGAGATGTTCTTCCAAAAGTAGGCCGTAGGTTTCTTCACGCATACTGGGTGAGGCGTGATAAAGTTCCGGTCGGCTGGCCAGCAGCCCGAGCACGGGCAGCGTGAGCAGGAGTAACATCAAGAACAATGCCCCAGCCGCCCAGATGGGCACCTTGGCCGCCTCTCGCGGCGTTCGTGCTGAGAAGAGCCGCTGCCCATCGAGGTCGACACTTCCGCCGCGACCAATCGTCGGCACAATAAACCACGCCAGTACGACCAATGGCCCAAGTACTGCGTGGCCCGGCACCGGAAAGACGGACATGATTTGTTCATGCTCGGCTGGATGGGCCGCAATGAGTTCCTCGGCCAATCCGACGGGTCCTCCATGATCGACTAACACCGTTGCCAGTAAGAGAACGCTGGCCAGTACGATGACCCCCGATTGCAACACGTCAGTGAAGACGACACCTGCGAAACCAGAGATCCACACATACGCAACCAAAATTGGCAACACCAGGGAGAGTGTGGTGAATTTGCTTTCAATGCCGAACACCGGTCCCAGTATCTTGTGTGTTCCCAGCAGCCCGGCACCCAACCAGGGGACCATGTTAATGGCAATCGCAAAGAGGGCTGAATAGACGCGGACGAATTTAGCGCCATGCCCCCCAAAGCGGATGGAGTAAAACTCGGGGCCCGTACGAATGCCCAAGGACCGCCAGCGGACGGCGAACAGTAAGGCAACGAGCATCCAAGCGAAGGTAAATCGCGATAAATAATACCACGCGATTGGTAAGCCGATCACCGCCGTCAGTCCGCAATAGAGCGGGGCAACGTCGGCATTCATCGCGGTAACGGCGTAGGAGATGCCATTGATCCACCCGGGGATTTTCCGCCCCGCGAGGTAGTAGCCTTCTTCGCCTGAGCCGGTATGAAGGATGCGACTGGCAAATGCTCCGACTCCAAAACTCACGAACAGATAGATGCCAATGACCACCGCATCAATCGTGTGTGCTGTCGCGAAGAGCATGTGTGGGAACTACAATTCGTTGAAGGACGCCAGATGAGATACTGATTTGACGGCTCAATTGGACAGTGGGGATTCTAGGGACAGGGCTGCTTGTTGCCGGCTTGAGCAGTAGATCGCATCGACGATGGCTTGCACCGCGCAGGCCTGTTTGTGGCCGGCACCTTGCACGACGCGAGACTCAACGCTCCGCTGGAAATCTCGAAATTGTTCCAGGAAAAAATCCACGTCTTCGACGTCCAAGGACTCGTCGACGAGTTTGCCGGATTGTTCTGAGGTGAATTGAACTTCGCTGCCGAACAGTTCGAATGCCATCCCTCCTTGGTCACCGAAGAAACCAAGCACTGAATCGGGAAAGAACTTGCGTGGATAGTTGCCAGCCCAGGCCACATGCAATTCAAGCGTGGCCCCGTTGGTAAAACGTACCAGCGCTTGTGCGGCGTCTTCCACATCGCAGACGCCCGCCAGATTGGGTGGGCCGGCCCACATGTTTTCGTAGCGGTACGATTCCAGCCGACAGCCAAAGTTTTCAAAGACTTGCCCCGCCACAGACTCGACCTCTGGAAAATCCATGATGTGGTTGGCCAGATCGACGAGGTGTACCCCGACGTCAATCAGCGCTCCACCTCCTGAGAGTTCCTTCGTGGTGAACCATTTGCCGAGTCCTGGAACACTGCGGCGGAGAAATAGGTTGGCCTTCGCTGCGTAGATTTCCCCCAATTTGCCAGAGGCTGCCAATTCCTTGGCCAATTTGCCCACGCCCGTGTAGCGATGGACAAAACCGATCTGCAAGATACGCGAGGTTGACTCAGCGACCCTGGCGATCGTCTGACATTCTTCGAGAGTGAGCGCCATCGGCTTTTCCAACAAGACGTCCTTGCCAGCTTGCAGTGCGTCGATAGCTAGCGGTTGGTGCAGATAATTAGGTACCCCAATGACTACCGCTGCAACGGAGTCGTCACGCCAGACCTCTTCAGGCGAATTGCTGTAGGCAGCCTCGTATTCTTGGGCCAAAACCTGGCCGACGCTCTCATTCGCATCGACAATCCATGCTATTTCGGCCTCCGCCAGCCGAGCTGCGGCGGCATGTTTTTGACCGATCATACCCGCACCAATAATTCCTATTTTCATCGTTCCGATACCTTTTCTTTTGCAGAGTGCTTCCAATGCGGGGCAGGTAGAGTTTTTCTGACACCGACATCATCGACTAGACTTACGAATTTCGATGCGACTTCCTCGGTCATGGCAAGATCGAGAATCCGGCGAATCATCAACGTTTCATTGCGATCGATCTGAGCGGTTCCGGCCTCAAAGAAATCTAAGATTGCGGAAGCGGCGGCGACAAACAAAGATTCGGTGTCAACAACAACCAGTTCAGAACCATCGTCTGTCGTAACCAGCGCGCTGAAGGGTACGTCAGTAGCCTCATTGAAATCAATGATCGCCGTGCGATTGGCGGAGTATTGCAGAACAAACTGAGGGTGTGCGAGGCCACCGATTCGCATGAGTGTGTCCACTTCGGCCCCCAGGCAACTAACTGCCAGCTCTACCGGATGGATGCCGTATTCTGCGAACGAACTTCCTCCCGCGGTAATGAACATGCTCCGTAGCGGACTGGTAAGTTGCTGGACCTGTTGCTGGATGTTGGTATTCCTCAGGGCAGAAGTCGACTGCACGGGGAGACCCAACTCGTCTGCCAGCCGAAAAATTTGCACGGCCGTTTCATAATCGGGAGCAAACGTCTTATCGACAAACGTTGGCCTCTGATAGGGGAAAACCTGGCGGCAGAGGTCGAGATGTTGCTCGGGATTCGAAGGGGCCAAGATGGCAAAGTAGTCGACTTCATCGGCAAGTTGCTCGACGGAATCAAAATAGGGCACATCCTTGGCAGCCGCCCATTCCTGGCTCGGCTCAGCCAACACTGCCGTCGCACCGGTCACTTGGAAGCCACGGTCCGCTAAGGGGCCGTGCAGCGCATCCAAATAGACCTGGGCGTGGAAATTATCCAGGTGATAGTCGACCAATCCTATGCGTTTGTGTGCCATTCGGGCTAATTCGTTCTTTGAGGTTTTTTCTTCAAGGGCAATGTCATGAAACCGGCACAATCGGCGCTACGGCAGCCGGTTGTTTCCGGGGTAGTTATGGGCAAGCCTCTGGTGTGGCGGACGGCTAGCCAAGCGAAACACTCGGCAGCCATCGTCAGCGGATTCAAACCGCGCTCGCTAACGTTTCTCACAGACGCAAAATATTTGGCGAGCATCTTCGTGATGACTGGATGTTGGCTCCCAGGGCCAGTCACCCACAGCAAATCAGGCAAGTCAGGAAGTTGTTTGGCCGCGCGCATGAAAGCCTCTACGGTGACGGCACATAGCGTGGCAGCGCCATCGGGGACACTCAGCCCAGCAACGTCGACATGGTCGAATTCGTAGCGATCAGCGGACTTCGGTAAGGAGCGCGAGAAAAAGGGTGATTTTAATGCTTCCCGTACGACCGCCGTATCCACAGTCCCTTCGATAGCCACCCGACCCTCCAGATCGTGGGGCAACTCCGCCATTTCTTGAATCCATTCATTTAACAAACCTACACCGGGACCAGTATCACCGGCGATGATTTCGTTTTGTTGGCTAAGCCACGTCACACTTGCCACCGAACCCAGGTTAAGCATCAAGGCTGGACGAGGCTCTTGGGCCATCAGCGCCCAGTGAAACATTGCCACCAGCGGGCCACCCTGGCCACCAGTCGCCATGTCGTGCCGACGGAAATCGCTCACCACCGGTAACCCCGTTCCTTCTGCCAACTGCCAAGGGTTGCCGATTTGGAGAGTTAGCCCTTCGCTCGGCATGTGTCTGAGAGTGTGTCCTTGAAAGCCGATCAACTCTGCCTTGGCAACCTCCTTGAAGTAAGACTCCTTCAATAGTTCAAAGGCCCGGAGGTGGTGCAGTGTGAGGCCCTTTTCGAGTCGCAGGATTTCCGTCGTAGGCAGATCGTTTTGCGTCGCCTCTAGGATCCTCCAGCGAAGTTGGCTGTCGTAGGGCAGAGAAACCCCACCCAGTGGACATACCTCGTCGCGCCCGTCGGTATCAATGACGGCAGCTTCAACCCCGTCGCCCGAAGTCGAGCTGGTTAATCCGACAGAACGTATAAGTGAGGAATGAGGCAAAGAGCACCTCTGGTGACCAGATACGAGAGAACCCTAAAATCTCAGTCTAGCAACCGAATTATTTCAAGGCCCGACAAACAGCGCAAAAATTTCGACAATTTGCGCATGCCTTGTTATCATGGCGCAGGGGGGGTTCCTGCCTCTGTCCCCCAGTTACCGAATAAGCCACCGCCACGAGGTCGATCCATGGCCAAACCATCCAAATTACGCCCCCTGGAAGTGGCCGTCCTCGTCGAAACGGATCACAGTTGGGGGCGAAGCGTTGTACAAGGAATAGCTGATTATTGCAGTAAGTTCGGTCCCTGGAATCTGCTTACTGATCCCCGAGACTACAGCCGACGTTGGTCGTTGCCGGACCGTTGGCGAGGCGATGGGATCATCGCTCGGATCAGTACCCCGTTGCAACTCGAAGAGATCGTTGAGACGGGTCTCCCGACGGTGAATGTCGATGATGTGTTCCCCGATCTGCCGAAAATGGGTCATGTGCGGACGAACGAGGCTGAAAGGGCCCAGATGGCGGTCAGCCATTTCCAAGGTCGTGGTCTGAAGCACTTTGCCTATTACGCTCCTCCGAGTAATGAGTATTCCAAAGAGTGTGAGAAGGCCTTCGTGGCGGAATTGAACGAACAAAATTTCTCATGCCATGTTTACCGGCCTGGCTATCGAGTCACGCGTCGCATTGGGCGCGATGAACAGCACATTCGCGTTCATCGTTGGCTCAGCAACCTGCCCCGCCCGGTGGCCATCTTTGCGGTCGATGCCCGTCGCGGTCGTGAACTTACCGAGGTCTGTAGCATGGAGGGGATTGCCGTTCCGGACGAAGTGGCAATCCTGGCAGCCGATACCGATGATCTCCTCTGCGAACTGAGTGCACCGCCCCTGTCGAGCATCTCGGTGGCTAGCCAGAGAATTGGCTACGAAGCGGCCTCCATGCTACACGCCATGATGCGAGGAGAAGCTTGCCCCACCGAGCCGCGCTTGATATCTCCCACTTGTGTGATCGGTAAGCAATCGACCGACGCCTTGGCCATCGACGACGTGCTGATTACTAAGGCGATGCGTTTTATCCAGACGCATGCGTTTCAGGGGATCGTCGTCGAGGATGTGCTCCGCGAGGTACCTGTCTCGCGTCGTTTTCTCGAACTGCAATTCAAGCGTTATTTCGGTCGCTTGCCGGCCGAGGAGATTCGCCGTCTGCGTCTTGAGCGCGGCAAAGAGTTGCTCTCTCAGTCCGATCTGTCGGTCGAGGCGATCGCGGATGCCTGTGGTTACGCGGGCACCACTCAGTTCGGCGTCGCCTTCCGCAAACGCTTCGGCCAAACCCCGTTGGCCTTCCGTAAGAATTTGCACGGACGCTAAATGTGCATTAGACGCGGATGAAGATTTCCCTGCGGTAAAGCCACCAACAGACAAACCACCACATCGTCAGCCAACCAAGCGCGAAACACCAACCCGCAATGGCAGGCGAACCCGTAACGTATTCGGCCCACGCTAGGAAACCAGCAGCCAATGAGTCGGAATCACCGCTCGGGAGTCTTATCAACCATTGACTGAAAATCATTTTGAAGGAAAGCTCCGCAGCCACATAGAGGGCCAAGGCATTCATCCCCCACACGCGCAGCCACCACGCCGTTGTCCAGTGTTTTAAGTCAATCGCAATGAAAAAGGCGACGAGCAGCAACATTGCCGTACCGGCGGCAAGCAGACAATAGGCTGGGCTGAAGAACCACTTGCTGAAGGGAATGGTGAATTGCCCCAGCAAGCCCCCTCCGGTCGGTTGGTAATTCCATTGCAATAAGAACCCCAGAAAGATTAGCGCTATCCCGGCCAGTGTAACTCGTATGACGCCCCCCTCAGAGCGGCGGGTCCACAACGCCGAGGAAGTCAACCCCCCAAGGACTGAAATTGCCGCACCAGGCAGATATTCCTGGCTCGCACCAAACCAACCGCTTAGTGTTCGCCAGATTGTCGGCGGGAGATGTTCCAGCGAAAAGATCCGCCTCAGAGCATCAAAATGGGCCCAGGTGCCAGGTCCGAGAGGGGCTTCCGCGAGAGCGCGTGTTTCGATGAGCGCGTTGGCCGACTCCCAGGAGGGTACCAGCATTGAGAGCCAGCGGACCAGCAACACCAGAACCACAAAACCGACACGCCAGGACTTGGGCAACAACCACACGCAAACCGCTACGAAATAGGCCGCTCCAATAAGTTGCAGAATGTTCCAGCGAAGCAAATCGCTCCAACTCAGCGGCATCGTGGTTGCCGTGCCAGCCACGGTCAGCAGAACGCCCAAGGCATAGAGAATCATTGCCCGCCGTGCGGCGGAGGATACAATTCTCGCATTCGAAAGCCCTCGTCGGCTTGCCAGCGAGAACGGGATCGACGCGCCGGCGATGAACAAGAACCAAGGAAATACCAGGTCCGCGAAGGTGGCCCCTTGCAAAGGGTCGTTCCAGGGGACGTGAAAAAACTGGCGGGGAAAGACGGACTCGTTCCAAGTCATGTTCACCAGCAGCATCGCCCCGATCACAAAGCCTCGGAAAGCATCGAGAGAGTGCATTCGCTCGCTTGAAGTTCCGGTAGTTCTTGGATGCTCAAGCTTGTGGGTTGTCATGCTGTCAAAATGGCGACCGATTTTCCCAAGGAAAGTCCCGAGTGTAGGGAAATAACAGGAAGATGGCGAGCGGCTGGTGCGCATTTAGTGGAATAAATTACGCGATAAGTGTTTGCGGTTTTTGTGGGTCGTGCTTAGCATGGGGGGAAGTGGACGTTTACTTGACTCTTCTGTTGGTTCACCAAGAATCGGATTGTATGAATCCCAGTCCAGTTGGCTTCGTTAATGGCTCTCTGGCAATCACCCTTAGTCCCACATCATGGGGAGGTAGTTCTAATGCAATTGAGAAAACTCTATCTGACGGTCTTCTGCGCACTGATCGTGTTCAGTGCCAACGGAACAGCACAGGCGCTTGTTTTGACACCGCTAAACAGCTTCGGCGGCGGTGACGGTTGGTTATCACCAGCCGAGGCACCCGGTTCCTTGGGAGGGGCCAACGTGCAACGTGGCATGACCTACAATTCGGCCAACAATCGCATTTATGTTGCCGACCGTAATGGTGGCACTTTTGTCCGCATTTTGGACGGCGACACAGGCGCACCGGTTGGCTCCTTAGATATGACTGGTGTTGCAGGTGGCACCTTCGCGATCAACCAGATCGATGTTGCTGATGATGGAGCTATTTACGTTGGAAATCTCTCTACCTCCGCGGCAGGAAACTTTAAGGTCTATCGTTGGGCCAACGAAGCAGCCGTGCCAACCGTTGCCTTTGACGGTCTCAGCGGTTTGCCGCGGACCGGCGACACACTTGCCGTTCGCGGATCGGGCGTTGGCACACAGATCATTGCCAGCGGTTCGGGGAGCACCGGTTTCAAACTGTTCAATACTGCCGACGGCGTGAGCTATTCCGACGGCGGTACGTTTGGCACAACTGCCCCGGCAGGTGCATTCCGTTTGGGTCTCGACTTCATCGATTCCACCAGTGCAGTCGGATTGCAGACGGGTTCCATGATTCGTGACGCCGATTTTTCGGGCGGCGCCGCCAACACGAACAGTGTAATCTCGGCTGGAGAAGCACCCCTGGCATTCGATCAGAGCAACAATCTGCTGGCTACGGTGGACATAAACTCCAGTCTGGTGCGTTTATATGACGGGAGCGATTTGTCCTTATTGACAACTAGCGGTTTCATGGATGACGCCAACAATACCACGTCGTTTGTCACCAATGCCAACGGTACTGGCGATCTGAAGTTTGGCACGGGTCCTGCGGGCGATCTACGGTTGTACGCCATGAATACGAACAACGGCATCCAAGCCTTTCAGGTAGTCGTGCCGGAACCAGCTTCGCTGGCTCTGTTGGGTCTTAGTGTCGCGGGGCTGTTGATTGGCCGCCGACGAAGTTAATCGGTTTGATTAGGAAGGTGTTCTGCCGCTCCCTCGTTAGGTGGCGGCGAATGTTGTGATTTCCGGTCGCCGGCGTATGTCCCCTCTGTTGAAGTGGGACCGCCGGCGGCAGGTTTATTTGAACAATAGGTTTACGATAATTTGCCACTAGGTATTTTACTGGAGATGAGGAAGATGCGCATCAACCAACTTAGAGTTTGGGGTCTGAGTATTACGACGGCGGCCAGCTTACTTGCAACCTCTGCTTCTGCCGCAACACTTAACCCGCTAGCCACTTTTGGTGGGATGAACCCCGGTTGGCGTGCTCCGGCCGAGTTACTTCCTGGTGATGTGGCCAGCGCTGATACGAATTCGGATGGATTCTATGACTTTCTGTGGGACGTTCTCGATGGCATTGGTACGCCCAATTTGGAACGCGGCATCGCATACAACCCCACGACCAACAACCTACTGCTGCTAAGCCGCTTTGGAGATCCTGATACCGTCAAGGGACTTCGGGTCCTTGATGGTACGACGGGCGTTGACAAAGGATTTGTCGATTTCAATAACTCCAATGTGACTGGGGGTACATTCACGCGAAATATGGTTGCCGTAGCAGACGACGGGGCCATCTACATGGCCAATCTCACGACAAACGCGACTACATCGCCCTTCAAGATTTATCGCTGGGACAATGAAGCCACCGCCTCCCCGACGCTGGTCTACAGTGGGGCTCCTCTGGCCGGCGCGCGATTGGGAGATACGTTTGACGTGATCGGCAGCGGAACCAATACCCGTCTGGTGGCCGGCTACAGCAACAGTTCCAGCGTTCCTGGCAACAACAGCTTTGCACTTTTCGACACGGCTGATGGCATAAACTTCACGGCGACACACGTCGACGTGGCGGGCACTCCACCGGACGCAGGAGATTTTGGCCTCGGCATTACCTTTCAGGATGCTGACACGGTGATTGGAAAGCGAATAGATTTCGCTCGCGTCGTCGACGTTTCGGGGAGCACTGGCACATTGGTCGACAGCTTCGATAGCGACGGCAGCACGCTGCGTCCCATGGATTTCGCTGTCATCGATGGTCGGCCCATTCTCGCGATCATGGAAGCCAGCGCAGCGCAGGAACCCATTGCCCGCGCTAGAATTTTCATTTATGACATGACCGATACCTCGCTCCCCTTGGCCGAAAGAAAGATCGCCGAGGCCAGTGCGCTGCCCACGGGGGTGATTCAGAGTCCAAACGTGAACGGTACAGGACAGGTACGATTCGGCCCAATCGAAGGACGAACGGCAATCATTTATGGCCTGAGCACCAATAACGGCATTCAGGCTTTTGAATTAACGATCGACCCAGCCACAGTCGACGACGCGGATTTCGATGGCGACGGTGATGTTGATGGCAAGGATTTTCTCACT
Source organism: Bythopirellula sp. (assembly GCA_041738415.1). GTDB lineage: Bacteria > Planctomycetota > Planctomycetia > Pirellulales > Lacipirellulaceae > Bythopirellula. The sequence goes on from JBGSPU010000087.1 coordinate 50,840, forward strand.
TGGCAACGCAACTTTGGCTTGATGGGAGGGGCGACTCTGATGGATGGCGATGCCAACAACGATCAGAATGTCGATGGACTTGACCTGGGCATTTGGCAGTCGCAGTATGGCACTCCGTTGGTAGCAGCCGTTGCGGCGGTGCCTGAACCAGCCACTGCGTGGTTGGCCGCTTGGGGAGTCCTCTGCATTTGGACGAGTCGCCGTAACCGCCGATGATGCTTACCAGTCAAGGTGGCGCTGCCGGTGGGGGTAGCTCGGCAGCGCCGCCATTACAATTTCTGAGTCAGATCAATTCCTAATTGAGGTATCATTTCGATACGATCTGTGGCATCCAATACCAGAATGCCCCCGACTTTCACTGGAGCAAGTGAATTATGCAAAGAGTGCCGAGAACCAAGTTTACTTGTGGCTTTACCTTGGTTGAACTTTTAGTGGTCATTGCCATCATCGGCGTTTTGGTTGCCTTATTGCTCCCGGCAGTTCAAGCTGCGCGTGAAGCAGCTCGGCGAGTCCAGTGCAGTAATAATTTGCACCAGATGGGACTAGGCGCTCAAAACTATGCCTCAATCCACAAGGCGTTACCTCTGGGGTATGGGAGAACTCTTGAAGATGTCAAGAATAATTTGAACTTTGTTAAGCACGGGTTATTCGTAGATATTCTCCCGTTTATGGAACAAGGGAATGTTTACGATCAAATTATCTTTGATTATGCGGCGACCGGGAATCAATACTATGAAGACCCGGTTCGTGACACGGTGATTGAGAGTTATGTATGCCCTTCCTGGCCAGACGCAAAAGTTACGCTTTCGGCAGACACTGGATATGAATATCAACTCGGTGCCTTGAATTCCTATACTGGGGTCGGAGGAGCAGTAAGAAACCGCGGAGAAGCACTTGTCCCCTCTGCATTTGGAAAAGTACCTGACAATGGGCCATTTCTTTTGGAGGAAGTTAGCTTGGGGGGTGGTCCCCGCCCCAGGAGAGCGATTATTGGTAAGGAACGTGGACTTGGGCAAATCTTGGATGGCCAAAGCAATACTTTTATGATTGGCGAGTTCGTCCATCGCAACTGCTGTCTTGGGCAATTGGTAGAACCCCCCCCCGGCAATGTGCGGCCTTGGTACGTATCCGGGTTCAGCGATGGACCCTATGCATTTAAAGTCTTGGAAACATCCCCTAATGCGTGTGTGGTGAGAAATTCGGGTGCTTGTGTGACAGGTAATGCGATAGAATTCAATTATCTACCTCTGGGTAGCTTCCACCCCGGGGGAACCCAATTCGTGAATGTTGATGGTAGCGTACACTTGATTTCCGATGACATCGACATTGAGATCTACAAAGACCTGGCAACTGCAAACGGTGAGGAACCTGTAAATGCAGCGTTCTAGAATTTGGACGTTTCATCTTCGTTGGCCTGGATTGCTCGCTGTTTGCCTAGGATTATGCTTGGGATGCGATAAGGGTCCCCAAGTAGTCCCAGTAGAGGGTATCGTTTATTACAACGATAAACCCCTTCCCTTCGGAAGTGTCATGTTCCAACCTCAGATGGGGCAGCCTGCTGGCGCAAGGCTCGATCAAGATGGCTCGTTCAAACTCAGTACATTTTCCGAATTTGACGGTGCGATCGTGGGCCAACATAAGGTAAAAGTTAATTGCTACGCTTCACAGAATCCCAAGTTTACTAACGTAAACACGGGGGGGGAACAAACCCTCGGCCCCGTTTTGATCCCCGAGAAATATACCTATTCCGACCAAAGTGGTCTCACTGCCGAAGTCCGTCCCGAAGGCAATGAACCTTTCGAGTTCCGCTTGACTGGTCCGCCGCTCAAGTTGCCCCGGTGATCGCCGTCGTCAGACTTCGGGATTGTCATCGTTTCCTTTCACCTATTTATTCTGCGATGATACATTCCACTTTCATTGGTTTGGCAGCCGCACTGGTCTTCATAGATGGGATGTGTGGCACTGCCTGTTACGCCCAGCAGCTAGCCGATTCGACTCAGTCTCCAGTGAAACCGGTGCGTGGCGTGTGGGTCGCCAACGTGGGGACACCGACGCTGACCTCGGTCAAAGGGATTCACGATTTCGTCGATCTGGCCGCCAGGTGTGGTATCAACACGCTCTACGTGGTTGTCTGGAATCGCGGCATGACGACCTACCCGAGCGACATCATGCTGCGTGAATCGGGCCAGGCATGCGATCCCCGCTACCAGGACTTCGACATGTTGCGCGAGATTGTCGAGGCGGCCCATGCCAAGAACATCCGTGTGATTGCGTGGTTTGAGTTTGGCTTTTCTTGTTCTTATCACGAGCCTGAGGGTGGTTGGCTCGTCCGCAAACATCCCGACTGGGCTGCGCTCGACCTCGAAGGAAAGCTAGTCAGTAAGGACGGATTTCAGTGGCTCAACGGTTTTCGCCCTGAGGTGCAAGATTTTGTGCTCGCGCTGCTCAAAGAGATCCTCACCGAGTACGACGTAGATGGCGTCCAGGGAGACGATCGTCTGCCGGCTTGTCCCAGCACGGGGGGCTACGATCCGTGGACCGTGGCACTCTATCAAGAACAGCACGCAGGTCGTGAGCCTCCTGCAGACCACCTGGACGCGGATTGGATCGATTGGCGTGCCAACATACTCAATCAATTCATGGGGCGGATGTATCGCGAAATGAAAGCCACCCGCCGCGACGCGGTGGTTTCCGCGGCCCCGAGTATTTATCCCTGGTGCAAGCAGCAGTACCTACAAGACTGGCCTATGTGGATCGAGAACGGCTGGGTCGATGAAGTCTGCCCGCAGATCTATCGCACCGATGTAGCGGTTTACGAGGCCGAATTAAAAAAGATCGTCGACCAGTTTGTCGCTCCTGAGAATCACCACCTGTTAAGCCCCGGAATCCTGGTACTCACGGCGGATGGCGATTACAACAATACCGACCGGATTCAAGGGATGGTAAATGCAAATCGTGCGGCAGGACTCAAAGGCGAAGTCTTTTTTTATGATGCTGCCCTAAACGAGCACCGCACATTTTTCGAATCTCTGTATAAATAAACAGACGACGGCAACCGACTAACGATAGATCAAGAAATTACGTCGGCGCAGTTTGAACTCGGCAAGTTTGGGGGCAATCAGTTCCTCTATTTGTGAGATCGTGTTAGAACTGGCAATCGCTGAAAAGACCTGGTCGTTAGCTAACAGTCGATTGTAAGGGGCCATGTCCCAATCCTGGGGGAACAATTCCTTGAGTGCCAGAGCGATGACCAGCCCAGTTTTTACCGACTGAAAGTCCTGGCGATCGATCACGAGGATGTTGATGCCTTGGCAGGCTTCGTTTGCGAACTTGCTTTCACGGGGCACAAAGCGAATCGGCACAAACGCCACGCCGGGCAAGTCTCGTTGGCTGAGGTGCCGAGCTAACTTCGGTCCGTCGACCCATGGTGCTCCAATTACTTCAAAAGGGGTATCTGTCCCCCGTCCTACCGAGATGTTCGTTGTCTCCAGCAATCCAATGCCGGGGTACAGCACAGCCTGTGTGAGACAACGCATATTCGGCGAAGGGTTGGTCCAAACCAAGCCCGTCTGATCCCAATACTGGTCACGCGACCAATCTTCTATGTTCACGACCTGCAGATCGACGTCGAGATTGTTTTCCGCAACGAACATCTGAGCGAGTTCTCCCACCGTCATGCCATGTCGGACAGGGATGGCGTGGTGACCTACGAACGATTTCTTATCCGCATCGAGCACGGGGCCTTCGACCAATTCGCCACCCAGCGGGTTAGGCCGGTCGAGCACGACAAACTTGAGGTCATGTTCTGCGGCGGCTTCGAGGGCCAAGCCCATGGTCGACACATAAGTGTAGAACCGTGTACCGATGTCCTGGATATCGAACACGAGCGTATCAATCCCCTCCAGTTGTTTTGCCTCGGGCTTACGAGATTCTCCATACAAGCTGTGAACGGGTAAACCCGTCGCCTCGTCGCGAGTGTCGCTGATGTTGGCGACGTCGAGCTTTCCCTGCAAGCCATGCTCGGGGCTGAAGATGGCTACGAGTTCTACTTCCGGCGCCGCATGCAGCAAGTCAATCGTGCGTTCGCCTTGGCTGTTAAGTCCCGTGTGATTGGTGATCAGGCCTACCCGACGTCCTTTCAAGGAGGCAAACTGATTCCGAGCGAGAACATCAATTCCTAGCAGAGTCTTGGTAGTGTCGTTTTTGTTTTGCGGAACACAATCACTCCCGCATATCGCTGCTGCGGCGATCGTACCAATGCGTCCCGCAAGTGGATTCACGTTTCCCACGCCGTCGGGATGTAGTCTGCTCGCAAGAAAAATCACGAAGAGGTCGAGTTGGGGATCGATCCACATGGCAGTGCCGGTAAACCCACCATGTCCTACCGCTTTACGGCTGAACAACTCCCCGCGATTTGTGGAATATTTACTCAAGCTGTCCCATCCTAAAGCTCTTTCATTCCCGTCGATATTCCTAGGTCGACTCATCTCGGCGATCGTCAGAGGGCTGAGAAACTGCGAGTCGCCTCCATCGCCTGCGGAAAGGAACATCCGCGCATATTTGGCCAAATCCGCGGCCGTGGAAAATAGTCCCGCGTGACCCGCTATGCCACCAAGCAGCGCCGATCGAGGATCATGCACTTCGCCGCGTAGCCATTTACCCTCGCGCTGTTCGGTGGTCGCAGCACGGGCTCTCAATTCTGCTTTTGGAAGATAACCTGTCTCGGCCATTCCCAGAGGTTGAAAGATATTCTCGGCGGCGAAGGTTGCCACATTTTGGCCCGTGACGCGGTGAATCACTTTACCCAGAACCAAGAATCCGACATCGGTGTAGGCAAACTTCTTTCCCACGGGATCGGTGGGTGTGAGTTCCAAAATTCTCTTCCATGCTTCTGCGGGTCCCTGCTCGTAATCCGCCAAGGGATTATCGGGAATCAGGCCTCCCTGATGGGTGAGCAGATGTTCGATGGTAATGGAATCCTTGCCATTTTTGGAGAACTCCGGAATGTACGTTGCCACGGGATCATGCAACCTTATCTGACCGCGCTCAATCAAGAGCATGATGCTTGTCGCCGTGGCCAGCGGCTTAGTAAGCGAGGCCATGTCGAAAACCGTATCCAGCGTCATCTTTTCGCTCGTGGGTTCGACTTGGCGCTGACCATAGGCTCGCTTCAAAGCAATTCCGTCGCGGCGTCCGATCATCACCACACAGCCGGGCAGATTTCCCTTCTCAATCTCGGCAGCAACCAACTCATCAATCGCGTCGAGGCGACTGGCGTTGAGTCCCAGTTCCGCAGGGGATTTTTCCGGGAGCGCCGAAGAACCGGTTTCCGCCAGGCTCGGCGTCTTGGCACAGGCGAGTAAACAGCAATGAGCTAGCAGGCAAAATACCGATAAGCGAACTCTCGCGAAGACTATCATTTTTTTTCCTCTCCGACATTTCTAGTTGGAATTTCGTCGATGCAATAGCTTGCAATCAACCCAGAGGCTAGGGTGACTAACGCTCCAACCCCTGCGTACCAAGCCCAATACAAGTCAGTCGTCAGGGCAATCGTAGTTATCGTACCTACCCCCAGGCAAAAACCTGTCAAAGCAGCACGCTGGTGAACTCGTTCGGTAAGAACCGCCAGTAAATACAATCCCAAAAGGGGGCCCAGGGCAAAACTTGCGATGCCGAGCACACCATTTACGGTATTCTCAGTGGCACCATAGTAATAAGACGCCAGCGCGATGCCTACCTGCAGAAACCCGAAACCTACCGTTGCGATTCGGCTGATCCAGAGTTGTCGCAGAGGTGGCAGTTCACTCTTGGTAAGCGGCAAATAGATGTCCTGAACAAGCACTGTCGCCGACGAGTTGAGCGAACTCGAAAGCGTCGACATTGCCGCAGCAAACACAGCCGACAAGGTAAGTCCCACCAAGCCGCGGCCTAAATAGTTCACGATGAAATGCGCAAAGACTTTATCCCCACTCCCCGATCCGAAAGGCACATCCAGGGGAAATTCTCTGTAAAAGCACGCCAGCCCGACACCGATAAACAGGAATAATGCGAACTGTAAGCAAACAATCAGCCCGCTCAACCCCAAGGCCCAGCTTGCCGACCACCGACTGCGTGACGTGAGATAGCGCTGGACCATCAATTGGTCGGTACCGTGGGTCGCTGCCGTCAGAAAGATTCCGCCGATCAGCCCCGACCAGAAAGTCATGGTGGGCTTGGTCAGGCTGGTGTCGAAATCAAAGATGCGAAACTTATGGAATTCCTCGCCAAATTGGGTGAGTTGCTCCCAGCCTCCAGGCAATCGAGAGATCATGAGCCCCAAGGCAACAACGGCTCCCAGAATATAGATGAAAAACTGGAGGCAATCATTCCACACCACCGATTTGACACCACCGAGAAACGTGTAGAGGATAGTCACGACTCCCACCAACACGATGCAATAGGGCAATTCCAGGCCCACGACCTGCTGGAGGGCCAAGGCGGTCAGATACAACCGCAATGCGTCGCTCAGATTGCGAGTGACCAGAAAAAGTGCCGAGGTCACTCGCCGAGAAGAGACTCCGAACCGTCGCTGGAGGACTTCGTAGGCGGTGAATATCTGACCTTCGAAATAGCGAGGCAACAGGATCCAGATAACGAGAAATCTGCCGACGATGTAGCCGAAGGTGATCTGCAAGAATCGCATATCTCCCCCCTCAACAAAGGTAAAACCGGGAATGCTGAGAAAGGTCACGGTACTAGTTTCGGTGGCGACTATCGACAAGAGCACCGCCCAGGTTGGAAGCGACCGATTTCCCAGGAAGTATTCCAAGGTGCTCTTCTGGCCACGTCCCACCCACAACCCTAGCAGGATGACTGCGGCGAGATAAGTGACGACAATGGCCGCATCAAGGGGATGGATTGAAAGGTTCAAAAGAGACTTACCAGCTATCACAGGTTATTGATGGAAAAGGGCAGCATTATTGTTCAGTATAGCAGCACGAGCCAGAGTCTTACGGTCAGTCCCTGTTGCAACACGATGAGAAGAGAGTATGAACCAAAGTGAGTGACACGGAAAGTCAATTCCCTCGTGGGTGGAATTCGCTAACATTCATGATGGTCAGTTTTTTCATGCTCTCGTAGCCGAAATTGAAGAAGTAAATCAGGCAAGAGGCCTAGCGCAAACATTTCTCTTTTTCGCGCAAGTCAACTACTTCTTCTCCGACATCTTAATTAGAATCAAGAGTATGCTAGAGCATCTCACAACCGAGGCAAGCAATCCAGCTTCAGAATCTCTTGATAACCTGACTCCTCAGGAAATCGTTGCGTTAATCAATTCTGAAGATGCCAAGATTGCCCAGGCCGTTGCCCAGCAGACTGATTCGATTGCCAAAGCGATCGAGGTCATCGCTCATCGGCTTCAACACGGAGGGCGGCTGATTTATATCGGTGCGGGAACCTCCGGTCGGTTGGGAATTCTCGATGCTGCTGAATGTCCTCCCACCTTCAATTCGGATCCTTCCCAAGTGGTTGGAATCATCGCAGGCGGACCTAGTGCCATGTTGCGTGCCGTCGAGGGTGCTGAAGATTCGCCCGAGCTTGCATGCCAGGACCTAAAAAACATTGAGCTCTGTAGTCACGATGTCGTGGTGGGGATCGCCACTAGCGGTCGCACACCCTACGTCGCTGGTGCGTTGAATTATGCGCGCAGCCAAGGGGCCTATACGATCAGTCTCAGTTGCAACCGTGATGCGACCATCAGTACCCTGGCCGAGCTCAGTATTACCCCTGTGGTGGGTCCAGAAATTCTAAGTGGTTCGACGCGGATGAAAGCAGGAACCGCCACCAAAATGGTGCTCAACATGCTTTCGACCGGTGCCATGGTAAGGCTGGGAAAAACCTATGGGAATCTCATGGTCGACTTGCAGGCGACGAATACGAAACTCACGGAACGCAGTAAGCGAATTCTTTCTAAACTAACGGACATCCCTTCAGAAGAAGCCGCTATCCAGCTCAAGCGATGTGACGGAGAACTCAAAGTCGCCATTGTTTCCCAGCGAATGTCACTCACTCCCGAAGAGGCTCGCCAACGACTCCAGGCAAACCGAGGGCATTTGCGAAAAGCCTTAGAAAATGGTCAAGCTTGATTTTGCAGTGTGGTCTACTCTGTTTGATATACTGGGGTCATGGCTGCGACTCAAAAATTGATTCTCGGGATTGATGGCGGCGGGACCAAGACAGTTGCTTGTCTGGCTCAAGTCGATCTTGATGCCCAGTTGAAAATTCTCGGGCGCGGGCGTGCAGGTTGCTCAAATCTAAAAGCGGTAGGCTCGAAAAATGCACTTGAAAGCCTACTCGTGGCTCTCCAGCAAGCTTGGTCGGATGCTCAACAACAGCCAGAACCCGTCACAACAGCAGTGTTGGGGCTCTCGGGTGCCGGCCGTCCGGAAGCTCAATCCCTGTTGCAGCAATGGAATCAAGAGAATCATGTCGCACAACAGTTGATGCTTGTGCATGATGCCTTGCCGGTCCTTGCCGCGGGCACGCCTCAGGGAAACGGCGTGGCCCTCATCGCGGGCACAGGTTCCGTTGCCTTCTCCGCAGATCTGCAGCACAATACCGCAGTGGTTGGTGGTTGGGGCTATTGGTTTGGTGATGAAGGGAGCGCTTATTGGCTTGGCCAAGCCGCTCTGAGGGCCGCTTCCCAAGCAAGCGACGGACGTTCTCCAGCGACTCTGCTCACAAAAGCCATCTTCGATCGACTGACAATTACAGAGCCGCGCGAGATGTTGGCGGCCCTTTCGCGAAGTGGGGATGTTCGATCGGCGATCGCGGGACTGGCCGACCTAGTGAGCGACATGGCGGATATGCACGACCCCGTCGCTTTGCAGATTATTTGCCAGGCTGCTGGGTCTTTAACCGCACTCGTCACTTCGGCAGCGAAAAAACTTGATCTAGGGGAGTCTTTTCCACTGGCTTTAGCAGGGGGCGTCCTATGTGGAAGTCGATTGATTCGTGAGACATTGCTTCAAGAACTGGCAGCGCAGAAAGTAATTCCCAATTCGGTGGAAATAGTCACCGACCCAGTGCAAGGCTGCCTTCGCCTCGCTCAACGCGAATTGGCTTCCGAAAAGAATTAGTAGGTAGGTGTCGGTAACCTCTACTCGCTCACCTACTCACTGAAACTGGACCTTCACTCCACCGCTAACCGGCGTCTCACAACCAGTTGTTTCGGGAATGGTTAGTGGCAGTTTCTTCAGGTGCCTGATAGCCAGCCAAGCAAAACACTCGGCTTCGAGAGTATCCGGATTGAATCCCCGTTCGCGCACGTTGCGGATCTCGCCGAATCGTTCTTCCAGCATCCTCATGATGACCGGATGATGCGATCCTCCCCCGGTGACCCACACTTTCTGAGGCATTTTCGGCAGTTTCAGTGCAGCGCGATGAATCGCCTCGACGGTAATTGCACATAGCGTTGCCGCACCATCCTCCACACCTAGCCCTGAGACATCGACATGATCGAAGTCATAGCGGTCGGCCGATTTGGGAAGCGGCCGGGAGAAATAGGGCGTCGAGAGTGCAAACTTGAGTATCTCTTGATCTATTTTCCCAGCAGCCGCGAGTTTGCCATCGCGGTCGTAAGGGAGGTCAGCCATCATCTGGGCCCATTCATCAATTAATCCACAACCGGGTCCGGTATCCCCGGCGATGATCTCGTCCTGTTCACCCAGCCAAGTAACGTTTGCTACCCCCCCTAGATTGAGCACCATCGTGGGGCGGTTCTCTTTGGCAAACAGCGCTTGATGAAACAACGCTACCAAAGGTGCCCCCTGTCCACCCGCAGCCACGTCACAGCGCCGAAAATCGGTCACGACGGGAATCCCAAACTCCTTGGCAAGGACCCAAGGATTGCCGATCTGCATGGTCAGTCCTTCCTGGGGGATATGACGCACGGTATGGCCGTGGAATCCCAGGACTGCGATTTTGGAGCTTAACTCAGGTAACTTTTTCAGAAGCAGTCGCAGCGCTGCGACGTGATGGTTCGAAAGATCTTGCTCTAGGCGAAGTAAATTCGTCAAGGGCACATCATGTTGCGAAGCTTCCAACAATCGCGCGCACAGATCTTCCTCATAGGGAAGTGTTAACCCATCTAAGACAGTGATCTTACTCTTCCCATCGGTATCAAGAATGGCGACGTCGACTCCATCACAGGAAGTACCGCTCATAAATCCGACCGCAACTGTAGTCATATCTCTATCTTTCCAAGTGTTGTGAAATCTTACCTAATTGGACAGCGCCACTTTGGGCCATGATAGCATGTTTAAGGTTGTTTGTGCATTGAGTTTACGTCAAGGGCCTTCGATTGCTGTTGCCGTCAGGAGATAGAAAAGACGATCCTCCGCGTTGTTCAACAGTCCCAAC